>JBMHDG010000043.1:0-26568 GCA_049889515.1 Myxococcota bacterium
GAGTCTGACGCCCAAGATGGCGATGGCACCCGCCAAGACGACCCCACCACGGGAGAGGGCGTTCGGCCCGAGGACCTCGAGGAAAATGCACCCGAGACGTCCATGGCACCCGGCGGCGAAGAGGGCACCCCAAGCGAGGTCAGCACCGATCCTGATGTGCGTGCTGCAGAGGCCGCCCTCGACCAGGTGGAGGAGGGTCGGCCCCGCGCTGTCGTCCCAGGAAAACGGACGAAGAAGCCATGGTAAGCCGACGACAACTCCTCGCCGGCCTCGGTGCCGTCGCATGGTCCGGCAAGGCGTGGGCCGCCGAGCCTGCTCGCCTCACCCTCGATCTCGACCGCATCGCCGTCCGGCAGTCGGTGGGTGCCACGGTGACCCTTTTCTCGGGTGAGGCATCCTCCATCCCGGTCTTCACGCCGAGTGAAGGCCTGTCCGTCGCCTATTCGGGCAGCTCCCAGAGCATTCGCATCGTGAACGGCGTCTCGAACCGCGAGGTGAAGTATCGGTTCACCGTCACCGCGAAGAAGGAGGGGCGCTGGCCCCTCGGCCCCGTTCGCATCGCCTGGAAGGCCCCCAACGGCGCCACGAAGCAGCTCACCCTTCCCGTGGTGGAGGTCACGGTCGGCCCGCCCGCTCAACCCGCGGAGGGTGTGGACAAGGTTGCCCTCACGGCCGAGTTCCTCCCCGAAGAAGCGTGGGAAGGCCAGATGGTGCTCTACCATCTCGGCCTTGAGACGCGTCTACAGCTGGCCTCGTCTCAATGGTACGGCCATCCCAACACTGGCGTCGCCGTGCCCACCTATGGGCAAGCCGAACGACGCGAAGCACGGGTCGATGATCCCGCAGGAGCCTACGAAGTCCGAGACGTCTGGCAGCCGCTCATCGCAGAAAAAGTAGGCACCTACACCTATGACCCCGTGGCGGTGGAGCTTCAGGTCCTGACCAAGGCGAATGCGGGCAGGCGGTCCCTGTTCGACCTGTTTCCGAGCACCCGCTCGGTGACCGTTGCCAGCCGCCCCATTCCATTGACGATCAAGCCGCTACCCGAACCCCCAAGAAACTTCAGCGGCGTGGTGGGCGATCTGAAGGTGACGAGTCGAGTCGACCGACGCACAGCACCGGTCGGAGCCTCGGTCACATGGACCCTCAAGCTTCGCGGTGACGCCGACCTCACCCGCTATGATGGACCGGTCCTCGAAGAGACCGAAGGTGTGCGGATCTACCCCGGCGAAGCCCAGCAAGGCGCTGGCGTCAAGCAGCAGGTCTACCGCGCCACCAAGACCTTTACGGTACAGCTTGTCCCGACGCGCGAAGGCGAGCTGGTGTTCCCCAAGCTCACGTTGGTGACGTTCTCTCCCACCCAAGGCACCTACGTGGAGCAGGACATCACCCCGCCCCCCATTACCGTGCTGCCAGGAGAGAATGCCGAAGTGCAGATGCAGAGTTTCGGCGATGGCGATGCGCCCCCTGAAGGCTCAACCCAAGCCTTTGCCGACAAGCTGGCTCGGCGTGGGGCGTTGGCAAGCCCGCGATGGGGTCGCCTGTGGGCCGCAGGTGCCGTATTCGCGTCCCTCCCGACGCTGGCAGCACTCGCTTGGGGAGGCGCACGCGCGGCCCAACGGCGACTCATGACACGTGCATCATCCGAGGACACACCACGAGGGCTACCGTCGCTCCATGCACTACCCCAGTCGCGTGCAGAGAGACTTGCTGCACTCGATGAGGCCTTGCGCATCGTCATGGACCACGCTCCCCCCGGGACCCCAGAGCTGGCGGCCGAGGCCGAGACGCTCCGTCAGCGACTCAACGCTGCGCGATGGGCCCAAGCCGAGGACGACCCCACGGAAGACCTGGTGGCCTTCATCAACCGGTTGGGGGGTGACGTATGATGCCCCGATGGCTCTGGCCCTTTCTGGCCTCGGTCTGTCTAGTGATGGTGTCGGCGATCTGGCCCATGACCGACACATCGAGCTTGGCCCCTGGTGTGACCGCCTTCGAGAACGGCGCCTACGACGAGGCATTAAGCCTCTGGGAAACAGACCGGCCATCGCCAGCCGTGCTCCGAAACCGGGCCATCGTGCACCTTGAGACGGGTCGTCCCCTCCCTGCCCTCGCAGACCTTCGCACCGCACTCGAGCGCTCTCCCCGCGACCCCGTGCTCATAGAACTCCTTGGCGAAGCACGCCGGCAGCTCGACGCCACGCCGCCTGAACCGGCCCTTACCGCCCCCGACTGGACGCGGTTCATCACCCCCGACGAGCTCCTCGCCCTCGCCATGTGTGGGTGGTGTCTCTGCGCAGGCCTGACCTGGTTTTGGTGGTTCCATGCAGGGTCGATCGTCCCCGTGCTCGGGCTGACCCTGGCCGGCCTGCTCTGCACGGGTCTCGGACTGCGTGGCCTTGAGCATCACGCCAACACCCACATCGATGTCGTGGGGACGAATGGCGCACAGATGCGTGTCCTCCCACGCCCAGAAGCCGCTGTCTCATCACGGCTTCCGGGTGGAACCGAGGTTCGGGTCGAGACAACTCGAGGTGGTTTTGCACGCGTTCGGACTGGCGAGGGAAGTGTGGGCTGGGTACCCGCTTCGACGCTTCTCTTGGCGCAACCGACGTCCATCGAACCGCCCGCGCCTCCAGCCACTACGGAGACCCCATGAACAGCCTGCTTCCACGACAGATCCTGCCTTGGTTCCTCGTCGCGTCGTTGTCGATGACCTGCGCCGCCAAATTCGATCGGCTCGAATCTGCAGAGCAGGACCACTTCACCGCCCTGAAGATCTGGATGGACAAGAAAGACCAGAAGGCCTTCTTCAAGCTCAAGACGCGCGAAGATCGCGACGCATGGCTGAAGGCGAAGGGCCTCTGGAAGCGCTTTTACCAATACGATGCCGACCGACGTGAGCAGATCCTCGCGGGCAAGGTCGCCATCGGCTGGACCAAAGACCAGGTGTTGATGGCTTGGGGCCCACCCCACAGCCGGCAGCGGGCATCTGGGCGTCAGGCGACCCGAAGCGAGGTCCTGCTCTACCGCTTCGAGGTTGCCGATGATGGGACCCCGTTCGTCTGGAGTCCCAACAGCAAGGTGACGCACAACGCGATTGACAAGTACCGCATCGAGTTGATCGTCGATGACGGAACGGTCGAAGAGCTCAAGAAGCTCAACGGCTGGGAGTGAGTCCCACCGTCGTCATGCGGGAGGCCACCTTTTGGGATGCCTCAGCGCTCGTCCGTCTGCGACGGAGCATCCGCAGTGAGGGTGCGTTTTTCTATCGAGAGCCCGATGAGCCCGGCCTCGGATGGTGGCGCACCGTCCGCGAGATCGATGCCTTGGCCCGGTCCACCCATGGCCTATGTGTGGTCCTTCATCTCGACGAGAAGCTGGCGGGCTACCTCATTCTGCGCTCGGGCATCCATCGGCGCACACGCCATGTGGCATGGCTGGAGATGGGTCTAGACGCCACGGCTCGCGGGAAGGGCCACGGTCGTCGCCTTCTCGAGGCCGGCATGACGTGGATTGAAGCCCACCCTCGGCTAGCCCAGGTGCACCTCTCGGTCCTCGGGTCCAATGACGCCGCCCTAGCCTTGTACCGTTCGGCGGGCTTCGTCGAGGTCGGCCGCATGCCCGACGGCGTAGTGTTCAAGGACAACCAGCGAACCGACGAGGTGCTGATGATGCGGCAGATCAAGGAGATTCCGCCGCGCTTCCGCTAACTAGCTGCCAGCACGCGCGGACGATGCGGTGCTGGCGGGCGTCTCCACCCCACTGGCACGGCCATCGAGCGGCTCGAGCACCATGTGGGACGGAAGTCCTAGCTGCACGGACCGCTCGGCCTTGCCCCAGAGTCGCTTCATGCGCGCCAGCACCATGCGCTCGGCAGGCGTCGCACCGACGGGTACATGCCCACGTTGCATGAGCAGGCCGTACGCTGACACGGCGAGCGGCGAGTCGGGAAACGTCAGCACAAATCGCGTCAGGTGGCGCTCTTGGTCAGCGGCCGGACTAGACAGCACGGCGTGCCACGCGACCACATCTGCACCCGCAACCAAAGCCTCTTCGACCACGATGGGCGCCTCGGGCGAAGCCAACGCCTCGCCCGTCACACCACATGCCAGCCATAGAGCCACGACCCAGCGCATCATTCTCCCGAGAGGCGCCGCTCATAGCGTTGACTGTTGGTTGACGTCAAGTCGACTCGTCACGTCCCCACTCGGCTTCGCGTCGGTAGATCGTTCGCGCCGTCGTGCCGAGCAATGACGCCGCCAGCACCTTGTCGCCATGACAGTACCGAAGGGTCTCTTCGATCATACGACGTTCCACGTCTTTCAGGGGTGTCCCCACATCGAAGGACAGCCTCGCCCGGGCCTCGGTATCGCGCAGACCGGGCGGCAGGTCTGCGACCTGTACTTCATCGGTACGACACAAAACGACAGCACGCTCCATGGCATTTTCGAGCTCACGGACGTTGCCCGGCCATGCCCATGCCACCAGCGCATCCATAGCTTCGGGGTGAATCCCGCGTACATCTTTGTGGTTCTTGGCGGCGAACCGCTGAAGAAAATGGGAGGCCAAGATGGGGAGGTCCTCGGGGCGGTCCTTGAGCGGCGGCAGGGTCAGCCGAATCACGTTCAAGCGGTAAAACAGATCTTGCCGAAAGCGACCCTCCGCGACCTCTTTCTCGAGATCGCGGTTCGTGGCTGCGATGACCCTCACATCGGTGTGGAGCGTCTGGGTACCCCCCACGCGCTCGTACTCGCCCTCCTGAAGCACGCGGAGCAACTTCACCTGCATGGCGAGCTCCACCTCGGTGATCTCATCGAGGAAGATGGTTCCCCCATGTGCGAGGTCGAACCGACCGGGCTTGCGCTTGGCCGCGCCCGTAAACGCACCCGCCTCATAGCCAAACAGCTCAGATTCGAGGAGATCGCTGGGTAGCGCTGCACAGTTGACGGTCACAAAGGCACTGTCTCGGCGCCGCGACAGCTGATGGAGCATCCGAGCGACACGCCCCTTGCCCGTACCACTCTGCCCCGACAACAGGATGGTCGCATCGGAGGGGGCGACTTGCTCAACCTCGGCCATCAGGTCCCGCATCGCCGGTGCTTGGCCCACGAAGCTGTCGCCCTTGGCACCGAGTTGTTCCCGAAGCTGGCGATTTTCAACACGCAACGCGCGCTTCTCCAAGGCCTTTCGCACACACTTGATGAGCTCCACGCGCTTGAGCGGCTTGCTGACAAAGTCGTAGGCCCCCTCTTTCATGGCTTCAACCGCAGTCTCCACCGTTCCGTAGGCCGTCATGACGACCACCTCGAGGTCGGGGTCGAGGGTGCGGACCGCCTTGAGCAGGTCGATGCCCGTGAGGCCCGGCATCTTGAGGTCGGTCAGCACCACATCAGGTACCTCTTGCCGCACCGCCTCAATGGCCTCGCGCCCACTGCCCGCATGACGCACACGAAATCCTTCCCGTCCGAGAAGACGCTCTAGGGTGACGCGGTTCGACGCATCATCATCCACCACCAGAATCTCGGGCGCAGCCATGGCATCACTCTCTAGGTTTCGGGACCGACAGGGGGCATAACCTCACCAGCCACGCCTTCATGGTGGACATCCCTCCGCGGGAGAATCAGCGTGATGCGCGTGCCACCTTCCGGACGCTCCGCCATGGCAATACGCCCTCCATGGTCCTCCAAGATCTGACGCGTAATCGCCAGTCCAAGGCCCGTACCGCTGACCTTTGTGCTGAAGAAGGGGTCGACCGCACGCTCACGCTGTTCTGGGGACATGCCCTCCCCATCGTCATCAAGACGCAGCTGCAGCTCATGTCCAACCACCGCCGAGGAAAGGTGAAGCGAGCGCGCACCCGCCTCCATGGCATTTCGCAGAATATTGAGCAGTCCTTGCCGGATCTGATTGCCATCCATGAGCTGTGGTGCGACCTCATCGAGCTCGAGGCTGAGCCCCACGTCGGACGCCTTCAGCTCGGGCTCGAGCAGGCGTGTGACCTCGTCGATCATCTCTCGCACGTTGCAGGGGTCCAGCTGGGCCGGAGGCCTCCGAGCCAGCTGCAGATAGTGGTGCGTGACATCGGTCAGTCGCTCGATCTCTCCGGAGATCATGGCGAGCAAGTCCCAGGACTCGGTGGCCCGGGCGGGATCGAGCTGCGCCAGCTCATCGCCCAACAACTCTGCATTGAGAGAGAGTGCATTGAGCGGATTGCGAACCTCGTGCGTGATCTGGGCAAGCATCTGACCGATCATCGCCAGCCGCTCCGAGCGTGCGAGCCGCTCCCGCGCAGCGACCCGATCCGTCACATCTGAGAGCAGCACCACGAGCCCCTCGGCACCAAAGCCGGCCACGTGCACGGTCACATGGCGCCCATCGTCCAGCTGGAGATCGTGTCGTCCGGGCCCGCGCAACAACGGCTGGAGCATTGCGGGCACATCGCCCTGCTCGTCGATGCCCCAAGACGAAAACGCTGCTGGATTTCGAAGCGTCACGCTCCCCTGTTCCAGCACGAACAGGGGGTCTTCGAGGCTGTCGAGGACACTCGCGAGATAGCGCCGAACGCGGTCGAGCTGGTCGGCGCGTTCTTTGAGCGAGCGATCTCGACTCTGTAGCGCGGCCACCATCGCATTGAACTCGGTCGCGAGCAGACCGACCTCATCGGAGGACCGAACCTCCACACCACGTCCCACTTCGCCCGCAGCCAGACGTTGAACCTCTCGGGTCAACTGACTCAGGGGGGTAAGCGCAAAGAGCACAGCCACCAACAGCACGGAGGACACCGCTCCCGCGAGACCCGCCAGGACCCACGCCAAGCCGCGTGTTCGGTCGATACGACGGTCGGTCTCTCCAAGACTGTCGCGCATGCGACGGGACAGCGCATTGTCGATGAGCGTCACCCGCTCCCCGAGGGCCTTGCCGACATCCCGGAGCCGCACCAACGTCGCCGCATCGAGGGTGTCGGCATCTTGCTGGGCCTCAAACAGCTGCCGGTATTCTTGAAAGTAGTCATCGAGCTCATCGACCCACGTGCCGAGCCTTGCCAAAAAGGCCTGTTCTTCGGCGTCATTGGACTCTTTGGACAAACGGGCAATCAAGAGGCGCGCGTCCACAAGTCCGTCGGCCATCTCTTCGGTAAAGACCCACTGCCGCGTTCGACGGGACGGGCGGTCGAGGTTGCGTAAGCCGCGATCCAGCCGTTGCTGGTCACGCTCGAGCTGCGCCACCCGCCGGGCCAGCGGTTGGTAGCCACGCACCAGCCCGATGGCGTCTTGGGTGCGCGCGACCTCCCACGCCAACACGGCCTGGGCTGCGAACACCGCGACGATGGCTGCGAGAAAGGCCGCGGCGATCCGAAGGCGGATCGACCGCCACGGCGACACGCTCTGCGTTCTCGCGCGCGAATCGGTCATCAGGCGCCATCAGGGACGAAGCGTAGGCCAGCGCCGGCCGTCTCCGGGAGTGCACCTGCGGTCACGTGAACCACACGCTCGTCGCCACCAGGCCCCACACGAAGCACGCCCCGTGCATACAACGCCGTTCCTTGGCCGCTGCGCACCTTGAACACATGCTCGCCCCCCTCAAGCGGAAGCGTACGCTCCGTCCCCGGATCGACCGTGAGGCGCTGGTCGCCCACCTGCACGATCATGCGCTCCACGCCCATACCCACAATGCGGACGTCGACCGGCCCCGTGAGCGGCTCATGCCGCGGGCGCTCACGCTTGGCCGAGAGGCCTTGACGCCCAGCCACCACCACGGCCACATCTTGGGAGGAGACGGTCACCTCCACTTCGCCCGACCGAGCCGTGGAGACCACGCGCACACGTCGCGTGCCATCCTCAACGTTGAGCTCGACAGTGCCCGGCATGTGCAGCTGCGCCAGTGTGACCTCATCCACCACAATGCGGGCGGGCATCGCGGAGACCACACGTAGGGTTCCCGCATGTGCCAACGTGGCCGGGAAACATGCCCAAGCCAACCAACCTGCCACCCAACGCATCGCATCTCCATCGCTTCAGAACATTGCTACCCTGTCCTGCCATGGATAGTCGACATTGTCATGCTTGTTCGGCGCGAGAACCCCACGGCCGATCGCTCCCCTACCACGAGGAACTCATGCTTCTCCGACTCTCTTTTGTCGCTCTTACCGTTGCCGCATTGACCGCCTGCTCTGGTGGTAATTCTTCAGCGCCCGCCTCCGGACCCACCGCCAAGGCTAGCGCGAGCGGCCTCACCGCGAAGCCCGAGGCCCTCGTCGGCACGACACTCGTCACCGTCAACGGCGCGCCCGTCGGTACCGTCGCAGCAGACCCCCTCGCAGCGCGCATGACGCCCGCAGACGGCGCGGCATTCTCCACCGATGAGAAGCGCGACCTCGTCAACCGTGCAGCCCAAGACGAGCTGCTGTTCCAGGCGGCGTTCCAGCGCGGCATGTACCACGACCCCAAGATTCGAAAGATGATGGTCAACCAGCTGCTCCGTACCGAGATCTACGGCTCGGTTCGCAACTCCGACTTCTCGGATGATGAGCTGCGCGCCTACTACGACAACAACACTGCTGAGTTCATCGTCCCCGAGAAGCTCCAGATCCGTCGCCTACTCATCTCAGCCGGCCCCGACCGCTCCGATGCCGATGCCAAGAGCCTCGCCGACCAGCTTCGTCGTACGCTCGCCGCCGACCCCACATCCTTCGCCAAGCTGGCCGAAGAGAACAGCTCGGGCCCCTACGCGCGACGTGGCGGCGACCTCGGCTATGTCTCGCCAGAGGGCAAGTCCGGCATTCCCGATGAGATCGTCAAGGCCGCCTTCGAGCTTGAAGTGGGCGGTGTCTCGGAGGTCTTCCGCACCGGCGACGGCTACAACATCGTGCACGTGCCCAACAAGCGCGAGCGCCTCGACCGTACCTTCGAGCAGATGAAGGGCTCCGTCCTCCGTCGCGTGAAGAATGCGAAGTACGAGACCCTCACCGCAGCCTTCGTCGACGGCCTCAAAGAGGGCGCCAAGATGGACTTCGATGAGACCGCCCTCTCCGCATGGACGCCAAAGACCAGTGCCTTGGCCGCCGGCGCAGCACCCGAGCTCAAGGCTCCTCCTGCACCCAACTCCACCGATGCAAACGGCCGCGAGTATGACGAGAAGGGCATGCCGATCCCCAAGGAGGGTGAGGTGGTCACCAACAGTGGCTCGATCATTCCTGCCGACCCAGAAGAGCGCGATGCGAATGATGAGAAGCGTGCTCTGATGGAAGGCGTTGATGGCGAGGAGTGATGCGACTCCGTGGGTCCTCGCGTGGCTTGCCCTTGGGGTAGGCACGGCCCACGCCAGCATCGTCGATCGCGTGGCTGCCGTCGTCGATGGGCAGGTGATCACCCTGTCCGACGTCTACAGCCTCGATGAAGCCTACATCCAAGAGACCTGTCTCGGGTCCGAGGACACGGCTGCTTGCTACAAAGAAGCAGAGCTCCGCGTTCTCGATGCCCTCATCGAGCGCGCCCTCGTCGAGGCAGAGCTCAGCCGGCAGGGCGTCAGCATCTCGAGTGCGGACGTCGACGCGGCCATCGACAACATCATGGGCCAGTACAACATTCCTGACCGCGCCACGCTCCGTGCCGAGATCGAGAAGCAAGGCAACACCTGGGAAGAATACCGTACGTCCGTGGCTGACAGCATCCGTCTCGACGCCTTTCAGCAACGTGTGCTCCGCTCACGCATCACCATTCGCGAAGACGAGCTTCTCGACCAGTACAAGCGTGCCGTACGCGCCTTGCCGGCACCGCTCGTCGCCGAGATCGAGGCCATCGGCTTTCGGCTCCCCGACGATGTCGATGACGCCAGCAAGGTCGAGGCCCTCAACGAACTTCGTACCATCGTCGACCGTGCCAATGCAGGCCAGCTGGCCTGGGACGATCTCGTCGCCAGCTACGACACCGCCCAGCTCGCCAGTGTATTTCGCGGCCAGCAGTTCCGACGTGGTCAGCTCACCCCAGAACTCGAGCCTGCCGTCTTCGACACCGAGATCGGCGTGATCGCTGCCCCGGTGCTCGCGGTCAATACCGTCTACCTCATCAAGCCCGTGCTCCGAAAAGAGCTCCCAGCCGAGGTCCCCGAGTTCGAAGAGGTGCGCGCACAGCTCGAGCAACAGGTCGCCCAGATCAAGATGGGTGATGCCCAGGGCGAGTGGCTCGAGGCTGCCAAGCGACGCGCGGCGATCCGCGTGCTGCTGTACCCCGACGACCAAGAGAGCGGCGACTGACACGGCTCATCCTGACACCTGGCGATCCTCAAGGCATCGGTCCCGAGCTGGTGGCCCGTGTCGTGGCGCAGGGTGAGCATGACGTGTTCGTGTGTGGTGCGGCCGACGCCATCATGGCAGCGGCCGCCACCTGGAAGGCCCCATTGGTTCGCGTCGACGACCCCGCGACACAGGTGACGCCTGGCACGGTCGCTGTCTATGAGCCACCGGGCTCTGGCGAGGAGCGGGTCGAGATCCGTGCCCTGCGCTGGGCAGCGCACGCCTTGCAACACGACGAGGCTTGGCTGCACTCGGCACTGGTCACCGGTCCTATTCACAAGGCCCGGCTCATCTCCTCGGGCTTTGCCTTTACGGGGCACACCGACTTTCTCGGTCACCTCGTCGGCAATCCCCACCCTGTCATGGCCTTCGTGGGCGGAACGTACCGGGTTGTCCTGGCCACCGTGCACCTCCCGCTGCGGGCAGTCCCCGATGCTCTGACCGCGTCCCGCATCACCCACACCATCCGGACCGCACATCAGGCGCTCCAGCGCGACCTTGGGCTCGACAACCCGACGCTGCTGGTCTGCGGCCTCAATCCGCACGCAGGCGATCAAGGCGCGCTCGGGCACGAAGAAATCGAGGTCATCGGCCCTGCCGTCGAGGCGCTTCGCGCCGAAGGTCTTAGCCTTGTCGGGCCCATCAGCGCAGAAGCCGCCTTTACGCAGATGGGACGGGGCACGGGCGACATGATCGTGGCCATGTATCACGACCAAGGTCTAGCCCCGCTCAAGGCCGTGGACTTCGGACGCAGTGTCAACTGGACACTCGGCCTGCCGTTCATCCGTACCAGCGTCGACCATGGAACAGCGGATGACCTCGTGGGCACCGGACGCGCGTCCACCAGTAGTCTAGAGGCCGCAATGCGTTGGGCACGCACGCTACAGCAGCGACGCCTCGGCTGACGTTGCCGTGTCGTCATCGCCCGCCGTCGGTGGGTCTGCCGGATCGACCCAGGGCGTCGTGCAGGGTGGCGTGCCCGACACGGCGGCGAGGACTACCGCGTTGGAGCCCACGGATCGGCAGTCGGTGACCTCGCCCTGAAGGTCGGCCACATAGATGAAGGCGGTCACATCGGCGCTGCACACAAAGGCGGTGGGTCCGCCATCGCCTGTCTGGCGCCAGTCCTCGACAATATTGATGTCGAGACGCAGGGTATCCCCCTGACCATCGGCTTGGGCTTGTACGGATCGAAGTCCGCCGAAGCGCTCCACATAGCTCCCGTCGACGGTCCAGATCAGCTCACCGCCGCTCGTCCAGGCATCGGTCTCGACCTCGAGTCGCCACCGACCCGCCTCATTGTCACACGACAGCTCGAGCGCTGTAATGGACGGCGGACCCGGGTCGGGAACGACCAGCGGGTCACCGAGCGCGGGGTAGGATGCGCATCCCACACAAGCCAAGAGGCAGGGCCACGTCGCACACATGAGCCGACGCAGCCTCGGGACGCGCATCACCATCGTCTCACTTGACGATGTTGCAGTTGTCGCTGGTCAGCCAGCTTGGAACTGGATCCGCAGAAGAGGCATCGGTGTTGTTGTCGCCACCGATGAGCATCTTCGCGTCGTCGCCCCAGACAGCGCAATCGGACACAGTCTTGCCGTCTTCGGCGAACACCACGGTCGCGAAGGTGACATTCGTCGTGATGCCTTCGCAGGTGAAGAACGTCTCGCCGTCAACCGTGCCGTCTCCACCGCCCACGAGGGACAGCTCGAAGAAGCTGTACGCGCCCTTGCCCGTCGGGTTCTTGGAGCTGTCGGTCTCAGTCATCATGTCTTCTTGCGCCCAGCCAGCGCCCGCGGCCACGCCGGTCTGTGCCATGTAGACCGATGCGTTGTAGCCCCAGTTGGCCGTCTTGGCGGTGATGAGGATGTCGACATCGTCGCCCTTCTCGGTGCAGGTCACAAATGGGGAGCCCACCTCGGTGAAGTATGGCGTGGTGACCTCAACATCGGTGTCGGTGTCGGTGTCGGTATCGGTGTCGGTGTCGGTGTCCTCGACGCCGGTCTCAAAGAGAGGCGCCGTGTCGGTGCCACCGCTGACACAAGCCATCATTCCAAGGCCAACGAGCACGAGTGCTGGATTCATCTTCTGCATAGTCTGTCTCCTCCGCCACAACGGGCGTGCCTGCCGAGGGTAAACCGCTTGCCCGTCCCCTGCAAACCTGATGTCAGGAGGACCCCTGCCGCGCGCTCTGGTGCGCCTTTGTCCGGAACACCTGCGATTCGAGGTACCGTAGCAGCCTGTCGAGGCCACGACCCTCGAGCGCGCTGATGGCGAGGCCACCGTAGCGCTCGGTCAGCTCACGCAGCCGCAGGGAGTCACAGGTCTCGGCCTTGTTCCACACCGTCAAGATGGGCTTGTCCTCGACACCGAGCTGCTGCAAGATTTCCTGCACGGCCGCATGATGGGCCTCGACCGCGTCATCCCCCGCATCGAGTACATGCAAGAGGAGGTCGGCAACCTCCACCTCTTCTAGGGTGCTCTTGAAGGCGCGCACCAGCGATCGTGGCAGGCCCTCGATGAAGCCGACCGTGTCCGTGAGGATGATCTCGCGCTCCTTCGGAAACCGAAACCTTCGCGTCGTCGGATCGAGGGTTGCGAAGAGCTTGTCTTCAACGAGTACGTCGGACCGGGTCAACCGGTTGAGCAGCGTCGACTTACCGGCGTTCGTGTACCCCACGATGGCAATCACCGGCAGCGAAGCCTTCTGACGTCGCTTGCGTCGCGTGGTTCGGTTGCGACCGAGGACCTCGAGGTCACGCTCGAGCCGCGTGAGCCGCTCTTGGGCCCGACGCCGGTTGATCTCCAGTTTGGTCTCACCGGGACCACGCCCTCCAATCCCACCGGTCAACCGTGACATCGCCGTGGGCATAATCGCCACACGAGGCATGCGGTAGCGCAGCTGGGCGAGCTCGACCTGAAGCTTGCCTTCGCGCGAGAGCGCATGCTGCGCAAAGATGTCGAGGATCACCTGGGTCCGGTCCAAGACCTTGAGGTCCGTCAGCGTGGCGATGTTGCGCAGCTGACTCGGCGAGAGCTCGCGGTCAAAGAGCAGCGCGGTCGCCCCAAGATGCATCGAGTGAAGAATGAGCTCCTGCAGCTTGCCCGAGCCCACACATGTGCGCCCATCGAGCTTCGCGCGGTTCTGCAGCGTCCGGTCGAGCACCTCAAAGCCCGCTGTCGTGGCGAGGCGCTCGAGCTCGGTCATGCGACGTCGGGCACCCCGGGGGTCGCCGAGGGTCACGCCCACCAAGATGGCCCCCTCGGAGCGGGAGATGCGTTGGAGCTGCGGCGACCGGGCAAACTGGGCTTCGAGATCGCCAATGAACGTCAGCCACGGCGTCCGCCACGCTCGCAATGAGGTGTAGGCATCCACCCGCCACGGCCGCTCACTCTCGTCGTCCGGCGGCAAGAGATAGCCGACCTGGAGACTTCCTGGAAGGCCATCGTCGCGGGCATGGAGGGTGACCACAGCGTCGAGCTGGAGCAGCACCAAGTCGGTGAGATCTTCGTCGGACAGGCCGTCGGGGCGCAACGAGGAGAGAATGAGACGCACGCCTCGGAACCGGGCTGCACCTGCACGGCGCGCGCCGAGGTCCGGAAGGAACACGCGGTGGGCGTCACCCACGATGACCTTCTCGATCCTTCCCTGCCGGTCGAGCAGCAGCCCCACCCGTCGTCGTGTGGCACGGGTGGCCTCGGTCAGCGCACGCGCAAGCGGCAGCGCGAGCAGCTCAGCCGGCGCGTTCGCCCTGCCGTAGAGGGCGCGGAGCATCTTGGACTGCTCTTTTCGCAGGCCTTGCGTGTTGCCGAACAGCGTATCCAGAGGTCCTCCGGCGGTGGCTTACCGCGGCGACGGGTCGTTCCCGGTCCATAGCAGGCTCAACCAGCCTGCGAGAAAACACACCCCACCGATGGGCGTCACCGCTCCGAGCACGGGAAGGTCGAGGAGCACCAGAAGGTAGAGCGAACCGCTAAAGATCACAATGCCCGCAACAAAGCAGCGCACGGTCCATACGGGTGGCTCAGGATGTGCGGACAACGCGAGCAGCGCCACGGCATGCGCGAGGTGGTAGGCCGCCCCCGTCTCCCACGTGGCGAGGCGCTCGGGCGTCACGCTCCCCTCGAGTCCATGCGCGCCAAAGGCGCCAAGCCCCACCGCGAGAAAGCCAAGAATTCCTGCAAGAGAACGCACCATCACCCCACCCCTCCGGCCGCCATGGTATCGGGTTCGTGGGGCCCGGGCCCTGACGAAGCGACAGAGGGAGATGCAATGACCCACAAGGCTGTGATCCTCGCCGCGGGCTACGGCAGCCGCTTTCTGCCCGTCACACGCGTCGTGCCCAAGGAGCTGCTCCCCATCATCGCTCGCCCAGCCCTCGACCTCGTCATCGAAGAGCTCTGTGATGCGGGCATCACCGACATTCTGGTGATCACCAGCCGCCGCAAGCGCGCGGTCGAAGACTGGTTCGACCACGACCCCGAGCTAGAGGCTGCGGTGGCGAACCATCCGGCCCGACACCGACTCGCGCTACCCCGTGACCTCAAGGTGACCTTCGAGCGCCAGCGGCGCATGAGAGGCACCGGGCACGCCTTGCTCCAAGCCCGATCGTTTGCGGGCACCGACCCCGTGGTGGTCGCCTTTCCCGATGACCTCTTTGGCGGTGCCAATGTGAGCCGTGCGCTCATCGATGTCCATCAGCAGACCGGGTGCAGCGTCCTTGCCACCCAAGCGCTCCCGCCCCAGGAGGACGTGAGCCGCTACGGCGTGCTCGACATGACCGCAGATGGCCAAGTGCGCGGAATTGTGGAGAAGCCCGCACCGGGCACCGAGCCGAGCCGTCACATCAGCCTCGGTCGCTACCTCTACACCCCCGCCTTCTTCGACCGCCTCGCCCATCACTGGGCAGGCCATTCCGGCGAGGGCGAATATTACCCCATGGCTGCCCTCTCCGATCTCGCCGGCCAAGGCCAGCTTCGCGCTGCAGAGACCACGGCACACCGCTGGGACACGGGGCATCCCCTCGGCTACCTTCAGTGTGTTCTCGACCACGCGCTCGACGACCCCACCCTGGCCGAGCCCCTCCGCACATGGATCACAAAGCGTCTGGGCCTATCGCGATAGGCACCGTTGGGGGTAGCATGGCCCATGCCTCCAGCATCGCCCACAGACCCCGCATCATGGAAGGACTGGCTGCCCTCCGCTGACAGGCTGTCCGCCATCGTGGGCATTGTGGGTTCTGTCGCCATTCTGGGCGCTATCGCGACCGGGGAGATCGGCCTCGGCCTCGCCACAATGCTCGGTGCAGGCCTTGGCCTCACGCTACTGGTGAACGTCCAGAGCCTCGCGTACACCCGTGAGCGCCTCCACCTCCGAGAGCAAGAGGTCGGTCAGCTGCGCAGGTGGCTGGAGGCCCTCCCCATTGCGCTGGTACGCGTCGACCACGAGGGCCGAATCGCCACGTGGACCGATGCCGCCGAGACATCCTATGGGCTCGCCGAGTACCTGCGCGGTCAGCCGATCTCCAAAATTCTTGGACGCCAGAGCCTACCGCCCACCCACGGTCAATCGGCCACACGGCAGCACCGCGTGCAGACCCCCGACCAGTCCGTGCGAGACCTCGACGTTCGATGGTCTGCCATCGAGGAAGGCTGGCTGGTATCCATCCGTGATGTCACCGCGGAGCAGCAGCTGGTCAACGCGAGCCAACAGGACCAGGAGGCGGCCCACCAGCTCAGCCGCAACCAGTCCGGCTTTGCGAGAGCCCTCGGACGGGAGCTGCGCGATCCGCTGCATGCCATGCTCGGCCTGGCCGAGCTGTTGCACGACAGCGAGCTGACCGAGGACCAGCGTGAGTTGGTCGATACCACGCGAACGGCGGGCCGACGCCTTCAAGACCGCCTCGGCGACCTCCTCTCTATCGAGCGGTTCGAGCGTGGCGACGTCTCGCTCCAGACCACCGACTTTCATCTGCGGGCGACGGTCGAAGATGCGGTGGACCTCGCACTTGCTGCACACCCCGAGACCCGCGTTCGTGTGGTCGTCGCCATCGCGCCCGACCTCCCCGAGCTCGTGCAAGGTGATGCCGATCAGCTCAGAAGCATCTTCCGTCATGTCCTCGACAATGCGGTTCGCTATGCCAGCCCCGGAGACATCTTTGTCACCGTCGACGGCAAGGCCTCCGGCTCCGAAGAGGTCTCCCTCTCCGTGACCATCCGAGATGAGGGCCCAGGCATCAACGCGCACGCCCAAGCACGGGTCTTCGAGCCCTTCTATGGCCGAGGCGCAGGCGGAAGTCTTGCGCACCTGACGGGTGTGGGCCTCGGCCTGACGTTGGCGCGCCACCTCGTCATTTTGTTTGGCGGCCAGATCGGCCTGCGAAGCGCCGTGGACGAAGGAACGACCGTCTGGTTCACACTCACGCTTGCCGCCGCCCCACCTGCACCGCGACCACGGCGCGTCCTCGAGGGGCTGCATGTCGCCCTGCTCGACGGGGACGACCCGCGCCTTGAGGCCATGTCGGTGCCGCTCACCCATGAAGGGATTCAGCTATATCGAACGTCTTCTGCACGAGACACGGGCCAGCTCGACGCCGTGATCACCACCTCGGCCCACCTCGCACGGCACCCCCAGATCCTTCGGTGGAACACCCCGATGATCGTGCTCCACGAGTCTTGGGAGCTGCCGCCGGCTGCAGACATCGTGCTGCCGTTCCCCGTGCGTCTCACCGAACTTCATGATGCCCTGATCCGCGCCACCGAGCGCGATGAGGCCGAAGATGCCGTCACCACGCCCATCGAACCCCCAGAGACGCCACCCCTGGTGCTCGTGGTCGAAGACGACCTCGTCAGCGCATCCATCGCGGTGAAGATGCTGGAGTACCTCGGAGCACGGGGTGATGTGGCACGGTCGGGCCTGGAGGCGCTCGAGAAGGTCGTGCAGACGCGCTACGACCTCGTGCTGATGGACTGCGTCCTCCCCGACATCGACGGCATGGAGGCCACCGAGCGCATCCGAGCCATGAGTGGCCCCGTCAAGCGAACCCCGATCGTGGCACTCACCGCCGAGTCGAGCCCCTCGCATCGTCAAGCCTGCCTGCACGCGGGCATGAACGACTTTATGGCCAAGCCCGTTCAGCGCGATGCGCTCTTTGCGACGCTTCAGCGATGGGCCCTCGCCATGAATACCCATCGGCCTGGGATGCCGACCTAGGGGATCTTCTGCGGGTCATAGAGGAAGTACCCCACCGCCGAGCGGTCGAGGTCGGCGTAGCGATCGGTCAGCCAGACATGAATCCGTGAGCCCACCACCTGCGCAGCTACTGCCGACACCTCGCCATCAACGGCGTTGGAGAGTGCACGGATGGGGTTGTCGGGGTGCCGAATCCATGGTCCACCGCCGACCGATGTCGCGAGGGCGAGATGCAGACCACGCGGAGACTGGGTCTGCCCCGTCACATTCCAGCCATCGAAGGCGACGTAGAACAGGTAGCGAATGCCATCGAGCTCCACCTCGGCTGCGCTCGCCACACCCCCTGTCTCATAGGCCGGCACCTGACCATCGAAGACTGGCGCGGTCGTGACGCTCCACTGCCCAGGCGACGCAATGTCCACGCCAACCGGCTGACAGTACTCGCCCCCATTCGGGCGAGCGGCGACCATCCCCGTCAAGCCCGTCTCGGTCGCTGTCAGGGAGAGCGGCCAGCAGATCGCCTGCCCGTTGGCCGTGTTTTCGCCCAGGTCGAGCACCGGATTGTCCGGGTGCCGATCCCATGCCACACCGTCGACCGAGGTCGCCACGCCAATGCCAAACCGTGGCGTGTCGAGCTCGTAGGCTTGGTAGGACATGACGTAGCGCTGCCATCCGGGGTCGAAGGCCACATGCAGCGTGCTCGCGCCGTCGCGCGTCCACGGCTCGTTGCTGCGGTAGACGGGATTGGTCGGATGAGGCGACCAGTCGATGCCATTGTCACTGACCGCGTAGCCCAGACCCCAGCCATTGGGGCCCTCGCCGACGTACCAGAGCTGGTACCACGGGTGACCCAGCACCATCTGCGTCCGAAAGCCCACGGTCGAGATGCTGGTGAGCCATGGCTCATCGGTCCCCACCAGGACAGGGTTGCACGTGTACGCACTGAACTTCGTGCCCGGCACGTCTTCGAACGCACACGGCGTCACGTCGTCAGGATTGATGTCGACGGGCTCCGGCGTAAACGAGAGCTCCTGCTCACACCCGAGCAGCCCCCCCCACAACCACAGCGTTGCCACTGCTCTATTGCGCACGCGCACACTCCACAATTGCAAAGGGGTCACAGGCTGCATCGGTCACACACTGCGACAGCCCCGCGATGTCTTCGCCGATCTCGGCATCCCAACCACACCCCTGAAGGCAGGACGTTCGGTCGGGATAGGCCTCGGAGCTACAGGTCACCACGAGCTCTTCGCAGAGCAACGCACACACATCGTCTTCGGTCGTCTCCGCAGTGCCGCAGCTGAACAGCAGCACAGGGACGACGGCTTGCCAAGTCTTCATAGGGTCCCCATACGCAACGTGGCCCACGCCTTCAACCCCCATGTCTTCACGCGACGGCACGGCCGGGCTGCCATGGCAGGTCCGATGCCGAAGATGTGGAAGGTCAGCCGTGACCTGTGCAAAGATACGCCCCAAGAGAGGCGAACATGAGATGGCTGTGCTGGACGCTGATGGGCCTTGCGGCATGTGATGTGGTGGTGGTCGACCCCGACACCACACCCGACACCACCGTGAGTCCGCCGGGCATGGACCTCGATGGCGAGCCTGCGTGCGACGCGCTCCCCGCGATGACCGCTGCGTGCCCTTCGGCCCCACTGAAGTGTGGCGACGTCTTCGAGGCCACCACCGCTGGGGGCAACCAGGACTTTGACCTTCAACGCTACACCGATCTGTTCTGTATTGGTGCGTCACCCGATGGCCCGAATGCCTACGATGGCCCCGAGGCGTCGTTCGCCTTGGAGCTTGCGCCCGGCGAAGTGGCGAACGTCTGGGTGGATGGTCGGTGTGACGGCGCGCGCGCATGGTCGATCAACAGCAATGCGGAGTGTCCCGACAGTCCGCCAAACTGCAGTTCTCCCCGATTCGAAGACGGAATCTCGGCCCTTGAGGGGCTGCGCGGTGGCGACAACGGCGACCGCTTCTTGATCTTGGTGGATGGGCCCGTAGAGACCACCTTCACGATCGGAGTCGATTGCGCGGGCGGCTGACATCTCATAGACGCCGGGGACGCCTAGGCCAGAACCCCAATCTGCCCCGCGGCGGTCGCCCTTCTCTTACGGTACGAGGCCACGTTTCATGTCCAACCCCTCCCCGCCACCCATGCCCCCACAAGGCGATGGTCCACTGCTGACCATCGGTGAGTGCGTCGATCGGTATGAGGTGATCGAGCCTGTCGGTTCGGGAGGCACGGCCATGGTGTACAAGGTCAGACACCGTGACCTCAACACCACCTATGCGCTCAAGGTCCTCACCCTCCTGTCTCCCTCGATCCGCGACCGCACGCTCCAAGAGGCACGCCTGCAGGCCACCCTGCAGCACGAAAACGTGGTCGCTGTCTACGACGTCCTCGACGTCAAGGGCGCGCCGGGGCTGCTCATGGAGTACGTCGAGGGTCCGAGCCTCGAGACGGCCCTCGAGAACTACCAGTTTCCGCTGGAGCATGCCGAGACGGTGTTCAAGGGCCTCCTCGCCGGTGTAGGACGCGCGCATCGGCTGGGGTTTGTTCACCGAGACCTCAAGCCCGCCAATATTCTGCTCGCGAAGACGCCCCTCGGCATCGTGCCCAAGGTCACCGATTTCGGCATCGCCAAGGTCGTCGAGGGCGATGTGGCCCGGAGCGGCAAGACCCGCGCGGGCATTGCGATGGGCACACCGCAGTACATGGCACCAGAGCAGATCCGTGACGCCCGAGGCGTGGACCAGCGCGCGGACATCTTCAGCCTCGGCGCCGTCCTCTACGAGCTCGTCAGTGGGCACCGTGCCTTTCCGCAAGACGACATCCTCGAGATCTACAATGCCGTCGCCAAGGGCACATATCAGCCGATCACCGACCACAAGCCAGAGGTGCCCGAGGGCGTTCAACACGCCATCGAAGGTGCACTTCGCGTCGATGTGAGTGCACGCATCCCCGACTGCGAGACCATGCTCGAGGTCTTCCTCGGCCGACGTACCTTCGGCGTCGCAGACCTCCCCACCGAGGTCATTGAGTTTGAGGACCTCGTCGATGGCCCCGAGGAGCCCAAGTACATCCTTCCGCGCTCGCTGCTGCCCTCCTTTAAAGCCGCCGTGGTCCCCTCAGAGACGCCAAGCGAGCCCACGCCGCAGCGCGATGCCCCGCCAGTCGACGACAGCACACGACGCATGCTCGCCGTGGCCCTCGTGTTTGTGGCGTTTGCAGTCCTCTCCTTCTGGCTGGGAACACGGGTCTCCCCACCGAGCCCAGAGGCACAGGCGCCGGCGGCCACCGAGACCTCGGCGCCGCTCCCCGCACTCAAGATCACCGAGCCGCCCGCGCCGCCAGCACCGACCGCGGTCGAGCCCCCCGCTGCCGCGCCCAAGCCTGCACCAGCACCTCCTCGCGAGCCCTCAGTGCAGCCCAAGGTTGAGCCAACGCCACCCAAGCCCGTCGCCGCACCCGTGCAGGTCAAGCTGGGCTCCCAGCCCATGGTGGCCTCGATCACCGTAGACGGACGACAGCTCGGCAAGACGCCGACACGCATCAGCCTCACCCCAGGCCGTCACCGGGTGACGCTGGCCGAAGGAGGCCGCACCGGTACGGTCACGATCGACGTGGCCGCCGAGGGCAGCAATCAGTGGTGCTACCTCTTCGAGACCCAAGCCATGGTCGAAGGCCGGTGTCCGCGATGATGTCGCTCGCTCTGATCTGGCTCCTCGGTAGCGCCACCGCTTCCGAGACCTGCGCGCCTGTGGGGACCACGCTCGATGCAGCCCTCGATGCCTTCTACGATGCAGAGCCTCGCGAGAGCCTTGCGCAGGTCGAGCAGGCCACGGCCGACCTCAGCTGCCAGACCGAGCCCATCAGCGCAGACACCCTCTGGAGCCTCCTCGAGCTCGAGGCCATCCTCGCCCTCGCGCTGCAAGAGTCCGAGCGTGCGAACGATGCTGTCATTCGCATGGTCACTGCAGATCCACTTCGCTTGCCCTCCGCCAACGCGGGGGCTGAGCTCACCTCGCTGCATGCGGGCTGGGTCGCACGGCTCGCCCGTGTCACCGTCAAGGTTCGACTCATGGGCGATGCACCGGTCTACCTCGACGGCCGGGAGGTCGCGCCGGGCGCCACCGTCCAGGTCGTCTCTGGGCCCCACTTGGTTCAGAAACGAGAGGACGGACAGCTGGTCACCCGCGTGCAGGAGTTCTTCGAGAACACCACCCTGACCTCTGGCCTCGTTCAGCCGTCGCCACCGCCTGCGACCGCCGCATCCCAGAGCGACCGCCGTGCTACCACGATCGGCCCACGACGCACCCACACCCCAGCACTCTGGGCCACAGGGGTCACGGCCATCGTCGCCGGTGGGTGTGCCACAGCCGTGGCGTGGGTCGCCGAAGGTGACCTGGTCGAGGGACGCTTTGCCCCACCGGGAGACACAGTGGCTCAAGCCGAGGCCCTGCTCGCGCGGGGTCGTCTCATCAACGCCACCTACGCTACAGGATACGCCCTGATGGGTGTGGGCGGCGCGATGACGATCACCGGTGCCGTGCTACCCAGTCGAATTGCCCTGTCCGGTGCCATGTCGCCCCGTGCCATGGTACAGGCTCGTCTCCGCTTCTGACCTCGCGTCCAAAGGACACCATGGCTGGCCTGCGCACCCGAACCCTGAAGAAGGCCTACGGCGACACGGTCGTCCTGACGGGCATTGAGCTCGAGGTCAACGACGGTGAGTACGTCGTGCTCGTGGGGCCATCGGGCTGCGGCAAGTCCACCCTGCTCCGGTGCATCGCAGGACTTGAGGTGATCACCGAGGGCGACCTCTTCATTGGTGACCGCCGCGTCAACGACCTCGCCCCTCGTGAGCGCGATGTCGCCATGGTCTTTCAGAGCTATGCGCTCTACCCCCACATGACCGTTCGGCAGAACATGGGCTTTGCGCTCAAGATCCGCGGCGACCAGCCCAAAGCGATTGCCGAAGCGGTCGACCGCGCCGCCACCATGCTCGACCTGAGCGCGCTTCTCGATCGCTATCCGTCGCAGCTCTCGGGCGGCCAACGCCAGCGGGTGGCCATGGGCCGCGCCATCGTGCGTCGCCCAGCGGTCTTTCTCTTTGATGAGCCCCTCTCCAACCTCGATCCGGCCCTCCGCGACCACATGCGCGTCGAGCTCAAGCGCCTGCACCGGCAGCTCGAGACCACCGTGGTGCACGTGACCCACGACCAGGTCGAGGCCCTCACCCTCGCCGATCGTCTCGTCGTGCTTCAAGACGGCAAGGTGCAGCAGCAGGGCGCACCGTCCGAGCTGTTCACGCGGCCCGCCAACACCTTTGTGGCGACCTTCTTGGGTGCACCCCCCATGAACCTGCTCCCCGCGACCCCAGTCGACGGCGGTGTTCAGCTCGAGCAGGTCGACGTCACGCTCGCCATCGGGCGCCCCGATGCGGCGTTCACCCTCGGCGTGCGTCCGTCCGACATCACACTCGGTGAGGGGCCCCTGACAGGTACGGTCGATGTGGTCGAGCACCTCGGGCATGAGGCCGTGGTTCATCTCAACGTGGGCCCGCACCAAGTCTTGGCGCTCGTCGATGAGCCCACCACCTTGGCGGCCGGAGATGCGGTGTCTCTGCGCTTTGACACCACCCATCCCTTCGACCGCACCTCCGGGCAGCGGCTGGAGACAGCAGGTTGAACATCTGGGCCGCCTGGATGCTGTGTACGGGCTTGGCCTCGGCCGAGACGCTCACGGTGTGGCACGCCACCCGCGACGCGGAGCGGGCAGGGCTAGAAGAGGCCTTCGAGGCGTGGAGCGAGACCTCGGGCCATGAGGTCCGTACGGTCGCGCTGCCCTTCGGGGCCTTCGCCAGCAAGATCGAGACCGCCATTCCACGAGACAACGGTCCAGACCTGTTTATCGGTGCCCACGATGCCCTTGGGAAGTGGACCGACATGGGGCTGCTTGCCCCCGTCACGACGGATGGGTCCGGCTACCGCAAGGTCACCGTCGATGCGCTGACGCTCAACGGGCAGCGCTGGGGCGAGCCGCTGGCCACCAAGTCTCTGGTGCTCTTCTACGACCCCACCCGCATCGACACACCGCCCGCCACCACCGATGCCATGCTGGCGCTGGCCAAGACCCATACCGGTGAGGGTCGCTATGGGCTCGGTCTGCAGGCTGCCGAGGCCTACTTTCACGCCCCGTGGATGCATGCCTTTGGCGCGTCCGCCCTGACGGACGGTGCTGTGACCCTCGATACGCCCGAGCAGGTCCAAGCGTTGGCCTTTACGCGACGTGTGGCCATCGACAGCGGCACCGTGCCCCCCCAGCCCACAGGAGAGCTGATCGGGCGGCTCTACGGCGAAGGCCAGCTGGCCATGGTGGTGAGTGGTCCCTGGTTCTTGGGACAGTCTGACCACCCGATTGCCGCCGCGCCGCTGCCGACGGTCAGCGAGACGGGCATGCCCGCAGCCCCTTACCTCACGGTCGATGCGGCCTTCGTGTCGCGCACCGCGGCCCATCCCGCACCGGCCCATGACCTCGCCGCGTGGCTGGCGGGCCCTGAAGGCTCGGCCATTCGCTATGCCACGGGCCGACAAGCCGTCGCGTGGACCGACCAAGCCATCGACGACCCGATGATTCAGGTCTTGACCGAGCAGGCCAAGACCTCCGTGCCGTTTCCGACCGACCCCACGCTTGCGACGGCCTTTGAAGCCCAGGCTCGCGCCCTCCGGGACGTGCTGCGCGGGGCCCGAACCCCCGAAGAGGCGGCACGCGATGCCCAAGGCTATGCCGACGTGCTCACGCGGCCTGCACCGCCTGCCGTGTCGCCCACCCCCTACCTCATTGGCTTGGGACTGCTCCTCCTCGCAGGACTCGGTGCGCTCGGCCTCCAGTTGCGCAACCCCGAGCTACGGCAGCGGCTCTATCAGCACCGCTGGGACTACACCTGGATCGGCCCCGCAGCCTTCGCACTCCTCATGCTGGTGGTGCTGCCCTTCATCACGGGCGCTGGCGTGAGCCTGCTGGCCCATGACCGAGGGTCGTGGACCTTCGTCGGCCTCGCCCACTTCTCCGACATTCTGCTCGCACGCGACTGGCCTGTGACCTCACCGCTGAGCTTCTTCTTCACGCTCGTGGTCACGGTGTTCTGGACCGTCTCCAACTTGGCCCTACACGTTGGGCTCGGGGTGGCCTTGGCGCTGGTGTTGCGCGAGCCTTGGATTCGGCTGCGGGGTGTCTGGCGGGCCCTCTTGATCTTGCCGTGGGCCATCCCCAACTACATTACGGCCCTCATCTGGAAGGCCATGTTCCATGCACAGTTTGGCGCCGTGAACGCGCTGCTGGGCCTCGTGGTTGGGCATGAGGTCCAGATCGACTGGTTCGGCAGCTTCGCGCTCGCCTTCAGTGCCAACCTGGCCACCAACACCTGGCTGGGCTTTCCGTTTATGATGGTCATCACCCTCGGTGCGCTGCAGTCGGTACCCCGCGAGCTCGAAGAGGCCGCCGAGGTCGATGGGGCCAGCTGGCTGATGCGCTTTCGGCATGTGGTCTGGCCACTGCTCGCGCCCGCCTTGCTCCCGGCGATCATCTTGGGCTCGGTCTGGACCTTCAACATGTTCAACGTCGTCTACTTGGTGAGTGGCGGTGAGCCGGGTGGTGCGACGGAGATCTTGATCAGCGAGGCCTACCGCTGGGCCTTCTCCCGCGGCAACCGCTACGGCTACGCTGCGGCCTATGCCGTCATGATCTTCGGCGTCTTGCTCGTCTACAGCCGCGCCGCCAACCGCATGGCCGGTCAGAGGATCCTATGAACCGTACCCCACCCCTCTGGCTCAACTTCGTCGTGCATGGCGGCCTCGTCCTGTTCACCATGCTCACGCTCTACCCCGTGCTCTGGGTCCTGCGCATGGCCTTGTCGCCCGGCCAGAGCTTCTCCATGAGCGCCAACCCCATCCCGACCGAGGTCGACTTCGGCAACTTCGAAGCCGTCATCATGACCTTCGACGGCAACACCTGGCTCTTTGGTCGGCAGCTGTTCAACAGCCTCGTCGTCAGCTCGGCCACAGCACTCGTGGGCGTCGTGCTCGCTGCGACAGCAGCCTACGCGCTCTCCCGCTGGAACTTCCCGGGCCGTGACCGTGGCATGGCGGCCTTTCTGGTGACGCAGATGTTCCCTGGTGTCGTCATGGCGATCCCGCTCTACATCCTCCTCGACACGGCCGGTCTCCTCGACACGCTCATGGGCCTCGTGCTGGTCTACGCCACCACGGCCGTGCCGTTCTCGGTGTTCACACTCAAGGGCTACTTCGACACGCTGCCCGTGGCGCTCGAAGAGGCTGCCATCATGGACGGCTGTGACCGCTGGACGGCCTTTGTCACCATCGTGCTGCCGCTCGCCCGACCCGCGCTGGCCGTCACCGCGCTCTTTAGCTTCATGACCGCGTGGAACGAGTTCATCTTGGCCGCCACCCTGCTGGGCGACCCCACCTCGTTTACGCTGCCCGTCGTGCTGCAGCGCTATGTCGACGACCACGGCACGGCCTGGGGCAGCTTTGCCGCGGGCGCCATTCTGGTCAGCCTCCCCGTCGTGGGGCTCTTCTTTGCGCTTCAAAAGCAACTTGTCGAAGGGCTGACGGCAGGCGCCGTCAAGGGCTGACCGCACGGGCTAAAGGTCTGCACCCCCTGGCCGACAAGGGGTCGACGTCTCTGCCACCAGGACTTGATGAGCGCCAACGCCGACCATGACCAGCCCCTTCTCGGGATCCTCGAGGCCGAACAGGCCATGCCCGACCATGCGACGGCCCTGTTTCGCGCCAGTGGACTTCGGGCCAGCAGCTTTCCGCCTGCGCGGTACAGTGAACTGGTACCGCCGGTCGAGCCCGAGCTGCCCACGATGACCCTTCCCGAGACGTTGGCACCCACCCCACTGGGCATGCCCGCATCGTCCGATGCCCTACCTGCCCCCAAGCCGGCCCCACCCGAGTCCGCCCACCGCAGCCCGCTCGCCGTGCTCGCCGGGCTCATTGTGGCCACGCTCATGGCGGCCGTACTCGTCCTGCTCGCCAGTGGACG
>JBMHDG010000044.1:0-39737 GCA_049889515.1 Myxococcota bacterium
AGACCTTCCGGGCCCGTTGACCGTGTATCAAGTGGGGGAGCAGGGCGCCCTTCGTGACGTGGCCGTGCGGTGGGTCGACGGCGGGGGCTTCGCCTATGTCCACTCACCATTCACGCTCACCGCGTCGATTCGGGGGGTGGGGTTTGAGAGTACGCAGATTCCCGTAGAACTCGCGCGTGATGGCTCGGTGGTGAGTACGGGACAGGCCCTCATCGACGAGCAAGGTGACGCCGAAGTCACCTTCGAAGTGACCCCCGATCGGGCCGGTCGGTTTACCTACACCGTCAGCGTACCCGACTACGAAGATGATGCCGTGCCTGCGAACAACTTGCTCCCGGTTGTGGTGCGCGTGGTACGCGACAAGCTACGCGTGCTGCAAGTTGCTGGTGCGCCTAGCTGGGATGTGAAGTTTCTTCGGAGGTTCTTGAAGGGTGACCCCAGCGTTGACCTCGTGAGTTTCTTCATCTTGCGTACCCGGGAGGACTTTCGGCGACGCTTCAAGGACTCGGAGTTGTCGCTCATTCAGTTTCCGACCGAGCAGCTCTTTACAGAAGATCTGAACACCTTCGACCTCGTGGTGCTGCAGAACTTTGACCATGAACCCTACTTCCGAGCGATGAGCACCGAGCTGCTGGAGAACCTGCGTCGCTATGTGGTGGATGAAGGCCATGGTTTGGTCATGGTCGGTGGGGACCGCTCATTCTCGCTGGGCGCCTACGGTGGAACACCTGTGGGCGAAGTGCTGCCGGTGAGCGTCTCCATGTCGATGGTGGAACCCACCTTCGATCCCTTCCGCCCGTCGCTGACCGAGGCAGGTGAGCGTCATCCTGTCACCCGGCTCGTCTCTGATCCCGTAGAAAACGCAGCCTGGTGGGAGCGTCTTCATACGCTGGATGGTGCCAACAGGGGGATAGAGCTCGCTCCCTCAAGCACGGCACTGTTGACCCACCCGACGGCGAGAACCACGAGCGGTCAGGCCTTGCCGATTCTCTCGGTGCGTGAAGTCGGCGCTGGGCGGACCATGGCGCTCGCTGTCGATACCTCTTGGCGCTGGTCGTTGTCCGAGGCGGCAGAAGGACGTGGTAATCAGGCGTACCTTCGCTTCTGGAAAGGGGCGATGCGCTGGCTCATTCGAGATCCCTCCACGGAGCGGTTGTCCGTGGAGACCAGTCGCGAAAACTACGCCGTGGGGGACAACATTCGGGCTGTGGTGACGGTGAGGAACCCCGAGTTCGGTCCCTTGGCCGACGTCGACGTCGACCTCACCATCAAGATGGGTGGACGCGAGGAGACCCAGACCGCGAGATCGGGCCCCGATGGTGAGGCCGTGTTTGAGCTGAGTGCCGAGCGCTCAGGTGCCCATCGGTTGGTCGCTGACGCCAGGTTGGACCCCAGCACATCCCTCACGGCTGAGACGGTCTTTGGCGTCACCACACGTGACCCGGAGCTCGATGAGGTCGTTCCAGATACGGCCTTTCTGTCGTGGCTCGTGGGAGAGCTTGGGGGGCGTCGCTACGGGCCCGGTGAGCTGGGCCCTCGGTTGCAAGACGACGCCGCGGGCCGAACGGTCTTTGATCGCAAGGAGACGCCCCTGTGGCGATCGCCATGGTTGGTCACATGGATCGTGACCTTCGCCGGGCTTGCATGGTGGATTCGCCGACGTGCGGGGCTTCGCTGATGCTTGCGGAACAGTTGGCGCAAGCGTTTGATGACCTTGGCACGGCGTTGCTCGCGACGGCGGGATTCGTGACGTGGACCGAGGTGGTTGGCCAGGAACCCGACGATGGAAAGCCTGTTTGGACATTGCTTTCCTCTTTGAGAGAGCGGTTCGCGAGAGAGGGGAATGCGCGGGCTGCGTTGGCCTTTGGTCGTGCGGTCTGTGAGCTGTGCGAGGCGGGCTCAGTGTCACCGATGGCGACGGCGAGAGCCTATGCGCGTCTTGCGCAACTGCATCATCGGTACGGGCAGGTCGCCCCCGCGGCGGCCCTCTACCGAACGGCCATCACCTGGGCCGAGAAAGCGGAGGACGCAAGCTTGTATGCTTCGATCGCCGAGGCGTGGGGCACGGCAGAACTCGCGATGGGACAGGTGGCGGGTGCGATCGAGGCGTGGTCGGCCTCATGGTCGGCATGTGAGACGGTACGTCCGGAGCTTGCGGCGCGGGTGGCGCGACGGCTCTCCAAGCTCTACCTCGACGCAGGTCAGCCGATGGAGGCCCTACCGTGGCTTTCACGCGGGTGGGCGTGGGCCAGAGACCATGCGCCGGATCGTCTGCAGCAGGTGGGCGTGCCCTTTGCCCGAACGCTGGAGTTGATCGAACGACACAACGAAGCTGTCGAGGTGCGACGCGTGCTGCTCGACGCCTGTGAAGATGAGACCGCCCGCGCTGAACATGCCGTGGCGCTCGCACGGTCGCTGTCATGGCTCGGGCGTCATGATGAGGCGCTGCGCTACATTCACGCATCCTCTGTCGAAGCGGAGGGAGGGCCGCAGCAGGCCTTGGAGCGCGCGGAGGTCTACTGGCGATCGGGCGACCATGAGGCATGCGAGCGCCTGCTTCATGATGCGCTTCTCCGAGCAGCAAACGACCATCAACGTGCACTGATCCACCATCGCCTAGGTCGATTTGCACTTGCTACGGGCGACCGAGAGGGCGCACTCGGCTGGCTAGAGGCAGCGCTCGATGGTGCCGAGGGTGGGCTGGAGCAAGACGTTCTCGACGCATGGACGGATGCTGCGTTGCCCTTGGCGGAAGCGTGGTTGTCCGAAGGAAACCGTGGGTCGGCGAGAGAACTGGCGAAGGTGGTGCTCCAGCGGATCCCCGACGACCGCGTCGATGCGTCTCGTCTTCGTCATCGTGCACGCCTCGTCTTGGAGGGCTGAGGCTGGCACGGTGAGGGGTGGACGGATAGCGCACCGCTCCGGAGGACGGCATGGCAAAGGCGAGTCTGGCGATCGAGACACCGCTTGAACGAATCCGCAACATTGGCATTGCCGCCCATGTGGATGCGGGGAAGACGACCCTGACCGAGCGGGTGCTCTACTACACCGGGGTCTCTCACAAGATTGGCGAGGTCCATGAGGGTGCGGCCCATATGGACTGGATGGCAGAGGAGCAGGCCCACGGGATCACCATCACCTCGGCCGTGACGCAGTGCCCGTGGCAGGACCATCTGATTCAGATCGTGGACACGCCCGGTCATGTGGACTTCACCATTGAGGTCGAACGGTCGATGCGTGTGCTCGATGGTGCTGTCATCGTGATGGACGGTGTCCGGGGTGTCGAGCCACAGACCGAGACGGTGTGGCGACAGGCAAACAAGTTTGCGGTTCCGCGGGCGATCTTCGTCAACAAGATGGACAAGCCGGGCGCTGACTTCGACCGGGCCCTGCAGACGGTCCGCGACCGGCTGGGGGACAACCCACTCGCCGTGTGTGTGCCATTGATCGACGAGCGTGAGGTGCTCCACCTCATCGAACAGCAGGTCTATTGCTTCTCGGGAGACAAGGGCCAAGACGTGACGGTTCGCCCGCCAGCGGGACATGAGCTCGAGATGCTTGAGACCTACCGGGAGCTGCTCCTCGATGGCCTCGCAGACCATGATGATGACTTCGCAGAGAAGGTCCTCGAAGAGATGGAGATCACCGAGGATGACATCTGGTCCGTGCTGAAGCAGGCGACGATGGAGGGTCTCGTCCGGCCGGCCTTCTCTGGAAGTGCTTTGCGGAACTGGGGCGTACAACCTCTCCTCAATGCCTTGCTCAAGATGATGCCGAACCCCCTTGAGCGTCCTGCAACCACCGGTGAGGACGCCAATGGAAATGAGGTCGCCGTGACCATGGACAAGACGGAACCCATGGTTGCGCTCGCCTTCAAGGTGCAGATGTTCGAGGGCCGGCGACACGTGTTTGCGCGGCTCTACCGTGGCACGCTCGCTCCGGGAGACACGATCTTGGTCAGCAGCACTGGCGACAAAGAGCGTGTGGCCAGGGTGTTTGGCGTGGATGCCAACCGGAAGTCCCGCGTGGAACGGGCCCAAGCTGGCCAGATTGTCCTTTTGGCAGGTCTACGTAAAGCCACAACGGGTGACACGCTCTGTGCGGTCGATACCCCTGTTCTTCTCGAGCGAATCGATGCGCGAAAGCCCGTGCTAGGGTTGGCGATCGAGCCAGAGTCCACAAAAGACGAAGAGAAGATGCTCGAGGCACTTCGAAAGATGACCGAAGAAGATCCCACGCTTCGGTTTGAGGAACATGAAGAGACCGGTCAGCGCATCCTCTCTGGCATGGGTGAGCTTCATCTCCAGATTGCGTTCGAGCGCATGGAGCGGGAGTTTTCACTGAAGGTGCGGGTGGGGCGTCCACAGGTCGTGCACCGCGAGACCATCCGGTCGGAGGCCCGCGTGCAGAGTGGTGTGGACCGCAGCTTCGATGCGGGCGGTAAGACGGTCGAGCTCAAGGCCCGGGTCGACGTCACGGTCTCACCGGTTGAGCGTGGTTCGGGTGTCGAGGTTGTCGATGAGATGAGCTGGACTCCCTCGACGCTCGAGGTGACCGATGAGCTGAAGAACGCCGTGATCTCTGGGGCGACCGATGCTGTGAGTGGTGGACCGGTCGAGGGGTCGCCGCTCGAGGATGTCCGAGTCACGCTCCACGGAGTGGAGACCTTCGGATCGGCGTCCAGCGCGCAAGCCCTTCGCATTGCTGCAGCCACTGCGGTGCGGGAGGCACTCACCCAGGCCGGCGGGCTGTTGATGCAGCCGATCATGAAAGTCGAGGTGGTTGTGCCAGACGAGAATACGGGCGGTGTGCTCGGCGATCTGCAGAGCCGCGGTGCGACCATTGTGGGGCATGACAGCGATGGTGGGGACACACAGATCACGGCGGAGTGTGGGTTGTCGAGCCTGATTGGCTACATGACCCATCTGCGCAGTCAGACCCGCGGACGTGGTCAGTTTGTGATGGAATTCGCCCGCTTCGATGTGCTTTAGCCATGGGTGATGACGCGACGAACGCGGCGGGGCCCCAGGCCGTCTGTGCCTGTGGTGCCCATGTGCTTCAACTGAGCAAGATGCCACGCCGGGCCACCATGTGCTTTTGTGACCCCTGCCGTAAGCGGACCGGAGGGCCTTTTGGACTTGCGGCCTATGTGCGCAGGGCGGGCCTTGAGCTGCCTCGGCTCTCCGTGCGGCGCCGTATTGCCGACAGCGGGCGTTGGCTCGACAACTACTTCTGCGACCAGTGTGGCACGGTGCTCTATTACGACTTTGAGATGGTCCCGGGTGTTGTCGGTGTGCCGGTGGGACTCTTCGAAGGGGGCCATCAGCTCCGTCCCCATCGCGCCGTCTTCTGCGAGCAGAAGCCTGACTGGTTTGTGTTGCCCGACGGTATCGAAGCGTGGACGCGTGGGTCAGACTCGGAGCCCTTCACCGAGGGCTAACGCAGCGTACCCACGGGTGCAGCGAAGCGATTACCCTCTGGAGCAGGGGAGGCCGAGTGCGTTCATCTGACTGGTTGCGCAGGGTATGGATCCGCGGTGATGCAACCTCGCTTGGGGTCATGCTGGGGGCGCTAGCAGTGGCTGGTGTGGGCGCTGGCCTGACCGGCGTTACGCCAGTGACAACCACGTGGACGGTGGTCTTACTCGTACCGAGTGTTGCGCTCATTCGGGCCAATCAGCGTGCGTGGGCACGGTTACTCGACGAGGTCAGGGCCGCGTATGCAACGCACGATCCGGGGCCCTCGCCGGTCGGCTGGATCAGCGATGCGCTGTGGAGGGCGCGAAATCGGTTTGATCCGGTACTCGATGCGCCGCTCGCGCTGATGGCCGAAGTAGAGCCACTCAGAGCGAAGCCGGGAGAAGAGCGGGGACCTGCGATCTCTGGACCAGTGCTCCGCCCCGTGGCGACCTCGGAGCGGGATCTCCTCGACGGTCCACGGATCCATGCAGCGTCAACCGAGGCTGCAGAGGCCTTGCTCGAGACGCTTGGTTCTGCTCCCGGTCGGTTTTTGGCGGCCTATCCCCGGTGGCCTGTGTGCTGTGGGGAGCTGGCAATGTGTCACTCTCTAACTGGTGAAAGGCCCGACAAGGGCGTGCTCTATCTTCCGGGTGATGCGGTGGCGGACTCCGATTGCATCGGTCGATCGAACGGCGTTCATGTGTTTCAATGTACGGTATGCAAGAGATGGTACGTAACGGATCCGGCGTGGTAGCTGCCGGATCCTGATGGTCGACGGCACGTCCAGAATCCATTATTTCCGCCGGCCGGCCGAATGGAGGTGTTGTGGACGCTGTGTTCCTCCTCGAAGATGGTCGTCGATTCGTTGGACAAGGGTTCGGCGCATCTACGACACGGGTCGGCGAATCTGTGTTCAACACCGCGATGACCGGGTACCAAGAGGTGCTGACGGATCCCTCGTATGCCGAGCAGGTGGTCTGTATGACCGCCCCTCAGATCGGTAATACAGGGGTCAACCTCGAAGATCCGGAGTCCTCAAAGGTGTGGGTCTCGGGATTCGTCGTCCGCCAACTCTCACCTGTGGTCTCGAACTGGCGGGCTTCTGGCGACCTGCATGCCTACCTTGATGGTCACGGCGTTCCCGGGATCCAGGGGTTGGACACGCGAGCACTCGTGCGACATCTCCGGAGTCGTGGTGCGATGAAGTCGGTGCTCTGCACCGATGGTAGCTCCATCGAACAGCTCGAGAAGCACCTGAAGGCGTGGCCCGGCATGGAAGGGCGCGCATTGGCGGGGGAGGTTTGTTGTGACCAACCCTATGTCTATGCGTCACCGAGCACACCGTCATGGCGAGTGGCCGTGGTCGATGGAGGCTGCAAGACCAACATCTTGAGCCTGCTCGCCGAGACGGGCGCCTATGTTCGCGTTCACCCCATCACCAGCGATCCGTCAGCATGGGGGGAAGACGTCGATGCGATCTTTGTGAGTAACGGACCTGGTGATCCCGCACCGCTTCATGAAGCGATCGAGGGCCTGCGCTCTTGGGTAGGTCGGCGCCCCCTCCTCGGCATTTGCCTTGGTCACCAGCTCCTGGCGCTTGCGCTTGGGGCAAGTACCTACAAGTTGAAGTTTGGTCACCGTGGTGCCAACCAACCGGTGCGCGATGAGTCGACTGGAAAGGTCGAGATCACGAGTCAGAACCATGGCTTCGCGGTTCATGCAGACTCACTCGGCGCCGTGGGTGCGAAAGTGAGCCACACCCACCTGAATGACCAGACGGTCAGTGGCTTTGTGCACAACGACAAGCGGGTCTTTGCCGTGCAGTACCACCCGGAATCCAACCCCGGACCTCATGACAGCCGTCATCTATTTCAGCAGTACATGCGATTTGCGATGGAGGGGCGCCGATGAGCTCGACCAAGCTGCAGCCCGGCTCTACGATCCTAGTGTTGGGCAGCGGTCCGATTGTGATCGGACAAGCCTGTGAGTTCGACTACTCCGGCGCGCAGGCCTGTAAGGCGCTTCGCAGCCTTGGCTACCGAGTGGTGTTGCTCAACTCCAATCCTGCGACGATCATGACCGATGAGGACATGGCAGATGCCACCTACGTCGAGCCTATCGATGTGACGCATGCGCGGGAGATCATCAAGAAAGAGCGGCCCGCGGCGGTGCTCTCCACAGTCGGCGGTCAGACGGGACTCAACCTTGCGATGGACCTCGCTGAGGCCGGGGTCCTCGAAGAGTTTGGTGTCGCGCTGATCGGTGCAGATCCCGAGACCATTCATGTGGCCGAGGACCGCGAGGCGTTCCGAATTGCGATGCGCGAGATCGGGGTGCCCGTATGCGAAGGGGGCATCGCGACCACGGCCGAAGAGGCCCGCACGCAGCTCGAGAAGTTTGGTCTTCCAGCGATTATCCGACCCTCCTTCACGCTCGGCGGTGCGGGTGGCGGTGTGGTCCACACCCAGGAGGAGTTTGAGCAGGTGGTGGCCGAGGGGCTGCGTTTGTCGCCTGTCACCAGTATTCTCGTTGAGCCGAGCCTTCTAGGCTGGAAGGAGTACGAGCTCGAGGTCATGCGTGATGGGGCCGACAACGCCATCATCGTATGTACGATCGAGAACTTTGACCCCATGGGCGTACACACGGGTGACTCCATCACCGTGGCACCCGCCATGACGCTCACCGACCGTGAGCAGCAGAAGCTCCGAGACCTCTCACTCGCAGCGATTCGACGGGTGGGTGTGGAGACCGGTGGTGCCAACGTTCAGTTGGCGGTCAACCCAGAGAATGGCGATGTGATCTGCATTGAGCTCAACCCCCGGGTCAGCCGAAGCTCCGCGCTGGCGTCCAAGGCCACCGGCTTTCCGATTGCCAAGATTGCGGCCCAGCTCGCCATTGGCAGTACGCTCGACCAGATCAACAACGACATCACCCAGGTCACGCCAGCCTGCTTTGAGCCCGCGCTGGACTACGTGATCGTGAAGATCCCACGCTGGAATTTCGAGAAGTTCGGTGCGGGTGCGGATGCGCGTCTGGGATCTGCGATGCGGGCCGTGGGCGAGGTCATGGGCATTGGGCGAACCTTTGCCGAGGCCCTGATGAAGGCCATCGACAGCCTCGAGGGGGGCTGGCCGAGAACCCATCGGTGGAGCCAGGCAGAGCTGCGCAACAAGCTAGAGGTGGCCACCCCAGATCGCCTCGCCGCTGTGTTCGAGGCGTTCCACCGCGGTTGGTCTACAGAGCAGCTTCATGGTGCGACGGCGATCGACCCGTGGTTCCTCGATCAGGTGGAGGGCTTGGTCTCGCTGGAGCGGTCCCTACGGGGTCGGCGACTCACCGAGCTCGATGCCGACCTGATGTTGACGTGCAAGCGCGCGGGCCTCTCCGATCGCCGCATGGCCGAGCACATGGGTGTCTCCGAGGCTGAGGTGGCCGAGCTGCGGGCATCATATGGGCTCGAGCGGGTCTACAAGCGCGTGGACACTTGCGCTGCAGAGTTTGAGTCCCATACGCCGTACCTCTATTCGACCTTCGAAGATGAGGACGAGGCCGGGGAGTCCGAGACTGATCGCATTGTGGTCCTCGGCAATGGACCCAACCGAATCGGGCAGGGGCTAGAGTTCGACTACTGCTGCTGTCACGCGGCCTTTGAGGTCCAAGATCAGGGCTACACGGCCGTCATGGTCAACTGCAACCCCGAGACGGTCTCCACGGACTATGACACGTCAGACAAGCTCTACTTTGAGCCATGTACCGTGGAGCACGTGCGCGCGATTTTGGAGCGTGAACAGCCCAAGGGCGTGATCTTGCAGTTTGGCGGGCAGACGCCCCTCAAGATCGCGGAAGACATCTCGGAGTGGGTCATTGGTACGAGCCCAGACGCCATCGATCTGTGTGAGGACCGTGAGCGCTTCGATGCCCTGCTCGAGCGGCTCGGCGTAGACCGACCACCGGGATGGGTTGCCCGTGATGCGAGCGAGGCACGTCTCGTAGCGAAGCGTCTGGGATATCCGCTTCTGGTACGTCCATCTTATGTGCTCGGTGGGCGGTCGATGACCATCTGCTACAACGACAACGACCTCGATCTTGCGTTGCTTGACGCGGTCTACGAGTCGAACAACCGTGCGGTCCTGCTCGACCGCTTCCTCGACGGTGCTGTCGAATACGACGTCGATGCGCTCTGCGACGGCGAGCAGGTCTATATCGGTGGTATCATCGAGCATATCGAAGAGGCTGGGGTTCATTCGGGAGACAGCAGCGGTGTGATTCCACCGCGCGTGCTGACCGCCGAGCAGCGCGAGCGTCTCATCCAGATCACGACGGACATTGGTCTCGAACTGCGTGTCCTCGGCATCATGAACATTCAGTTTGCCATTCATGATGGCGAGATCTTCGTACTGGAGGTCAATCCTCGCGCGAGCCGCACGGTGCCGTTTGTGAGCAAGGCCACGGGTGTGCCTCTGGCACGGCTGGCCACGCGTATTGCGCTCGGCGAGAAGCTGGCGGACCTCAAGCCCACACCGACACGTGGTGAGGGCATGCACTTCCTCAAGGCGCCCGTGTTCCCATGGCGCAAGATCCCTGGGGCCGATGGCGTATTGGGTCCAGAGATGCGTTCCACGGGCGAGGTTATGGGCGTGGGCACAACCTTCGGCGAGTCCTATGCCAAGGCGCTCGCGGCAGCTGGAATGGGTCTCCCTACCGAGGGTAAGGTCTTGTTCAGCACACGAAACCGAAACAAGCCAGCGCTTCCACCTATCGCTCGGGCACTCGTCGACATGGGCTTTCAGCTGGCCGGAACCGAGGGTACGGCCAAGTACCTTCGGGAGCAGGGCTTCGACTGTGAGACCGTGCCGCGTGTCAGTGAAGATGGCCCCAGCATGGTGGACCGCATTGTCGATGGGTCGATCCAGCTGGTGCTCAACCAGCCCCGTGGTCGAACCAACCGCGTCGATGAGGGCAACATGCGGATGGCGGGTCTAGAGCTCGGCGTTCCCGTCCTGACCAGCTTGGCAGCGGCCCGCGCGGCCGTGGAGGGCATCGCATGGCTCCAGCAGACCGACCGACCGGTCCGTCCGATTCAGGAACTCTGATCGCCCGACCCTGACCACCAACGACGTCGGTCGATGGGGTCATGGTGATAGGCATGCTGCTGCTCGCTGTACCGATTCCCTTGACCGATGACGCAGGCTGTCCGCGCATGGCATGCCGTGGTGCAGGTGGCAGACGTCTGGCGCTGCGCGATGCATCGGGTGGCGTGCCACCCCGCTTCTGAAATGGCAGCGGCAGGGCAGGCAGGCTCGCACGGTGCAGGGCACCCCTCGCAAGGGGACGGTGAGGCGAGGGGTCCAGTGGGGCGGTGTGTCGCCTGACTGAACAAAAGGATCCGAATGCCTATCCATGGTCCGAGCTCGGGATGAACCACGAGCCCCAGGCGCGACAGGTGGCCGAGACCGGCACGCACCGCGAGCTGTCGTAGCGGTAGCGCAGGTCCGTCATCTGTGATCACCAGCGGCATGACGTCTTCGGGAAGCACCATCGCATCCAGGCAGGAGGTGCACCAGGCTTCAAGCGGATTCGCGTTCATGTGGAATGCCGTGTCTGCCTGCACCCGGTTCCAGAGGCGTCGCCCGCCCGTCACGACCATGACCGACGCATGGCGCTGCCATGGTTCCGGGAGCGCCACGTGAGCGAGGGATGCGGTGCCGATCGGACCAAAGCCTTGCTCGGTCAACTGCGCTTCGATGCCGGCCCATGTGTTTGTCAGTGTGCCGTCTCTTTGGCGACGGGCTGCACGAGGACGATCGCGAGGAGGCCTCGAACATCTTGGTAGGTCTGTTCGACGGCGAGAAGTTCCTGCTCGGTTCTGGCTTGTGCGAGCTCGACAAGGAGCCCGTAGAGGCCGGTCCGGACGGCGCGCCCCAGTCGATCAGGGGGGAGGGGCAGCGCATGCAGTTGGTCTGGAAACGCACGGATTAGTCCAAGCTCTAGGCGCGTGGCGGCCTCGGCATTGAAGCTGGCGAGGCGCTCTGCGAGGGCTTCATCGCGCGTGGCTCGCGTGAGTGTGGCGAGCAGAAAAGGCGTGAACGGCTGCAGCTCGCGCAGCACATCCCAGAGTGCGTCTAGCGCATCGATGGCCGTCGTCATGCCCTGCTCACCGGCGGCAAAGCGCTCCTCAAAGCGCTCGTGTACCGCGCGGAAGGTGGCTCGATGGGTCTCAATCACGAGGTGATGTCGGGAGGGGAAGCGATCCGTAAGCTGTCCGATGGGAAGGCCAGCATCCTTGGCCACATCGGCGAGAGACAGACCGTCGAGTCCGACTTGCCGAACCACACCTGCGGCCGCGCGGAAGATCTTGCGCATGGCTGAGGGATTTGAATCGGACACGAGGCCTCCACCACCAGCGGTTAACCTATTGGTGAGGAAGCGGTGATGAGCTGGTTTGTTGTCGGCGACGTGCACGGATGCGCAGAAGAGCTACGGGCGATCCTCCGGCATGCATCGGGGCGTCAGGTCCTCTTGCTGGGCGATCTGTTCACCAAGGGACCCGACCCGGTCGGGGTCTGGCAGTGTGTTCGCGAGTGCGGTGCTGACGCCATCCTCGGCAATCATGACCTGCGGCTGCTCGACATTGTGGATGGGAACCGCCCAGGCGACCGGCATGGCCTCTCGGTGGTGGAGGACTTGAACCGGGCGGACCCGACATGGGCCGCGTGGCTGCAATCCCGTCCGCTCTGGAAGGACATCGGATGGGGACTGGCTGTCCATGCAGGGCTGCCACCGGACGGCGAGGTGGTGGGGGTTGCCCCGGATGTGTTGACCTGTGTGCGTGTGCTGAAGGCCGGACCGGCCAAGGGACAACACTGGGTAGATGCGTACGAAGGGCCCCGGCGAGTCGTCTACGGACACGATGCGCGTCGAGGCATCCGGCGCAGCGTCCGTGACGGGCACCTCCGGACCTTGGGCTTGGATTCCGGGTGTGTCTATGGAGGACAGCTCACGGCGTGGATGCCAGACGTCGATCGGATGGTGCAGGTTCCGGCGCGGCGGGTCTATCGCTCGGTCTGACCGTCTGGGGGCTTGTGCTCGAGAACGATCACGCTGATGTTGTCGCCACCACCGCGGATGTTGGCCTCGAGAATCAGAAGACCGGGGATGCGCTCCAGCGGAGGCCCGAGCACGAGGCGGCATAAGGCCTCGCATCTTCCGGCCTCGGTGTCCGAAAGGTAGTCGGTCAGGCCGTCCGTGCAGAGCAGCAGTCGCTCGCCGGGAAGTAGACGCAGATGGAAGATATGCGGTGGAATGGCCTGTTGCTGACCTTCGACGTCGAAGTGCCCCACGAACCGAACGAGGGGATGCCCTTCTGGGGACCATGTAGGTGCCGTGCCATCACACCACCGCTGAAACCGCTCGCCGCTGACGTTGTCGTCCGCGGTGAGCTGGGACGCACCAGCCGGACTGATCAGATAGGCACGGCTGTCTCCGAGCCATGCGAGATGAAGGCTGTTTCCCTCTGCGGCGACGACAGTCGCGGTGGAGCCCATGGGCATACGACCCAGCAAGGCACCGTCGGCGAGGTGCGTGCTCTCACTGCACACCACACGGTTGGCACGCCTGAGCGCGCGGGGGATCCAGCGTCGCGGTGGGGTTGTGGCGTGTTGCAGCTCCCATGTTCGCATGACGGTTCGTGCGGAGAGGTGGGAGGCACGATCTCCGGAGCCGACATCTGCCGTGGAGATGCCATCGAAGACGCCAGCCAAGAGGTGATGCGCTCGACGCGCGAACGCAAGCGCATCTTGGTTCGTCTGCGTCGCGAGCAGCTTGACGCGGCCGATATGGCTGTCGCACGCCATGTCCAAGGGGTGGTTCGACACCTCTTTTCGACTCTGTTCCGCGGCGAGGGCGTGGACCCACATCCCGTGCCATTCGCTGAGTGTCGGTGGGGCATCTACGAACGCCGCGGCGAGCGGGCCCAACGACGAGGGAGAGAGCCTCGGGAGTCGATGGCGCAAGAAGGGCAGCATCGAGCATGGTGAGAGACCTGGAGGGAGGTCTCGTCCGATCAACCACTCGAGCAGGAGTTGTGCCGCAAGAGGGACCACCTCGCGTGACTCGCGTGGCTCGCCCGGTTCCTGATCGATGACTGCGCTCCCGTCGGGAAGGACCATCAAGGCAAGGCGGTCGATCCGGGCGCGCGAGCCGGCCTCTCGGGTGCGTTGCAAGGCCTCACACGTGGCATGGCCGAGCTCCTCAAGACGGATGGTGTGGTGGGAGAGGTCGGCGAGTGGTGTGGGTCGCAAGACCGAACTGGCCTCGCTGTCGTCGAAGGTTGCGATCGCTTCGAGGTCTTCGCCGTCGGTCTCGTCGGTCTCCTCTGTCTCGTCATCAGGGGGTTCAATGAGGCCCGGCTTGAGCTGCACATTGTCCTCAAGGAGCTCTTCTCGAAGATGGAGACGGTCACCGCGCCAGAGGAGTTGGGGGTCCGACCGCAGCGCATCTTCGGACCCACGCCACCAGCGTACGAAGTTCTTCGAAGAGAGGAGGTTCCGACCCACAATCCAGTCCATGAGTTCATTGGTTCTGGTGGGTGCACCAAGGTCTTCGAGGAGCGCCACCAAGGCACGACTCGGCGAAGCCAAGAGCTGATGCTTGAGGGCGTCGGGCTCTCTCATGGCTCGGTCGAAGAATCCGCCCTCGGGGCACCGACGGTAGATGCGGCGAAGCGTCTTCACGTTCACGCGGCGCGGCAAGTGTGGCCCCGCGTGTTCCCACGTGAGGACCACGTCGTCGCCCATTCGGGCGTCGACCACTGCGAACCCGAAGGCCGAGTGGTAGAGCGTGGTTCCCGCCGAGAGCTCGTCTGCCGTAGAAATGACTCGCATGGGATTCCGTACCACGTCCCTAGGCATCTTGCTGGTCGTGGAACTCAGGGCTGCGCGTCGTTCGCCATCCCGGCATGGGTCCGCTACGACGCCGGGGGGAGGTCTCATGGTGGAGATTCGCGATCCGATTCACGGTGCAATCGAGCTGAGTGCGTCAGAGGCGTCGCTCTTGCGCGAGCCTTTCATTCAACGGCTTCGCAATGTGCGTCAGGTGGGCTTCAGCTGCATTCCCTTCCCGGGGGCCTGCCATAGCCGGTACGCGCATGTTCTTGGGGTCATGCATGTTGCAGGGCAAGCCTTCGACCGTGCCTATCGCGGGTGGACCTTCGATCAGCCCGACGCACGTCAGCGATTTCGAGCGGCCGTTCGGCTCGCCGCGCTCTGTCATGACCTGGGCCACGCGCCCTTCAGTCACTGCACCGAGTTTGCGATGCCTCCGTTGTCGGAGCTGAACATCGGGTGGTACCGCGACCGAGCTGGAGACACGCAGGCGACCCACGAAGACTTCACGATCGCGATTCTCGAGCAGACGTCCCTCGCGCGGGCCATCGCCGAGCGCTTCCCCTGTGAGGCAAGGCACGTGGCGGCGCTCATTCATCATGACATCTCGACCGGCGATGACTTTTTTCGCGATGGCGGTCTCGACCATCGGCGACTTCTCAGCCAGATCATCAGCTCCGAGCTCGATGCGGATCGGCTCGATTACTTGGTTCGTGATGCCTATTTCAGCGGAGCCCAGTACGGGCATGTCGATGTGCGATGGATCTTGTCGAACCTCTCGGCATACCCCGCCCATGGACAGGTCTGGCTAGCCCTCGACAGCGCTGGGCTGTACGCATTTGAAGACTTTCTCGTGGCACGGCACCACATGTTTCTGATGGTGTACTTCCATCACAAGTCCGTGATCTACGAAGAGATGCTGAAGCGCTGGGTCAAGTCCGACGATGTGACGTGGCGCATCTCCTCTGACCTCGATGCGTATCTCTACCTCGATGACATCGCGCTCGAGAGCCAGCTTCGTCGTGAGAACAACCGATGGGCCAAGCGCGTGGTGGAACATCGGGAGTTTCGTCGGGTGGTGGAGCGGCATGGGCCGACACCACAGGTGAGTGTCCGACGCGAGGCAGAAGCCCTCTCCGAGGCGGGCATCGAGACAATTGTGAGCGAGTCTACGGGTCGGCTCTCCCGGTATGCACTCGGGCGTCGACGCCGCGCCACGCCAGACATCTATGTGAAGGAGCGTCTACCGGGCCAGCGGGTCACTCGGGTCAAGCCATTGGCCGAGGCGAGCAGCGTGTTCGAGCGGTATGCCGAGGCCCATTGCATCAGTCGGGTATACGTCGCGCCCGAGGACCGACAAGCCGCCCAAAAATTGCTGGGAATCGACGCCGTCACAAAGTGAAGGGCTTGTGCAGCACGGGTCAGCATGAGGCATTAGGAGGCGCTCCGGAGCTGGAGTACGCATGACGACCGTCGCCCTTGAGTTGACCCAACTGGTGCGTGATGCCGCAGAGGCGATGGGGCATGGAGACGCACCGGTGCCCCTAGAGCCCTGCGTCCCGACACAAGATGCGCGGCATGGCGACTACCAATCAAACTTCGCGTTTCGGCTCGGAAAGGCGCTGCGCACCAACCCCCGCGAGGTGGCCACCAAGATGGTGGAGGCGATGGGCGACTCCCCGCTTCTTGCAGGTGCGCCCGAGGTCGCGGGACCAGGCTTCATCAACTTTCGGCTGAACGCTGACTGGGCGGGAGGAGAGCTCGCGCGTCGTACAGCCAGTCCCCGGTTTGGTACGCCGCAGGTGGGTGGCGACCGTGTGGTGGTGATCGACTACAGCTCGCCGAACGTGGCCAAGCGCATGCACATTGGCCATCTCCGTTCTACGGTCATCGGTGACGCACTTCACCGGCTCTCCGAGTATGTGGGCTACGACGTGGTGGCGGACAACCACATTGGTGACTGGGGAACGCCATTCGGTAAGCTCATTGTGGCGTGGGAACGAGAGCGTAACGACGAGGCCTTCTCCGCAGACCCCGTGGGCGAATTGCAACGCCTCTACGTCTGGTTCGGAGAGGCAGCTGCCGATGACCCGGCCTTGCTGGACGAGGCACGTGCCCACACGGCACGTCTACAGCAGGGGGATCCCGAGACCCAGGCGCTCTGGCGTCTCTTTGTCGATGCATCGATGCAAGAGTTTGATGGTGTCTATGCACGATTGGGTGTGGAGTTCGACGAGGTGCTCGGCGAGAGCGCGTACCATCCGATGCTGCAGGGCGCGACGGATAGGCTCTTGGCGCAGGGCCTTGCAGAGCAGGACGATGGCGCCGTCATCTCACGCTTTAGCGCAGACGACGGGAAGGGCCTCAAGGACAAGGTGCTGGTGATCCAGAAGCGCGATGGTGCCTTTACGTATGGGGCGAGCGATGTGGCCTGCGTGGACTACCGTGTAGAGCGATGGCAGCCGGCCAAGGTGCTCTATGTGGTGGGCATGCCGCAGAAGCAACACTTCCAGCAAGTCTTCTGTCTGGCCAAGAAGCAGGGCCATACGGAGACTGAACTCCTCCACATCGGGTTCGGCCTGTTGCGCTTTGCCGACGGCACCAAGGCCTCGTCCCGTTCTGGTGGCGCGCTCAACTTGGTGGATGTCCTCGATGAGGCCGTTCGACGGGCACGTGCTGTCGTAGATGCTCGCGAGGATGACCTCGCCGAGGAAGAAAAGCAGGCGATCGCAGAGGCGGTTGGGTTGGGTGCCGTCAAGTATGCCGATCTGTCCCAAAACCCGGCGAGTGACATCATCTTCGACTGGGACAAGGCACTGGCGTTTCAGGGGAACACGGCACCGTATCTGATGTATGCACACGCGAGGTGCTGCGCGATTCTCCGTCGTGCGGGGTCCCCGACGGGGTCGAGCATCACTCCGATTCCTGTGGCGCCCGAAGAGCGCGACCTGGTCATTGGCTTGCTGAGGTTCCCCGAGCTGGTGCTCGCAGCGGCCTCCACCCATCGGCCGAACCTCCTCGCCGAATATCTTTACCGGGTGGCGAGCAGCTTCTCGACCTTCTACCTAGCATGTCCAGTCCTCAAAGACGGCGTGTCGGACAGTGATCGTCAGCGTCGCCTCGCCATGGTCGAAGCCACCCGTCTGGTGTTGCACGACGGACTGGGCCTGCTGGGGCTCGGTGCACCAGAGCGAATGTAGCGCGCACGGGTGGCCACCAATTTCCAGCGAGGTCAAGGTCACCGCAGCGTGTAGGATAGGACCAAGTATGAGGCAGACGGCGTAGATGAACCCCGGCGCATCCAAACCTGTCGCTCTACCAGAGCGCATCGGGCGATACCGCATCATTCGACCCCTCTCAAAAGGTGGGATGGCCCTCGTCTATGAAGGACGCCGCGACAGCATGGCTGGCATCTCGACCAAGGTGGCGATCAAGGTCATCTTGCCGAACTATGCCAAGTCTGAAGCCTTCAAAGAGCTGTTCATCAATGAAGCGCGTCTCGGTGCTGCGATGCAGCACCAGAACTTGGTCCAGATTCAAGACTTTGATGCCGAGGGCGACCAGTATTTTCTGGTGATGGAGTATGTGGAGGGGCTGACACTGTCCCGGGTCGTGGGCCTGGCCGCTCGTCACGATCTGAGAATTCCGCCCGGAGTGATCTGCGAGCTCGGACGACAGGTGTGTGATGGCCTTCAGTATGCCCACGATGCCGTGGACACCGATGGCAATCCCCTCGGATTGGTCCACCGGGACATCAAGCCATCCAACCTCATTCTCAACCCCCATGGGGTGATGAAGATCTTGGACTTTGGCATCAGCAAGGGAGCGCTTCGGCACGAGGCGGATGGCCAGGTCAAGGGGACATGGGGCTACATGTCGCCCGAGCAGTCTGTAGGTCAGTCCATCGGACCCCAGGCGGACATCTTCGCGCTCGCCATCGTGCTCTGGGAGATGGCTGCACGACGTGCCATGTTCAAGGGCAAGAAAGAGGATGAGATTCGCCGCCTCCTTCAGGAGGACCATCCGGTTCGTGTCGCTTCATCGCTTCATCCCCAGTATGCACCGCTGATGAACGTTCTCGTGCGTGCGCTGCAGCGCGACGCCTCGTCGCGCTTTCCGACGGCTGCGGACTTTGGGCGAGCACTCTCGGAACTTCTTCCCGATCCCATCACGGCCCGCGATGAGGTTCTCCGGTTCCAAGACGCGCTGGAGGTCGTGCGGGGGGGCGCGCCCCGCGCGTCGGCGGCGATGGCCGCAGGGGCGCGGCCAGCAGCAAGTCCGCCTCCCGTTCACCATCCTGCCTCGCCCGCGATTGACCTTCCCGGCGACCGGCAGCACTCCACACTGATGACGACGCTCGCGACGGCCGGAGCGGCGCTCTTTACCGTGCTGGTCCTCGTGGTGTTCGTGAGCGTGTTGAACCACACGACCCGTGACTCCACCGTGGTCATCCCGGGAACGCCCCCAGGTGCGGCCGTTCAAAAGTCAGCGCCGCCGTCGACGATGACCGGACCCGCACCCTCTGCAGCCACCGTGGCAGCACCAGAGGTCAAGCCAGAGGCATCCGAGCCCGCCGACACACCTCCGCCAGCCTCAACCACCCGCACCCCACGCCCACGGCCGGCGGCGTCCACGCCGAAGCCACCCCGCGCCTCCGCACCTTCTGCGGCTCCAGTTGTCGAAAAATCACCGCCCAAGGCAGCGGCTCCGGCCACCGCCGAGGGGGATAATGATCCCGATGCAGCCTACCTGCGAGTTCGTCTTCTCCAAGAGGCGGACGTATTCGTGGATGGAAAGCGTGTCGATGACCCCGACACCTACATGAGGCTGGAGCCAGGACGACACACGCTCACCGTCATGCGGGACAGTGGCGTGAGTACCTCCACATCATTGAAGCTGAAGGCGGGAGAGCGGATCACTCGGACATGGGACTTCGATCAGTGGGAGTGGCGTTGAACGACAGTGTGCTCTTCGTCGACGATGACCCAGAAAATGTGGAGCTCATCGCCTCTATCTCGGAGGACATCTTCGACCGCGTGGCCGTTGTGGGCACCGTGGAGGCTGCGGTACGTACCCTCGTCTCCGAGCGTTGGGATATCGTCGTCATGGACCTGTTCATGCCGCTGGGCGAACATCCTTCACGAACACTGGGGCCACGTGCGCGAAAATACCAAGAACACGCCGAACACCTTGGGGGACTGGTCTTATTAGAAGAGCTGGATCGGCTGCCGAGGCGGCCCATCGTCATCAGTCATACGGCCTGCACAGACCATGTGTTGATTGAGCTCTTTGGCGATCGCGTGGCGAGAAAGGTTCCGAAACCAGCGCCGCTGGATACGCTCCTGCAAGTCCTTGTGGAACTGCGGGAAGCCACGTAGGCTAGGCAAGACGCGGAGGACATGCACATGTGGAAGTACGGCGTAGCTGGCGTAGCACTGGTGAGCGTAGGCTGCGGTGAGGCAGAGGAAAGCCTGATGGACGAAGGGCCACAGCCGGCGCCGGTCGTGACGCCGAGTGGCACGTGCCCTGACCTCTCGGCGCCTGGCCGCAAGACCATGATGTCCGCTGGGCAAGAGCGTGACCTGGCCGTGTACTTCCCAAAGGATCGTCCCGCTGGCATGCCCGTGTTGTTTGCGTGGCACGGTATCAGCGACACGAGCCTAGACCCGATCGAGCAGATGACCACCGGGTTTGGTCTTGATGACCTGGCCGAACAGCGCGGCGCCGTGATCGTGGTGCCACAGGCCTTTCCCGTTTCGATTCTTGGGCTGAACATCGCCTTGTTCAGCATCCTCAATGACGGTGACGCGGATCTTGCGTTGTTCGATGATATGCGGGCATGCCTGAAGACCGAGCTCGATGTGGATCTGACCCGGGTGAGCTCATGGGGCCACTCGGGTGGTGGGTTGTTCACGTCGCGCTTGGTGTTCGACAGGAGTGACACGCTTGCCGCGGCGGTACCTGCCAGCGCTGGCTCGGACATTACCGTCCCACTCGCGGGCGAGCGGCTCGAATACACTTCGCCCGCGCACCGGGTGCCCACGCTCTTGATCACGGGCGGAGAAGATGATGTCTGGCCGGATGGCATGGCCATTATCGACTTCGAGGATGCCACAGATTCGATGCAGGACGGCTTGGTGAACGATGGACATTTTGTGGCGCGGTGTCGCCATGACCTCGGACATCTGACCCTCCCTTCGTGGTACTGGCCGCTCGTCTTGGACTGGGCGTTTGAGCACGAATTTGGTCGGCCGTCGCCCATCGCGGCGGACCCGTCACTGCTACCGGCGGCATGTGATGTGGTCGGCCCCGAGATGCTGACGGATGACGGCTAGGACAGCCGCGCCAAGAATCCAGACACGCTGCGCTCGATTTCCCGACGGCTTCTGTTGAAGTCCCAGAACCATCCGCCATAGGGGTCGTCGATCTCGTGAAGCCCTCCAAAGGGGCCGAGGAGAAGCAGGCGACTCGGATCGAGGAGGGTGGGGTCTCCTTCGAGGTATTCGGTGACGTGGGCCATGTGGTGCAGCTCCATGGCGAGTACCCAGTCTGCCCAGGACAGGACGTCGGTCGAGAGCGGCTGACTTCTGTGGTCGGAGAGATCGATGCCGATGCTCTTGCAGGTTCGGATAGCCTTTTTATCGGCTCCGCGTCCCTTGAGGTCCAGCGTCCCTGCGGACTGCGCCTCTACGGGTAGTCCTTGCTGATGGGCGAGGGACCGGCACACGGCTTCGGCCATCGGAGAGCGACAGATGTTGCCGGTACAGATGAACAGCACGTTGTGGGTTGCCATATCAGCCTCCGCGCAACGAGGTGGGCAGGTGGGTGAGGGGCCATGTCCATGCCATGCCATCCTCGAAGACAGCCAGCAGATGTTGGCCATCGGGCGAAAACATCACCGATGACAGTGTTTCATGGCCAAGATGTCGCACCACGGTCCATGTTGCGGTGTCCCAGAGGTGGAGTCCTCCCTCTGGAGCTGGCGTGGCAAGCCAGCGGTCGTCAGGACTAAAGGCCACGCCGGTACCCTTCAGCCCGGTGCTGCCGACAACGCGTGGGGTACGTTGACGGATGGCATGAATCTCGAGCTGATGTGGGGCCTCGGGACCGCACGTGACTGCGATGAGGCCATCGCTGGGTCGCAGGCCTGCGTCGGTGGGATGACCTGCACAGACGCCGCGAGCGAGCGGCGGTTGGTCGAGGGCGTTGAGCGGCGCACGGAGCAGGTCACCTCGTGTGCTCAACCGCGTGAGGACACCGTCGTCAAGGTCTACCCAGACCAGCGGTGCTCCGTGCCGTGCCGTGTAGCCCTCTGGCGACACCATATGGAGGGTGCCGTTGACCTCCGAAGCCAGCAGGGTGTTGCGGTGCTCATGCCGGCCCCAGGAGAGGGTGGAGATTTCCGAGACCCAAGCCACCTTGCTCGTGCGTTGGGTATCAAGATCGTAGGTCATGAGGTCATGGTGCAAGACCAGACCCAGGTCATGGCCAGAATCTGCTGGCTTGGCATGATGACGTCGGAACCAGTCGCGAAGGAGGAGGATGCCGCTGCTTGGCAGGGAGGGGAGCCTCTGCTTTTCGAGAAGTTCCCGGGTCACGGGCTCCACGCGAGCGAGCAGAGCGGCGGTGCGGTCGTAGTCAAAGACCGCCATCCAGACGGTATCGTCCTCGGGCATGTACCACGCGTCGATGACCGAGGTTCCCAACAGCTGGCCGTCGGCCTTGGCATCCGTCCGACGTGGCGGGCGCCAGGTCTCGAAGTACTGGCTCTGGCGGTGGCTTCGTCGGCGCCACCTGCGTGCATCGGCACTGCTCAATCGAAGTGGGCTATCGGGTGACAGGGATGCGTAGTTGAGCATAAACCGTTGGCCGCGCCAAACTGGTTCCCACCAGTCCTGCGTCCCATCTGGGTAGGTCACGAGGATGACCTGCTCGTCGACGCGATCGAGGGTGACGTTCCCTAGGCTGTGTGCCAAGTCGCGATCGAGGTGAAAGTAGGTCTCGACGCTGGCCGACCAGTGCTGTCCCCCGAGGCTTGGATTCGCGGCCAGATGGGAGGCCACGTCGAGCTCTAGGCCCGGTACAAGCCGTGCGCCTAGGGTCCCTCGACGCTTGACGTCTGCGATGAGGTCACGAACGAAGCGCTCGGCGGGAGCGCACGTTGGACACGTGGTGACCTGAAGCTCTAGCAGCGTGCCGGCGCTATCGACTGTCGCCACAAGTCCGGGGTCGGTCTGCAGTGCGACAAGGACGGCGTCTGGCATCCTGTCGATACGGGCTACCCCCTCGTGCTGGGAGAGGGTGCGAAGAACGGGTCCCGTGGGTCGAAGCGCTTCTTCCCAGTTCAACGCGGGATTCAGCGGCTGACGCGCCAGCCAGCCTTCGTCGAGGACATGCTGGCTGGCGGCCTCGAGAAGGTCTGCCACCACGGCCGGCAGTGGGGGGGCCTGCTCTTCGGCGAGGCCCATCGCAACCCACAGGAGCCAGAGTCGCAAGCCAGCCTACTCGCAGACGGTCTGGAACGGGTAGGTGATGCTGATTGCGGAGGACGGCCCCGGAATTGCCGCACCATGGAAGGACACTGTGTTGGTGTCGGAGTCGTAGGTCCACCCATCGAACGGGTCGTAGTCGACCTCTACGCCATCGACCTCTACTGTGATCGCGGCGAGCGAGGATGGCTCATAGGTGAGCTCAAACTCGAACTTTAAGCCGGCTGCAGCGTACGAGAGGTAGTTCAAGAAGACATTGAACTCCATCGTACAGATGTTCGCGTGGATACCCCCGGTCGAGGTGATCGCGTCGCCATACCGAGGCGCATAGTCTGCATCGACGCCCGTGGAATAGGTCGAACATGCGAAGCCGAGATTGAAGGGCCCGCCACCGGGGTTGTTGGCGGGTCCTGTGATGCCACTCAAGCTGGTCATGCTCGGGTCAGACTTGAGGTTCTCCAACCATGAGGCGTAGTTGGCGACGGACATGTTGGACTGGTCGTCCTCGTCACTCACCACCACGACTGCGAGGTTGGCGTCCTTTCGTAGAAAGCCACTTGCAGGATAGGTAGCATTGGGGTCGGAGAGGTTGGGCTCGGTCAGCGCAGCATAGGTGGCGTCAAGCCCAGACTCACCGCCGCCTCCACCGAGGCTTGTGACGGAGGTGAATGCGCCTACAGGGTCGGGGTCGCTGCTGGTGATGATGGGGCCCTGAAAGAAGGCCTCGGAGGGATCCGTGGTGATGACCGCGATCTGGTAGTCGAGTCCAAGTGCATCGAAGTTTTGGATGAAGGTGTTGAACTCGGCAGCCAAGGCGGCAACCTCACCACTCATGGAGCCAGACTTGTCGATGGACCAGAGGACGTCGACGGAGGTCTGTACCTCTTGAATAAACAGCTCGTCCCAGGTGGCGTTCTCTGCAGCACCGCCGAGAAGCTCTACGCGTACGGTCTCTTCATCGGGGTCGTTCGAATCGACCTTGATACGGGCTTGGTCGAACAGGTCGTTCACGGTGGGCTCGAAGGTGACGCTGATGTCGCTCGACTCGCCGGGCGCGAGGGTGATGGGGGCCGCCGAGAGGTCGTAGACCTCAGACTCTGACCCCACCAAGCTGATGCCGGTCACCTCGAGGTCCGCCGTGCCCTCATTGGTGATGGTCACGGTCAGAGGCTCCGAGACGCAGTTGACGGGTAGGTAGCCGAAGTCGAGGTTCATCGGCTCGACCGTGATGTCTGGAGCGTCGACGGGAACATCCGTTTCTTCGGGGATGTCTCCCACGACGTCGTCAGGTTTGTCTTCGAGTGAGAATTCCTGGCAGCCTGTCGTCAAGCTGCCGAGCGCGAGCCATACCAAGCTCCATCCGTAGCGCATGTGACCTCCATGACCGAAGGTGTGGGCCAAAATAGAGACGTCTCCAACGGCCTCGGGTTCGGTCAATAGAGCATGTACCACACTGTTCTGCGATGCGCCCCCCTCGGTGAAGGGGGCTAGGTCAGGTGTGGAGCGCCATCGATGATGTGCTGAACCACACCCGGATCGGCGAGGGTGGAGATATCGCCGAGGTTGGTCGGATCTCCCTCTGCGATCTTCCGAAGGATACGACGCATGACCTTGCCCGAACGTGTCTTGGGCAGTCCGGACACAAACTGGAAGGTATCGACGCGCGCGTGCGCACCAATGGCCTGACGGCAGGCTTGGTTCATGGTGTGCTCAAGGGCGTCTGCGCCCTCAAAGCCGGGCTGCAGCACCACATAGGCGTAGACACCCTGCCCCTTGATGTCGTGTGGGAAGCCCACCACGGCAGCTTCTGCGACCGCGTCAGCCGTCACGAGGGCAGCCTCGAACTCGGCAGTGCCCATGCGATGTCCACTGACGTTCAAGACATCATCCACCCGGCCCGTGATCCAGTGGTAGCCGTCGTCATCGCGTCGGCAGCCGTCACCCGTGAAATAGAACGGTGGGTACGTGCTAAAATAGGTCGCATGGTAGCGCGCATGGTCGCCCCAGACGGTCCTCGCCATGCCTGGCCAAGGGTGACGGATACAGAGCTTACCCAGACCCGGGCCCCGTACTTCATGGGCGTCGTCGTCGAGGAGAAGTGGCTCGATACCCGGCATCGGGAAGGTCGCGGAGCCTGGCCGCGTGGGGGTTGCAGGCCCGACCGGCGTGATCATGATGCCGCCGGTCTCGGTCTGCCACCACGTATCGACGATGTTGCATCGTGCCTCACCCACGGTGTGGTAGTACCAAAGCCACGCTTCGGGGTTGATGGGCTCGCCGACCGTTCCAAGAATTCGAAGGCTTGAGCGGTCGTAGCGTTGAACCGGCTCATCGCCGTAGGCGGCAAGCGCACGAATCGCGGTTGGGGCCGTGTAGAAGATGGTGATGCCATGACGCTCCACCATGGACCAATAGCGGCCAGCGTCTGGGTACAGCGGGGTACTCTCGAACATGACCGTGGTGGCGCCATTGGAGAGGGGTCCGTAGACAATGTAGGTGTGGCCGGTGATCCAGCCGACATCTGCGACGCAGGCATAGACATCGTCTTCGCGCAGGTCGAAGACCTCGCGATGAGTGAACGTGGCGTAGGTGATGTAGCCACCCTGGGTGTGAACCAGTCCTTTCGGTTTGCCTGTCGAACCTGACGTATAGAGGATGAACAGGGGGTCTTCTGCGGCGCAGGGCACAGCCACCTGTTGTGAGTCGGCAGCGGCGACCACCTCGTGCCACCAGACATCGCGGCCCGCTGTCATCGACACCTCATACGTGGCGTCTCGCTGGTAGACCAGGACCCTCTTGACCTGGCTGTCGAGTCCCATCAGCGCGTCGTCGCAGACCTGCTTGAGCGGGACGTTGCGGCTCCCACGCTTACCGACGTCCTGCGTGATGACGATCTCGGCGTTGCAGTCCAAGATCCGATCGCGAAGGGCCTCTGCGGAGAAGCCTCCAAACACGACAGAGTGAATCGCGCCAAGCCGCGCGCATGCCAGCATCGCAATGGCGGCTTCGGGCACCATGCCCATGTAGATGATGGCACGCTCGCCCTTCTGCAGACCGAGCGATGCGAGCGCGTTTGCGGCCTTGCACACCTCCTCGTGGAGCTGTCGATAGGTCAGCGTTCGCTCCATGCCGGGCTCATCACCCTCCCAGAGAATGGCGACCTTGTCGGGCTGGGTGGCGAGGTGACGGTCGAGACAGGACTCGGTGACATTGAGAATGCCGTCCGAGAACCAGGCAATGGGTTCTTCGGCGATCGAATGGAAGCTACCGTCTAGGCCTCGCGTAGGTGGCTTCTGCCATGCGATGCGCGCGCGGGTCTGGTCCAGCCAAAAGCGATCGGGATTGGCCTGTGCGGTGGCCATCACGTCGCGGTACCGGTCCATGGTGGGCATGAGGTTTGGCGAACCGTCCCGAACGCGCGTTGGGACAGAAAACTGGTCAGTAGGCTTGCTCACCGGCGCCTCCCTTGGAACTGGAGATCCAGACGGTCTGGACTTCGGACATGGCTTGAAGCGTGAGCGCATCAGCGGCGATCGCGCCGTCGACCTCGACAATCCTCCGCATGACCCGTGCTGCTGCAGCGCGGGTCTCGTTGACGCGCAGCTCGGTGAGGGCACCTTCTGCGACGTAGATGATGTCGACATCATCGTGTTTATCGGCCCACTGCAGCACATCCGCCACGTCACCAGTCAGCACGTTGACGACACCAGACGGAACATCGGAGGTGGCGAGCATCTCGGCAAACTGGGTGGCGAGCTCGGCAATGGCAGAGGGGACGAGCACAATCACCGTGTTGCCGGGCACGAGGGCAGCGCAGGTCGCTTCGACCAGTCCGGTCAGGCCGTGTTCGGCGTTGGGGCAGGCGACAACGATGCCGGTGGGACGCAGGTGTGCATAGTTGATGTGGCCTGTCGCCACGGGATTGACCGCGGCGAGGATGGCCCCCAACTTATCTGTCCATCCTGCGTGATGGACGGCGCGGTCCGCGGCCTGACCAGCATCTTCATCAGAACAGGTCAAGACCGTCGCGCGGTCATCGATCATCTCGGCGAGGCGGTAGAGGATCTGCCCCCGGTTGTAGGCCGTCTTTCCGGCCCAGCTGCGGGTGGCTCCTCGCGCCGTCTGGATCGCGTTCTTGAGGTCTTTACGGCTGGCTGTACAGACATACATGGCGTCGCCCGTGTGGGAGGTGGCGGCAAGGACGCGGCCGGACTCGGATCGAATGAACCGTCCTCCCACGTACATTTTGAGTGTCTTGGGGATTCGCGTTCGCATCAGCGCGCCTCCAGGTAGGGCCAGAGACCCGCGATGCCGCCCTCACGGCCGAAGCCGGAGTGTCGGACACCTCCGAACGGTGAGGTCGGATCAAAGAGGTTGTAGCCGTTGCCCCAGATGACCCCTGCATTGATGGCGTGCGCCGTGCGAAACAACTTGGCGGTCTTCTCGGTCCAGACACCGGCGGCAAGGCCGTACTCGCTGTCATTGGCCTTGGCGATCGCCTCATCGGGGTGGCGGAACGTCATGACGGAGAGCACGGGACCAAAGATCTCCTCGCGTGCGCAGGTGTCGGTCTGCTGCACACCCAGAAGGAGTGTGGGCTCAATGTACCAGCCCTCGGCTGGTACGCCCGAAGCGGAGCCTTGCCACACCTCGTTACCTTCGTCACGGGCGACCTGCAGGTAGTGCTGAATCCGATCGAACTGCGGCTTGCTGTTGATCGCTCCAATGTCGGTGTTCTTGTCGAGGGACGGTCCAAGACGAAGGGTCTGAATGCGGCGCTTGAGCCGTGCGATCAGCTCGTCGTGAATGGACTCCTCGACGAGCAGTCGTGACCCCGCGCAGCACACATGGCCTTGGTTGAAGAAGATACCGTCCACGATGCCATCAACGGCCTGGTCGAGCGCTGCATCGGCATAGACGATGTGTGCGCCTTTGCCACCGAGCTCGAGGGTCAGCTTCTTTCGTGTGTGGGCGACGGCGCTCATGATGTGGCGTCCTACACCCGTGCTGCCCGTGAATGCGATCTTGTCGACGCCAGAATGGTTCACGAGGAGTGACCCGGTGTTTCCGGCACCGTTGACGAGGTTGACCACCCCGGGCGGGAGCCCCACTTCCTGGCAGATGGTGGCGAACCGCATGGCGGTCAGGGGCGTGGTCTCGGCGGGCTTGAGGACCACCGTGTTGCCCGCGGCCAGGGCGGGTGCAATCTTCCATGCCAGCATGAGCAAGGGGAAGTTCCAAGGGATGACCTGCGCGGCCACACCTACGGGCGCAGGCGTTCGTCCCGGCGTGGCATAGGACAGCTTGTCCGCCCATCCGGCGTAGTAGAAGAAGTGTGCTGCCGCGAGGGGAATGTCGACGTCGCGTGTCTCACGAATGGGCTTGCCGTTGTCCATCGACTCCAGCGCAGCGAACTCGCGGGCACGTTCTTGGAGTCGACGTGCGATGCGGAACAAGTACTTTCCGCGCTCGAGTGCAGGCAGCGCGGACCAGACACCATCAAAGGCGGTGCGGGCAGCGCTGACAGCAGCGTCGATCTCGGCTTGCCCTGCAGTTCCGACCTGGGTCAGAGGTTTTCCGGTAGAGGGACACCACACGGTGAAGTCGGCGTCGGTCGGGCCATCCACAAAGGTACCGTTGATGAAGTGGCCGTAGCGCGCTTCGATCTCAACGGGATGAGACTCGAGGGCAGGGGCCAGTTCGAGGGCACCGGCCAGCTTAAGTTCTGGCGTGGTGTCTCTTGGGGTGCTCATGAGGGCTCCAAGTGTCTAGTCGACGGAAAAGGCTCGTGGAGAGGGGTAAATGCGCTCATCTGCCCAGACGATCTGGCGGAGGAGGTCGTTGACGAGGGAGCTCGCGCCAAAGCGGAACAACGTTGGTGTCATCCAGTCAGAGCCGAGTGTCTCGGCCAGCAGCACGAGGTAGTGGAGGGCTAGCTTTCCGGTGCGGATGCCACCGGCTGGCTTCATACCCACCTTGTGTCCGGTCGCGAGGTAGTGCTCGCGAATGGCGTCCAGCATGACGAGGGTGAATGGCAAGGTGGCCGCTGGCTTAATCTTTCCGGTGCTGGTCTTGATGAAGTCTGCACCTGCGTCGATGGCGAGGCGCGAAGCGGTCGCGATCTTATCGAGGGTCTTGAGCTCACCGGTCTCCAAAATCACCTTGAGGCGTGCCGTGCCACATGCGGCTTTCGTCTCGGCGATCTCGGTGAAGACCGTCTGGAAGTTGCCTGCGAGAAACGCACCACGGTCGATGACCATGTCGATCTCGGTAGCGCCCAGCGCGACGGCCTGTCGAACCTCTTCGAGGCGGAGGTCGAGCGGCAGCTTCCCGGAGGGGAACGCGGTAGCGACGGCTGCCAGCTGTACGGGGCTGTCGTCGCCGAGTGCGGCGCGCGCCACGGGCACCATGGAGGGGTAGACGCACACGGCGGCGCAGTGAGGGAGGTCGGGCCGTGAGGGCATCGGGTGTTGTGCTTTTCGGACGAGCGCCTTCACTTTTCCGGGCGTGTCTTGCCCTTCGAGCGTCGTGAGGTCGACCATCGAGAGGGCAAGCCTCAGAAGGTTCTTTTTGGTGTCCGCCTTGAGGCTTCGTTTTTGTACCCGCGAGATGCGTTTCTCGACCGACATTTCGTCGATTCGGGTCGATGCCCAGTGACGTGTGGTGGGGACAGGCGTCATGGTTGCTCCACGCGTGGGGCGTCGGGCTAACGGGTCACGGATGCTGGGGCATGCACGCACAACCGGAGAGGACCGGCTAGGCTCGAGCGGAGCGGTCGCCCGACGGGGGTCGCTCGCGGTACAGTATCACTTGATTGGAACCGGGGAACCAGACCATGCAGGAGTACATCGAAGATCTGCTGATGGGCATGCGAAGCGGCCAGCCTCAATCCGAGGAACGGATTGAGGCCTTTGTGCGTGGTGTGTCCTCGGGGGTGGTGAGCCGGCCCCAGGCGGCTGCTTGGCTCGCGTGGGCCTTTGCGCGCGGTCTCACCCGTGCGGAGACGCTCTCCCTGACACGATCGATGACGCAGTCCGGTGAAGTCCTGACGTGGGAAGAGGGGCCCCTGTTGATCGACAAGCATTCCACGGGTGGCGTTGGCGATAAAGTGAGTCTCGTGCTTGCGCCTCTGTGGGCAGAGCTGGGATGGCGGGTTCCGATGGTAAGCGGCCGAGGGCTTGGGCATACCGGCGGTACGCTCGACAAGCTGGAGGCGATCCCTGGATATAGAACGGACCTGTCGACGGAAGAGCTGCGGGCAACCTTACGGTCGGTGGGCTGCTTCATCTCCGGACAGACCGCGCAGCTGGCGCCCGCGGACAGGGTGCTCTACGCGCTCCGAAACGAGATCTCGGCGGTCGAGAGTGTGCCCCTCATTGTGGGGTCGATCCTCTCCAAGAAGTTCGCGGCGGGGGTCGAACGGCTGGTGCTCGATGTCAAGACGGGGGCGGGATCGTTCATGCGCGAGATGGACGAATCTCGTGCGCTCGCAGAGGCGCTGGTTCAGGTCGCCGTTGGCTACGGCATCTCGTGTACGGCCTATGTGACCGACATGGACCAACCGCTCGGAGATGCCGTGGGGAACGCCCTCGAGGTCGAAGAGGCCGTCGCGTGCCTCAAGGGTGAAGGGCCCGACGATCTGCGTGAGGTCACGCTAGCGCTCGCAGAACACCCCGATGCCGAAGCCGTGTTGGCCAGTGGGCGGGCCTACGCGCGGTTTGAGAAGATGGTGGCCGCGCAAGGCGGCGATCTCGCTGCGCTTCGAGCCGGTTCGCTCCACGGTGCGGGTGTGACCGAAGAGGTCGTAGAATCCCCTCGGGCCGGTGTGGTTCACCGGGTTGACGCGCGTGCGTTTGGTCGAGCGGCCTTTGACCTCGGTGCAGGGCGTCGGCGTGCGGAGGACGCTCTCGACATGGGCGTCGGCATCAAGGTGCACGTGCGTGTAGGCCAGACCGTAGCCCCGGGTCAGCCGCTCTACACGGTTGTGCACCGGGATGGAAGCTTCCTCGAGTCTGCCCTGTCGAGGTGTAGCAGTGGTCTGCGCATTGAACCGTCGCCATGTGAAGCGGTCCCCAAAGTGTATGCTCGCGTTGATGGCTGAAGCGGTGTATCGGGCCCCGCCGGAGGGATGATGTTGCTGTTGTGGATGATGGACGCGGCGATGGCTGCAGAGGGCCAGTTTCTTCCCTACGAGACCACATGGATGGACCGAGCGATCTCTGCCTTTGGCCTCGCGGCGATGGTCGGGCTGGCGTGGTTGATGTCCACACACCGTAAGCAGGTCGATTGGAGACCCGTGATCTGGGGTGTGGGGCTTCAATTGGTGCTGGGTATTGTTGTTCTGTCACCCGCACTGTCGGGGTTTTTCTACACGACCGTGAATGGCGCCGTCGCGCAGTTGCTCAGCTTCTCTGAGGATGGCGCGAGGTTCATCTTCAGCACGATTCAGCCACACACGATCGTGCTCGACGGAGAGCCCACCCTGATCGTGGGCGATGTCTCGCCTCCGGTGAAGACCTTTGCATTCTGGATCTTGCCGACCATCGTCTTCTTTAGCTCGTTGATGAGCGTGCTCTACCACCTCGGCGTCATGCAAGCTGTGGTGCGGTTTCTCGCATCGATCATGATGCGGACGCTCGGTACGAGCGGTGCGGAATCGCTCTCTGCAGCAGGCAACATCTTCGTGGGCCAGACCGAAGCACCCCTGTTGGTAAAACCCTTTGTGGCGAACATGACCCGTTCGGAGCTCATGGCCGTCATGACGGGAGGATTTGCGACCGTGGCGGGTGGTGTCATGGGCGCCTACGTTCAGTTCCTGTCGGCGATTCCCAATATTGCTGGTCACTTGGTCATGGCGTCCATCATGTCGGCGCCAGCTGCGCTGGCCATGGCCAAGATCATGGTGCCCGAGACCGAAGAGCCCATGACGGCGGGCGAGGTCAAGATGCCCGCAGAGTCGGGGGCCAGCAACGTCATGGAGGCTGCCGCACTCGGGGCAACCGACGGGATGAAGCTCGCCTTGAATGTCGCGGCGATGCTGATCGCCATCGTCGGCCTTGTGGCGATGATCGACTTCTTTGTGGGGTATGTCCCCGTGGGCTTCTGCGGGGAGCAGATGGTGCTCGGCTACTCCTGCACGGACGGAGGGGCCGAACCCCTCAGCTTGTCCATCTTGCTCGGATGGTTGTTCGCGCCCATCGCGATGTTGATGGGGGTCCCTTGGAGTGACGTGGTGATCGTCGGGGGTCTTCTGGGGGAGAAGATCGTGCTCACGGAGTTTGTGGCCTACATTCACCTCGGAGACTTGATCGCGGGTGAGGCACCCGTGATTACGGAGCGGTCGGCCATTATCGCAAGCTATGCACTCTGCGGATTCGCAAACTTCGCAAGCATCGGCATCCAGCTCGGTGGCATTGGCGGGATCGCACCTGAACGCATGGGCGATCTTGCAGAACTTGGCTTTCGTGCGATGTTGGGCGGCGTCTTGGCAGCGTGTATGACCGGCGCGGTCGTGGGGCTGGTCGTCTAATCACGGCTGATCGGGCAACGACCACCTGCTATCCTCGACGTCTTGTCGACGGTCCAGTGCGGCGAGCAGCCGGTCTGCCATGGCTTGAGTGACGTGACGAAGCTTCTGGGGTACCCAGCGCTCCTGCACCTGATGGCCTACCGCAACAAGTAAGACGAGTGGGCGAAACATTCGTTTCGGCATGTCACCTCCGGCCCGTGCGAGGAGTGTGCCAGAGGAAGCGGCCAATGGTTGACCGGGCGGTCGGCGGTGGGTTGGATCTCTATACCCGTGGCGATATTCTCGGGCCGATTGGCGGGCAGTACGCCGAACGAATGGGGTGTCATGCGGATTTCGCGGCTAGAGCTATATGGCTTCAAGTCGTTTGCAGATCGCACGGTATTCCACTTCGGTGATGGCATTTCCTGCGTGGTGGGTCCCAATGGTTGCGGCAAGAGCAACGTGGTCGACGCGCTCCGCTGGGCGATGGGAGAGCAGTCGGCGAGGTCGCTCCGGGGGGGGGAGATGGCTGATGTCATCTTCGCTGGCTCGGCCGAACGCAAGCCCGTAGGCTACGCCGAAGTGGGCATCACCCTCGCAACCGACGACGAGACGCCATTTCCAGGTGAGTTCGCACGCTTCGGTGAGGTGCATGTTGCGCGTAGGCTCTACCGCAACGGCAACTCCGAGTACCTCATCAACCACACACGGTGTCGGCGTCGCGACATTGTGGACTTCTTCATGGATACCGGGGGCGGGAACAACCTCTACAGCTTCATCGAACAGGGTCGAATCGATAAGATTGTCTCGGCCAGCCCAGCAGATCGTCGGACGTTGATCGATGAGGCCGCTGGCATCACGCGCTACAAGCAACGTCGGCACGAAGCGATGAACAAGCTCGAGGCGACGGCGGGTCAGCTGGATCGCGCAGCAGATGTCGCCGACGAGATGGAGCGTCGCCTTCGCACGCTCGAGCGCCAGGTCATCAAGGCGGCGAAATTTCGCCGTTTGCGGGCGCTGGTGCGGCTTGATGAAGTGTTCCTCGGCATGGTCCAAGCGAGAGACATGCACGCGGAGATGGTCGAGCTCGAGGCGTCGCGTGGCGGCCTAGCCGACCAGCTTGTCGACGTGGAGGCACGCCTTCAGGAGCTCGAGGAGCAACTCGCGCTTGATCGCGGTGAGCTTGAGGTGGCCGTCGATCGTGCCGAGCAGCGTCGTGATGCCCTCTCGGAGCTCGATGCGACGCGACGGGGTGCCGAAGCCACCGCCACCGCGCGCAGGGAGCGTGTGAGCGACCTTGAGGAGCGCCTTTATCAGGCGCGTGATGACAAAGATGCAGCACTCCAGCGCGTCACGTCGTCCGAGACGTTGATCACGGAACGGGGTGCGCAGCGTACCGAGGCCGAGGCGGAGATCACCTCCGCCGCTGCGGCGGTTGAAAAGCGTTCCGGGGAGCTTGAAGACGCGAGGCAGTCCGATGGCGTAGCGCGCGAGGCCCTCCTGTCCGAGCGTGCGGAAGCGGCGCTGCGTCAGCGACAGTTTGAGTCTCAGCAGACAGAACTAGAGGGGCTGGCCACGGAGGCAGAAGCGCTTCCAGAGAGACTTGAGGCCCTAGAGGCCCGCGTCACATCGCGCACGGCCGAAGATGTTGTCGTGGGCAAGCGACTTGAAGTCTCCCACGCCATTCTCGACGAGCGGTCGTCCCTGAAGACAGGTCTCGGTGAGCGTCTCTCGAGTCTCGATATTGAGGTGGATGCGGCCGAGCGTGCGGAGGCCGAAGCGCGGAGATCGCTCCGTGCAGCCGACACATCGTTGGAGAGTAGTCAACGCGCGCTGGATGGCGTCATCAAGGCATTAGATGCGGCCGCCGGCCGCGCGGATGAGGCCGTTCAGGCTGCTGTCGCGCGTGCACGTGTGGCGGCCGATACCCGTGCCGATGCTGAAGACCAGGCGGATCAATCGGATCTTGAGGCGTTGGTACAAGACCTCCGCGCCGCGCTGGCTACCGCCGAGCGAACCGGGCGCGAACAGATCGAAGTGTCAGAACGGGATCTTCGGTCTGCGCAAGAGACCGAACGGTCGGCCCTCGAGCAACAGATCTCCGAAGAACTGGCCCACTCTGAAGAAGTGCTCCGAGACGCCGAGCGTAGCGCCATGGAGGCCGTGGCGGCAGCAGGTGTGCAGGCACAAGAAGATGCCGCGGCGGCAGTCGCGTCTGCGCGTGAGGCGGCCGAGCGTGCTGAGGCCGAACTTGAGGCCTCGCAGCAGAAGGTTCGTGATGTAGATGCGCAGCTCCAGAAAGCCCAGCGGGAGCTTGCATCCCTCGAGACCCGTATCGCGACGCTCGAGGCCGAGCTTCAGGCAGCGACGGCATCCGGAGAGTTCGATGAGCTCTGGACGTCGGTCGTGAAGACGCCACAGCGGCTGATGGATGCGCTCCGGGTCCCCGAGTCCGACCAACAGCGTGTGGCCTATGCGTTGGGTGGTCGGCTCGGTCTTCCCATGGTGACTGTCGACGAGGCCCTAGCGATCGCGGGTCGGATCGAGGGGGGCGCTGCGACACTGCAACTCCGGCCAGATGAGTTATCTGTCGGGGCCCTGATGACGGGATGGGAGGAGGTGGACTCGCTCGAAGCGGCCATCGCTCACCAACGTGCGCATGGTCAGGGGGCGTGGGTCATCGGTTCTGGCGACCGTGTCTCGGCGGATGGGGTGGTATCGCTGGGGCAGTCCGGTGCGCGCGAAGCAGAGTTGCTGCAGCGTCAGGCACAGCTCGATGCCGAGCTGCCTGTTCGGGACGCCGCGCGGGATGCCGTGAGTGAGTTGAAGCGTGCGCTGCTCCTCGCGCGCGCGTCGGTCGAGTCGAAGCGTGTGACCCTCCGAAAACACCGCGAGCGTGTGGCCAATGTGGAGCGTGAGGCCCAGCATGCTGCAGCCGAGGCGTCGCGAACCGAGCGGTCCCAGCAAGACACGCGACTCGAGGAGATGCGTGCCACCCATGCAGAGCGCTCTCGTGCTGCTCGTGCACAACAAGAGGCCTGGGAAGTCAAAGCACGAGAAGCTGTCAGGGCGTTGCGCGCCACTGGGCGTGAGCGCCTGAATGCGACCCTGCAAGAACTTCAGGGGTCGCAAGATCGTCAGGCTGCCGAGGCGCGGGAGCAGCTCACCGAACGGCAGCGAGCGAGACGGCGCGGCGTCGATGAGGCTGTTGATGCGGCGCGTACCGAGGCGCTGGAGTCGGCCCAACAAGATCGGAAGGCATTGTCGGCGCAGCGGCGACGGCTTGAGCGCGAGGTCACCACACTGCGCACGGCCCGCGATGAGGCGCGCGCACACCTTGAGGGCCTCGAGCCAGCATTGCGGAAGCTTCACGCCGAGCGTGATCGCGTGCGGCTCGATCTCGCAGACCATGAAGTGGTGATCGCGCGGGTTCACGCCGAGCTCGAAGGTGCAACGGCGCAGCGCGAGGCGCTGAATCGAGAGTTGGCTGACCTCAAGGTTGAGGTGTCACGCACACGGGCGGCGGTAGGAACGGTAACCGAACGACGCCGTGCTGCGGTCGACGCGCTCGAGGCCCACCGTGTCGCGGTGGCTGGTGCGACAGAGCGCCTCCGCGATGCAGAACGAACCGCATCCCATGCAGCGCTCCAGCAAGAACAGGCCCGAGAGGCCTTTGAGTCTGCGCGTGACCGACACCAGCACCTTCGGGAGCTCGTGGTTCGGTTGGGCGCAGAGATGGAGGCCGCACGAACGGCCGGCGAGACAGCGAAGCATGCAGCAGACGATGCCCTCGCGAGACTCGACGATCTGCGCGTGCGGCGCGATGCTGCAGTGACCGATGTGGCCGACTCGGAGCGCGAACTCTCGCGGTTGGCGACGCAGCGCGACGACCTTGCAGGGGCGCTAGACACGGCGCGGCAGGCGCTCGCCACGGTCCGAGGTCGGCTCGAGGCACGAGAGCAGGAACAACGTGCGTGTCGCGAGAGGTTCGACGTCGACCATCGTGCGTTGATCGATCTTGATCATCGGTACCAAAACGCCGCTTCAAAAGTCAGCACCATTGAGCAGCGCTTGATGGAGCGCTACCAGCAGCAGCTGTCCACGCTCCTTGAAGACGTTGAGAAGCTCGGCGGAATTACCGTATCTCCGACACCAGAAGCAGCGGCTGGCCTGACGATCGGCAACCGCGTCGTTGAGCCCGTCCCCGAGCACGTGATTCGCCTGGAGCACCTCTCGGATGAGGGACGTGTTCGCGATGCGGTGGCACGTCTCGAGGAACGGCGTGAGAAGCTAGGTCGCCTCGGTGATGTCCACCTCGGAGCACTCACGGAGTACGAAGAGCTCGCAGAACGGTTTGCCGAGCTCGATGCCCAGAAGGCTGATCTCGAAGAGAGTGTAGCGTCGATTCGCGCTGCGATCGCGAACCTGAACAAGACGTGTCGCGAGCGCTTCCGCGAGGCTTTCGACCGTGTCAGCGAGGCGTTCGCCGAAGCCTATCCCAACCTCGTGGGTGCGACGGGTGAAGCGAGGATCGAGCTCACGGACGAAGAGGACTTGCTGGAAGCTGGGGTAGAGATCTACGTGCGCCCTCCCGGAAAGCGGCTCCAGAACTTGTCGTTGCTCTCGGGTGGTGAGAAGGCCATGACGGCGATCGCCCTATTGTTGGCACTCTTCACCGTGAAGCCGTCGCCCTTCTGCGTGCTCGATGAGGTCGATGCCCCGCTCGACGAGGCCAATGGGCAGCGCTTCAACGACATGATTGTGCACATGTCCTCGATGACACAATTCATCGTGATCACGCACAATCGCAAGACCATGGAGTGCGCGGACACGCTGTATGGGATTACCATGGCGACCGCGGGCTGCAGCGGTCTCGTCTCGGTCGAGGTGGATTGACGCGGTCAGCGGCGATGAGGAATGCGCTCAAGCACGGCCCGGAGCTGACATGGATCCCCTCCCTGAAGACGTCCCCACGACGGTAGAGACCCCGCCTGAACCCGACGCAGGCGCGGGAGATGCTGCGGCGGGCTCGCCACCTGCGGTTGACGGCGACGGTGCCGCCTCGGAGCCAAACGGGGAGGCCGTGGAGGAAGCGGCCACCACGGGGGAGGACCCGGCAAGTCCAAGCGATGGGGTGGATGGCGACGCCCCCCCGACGACAGCGGAAGCGGACCCTGGGGCGGCGCCCGCGGCTGACGCTGGGGTGCTGGTAGAGAGTTCTCCGGCGCCCACCGACATGGACGTCGCATCCTGGCTACCCATCGGACTGGCCGGACTGATGCTGGTGATCCTCGTCACCGTTCTCCTCACGAGGCGCTCGTCCTCTGGGGTGGCTGACGCGATGGATGAGTCTGTTGTCGAGTCAACGGGCGCGTCCCAGCCCGGGCGTTCAGAGGAGCGGCTAGGTCTAGCAGAACGGCTCAAGGTGCAGATGTCAGCCACACGCGACGCACTTCGCGGACAGTTCGACAGCCTGTTTGGCCGCGAACGTCTGTCTCTTGAAGATCTAGAAGCCCTAGAAGAAGTCCTGTTGATGGCGGACGTAGGCATGCCCACGACGACGGCGCTGCTGGCAGGGCTCCGTACCCGTCTCCGGGGTCAGGAAGCCGATGGGGAAGAGCTCCGCGGTGTGCTTCGAGAGGAGATGTCCACGATGCTGAAGCGCGTGGATGTGCCTCTGGTGGATCCGTCGTCACCTGGACTGACCGTCGTGATGGTCGTGGGCGTGAACGGCAGTGGAAAGACGACAACGATCGGCAAGCTTGCAACGCGGTGGCAACGGGAGGGTCTACGCGTCCTCTTGGCGGCAGGAGACACATATAGAGCCGCCGCAGCTGCCCAGCTCAAGGTCTGGGGAGAGCGCGCTGGCGTCGATGTGGTGGCGCATGACGAAGGGGGAGACCCTGGGGCCGTGGTCTATGATGCGCTCGAAGCCGCAAAGGCTCGTGATACCGATGTGCTGATTATCGACACGTCAGGCCGGTTGCAGACCAAACGCCCATTGATGGAGCAACTCACCAAGCTGCGCCGTATCATCGACAAGAAGGTGCCGGGGGCACCCCACGAGACGTTGTTGGTGGTGGACGGGACCATGGGACAGAACGCGATGTCGCAGGCCCGGTCTTTCCATGAGGCCACGCCACTGACCGGTGTGGCGGTCACAAAGCTTGACGGTACGGCGAAGGGCGGCATGGTGCTCGCGATCGCCCAAGAACTTCAGCTGCCCATCAAGCTGATTGGCATCGGTGAGAAGATGGATGATCTGCAAGACTTCGAGGCCGAGGCATTTCTGGAAGCACTGACCTGACGCCCACGCCGCGCGTGGTGGTATGGTGAGGCACGGAGGGCCGGTGAAGACGCGCATTACGATTCGCGGACAGACCTATACTGTTCGTTCTGATGATGATGATGTCGACCTTCAGGAGGTCGCCGCCTACGTCGATCGGAAAATGACCGAGATCGCATCGAAGTCAGCTCGACTCGACCCCTATACGGTCGCGTTGCTCTCTGCGTTGAACATCGCTCAAGACTTCGCACGTCATCGGCGCGATGTAGACCACCTGTTGGCCCGTACCGAAAGAGACATCGAAGCTGCCGAAGCCATGTTGGGGGGACCGAGCGCTCCAGAGGCGACATCACCGTCGCATGATTGAGAACCATGTGCGCTGGCGCACGGTGTCGGGGACCATCTTGGTCCTCGGCGCATTGCTTCTCTCATTGGCGACGGGTTTAGAGCCTAGCGAGGCGGGGCATGGCACACATACGCAGCTCGGGCTGTCGTCGTGCAGCTTCCTTGCATGGACGGGATGGCCTTGCCCCATGTGTGGTGGGACGACGGCCTTCGCGTGGATGGTTCGAGGACGCGTGGTCCAGGCGCTACACGCCAATCCTCTGGCGGTGGTGCTATTTGTCCTGTTGTGCGGATCTATGGTGTTGTCGTGCCTAGAATTCAGCTCGCGCAGAAGCCAATGGCAGGCGTTTATCCGATTTTATCAGCGGCATGAAGTTCTCTTCGCGGGGGGCGTGCTTCTCCTCGTAGGGTGCAGTTGGGCGTGGAAGGTTGCACAGTTCTGAGAAATGTGCCCCTGATGCTTGCCATGGGCCTCAAGAACTATTAATAGCCGCGGGCTCGCGACCGTCTGTTCAGGTCGGACGTCGGGCACGGAGCGCAAATGAGCGCGCCGTCGGTCTTTGACAAGCAGATAGTGAGTGGCGGAGCCCGTCAAGGTTGTCGCATGCTTCGGCATGACGGCAAAACAAATAGAGTAAATGAAGCAGATCGAACTGGAGAGTTTGATCCTGGCTCAGAGCGAACGCTAGCGGGTGGCTTAACACATGCAAGTCGAGCGCTTCCTTCGGGAAGAGCGGCGAACGGGTGAGTAACACGTAGGATATCTGC
>JBMHDG010000045.1:0-3708 GCA_049889515.1 Myxococcota bacterium
GCCCACGATGACCCACGGCCATGGCCGAACGCAGATGTGTGCGATGGTGAACCAGAGGTAGGCCCACGTGGCATGCTGCTCGTTGCGTGCGGCAAACAAGCGCTGCGCAAGGTAGCCCCCGCCGTCGATCTGCTTACTCGACCACCACGTGATGCCCATCAGGACGAGCCACTGGGCGAACTGACCATCGGGGACGGAATCGGGAACGGGCAGCAGCTGTGTGGCGATGATGGGGTCGAGGCCATGGGTGGTCCAGCCCTGATGAATGCCATCGAGGCCACCCGCGTGCTGCCATGCGAGGACCGCGAGAAGGACCGAGCCTGTCATGGCAAGGACGAACTGCAGGACATCTGTGGCGACCACGCCGTAGAAGCCAGCGGCCGTGGTGTAGCTGACGGTCAGTAGGAACAGCAGTCCGACGATCGCAAGGTCTGGGGGCAGTCCGGCGAGCGTGGGGGGAAGGTCGATGACCGTGTTGACGATCTTTCGCATGGCACCCATGACCCACGCGATGGTGAGCACATTGATGAAGATGCCAAACCAGACCGCTTTGAGGAGGCGAAGCAGGGAGGCGCTCGGGCCCGCATACCGAAGCTCCGTGAGCTCGATGTCGGTCAAGACGCCGGAGCGTCGCCACAGCGGTGCGAACAGGTACATGCCGACCATGCCGGCGGCACCCATCCACCACCAATTCCAGTTGGCGAGAATGCCGCCCGTGGCCACGTACCCGGCCACAACGAGTGGCGTGTCGGCTGCGAAGGTGGTGGCGACCATCGAGGTGCCCACAATCCACCAAGGAAGGTTGCGATCTGCGACGAGGAATCCCTCAAGCGTGGGACTGGCCTGTCGCCCCAGCCAGAACCCGACACCGGTGGACAGTGCTAGCCATCCCACCACCACAACAAGGTCAAGCAAGGCCATCGTGAGACTTACCGAACGCCGACGAACCGATGCATCACACCTCGTTGGTGCGGCGTGGTTTCATCTTGGGACAGCAAGCGGTCCGAGGTGCAGGGGTTCGAGAGGCAGGTTGGTGTGGGATACATCATGTTGGTGCCGAGGCTGGCGGTACAGCCCGACTCACTGGCACACTCTGGCGTGTCATCGAGGTCATCAAAGAGGTCGAAGGTGGTCTCTACCGGATGAAACAGGCCGAGGTAGTGGCCCACCTCGTGGGCGAGCGTCTCGGAGAGAATACGGGTGTCGATGGCCGACAGCGCCCCGTCTGCTCCCATGGCTTCGAGGGCCGAGATGGCTACTGCGCTCTTGCGCGAGGCAGTGACGGGTCCGGGAATCCCACCGCTGATGCCATAGATACCGGCCGTCGCTTCAAACGCCGATGCGACCACGACGTTGACGACGCCTCGTGGCGTGGTGGCCGAGAGTGTGTCGTAGAAGTCTTCATCGCCAAACAGCGGCGGCGCGAGAATGGCGGGCCCTGTGTAGATGGTGGTGTCGACAGACAGGGTGATGCCGGCTGCCCAGTAGATGTCCCGCCACCCCTGGATAGCCACATCGAGGCCGGCGAGAAACGATGGATTTCCTTGAAGATCTGCGGCGATGTGAATCATCACCGATAGGTCACCGGAGGTGAGGTCGGGGTCGCGCTTGAGGGTGACTTCGGTGGGCAGGGGGGTGTCACCGGACTCGGCTTGCACATCGATGACCCATCGGCCCCTCTGAAGCGGACCGTCGGCCTCGGTGATGGGCCAATTGAGGGTAGGTACGCTGCTGCTGAAGCCTGCGTTCGTGCGCGTTCGATCCGCTTCCCACCAGTCCGATGCCCGAAAGACCTCACGTCCATCCGGTGCTTGGACGCGATGAATAAAGGCGGTATTGGTGGCCTCCGTGATGGCCGTCAGCTGAAAGGCAACCTCGTCGGACTCCACCATCACCCGGAAGCGCTGCCCGCCATGGCCAGCGATGTCCGGTGCGGCCATGAGGACGCGGAAGCCATTGTCCTCCGAGGTGGACCACGTGGGACTGCAGGCCCCGAGGCTGACGAGGAGGAGGGTCGCCGCGATGTTGGGAGCGCTAGTCATCGGCCACCACCGCCGCATCTGCATTGGATGTATCTGGATTCAGGCGCGACGCAAAGCCGACCAACGAACCGAGGCGAACCACGAGGTCTGCTGGGATTCCGGCCTCGGCTCGAGAGAGCAGATGCGCAAGGCCGTGGTCTGTGTAGTCTGCGGCGAGCTCGGGCTCTGAACTGGCGAGCAGCACACTGCTCACGGCAGCATCAAGGTCGCCGGTCAACAATAAGGCTGCCCGGTCGGCATGGATTCGAAGCTGCAGCGCGGCACCCTGGAGGCCTTCCCGAGCGAGGGTTCGGGGCTCTTGGGACGGTGAACCGACGAGCTCAAGCAGGGGGGCGGCCAGCGAGCCAGCTTTGTCCAAGACGTTTCTTGCGGCGAAGAGACGCCGACTGATGATCAACACCCGCTGAAGTTTGGAGAGCTGGTCGATGCCCGGTACGAGGGACACGAGGTCGACAACCGTCTCGGCAGCTCCAGAATAGGCGCCGAAGGCGGCGTAGACCGAGCGGCTTGTCCCGAGCAGCGTAGGGTCATTGTCGAGGATCGGATGGCGTGCCGCGAGGTGTGTGAGCTCTACAGCCCACAAAAAGCGAAGCTGTTCTCGGGACAGAGACCGTCTACCCTCGCGAAGATGTTCGGCACCGATCAACAGGACAGGCGGTTGCGTCGGCTGGGCTGCGACACCGACGGAACCTGCACCCCGATAGATGAAGGCCTCGGGCGCTCGGATACCGAGGGCGCTCGAGAGCTCGCCGATGTCATCGAGGAGGTGGGCATGTTCCTCTGCGAGCGGCTGAAGTCCACGGACGAGGTCCTCTCGGTCGAGCGCTGTGGGCGACCAGGCTAGCGCCTGCTTTAGGGCATCGAGCCACCCCATGCCGCTGGGGTGAAGAGCATCGAGATCTTCGGTCGTGATCGTTGGAGCGGCTGGACGTGGCGATGCGTCACCACGCGCGGGGAGGGGGCCGGCGACGACGCGGGCCAAGTGACGCCACCACTCCAGCTTTGCAGGCTCGGTATGGCCCTCTGCGAGCGACAGCGTGGCCGTCCATGCTTCTGGGGTGAGAAAGTCGGCGCGAATCGCCTGCTCAAGGGTGGCGACCCGTGCGTGTCCCGTGCGGAGGACTGCAGCATCCCGGTAGAGGGTCCAGGCCGCGGGCGCAGCGAGCTCGGCGTCACTGAGACGGTTCGCGAGGGCTTCCAGGCTGGCCGCGGCCGCATCGGGTGCGTGAAGACGATGGGCGAGAAGATCGGCAAGCCGCATCGTTGTGGCACGGTCGAGGGGATTTGCCGCGACACTGGCGCGAAGTGCGGCGGCCGTGATCTGCGGTGCCGTGGCCTCTGCGAGGTCTGCGAGGGCCCGTCGCGCCTCGTCGTCCAAGCCATCGATGGCGAGCTGAAGGCCCAACGGATCGATGCTGAGCGCCCTACGCCACGCGAGCATGGCGCGCGCTTGGTCACCATCTTCCCAGGACCACGACGCGACGATCCAGAGGTCGCGGGCGCCCGGAGAACCATCGAGCACCTTACGGATACACCGTTCTTCTGCGGCCTTGTGTCCAGCGGCGCGCCACCGTGCAGCAGCATCACGCCACACGCTTGCATCCTGCGATCGCGAGGCGCGGACCTCTGTCGACCAGGGATCTGTCCGACCGTCCAGCAGGGCGTC
>JBMHDG010000046.1:0-7273 GCA_049889515.1 Myxococcota bacterium
GTCGAGCTCATCAGCGTCGATGACACCGTCGCCATCGCTGTCGTCATCTGCGGTGAGGTTGGGGTCACCTTCACCTGCGTCGATGGCGCCGTTGGCATTGGCATCTTCGACACCGTCGCTGATGCCGCCGTCATCTGTGTCCGCATCGAGGGGGTCTGTGGTGGTGGTGGGGTCGGCATCTGGGATGAAGACTGCCGGGTCCGTATCGGTGGGGTGACCGTTGGAACGGCCGAGCTCTGTGCCGTCTTGGATGCCGTCGTCATCGGTGTCGGTGTCGAGCGGATCCGTCTCGAAGGCCGAGACTTCATCACCGTCGGAGAGACCGTCGTCGTCTGTGTCGGCATCGAGCGGATTCGTGCCGTACTCGTTGCCTTCCTCGCCATCGTCCAAGCCGTCGCCGTCGGTGTCCGGATTGAACGGATCTGTTCCGATCACGAGCTCATCTGCATCGACGAGTCCATCGCCATCGGAGTCGTCATCGTCATAGTCGAGAGGGTTGCCTTCGCCTGCCTCGACGCGACCGTTGGCATTGGTGTCTTCGACACCGTCCGGAACCCCGCCGTCATCTGTATCTGCATCGAGCGGGTCGGTGGTGCTTGTGGGGTCGGCATCGGGGATGAAGACCGTAGGGTCCGTGTCGGTGGGGTGCCCGGTGGTCTGACCGAGCTCTGTACCGTCTTGAAGGCCATCACTGTCGGAGTCGGCGCTGTTGGGGTCCGTCTCGTATTCATCGACTTCATCACCGTCGGTCAGGCCGTCATCATCGGTATCGGCATCGAGTGGGTTGGTCTCGTGAACATTGACCTCGGCGCCGTCGTCGAGTCCATCACCGTCGGTGTCGGGATTGAAGGGGTCTGTACCGTGGATTCCGGTCTCGTCGGTGTTCGATAGCCCATCGCCGTCCGAGTCATCATCGGTGGTGATCTTGGGGTTGGTCTCTCCGGGATCGACCAGGCCGTTTCCGTTCGCGTCTTCGACACCGTCGAGGACGCCACCGTTGTCTGTGTCGGGATTGAGCGGCTCGGTATTGTTGGTGGGATCGGCATCAGGGACAAAGACAGCCGGGTCGGTATCGGTGGGATGTCCGAACACGCGCCCGACCTCGGTGCCGTCCTGCACGCCGTCAGCATCCGAGTCGGTATTCAGAGGGTCTGTCCCAAAGTCGTTGACTTCTTCCTCATCCAAGAGGCCGTCGTCATCGGAGTCCGCATCGAGCGGGTCTGTCTCATCGCCCGTTCCCGGGATCCCATCGGCGCCAGCCTCCTCTTCAGCGTTGGTGAGCCCGTCACCGTCGTCGTCGGCGTTGCCATCGGTGTCATCGCGATAGTCGACATCACCTCCGGTCGTGGCATCTGAATCTTCATCCGGCAGGTCGGTGGCAGGGGCCGACAACCCACCTGCAACAGGGCCAAACTCAAGGTCGTTGGGGTCCACGGCATCATCGAGGCCATCGTTGTCATTGTCGGCATTGTCGAGTGCCGGGACGCCGCGCTCGATCACATCGAGGACTTCATCGCCGTCCGAGTCAATGTCATAGACGTCAGGCGTACCGTCGAGGTCGGTGTCGGGTAGGTCTACGAGGCCACCCGTGGACCCATACGCGTCATCGATGCCGTCTTCGTTCGCATCTGTACCGCTGGGCGGCTCGAAGCCGAGGGTCGTCTGGGCCTCGACGTTGTCGGGGATGCCGTCATTATCGCTGTCGAGATCGTCCTTGTTGGGAAGGCCGTCGCCATCGAGGTCGTCGGAGCCCTCCACATCGTCGGGGATCCCGTCGCCATCATTGTCGTTATCAAACGCGTTGGGCAGCAGGTCGCCGTCGATATCCGGAGAGCCACACAGCGTGCCCTCGGGCTCGATCAGGTTGAACTGAACATCTTCTTGGGAGTAGTTGTAGAAGCCGAAGGTGCCGTTTGGAAAGGGTGCGCCAGCCGAGGCTTGCCAGGTGGCGGCATCGATGTCGATCTCGAGCTCATCCACGTCGTCGATGGTGTCATCTTCGCTGACCCAGACCCTGAGACGTGCGGTCGTGAAGTCAATCTTCACCCAGTATGGCGTGTTGTCGCTCCAGCCGGTGTTGCTCAGGTTGATGCCGGTCGCGATCTCTTGGACCGCCCCCCCATGATCCCAGAAATCGCCGTTGCCGATGGGGCCATTGACATAGCTCAGGCGTAGGCCCTGCTCGGCTCCACCGAGCGTTCCCACCTGGTCATTCTGTTTCCAGTCGAGGAGAAGAAACGAAGGAGAGGCAGCCTCACCAGGGGCAAATCCGATGACAAACCCGAACCAGTCGTCGTCTGTCGTGGTCTGGACCTCGGCCTTGAAGGTGATGGGTGCAAGGTCGGCGGGCAGGGTGGTCGCGTACACGGTGGCATACGAATTCACACTCTGAAAGACCTCTCGGCCGCCTGGCTGCACACTCCAGTTGGGTACTGCGTGCGTCGAGTCGACCCAGTACTCACTCGCGAGTGCTGAGAAGGTGGATTCAACACATTCATAGTCATCTTCAATGAGACAATCTGCAGAACACCCGTCTTCATCGTCGAGGTTGCCATCGTCACACTCTTCATTGGGATCGAGGAACAAGTTGCCGCACGAACCGGGGGGCGGCGCCACCGTGGCAAGCGCTGGAAGCGTGCTGCTGTCCGTTGCGGTCGCGTAGGGAGACTCGACACCGTTTGGACTCTGACAGGCGAGCGCCAGCACGGCCGTGAGTGGGAGACATCCAAAGATAGGGGCGATTCGCTGCATGACGCCATCCTTTGACAGGGGGTCTGGGCCGCGGCGACCATAGCAGACATGTCAGAATGGTGTGAGGTGAAAGTCGTGGAGGGGATCACGAGGGGTCAGCATTACACGTGATGTGAGGCCTCCATATAGAACAACGCCCATGCCGTTGTTCCGGAGACCAGGCCGGCGATGGTGGTGTCGGCTGCAAGCGACAAGCAAACCCGAACGGGCAGGTAGGACACGAGGGTTGCGACGAACAGCATCGATAGGGACATGCCACCTGATTCTAGGCAGGCGAGGAGGGTGGCCTCAGCGCAGATGACGAAGGCCGAGACTGTCGCGGTCGTGAGCGCGGTCTGCCACCATGGGCTCGGTGTGTCGGTCTCTGCGACAAGCTCCGGCACGACTCCAATGGCGAGCACGCCACCGAATAGCCCGATGGCCAGGTGAATCCAATACGCCAAGCGGTCTGCTGAATTTCCGTCATCCACGGACAGCCAAGCGAGCGCTACCCACACGATGCCCCCCGCGGCGAGGAGCGTGGAGAGGGTGTGAACCAAATCTAGCCACCCTACCTCGTGTGTGAGGTCCGCTACAGTCGCCGGCTTACGGGCAACGCTCCATGTGCAGAGCGCCAGCGCTATCACCTGCAGTGTGATGGTGATCCCAATGGCGGTGGGGAGCGCAGCACGTGCCCATGCCATGACAGGTGTTGTACCCGCAAAGAGGGTTCCCGTGGTGATGAGGTCCACCACCACGGACGGTGCACGGTACGGATGACGTGAGCCGGAAAATATGGGGCGCATGCGACCTCAAGGCAACGCCCCATTGTGCCACAGCCTACCCGGGTAGCCAGCCGAGGTAGATGTCTTCGATCACGAGGTCTGGCAGTGCACACCGCAGTCCATCATCGTCGGATTTTGCGAGGGTGACGTCTTCGATGCGAAGCTCACCATAGAAGGGGAAGAACGGCGCACTACTGTCTTCGGAGTCATCGGTGACTTCAAGGGTCATGAAGCCATCGACGGGAACCCATTGCGCGTCGATCGTGGCGGGCTCGTCGGGCATGACATCATTACAGACACTCGCCTGCAGGGCGCTGCCGAGGTCGAGACTCATGCTGCCCGCGACCTCGTCTGAGCGCTCGCCGGCCTTCGGGTCCCACGTGGTGGAGAAGGTCTCGCCGTTCGTGAAGGGGCGGTCATCTGGCAGGTCAAGCGTGATGGCTAGTGCTGCTGTGGCATCGTCATTGGCGTGGGAGATGGTTCCAAAGCCGCAAGACCGGAGCGATGACCATGCGTCGATGCTCTCGATGATGCTCGCCACGGCGGCATCGCAGGTGTCGGGCTGGGGCTCGACAGGGTCGATGGGCAGGGTGTGGACCGCGGTGTCGTCGGGTCCAGGCTCACCTGGGTTCTGCATTTGGCCGTCGCAGCCCACGGCGAGTAGCGTAGCAGTGAACAGAATCGTGCGCATGGTGCCTCCAAGAGTGGTTCCACCATACTCACTCAAAACGGAATCGGCAATAAATTGCCGATTATTTTTTGAATGACATCGTAGACGATGATGGCGCGTGGTCCTGCGGCGCTTGGCTGATAAGAGAAAATGCTCTTATGGCCGTCGTTTACGGTTGCGCTGTGGCATCCGGCTCGGGGAGATCATCGGGTGCCAGTGACGGCAGCTCGGCGATGTCATCCTCGGGGGGTGGGGCGACTTCTTCACCGGCCACGACACACGAGAAGGTGCAAGACAGGGCACTGGCATTCAAGCGCAGGACCCCATCTTCACAGGCTTGGTCGGCAAGCGCCCGACACGACTCCTCGGCCCACGTGGCGCGCCAGCTGAGGCTGGCGATCGTGGAGACCACCATGAACGCCACGATGGCACCGAGGATTCGCTTCAAGGTCACTCAGCCGCCCTTCTTGGCGCAGGTGATCTTGACGGTCTGTGGCGACCAGATGCCGCTGGTGAAGCTGTACGCCAGCAGGTTCAGGAAGTTCTGCTGGCTGCGAATCTCCTTAATGACCTCACCCTCGGGGCAGACATTCATCTTGACCTTATCGAGTGGAATGAGTCCGTAGAGCACGGAATTGACCCACTGTTTGGTCTGGTAGCCGTCGGCTGCGCTGTAGACCTCTGGGTTCTCGTAGCGAATCGCCATGCAGGCGCTGAGGGAGAGCAGTCCAGCTGCAAGTGCCATGACACGAATCATATCGTACCTCCAAAGTGCAGCTGGACGGTACCATGTAAGGCTGTAATCCTGTCAAGGTACGCTGCAAAAACAAGGGGTAATGAGTCTTTCGGATCGATGGGTCTCGCCAACCACATGTCAGTGCGGTGCGCTCCTCGCGTAGAAGGCATGCAGAAACGCTTCTTGCACTTGGGTCTCGACGCATCGCGGTCCACGTGCCTGACGAACGGTCTGGAGGGCCTCGTCCACATCGGCGCCACGGGAGATCAACAGGCTGGCCGATAAGAGGCCTGACCGGCCGAGTCCGCCGACACAGTGCACCATCATCTGGGCGCCGGCTTCGAGGTTGCGGTGCATCCAGGCGACCGTCTCTGTCACGGCCTCCATCGAGGTGGCATGCTGGTCCTTGATGGGGAGGTGCCTGTGCTGAACGCCTGCTGCGCGAAGGCGTGGAAGGAGGTCGCCCACGCCATAGGTGGCCATCTCGGGCTCGGGTACAAGGGTGAGAATGTGGGTGACACCGTCTTCTTGGAGCGTGGCGAGGTCAGCCTCGAGATCTCGTCCGTAGTCCTGCCTTCCGGGGAGAAGCGTCATGCCCAGCCGTCCGCGCGTGATTCTGGGGCTCTCGACCCAGTCGACGCGGAGGCGCGTGCTTGCCGTGAGCGTGCGCTGAATCGCCGCCGCACACAGGCTCGCCGTGTAGAGTGCCCACCGGCGCTGCAAGGCGGACGACTCGTCAAAGCCGAGGGTGTGGGCGGCGTAGCGAAGCTGGGCCACATGAAGCTGATGCGGGTCACGGTTGGATGCGACCAGGCCCGCATAGAAGCTCCGCAGGGTTCGAATCAGGTGCCAGGTGCGCTGCAGCACCGGGTGGTCGCTGGGGCACTGCTCGGGGAGCGGAGCGGCGAGATCGTGAACGGCCATGAGCGCATCAGTGAGCTTGAAGGCCTCGCGAAGGTCATGCTCTGAGGAGAGGGGTGTCCAGATGTAGAGCAGGTCGTTCTCTACCTTGACGAGGTCCATCAGGACATGGGCACGGCGCGTGTGGAAGAAGTCGATCAGCCAGACGTTGTCGTGGCCATCGATGATGATGTTTGCGCCATTTAGATCGCCATGGACGACGGCCTGATGAAAGGCCTGCCCGGGGCGTCGCGGAAGCCTGTCGAGGGAGGCATAGAACTTCACCAGGTTCGGGACCTGCACGCCCTCGAGGAGGGTGAGGTCATCGCCGGTGGCGGGGCTGTCGAGCACGGCCTCGATGCGTTGCTGTACGCCAGGCGCCCACCGCGCAGCGAAGCCATAGTGTTCGAGGAGGTCGCCCTCTTCGAGGGTGGCTGCCTGATACAGCCGCCCGAGCTGGTCCGCGAAGACCGTGTGCAGAATACGGTCGAGGGTCTCGAGGGCGTCACCGGACATGACCCGTGACTTGAACGTGCTCGAGAATCCTCCGCCCATACTGGCGTAGCGGTACTTCACAGCACCTCGTCCGCCGAGATCGGCAAAGTCGGCGATGTGTGGCGCATTGTTGCCAAGTACGGACTGCACACGCTCGAACCGGGCGCGCTCTTGGCCCATGGCCGAGGCGGGACCGATCTTGAGCACATGCGGAACCTGCTGATGCCCCTCGCGATCGATGCTTGTGGTGCCGAGGACGATGTTGCCACTGAAGCCGCCCACGAGCACCTTGAAGGTGACCGACTGGCAGTCTCGAAAGAGGTAGCGCATGAGCTCTTGGTCGATGTCGCTCGCGTCGAGGGTACCCTCAACGGTGATGTCTAGCCCTGCATGGGCGTAGGACGGAAGATCCTCTGCCACCTCCCCCGTGAGGAAGGCTTGGAACTCGGTGAGAGAGTCGAGGACCCGAACGCCAAGCAGTCGCTTCATATGGTCGAGCGCCGCAAAGTGGTGATGCCGGGTCGATGACGCACAGAGCGCCGAGCACACCGCGACCTCGAACTCGGGGTACCTGGTGCGCAGTTCGTAGGCCAAGAACGACACCTTGGCCTCGGTCCACACGCCGACGAGGCCGACCTTGCAGGGCGTACCGCGGTAGGGCTCCAACACCTGCTCTAGCCGCGTACCCACGAAGTCGTTGAGGCTCAGCGCATCGACAACCTCAACCACCTTGTCGGACGACTCGGGCACGGGAAAGGCAAAGCGTGCCCCTGGCGTCCCTTGAAGGCAATGGTCTCCGAACTGATCAAGATGTGCCCGAACGATGGGGTCTTCGGGGTCATGCCAGTCGCGAAGATGAAGGAGGCGCAAGACATCATCGGGCAGGTCATAGGCCCAGTCCAGCATGCGGGCGACTGGCCCCGTGCGAGGATCTTCGCCCATGAGGCGGCGGGCCTC
>JBMHDG010000047.1:0-33750 GCA_049889515.1 Myxococcota bacterium
GGTGCGGCGGTGCGGGTTTTGTGGGGCGGTGGATGACGAGGGGTCGTGATGGGCGTGGCGCTGTGGCGGCGATGTGGGGCCGAGGCCGTGGGCACCTTCGTGCTGGTGGGCATGGGGTGTGGTGCCATTGTGGTCGATGCCCAGACCGGAGCCCTCGGTCATGCGGGCATCTGCGCTGCCTTTGGCATTGCCGTGGCCATCATGATCCACGCGACCGGACACCTCTCCGGGGCGCACTTCAATCCCGCCGTAACGCTGGCCTTCGCAACCACGGGGAAGCTCGGCTGGCGTGATGTGGGGCCTTATGTGGCGGCCCAAGTGGTCGGCGCCACGGGCGCAAGCCTCTGCATCGCAGGACTGGTAGGCACTGAGGCGAGCGTGGGGGCCACGGCGTTCAGCGGCCCCCCGCTGACGGCGCTCTGCATCGAAGGGCTGCTCACAGCGCTGCTGATGTTTGTCATTCAGGCGGTGGCGACCGATGTGCGAGCGGCGCAGGGGTGGGCGGCGTGGGCGATTGGTGCCACGGTTGCCCTGGCCGCAATGGTGGGAGGACCCCTCACGGGGGCATCGATGAACCCCGCACGCTCCATTGGGCCGGAGCTCGTGGCTCATGGTGGACTGACGCACGGGGTCTACCTTGTGGGTCCCGTGTTCGGTGCTGTGATCGGTGCGTGGCTGTATCAGGCGCTTCGAGGGTCCGAGTCCAGCTGAACAAAGGCCTCTAGCAGGGCGGACGTGAAGTCTTGTCCTTCGAACCGGCTCGCGTCCGCGAGGCCTCCGGGGCTAAAGACATTGACTTCGACAATACGAGGACCGACGAGGTCGAGACCGACATGCCAGAGGCCCATCGACGCGAGCAGTGGGCCCACGGTCTCGCATAGATGCCACTGTGAAGGCGTGACATCAGCCCTCATGGGGGTCGCGCCGAGTGCGACATTGGACTTCCATGCCCCTGGCTGCGGCCTCCGGCGTACAGCGCATGGACGACCCCCACGCATGAGCACCCTTCCATCTACAAGGTGAATACGGGTGTCGCCGTCTGGAGCTTCAGGGAGGTATTCTTGGAGGATGGCCGGACCCTGACGCAACACTTCGATCATCCGCGCGGTGCTCTCGCTGCAGTTGGCGTACACCTTGGCGACCCCCGACCCCTGCGTGCCGGATGCGGGTTTGATGACGCCCGGGCCCCCGAGGCCATGGAGGTAGTGTTGCAGCTCGTCGAGGTCGGCGCCGCTCCAGGAGCGAGGTATGGTCTCGGCGGGCAGACGGGAGAGAAAGGTCTTGGTCCCCGCTCGAACAAGGGCTTGCGGGCGGTTTCTGATCACCACCCCCTGTTCTTCGGCTTGCGTGAGCAGCTCCAGCCAGTCGCTTCTCGGGCCCACCAGGCGGCCCGGATTGGTTCGAATCCAGACCCCTTCCCAGCTCGCGAGGGGGCGCCGTTGCGGGGTGACCGTGTGGAGATCCTTCGGATCGGTTTGGTGTGCTGACCACGGCCGGGCAGAGGCGTAGACGCCGTCGGGCGCGGCGGACAGATGATGCAAGCTCGCGACCCAGACCTCATGGCTCTGGGCTGCGGCTCGGATCACGTCCACCGTGGATTGTTCGGGCTTCATCGACGCGACGTCATTGACCACGAAGAGCAAGCACCTCATGGGGCACCTGCGAGCGAGGCGTCGATGCGACCGAGGTGGAGAATCCGTGCGCCAGTTGCAGCGACGGGGTCGACAGCGCGCCCGATGACGATGCCGGAGAACGGCGCCGTGTAGCGTGCCGTGACCCGTCCGAAGGCATCGACCACGGTCGCAATCACCTCGCCTTGTTCTACGGCTTGAAGCAGCTGGGGATGCACGGTCAGCAGGCCGCCGCGTGTGGTGTACAGCCACTGGCTCTCACGGCAGAGGATGGGCTCTGGGCCCAGCTTCTCGGGCCGCTTGCTGATCATCCCGTGCTCAGCCATGACGGCGCGTATCCCCCGAACGGCCCTGCGGGTGTACTCGGACTGGACCCGGCTCGGATTTCCGATTTCTACCGTGATGGAGGGGATACCCAGGTCTTGCGCGGCTCCGCGGAGCGTTCCATCGGAGGCTGGATTGTGCAGAATGATCTGTGGCCGTTGGAGGTAGGCCATCCGCCGCGTGACGGGGTTGTTCATGTTCGCGCGGATGTAGAGGCAGTTCACGCGCCCCCGGCTAGCCGTGTGGAGGTCGAGGAGGAGGTTGAGCTTCTCGATCACGCTGCGCATCAACCGGTGGGCGTAGACCTGCACTTCGTGGCCGTCGGCGGCTCCGGGAAAATGGTGGTTCAGGTCAAAGCCCTGTGGACCCCGGCGGCTGTGCTGACGATAGGCGGGCACATTGACGATGGGCAGGCAGACCAACGTGCCGCGGAGGCGATCGGTCCCGGTCTTCTCAACGAGGCGATGAATGACGGGAATGCCATTGACCTCATCACCGTGTACCGCAGCCGTGATCCCGAGCGTCGGCCCGGGGTGTCGCCCTCGGGCAACGATGAGTGGAAGGCGAAGGTCCCGGCCAAGCTCGTCCTCTACGAGTGCAAGTCCAAAGCGATGAAAGCCGGGGTCAAGGGATTCAAGATCCAACGTGGCAATGGTAGGGATCATGGCATCACCTCGGCGATCAGGGATTTATCGGGCACGAGCGTGCTGTAGAGGCGCCGCCGGAACCCACCCTTGGAGTTGACGAGGCGCACGCACATCGCATCGATGGCATGGGTCGCAAGCACGGTCTGCAAGTAGGCCTCAGTCAGGTCGTCGAGCCCGAGGCCGAGTCGTGAAAATTCCCGTTCGTCTGCGAGCATCAGACGGCTTGGCTCGGTGGTGAAGCTTCCATCTTCCTGCTTGATGGAGAGATTGGTGCCGAGCATGTCCCAAGAGCGCTCCGTACCGATGTGATCGGCAAGCGGTGCTCTGGCCCTTCTTGCGTAGACGGCCACCGGGTAGGCCCCGTCCATGCCCTGCCCGATCATCATGCGCAGGTCGGCCACGTAGATGCGCCCACGGGCATCGGGCACCGTCCCGACGTGGTAGAGCCGGTCGCCCCGCGTCTGACTGGTCCACGAACGGTTGCCGATAAGGGCTTGTACAATGAACCGCTCGTAGGGGTGCTCTAGGGCCATGAACGCAGAGAGTTCTTCGCTGGAGGTGATGGTCCAAATGCCTTGTCCAGCGTTGCTGTAGGGGTTCTTGACCACGGCAATCCCACCCATGCGTTCAACCCAGAGTGGGACCTCGTTCAGGGAGACATCCCAAATGGTCTCCGGGTGTCGGACCCGAAGTCCCGTGTCCGCCATTGCGGCATTGAAGAGGTCATAGGCCTTTGCGGCGACGAGCTTGTTTCGGCCGCCGGCGAGACACGCGAGGACGGGATTGAACATCGCGGTGCGGGTGACGGCCGGGATGCGGTCCCAGGGGGCTTGGGTCACATACCGAAACGCCGCCCTAATGGGGAGCCAGTCGCCATCGTGCAGCACATGGGCGACGCCCTTGTCCCAGCGAAGATGGTCCGCGCCCTTTGGAACATGAACAAGCAGGACCTGTTCTTGGGTCAGCTCGGCCAATGTGGAGGCATATCCTGTGGTCTCAATCGGGTTCTTGTCCCAGAGCACCGCAAGACAACCTCGCGGTAAGGACCGGCGCTTCAACATGGGGAGGACGCTTCGTTGGAGAAGCGTCCGGTAGCCACCGAAGTCATCATGCTCATCGAGAAGGGGCATGGATTTCTGACCCGATGGAGACGAGTTCGTCTCAATGACGACATTCTGTCGGACACCCCGCTCATTGGTTGCATGGAAGAGGTCTGCTCCGGACCAACGAAAGTACTTGGTGGGTGTGGAGAGGATCTTGCGCACGGCGTCGCGGTCCACTTCTGGGTGAAGATGGCTGTAGCGGAGCGCAATGCGTTCATTCCCAAGTCTGAGAAACGACCGTACAAGCGGGTGTAAGCGTGCATTGGGTACACGGGGATAGAAATGGTCTTCTACGACGAAAGACGCGGGTGAAACCCAAGTCGAGTGCATCGGTCGCTCCATGGGCAGCTCTTGCGCGTATGGACCCTTGAACGTGGAGGAAGACAGATGCGCGGCTGCGGTTGTGCCTGCAAAGTAACCTGGTGATGTCGTGTAGGGCAAACCACCACGCCATCGTAGTTGTGAGCCGACGTCTCCGGTCGGCGCTCCCCGTGGATGTGATGGTATGAGAAGCCCTCACCGGAACGGAGTTCACCATGCTCGTGCACGATCTTCCCTGGAACCGCGTCCTCCGAGGTATCGCCCCGCAGATTATAGAATTCGCTCTGATCTCGGCGTCTGCCGTGGCGATCTCCGAGGCGATGATGCACCCCGAGGTGTTTGGGATCGACGCCTCCCTACCCGAGCGCATTCGGGCGTTCATGGCATGGGACGGAGAGTCGCTCCCCTTTGGTGCGGTAGCGGCGATGGGTAGCTCACTCGCCATCTTTCTCGGCTTTCGAAACAGCAGCGCCTACAACCGCTGGTGGGAGGCGCGCAAGATCTGGGGCGCATTGGTCAACGACTCTCGAAGCTGGGCCCGACAGTGTCTGGCGTGGGTTGAAGACCCAGCCGTGGCCCGTGAGCTCATCCACCGTCACCTGGCCTTTGTGCATGGACTGGCCCACCACCTCCGCAAAGATGCCGACGTGGCCGAGAGCATTCAGCACTTTGTGCCCGACAACGAACATGCGCACTACGCGCGGGTGCCTAATGTGCCCACGGCGCTACTCATGCGGCAGGGCAAGCGGGTGGCTGAGGCGCATGAGGCGGGCGTGATCGAGCGCTTTCATCATCTCTGGATGGACGAGCTCCTGACCCGTCTCTCCGATGTGCAGGGCAAGTGTGAGCGCATCAAGAATACGCCGCTGCCCCGGCAGTACGACGCGATTCCGCGGGTGTTTGTCTACGTGTATGGCGCGATGCTGCCATTCGGTCTGGCGCCCACCATCGGGTGGATGACCATTCCGGTCTCGTTGATCATCACCATCATGTTCTTGCTGCTCGAGATCAGCGGGCGTGTTCTCGAGGACCCCTTTGATGGCAACCCGACCGACACGCCGATGACGGCGCTCTCCATCACCATCGAGCGCGACCTGCGTGCCGCCCTCGCAGAGCCACTGCCTGACCCCGTGGTCCCAGACAAAGACGGCGTCGTCATGTGATCAGCCGGTGTGTTTGGCCAGCCAGCGATCGAAGGCGTTGGCGAAGGCCTGCTTGGCTTTGTTGTCATAGGCGGGGGGACCGCCGGTCATGACCCCCATGGCCCGCAGCTCGGTCATGGCGTCACGCACACTAAGGCGCTCGGCGACATTGCGCTCCGTCCAGAGCTCGCCACGATGCGACAGGGCCTCGACGCCCTTTTCGACGAGCTCCGCGGCCAACGGCACATCTTGGGTGATCACCAGATCGCCCGGTGTCGAGTGCTGCACGATGTGCTCATCGGCCACGTCCATGCCATGGTCCACCCGAACAAACTGAATCCAGCGAAGCTCGGGATGCTGCTGGTACCGGTTGGCCACCAAGGTGACGGGCAGCTTGCGCTTGAGGCTGGCCTTGAAGACCACCTCTTTCACGTCGCGGGGGCAGGCATCTGCATCGATCCAGATCATCATGGTGTGCTCCGCGTACGCTATAGTGCATCTTCTGGACTGAGGGTGCTGGTGCGTTGGTGGGCGACACTGTGGATGGCGATGGCGTGTACATCGGGTGCAGGTCCCGGTGCGTCCACCTCGGAGCCTGTCCCTGATGAAACCGCGGTTACAGAGACCGACGTTCCCGAGGCGGGGCCGACCTGGTACGCAGACGTGGGACCGCTGGTCCGGGAGCGATGCGCGGGGTGCCACGTGCAGGGCGGTCCCTCCTTCTCGCTCATCGAAGCCGACGAGGCGGCCATCTGGTCGTCGGCGATGGCGCTCGCCGTGCGGGCTCGAACCATGCCGCCCTGGGGCGCGTGGGACTCTGATCGCTGTACCCATCCTCATCCGCTGCAGGGATCGCTGCGCTTGACGGAGTCCGAGATCGCCATGATCGAGGCGTGGGACGAGGCCGGCGCACCGCTCGGTGCGGTCGAAGATCTTGCGGCCCCCCCGACGGCGCCCTCGCTCGCCTCACCCACCCTCGAGGCGACGCCCGCGGAAGCCTTTCCCGTGCAGCCTGTAGGCGATGAGATCGTCTGTGCCCGGCTGCCGGTGGACCTGACCGAGACCCAGTATGTCACCGGCCTAGAGATGGATCCCGGAGACACTCGGGTGGCCCACCACGCCGTACTCAGCCTCGCTCCGGCCTCGGCGAACGTGCCGATTCCCGAAGAGGGCTGGGTGTCGTGTCCAGGCGGTGTGCCAGGCACCATTCCCACCTTTTTTTGGGCGCCGGGGACAGCACCGTTTGAGGCGCCCTTTGACAGCGCGCTCAAGGTCGAGGCCGGCGCGCAGTGGGTCATTCAGATGCACTACCACCCGGCGGGTCAGGTGGTGGAACCCACCCGGCCCACCCTCAAGGTCGCGATGTCGACCGAGGTGCCCGCCTACCTCTCCGTGCTCGACCTCGTGGGCAATGCCAAGACGGCAGCGAGTGGGCTTCAGCCCGAGGCCACGGACCCGGCATCGGGTCCCCAATTTTTGGTGCCGGCTGACACCCTGCACACCGAGACCATGCATGTGGCCGTGGCCGACACCATCGGTGAGGGCGCGCGACTGTGGGGCATCGGGAACCACATGCATCGGGTGGGCAGCGCCATGAAGGTCAACCGCTTGGTGGGGGATGCATGCTTGCTCGACACGCCGGTCTGGGACTTTGACTGGCACCGACTCTACCTGTACGACGCCACACTCGAGGACCTGCCCACGCTCGTGGCTGGCGAAGTGCTCAAGCTGTCGTGCACGTACGACAACCGGTTGAGCCACCCTGGCACCGTTCAGACGCTCTCCGAAGCCGGCGTCGAGGCACCCGTCGATGTCGAGATGGGCGGGGGCGAGCTCGACGAGATGTGCATCACGCTGCTCGGCATGATCTGGCCCAACCCGGACTATCCGGGAGAGTCAGGCCAGTAGTCTGACCAAGCGCTCGCTCGCTTCGCGTCGCGCCTCGGTCCACCGGTCGTCTTCGATGAGGCTCTGTGCGTGGGCGCCGGGTGTGCTGACCCACTTGCCGGCGACCAGCATGCCCCAGATGGCCGGGCTCACATCCGACATCGCGAGGGCGCGAATGGGGTCACGACCGGGCCAGAAGGACGGGTGGTCCATATTGAAGAGGGTGAGGTTGGCCAGGTACCCAGGTGCTATCTGCCCTGCGGGCAGCAGCGGATGAAGCCTACCGGGGAAGGTCGTCACACGGTCGAGCAAGCGGTGGACGTCTCCGAGGGAGGCGCGCCCATACCAGCCCCGGCGACGCTTCTCAGCCACCGCCTGGGCATGCGGAAGGCTGGCGTGGCGACGCCAGGTGGCGTGTGCCTCTCCCCAAGCCATGCCCGAGGTGCGTAGCCCCGCGACCTCCCGAAGCTCTTTTTGGACGTTCATGCCGTCATTGGTGGCGGCGCAGTCGGTCGCGACACTCCACGAGAGGCCAGCAGCTTCCCAGACGGGGGCATGGGCTGGAAATCCAAACTGCAGCTGGCTGGACCGGCACCAGACGAGGTGATGACGCTTCGGATCGAGTCGGGTGAGGTCCGCATCAGAGAGGTAGAGCCCGTGCACGAGGTTCCACCAGGGCGCCGCGTCGAGCACACCAAGGCGATCGAGCAGTCCGAGGGGTGTGGTCTCGGCCCGCGCCCATGCACGCTCCACCTCTTCGATGGACTGTGCGATGTGCCCGTGGATGGGAAGCTGATGGGTATCTGCGGCCTCGGCGATGGTCTGCCAGAGCGCATCGCTGACGGTGTCCGTGGCATGCGGCCCAAGCGCCGTGGTCAGCCCGTGGTCGAGATCGGCCGTCATGCGGTCCACGGTCAGGTCGAGCGCAGCCTCTGCACCGCCGACTCCGGGACCGAACAGATCTTGGAGTGCAGGTGCGATGACACCGGCCATGCCGACATCACGCAGGCCATCGAGGATGGCATCGGCATGGTAATAGTGGTCCCACACGAGGCCCGTGCCGTGGAGCAGGCACTCCAGCGCCCCCACGCGTGTGATGGCCCGCACGTCGTCGTACGTGAGCCGGGACTCGAAGTTGAAGAACACCTGCTCGACCACATTCGTACCCGAGGCATCCTCGAGGGGTGCCCCGCGAAGACCGTGCAGGCAGAGGTGGGTGTGGACGTCGATGAAGGACGGGGCGACCAACCTATCGCCGAGGTCTAGGGCATCGGCTGGCGCTTCATCGTGCGGTAACACCGCGGCGATCCGCGCCCCGTTGAGCATGATGCAGGCGGGCTTGACCACATGCCGGTCACCCTCGCGAAGGACGACGCGGGTGCTGGTGATGGCACTGGGGCTCATGGAGCCTGCGTGGTGCTTTCGCGACGTGGCGTCAGCGTGAGCTCGCGACCATCCTCAAGCTGCAGCGTCACGGCCGTCTCAGCGGGGATCTGGGCCAGCAGGTGGCGCGCATGACGGACCTGCCGGACGGTAAAGCCGTCGATCTTCATGATGATGTCTTGCGGCTGAAGACCCGTGGCTTCGGCCACACTGCCCGGTGCGAGCGCGAGGACACGCACCCCAGGACCGTACACGGCATGGCCCGTCTCATCTTGAGAGCGCAGGTCTTCGAGGCGGCGGAACCCGAGATCTTCGCGATCGACAGCCAGCCAGTTGGGCACCGTGAGGGTGCAGGTGGGCGTGGTCGAAAGGCCAGTGCAGGCGTAGAGGTTCACGGGCCCATGGCGGGTGGGGCCAGCTTGAATCCAGAGATCGGACTCCAGTGCGGGTGCGGTCACACATGCGGGGCTTGTGGGATCGGTGGCGGGGTCGCAGCCTCGGGTGGGGAGCGGCGGCCAAATGCGTTGGAGATGGCTGTTGGCAGGCAGCAGAGCGAGGTCGACGCGCTCACACGCGGGCTCGTCGGTGGGCGCACTGCAGGCGTAGAGGAATGCGCCAAGGCCCGGGATGTGCATGCGCAGCCACGCCCGCGCGTCTTCTTGCGAGACGTGCAAGAGATCGAGGTCGGCACCGGGACGCCAGTTGTCGAAGCGCAGGGGCGTGCAGGTGCCCATGCTGGCCACACTCGGGCAGCCCCAGAGGCTGTCACCCCGGTCGGGGACGTGGTGGAGCACCCATCCGGCACCGTCGGTCTCTTGTGCAAACACCTCAAAGGTGGCGACGCCGTCGGGCGCGGCCGTGGCCATCGAGGTCAGCAGCAGGAGGAGAGAGGACATGGGAGAGGGGTACCCGGTCAGCGGGGGTCACACCAGCAGGAGGTGAGACCGTGCGAGCGGTTGTGCGTCAGAGCCTGTCACGGTCGGTGGAACGTGACGCCGATCGGGCGGCCACTTCTCGCGAAGTCGCTATAGGCCCGCCCATGGCAGCTCCTCTGACCCTCGTCCCGCTGGGTGGTACCGGCGAGATCGGCATGAACCTCAACCTCTACGCGATCGACGATGCGTGGCTGATGGTGGACTGTGGCATCGGGTTTGAGCGAAGTGAGAGCGGGCGCACTCAGGTCATTCTTCCAGATCCCCGCTTCATCGCCCGCCAACGCGACAAGCTCCTCGGACTGGTCATCACGCACGTGCATGAGGACCACATCGGAGGGGTGGCGCGCTTGTGGCGGCAGCTGAGATGCCCGGTCTACTGCACACCGTTCGCGGCGTTGATCCTCCGTCGAAAGCTGGGCGAGTTCGACCTGTCCGGGCAGGTACCTATTCGAGAGCGGGTCATCGGTTCGCGCTGGGAGGTGGGGCCCTTCGACCTGCAGTCCATCGCGCTCACCCACTCGACCGTGGAGTCCACGGCGATCGTGCTCCGAGCCCCCGAGGTCACGGTCCTGCACACCGGAGACTGGAAGCTCGATGAGGACCCCGTACTCGGGCACACGACCGACATCGACGCCCTCGTTGCGCTCGGCGACGAGGGGGTGGATGTGGTGGTGGGCGACAGTACGAACGCCACGCGCCCGGGGTGGTCCCGCTCCGAGCGTGAGGTGGTCAAGCACCTCGACACCCTGATCGGGGGTGCGGAACATCGTGTTGTCGTGGCGTGCTTCTCGAGCAATGTGGCCCGGCTCGGGGCTCTACTCGACATGGCCCGCACCCATGAGCGGCACCCGGTGATCGTGGGCCGGTCGATGGACCGCATGCTCAAGGCTGCCACGGGGGCAGGCTACCTGCGTGATGTGCCCCAGCTCATCGCCCCGCGTGACCACGGGTTTCTGCCCCGAGAGCGCGTGCTCATCATCTGCACGGGTACGCAGGGGGAGCCGTTTGCTGCGCTGACGCGTATGGCACGACAGAGCCACCCACATGTGGTCCTTGAAGCCGGTGACCGCGTGATCTTCAGCAGCAAGATCATCCCGGGCAATGAGGCACCGATAGGCCTCTTGCATCGCCTTCTGCGAGAGCAAGAGGTCGAGGTGATCTCCGAGCTCGAAGACCCGCTGATTCATGCCTCGGGGCACCCTTGCCAAGAAGAGCTTCAGCAGATGTACGAGTGGGTCAATCCCGGCTTGGTGGTACCGGTGCACGGTACGCCGCGACACCTCGAGGCCCACGCGCGCGTCGCCGAACACATGGGCATCTCTGCGTCACGCATCCGCAATGGTGACGTGCTGGAGCTCACGCCCGACGGCGGTACCGTCATCGGACGGGTGCCCACCGGGCGGTTGGTGGTTCAGCAGTAGCGGTCAGGGCTCACCGTCGAAGACGCAGGGGTCGTCGCCGCATGCCGAGGGCACGATGCCCGTTCGCAAGAAGGACATCATCTGGGCCTGCGCTTCGGGCTGCTTGCGCAGCCAGCCGTGGCTGTCCGGTGACTCGGGTGGTGGCACATCGGGCGCGTGGACCTTCTTGATGCCGAAGTCCATCTCGACGAGGACGCTAGGGGTCTGCGCGGCATCGATGGGCGCGGCTTGGGTCGGAAGTCCCCAGACCTCTCGCACGGCGGGCGTGAGAAGCGTGGCGCCATTGGCGCGACCCATAAGGAAGCTCAGCTCGGGATGAACCTGTGCATCGCCCTTGGCCACATGCAGGAGCGTCTGCTTGGCCGGGGTATCGGGCAGCGTCTTGAGGTTGTGGTAGGGCGCGAAGCTGAGGGGCTCTGCGGGGTCGAGGCCCGTGCCGATGAGGGCGATGAACAGGCTTCGGTCGATGGGGTTGGGCATCGCGAGCTGCAGGATGATCAAGAAGGGCGCAAAGACCGAGCTGCGATGCATGAGCAGCGGGTAGCTTCCGCCAGGTACGCCGAGCACCGAGCGCTGAATGTCGAGCTGAAGGGCCGTGTGGATGTTGCCCACCGAGCCACCCTGCGAGTTGCCGTAGTACCAGAGCAGGCTGGGGTCGTAGGCCGGCACACCCTTCGGTGCGAAGTCGGGGTCGACATGCTCGGTAAACCCGCCCTTCATCATCCGAACGAGGGCGGCGTGCTCAATGATGCCCTGCATGGCACGGTTGCTGACGGCGGGAAAGGCGCCGGGGTTGTTCGAGAGGAGGCCAATCCATGTCGTCGCGTCGTCTTCGGACATGCCGGTCATGTCGGAGCTCAAGATCACGAATCCGTAGTCTTGGGCCATCTCGCGGAGCCAGCCGTTACGGGCCTCGGCTTGGGACCCGAGGAACCCGTGGCCATACTGGAGCACGCCGATGTCGTCGCGTGACCCATCGAGGGCGCTGTAGGGGAACTGCACCCGGAAGGGCACCTGCCGAAGGCCCTTGTGCGTGGGGGTCCCGTCGGGATTCCGCCGCAGAATCTGAACGCCATCTGCGTCGGGCGGCATCAAGAAGTTGGGGACGAAGGCTGTACCGTCGACAATGACGGCAATGTTGGGATCGCCCGTCTCGGTGTCGACATTGTCGATATTAAACCCGGGACCATCGTCGCCCACGACCACAAACAAGTGATCGCGCATGCCCACAAGGTCGTTGACGCCGAAGGTCTCGGAGGCGGTGGTGAAGTCCCACGCGAGCTGCAGCGATGCGCGGTCGACCCCGGCGGTCTCCAGCACGGGAAAGACGACAGCCTCGAAGTGGGCCCGGCGCTCGCCGACACCGAACCACGTGGAGGGCTGGGCATCGCGCAGCGCTGCAAAGCCTTCGGGTGCTGGGACAGCGGATCCATTGGTGTCGGTCAGGCCATGGACGGCCACGATGTAGCGGGTGTCCCGCTCGAGGCCCGCGGCCGCGCGCAAGGCGATGACGGGGTGTTCGGCATCGGCGGCGACATAGTCAAACTCGGCCCAATGGGGCACCAGCTCGCCGGTCTCTGCGTTGATGAGTAGCGTACCGCTGGTGACGTCGATGCTCTCTTGGGGCTGAAAGACGCCCGGAGCGTTGGTGAGCGTGGCGCCGGGCAGCTGAAACAAGATGGGTGTGGCGACGCCAAAGCCGTCGTGACGATTGAGATACTCGACGCCCATCTTGTCGCCCTCTCGGGTCGTGGGCATGGCTTCGAGCTCAAGCGCCACGTGAACACTGCCGCTTGCTGTGCGCCTGCGGTAGCGGTCGGAGGGGAAGGGCATCAAGCAGGTCTCGGGCGAGAGGTTCTCGCACCAGACCTCACCGAGCGTCTCGTCGTCGACGATGTCCGTATCCGAGGGGTCATCGGTGGTGGGGGAGTCGTTACAGCCAGCCATCAACACGATCAGGGCAAGACACCAGCGCATGGGAGCCTCCATTCTGGACGAGTCTAGCTGGGCACTGGGTCAGTCGGTAGACATGTCTGCGCGATTTCTGCGGGTCAGTCTGAGCACCTGACCGCCGACAGTTCCGGGGCGGCTGCCATCTGCGGCGGTCAGCCACAGCCGCACGCTGGCCTGTTGGACCACACCTTGGGCATCGACGGACCATCGTCCGTCGGCGTCGATGTCGACGCGGGTTGGGGCGTCTTCGAGGCGCTCGGCCAGCCACTGTGGGTCGACGGCCCCCCGGCCACTACCGATGACGGTGGTCACGCCGTCTTGGCGCTCCTCACATCGGTAGGCCAGTGACGTCGCAAATTGGTACGACGTACCCGCGAGCTCGAGCGCCAAGGGGCTACCGCGATGTGCCCACGGTTGGTCGGGAAGGTCCCCGTCAACGCGCTGCAGCTCAAGGCCGGCGAGGGCGAGCTTGGTCCAATCGGCAAGGCCCGGCTGTTCGGGCCCTCGAGGCTGCACCCAGCGAATACGCCCGTCCTCTCGAAATAAGGCCTCGACGCGGACGGTCGGGTCCACCGCAAGGCGCGTCGACTGAATCTCGGCCGAGGGCGCTCGCTCCGGGGGAGCCCAGAGCGTGACGGTGTCGCTAAGATACCGACAGGTGAGCAGCTGCCCTTTGCGTGTGGGCGAACCCCACTGGCAGCTGAGGGCCATGTCGATGCCCGCAATATCGGGACCGCGACCGCGCGGGCCCCCGTCACGTTGGGGGCCCTGCATGCGGATGTGGATGTCGAGGTCCATGGGCGCCTCGACAGGGAACCCCGCCAAGGCCGCAGCCACGGACCACATCCACCCGAACATCACTCTTCGTCGTAGATGGGCTCGAGGCCGCTGATGATCTGGAGCATGTAGTTGTTGGTGAGGTCGATGTCGCCACGCTTGTTCGCCGTGACACGCAGGTAGACGTCGGTGTTGCCGTCAGGAACCTGGAAGTCACGCAGCCATGGGTCGGTAGAGCCCTTGCGCTCCTCGTCGGCCTCGACCGTCGCGAGGACCGTGCCGTCGCTGCCGATCACCTCGAGCGTGGCGTCGAGCAGGCTGCCGTAGTCGCCTGCAGCCACACGGATGGTGGTGTAGCGCCCAGCCCAGCTGTTGCCGATGTTCTTGTAGTCCATCTTGTAGACGTCGACGTCGGTCTCGGAGATGACCGTGCCCCAGTAGGACGCGAAGTAGCGGCCGGGCGAGGTGGTGGACTCTTCGAAGGCCAGCGATGCGGAGGTCTCAACGGTGTCGTTACCGATACCACCCTCGACCTCGTACTCGGCGAGCGATGGCAGGTAGGTGACCGAGGTGAGCGGGTAGAAGCTGCTCGCACCGTTGGCACCCTTTGGCGCGCCCTCGACCTTGAGGTAGTACTTCTGGCCGAGGGCCACGTAGGCCATCATGCCGACATCGCTGATGAAGAAGAACGCGTCGTCTTCTGGCACGGGCTGATCGGTACGGGCCACGGTCTCACCGGCCTCGTTGACCAGCGTGTAGCTCATGCCGGTGGTGTCGTTGCCCGTCATGGGCCACGATGAGATGGTGAGGAAGAAGTAGGGCTCGTCTGGCGTGGTGGGGTCGTCGTCGGCGGTGTAGTCGAACTCGAAGTAGTCCACGTCACCCTTCTGATCGATCAAGCCCCAGTAGTGGCTGTCGTAGGTCGCGTGGAGCTGCGAGACACCCTGGCCCTGCTCGGGGAAGTTCTCAGCGTCGAGCGCCTGAACCTCGGAGATGCTGTTGTTGCCCTTGTCGTACTCGAGGATGGCTGCGGGCAGTACGTAGAGCTCGTAGTCGTACGATGCGCCACCAGCGAGGTCGTAGCTTCCGCCCTGGGTCTCGTTCGCCCAGTCGCTGAACTCGAGGACTTCGATGTAGACGGTCTCATCAGCAGCTGGCTGGTACCAGACGCCCGAGTCGGTCTCCGCAAAGCGGTAGATCATGTCGTCGTTCTCGGTGATGAGGTTGCCAGCGGCGTCCCATAGACGAATGACGGTATCGGTGGGCTCGTCGTTGAAGTACGCACGGGTGTAGATGTGGTAGGGCTGGTCGGCCATCATCGCGTAGCTGTAGAAGTCGCGGTCACCGGCAGGGCTGATCTTGCCAGAGACACCCGTCACACCGGTCACGGAGTCGGTGCTGTCGTCACCGTAGACTTCTGCGGCCTCGATGCTGTCGTTTTCGTCGACACCACCGTCACCCGTATCTGTGACGACGGGACCGTTGCCGTTGGGCGTAAAGCTGTTGGTGTTGTCATCGGTGTTGCCGTCGCCGCATGCGCCAGACAGCACAACAGCGGCAGACAGTGCGGCCGTGCGAAGGGAAAAGGTGTTCATGACGGACTCCTCTCGTCAGGGTGAATGGTGAAGGTCGTGAAGCGTAACCTGTTTTGAAACGTCACGGGCACGAACTTGGCGCTGCAGGGTTGCTTTCCCAAGATAGGAGAGACGCTTGGCCGACGGCTCCGTGGCCTGGCGGACCGATGACAATCCATCGCATTTGGTCACGGCGTGTATCGGAATCGGGACGCCTGCGCGCAATTGCGTCATGATGCAGTGACATAAGGGGTGCGCCATGAACGCGGTGGAGCGTCGGAAAGCAGTGGTTATTGGAGCTGGTTTTGGCGGTTTATCGCTAGCTATCCGGCTTCAGAGTATGGGGTTTGACACCACCGTGCTTGAGAAGCTCGATGCGCCGGGCGGTCGTGCCTACGTGCTCAAGCGAGACGGCTTCGTCTTCGACATGGGGCCAACCGTCATCACGGTCCCGCACTTCATCGAGGAGCTGTTCGCGCTAGAGCGCGACGATGACCAGCTTGCAAAGCCAGATTTCCCTGAAGAGATCCTCGGCGAAGACAAGCGCATCAAGACGGGGATCTCGGGTGGCCCGCGCACGTCCGACTATTGCGAGATCGTTCCGATCTTACCGTTCTACCGAATCTTCTTCGATGACGGAACCTACTTCGACTACGACGGTGACCCCGACAACACCCGCCGTCAGATCGAGGCCATCGAGCCCGCAGACCTTGAGGGCTACGAACGGTTCCATCGCGATGCGCGTGCGATCTTTGAGCGCGGCTTCCTCGAGCTTGGCTACACCCACTTTGGGGACCTGTCCTCGATGCTTCGGGTCGTGCCCGACCTTCTGCAGCTTGATGCCGTGCGCAGCTTGTTCGGCTTCACGAGCCGCTACTTCAAGAGCGACAAGCTTCGGCAGGTGTTCTCCTTCGAGACGCTCCTTGTCGGCGGCAATCCGCTGCGCGTACCCGCCATCTATGCGATGATTCACTTCGTCGAGAAGACGTGGGGCATTCACTTCGTGAAGGGCGGTACCGGCGCGCTCGTCGAGGCCTTTGTACAGAAGTTCAAAGATCTTGGCGGCACCATTCGCTACGAAGCTGAGGTCGACCGCATCTTGGTGACGGACCGTGCAGGTGATGAGCCCACGCTCTTTGGGTCCAAGGTGGCACGGGGCGTTCGCCTGAAGTCGGGCGAGGTCTTCGACGCCGAGGTGGTGTGCAGCAATGCCGACTATGCGCATACCTACATGGATCTGGTGCCGAAGAAGGCGCGGATGTGGAACAGCAACATGAAGGTCAAGGCCATGAAGTACAGCATGTCCTTGGTGGTGATCTACTTTGGCTTCAAGAAGCGCGAAGGCGAAGACCTCAACCTTCAGCACCACAACATCATCCTCGGGCCTCGGTATGAGGGGTTGCTCACCGAGATCTTCGACAAGAAGACGCTCGCTTCAGACTTCAGTCAGTACCTCCATGTGCCGACGCTCACCGATCCAAGCCTTGCGCCCGAAGGATGCCATGGCTGCTACACCTTGATTCCGGTGCCCCACAACGACTCGGGTCTGAACTGGGACGACATCGGTGAGGGCTTTGTGGATACGGTGCTGAAGTTCCTCGATGACCGCGGCTACATCCCCGACCTGATGGACCGTCTCGTCACAAAGACGTGGGTTACCCCAGACTATTTCCAGCACACGCTCAACAGTTACAAGGGCAACGCGTTTGGTGTGGAGCCTCGACTGACACAGTCGGCATGGTTCCGGCCGCACAACCGCAGCGAAGACGTACAGGGCCTCTACATGGTGGGGGCCTCTGCCCAGCCGGGTGCCGGCACGCCGAGCGTGATGATGAGCGCCAAGATGACGGCACGCGTCATCCAAGAAGACCTTGGTTCGGGTATCTTGCGCGTCCTACAGACCGAAGAGGCGGCGGCGAAGTAGCCTTGGCTAGGGCGTGGCCGCGTGCATGAACGCGGCCAGCTTGTCCGCCTGCAAGAGATGGTTCGTGCGCACCCCGCTGCAGAGATCGAGGCCGAAGGGCTGTACGGTCGCGATGGCCTGTCGGACGTTGTCGGCCCGCAGACCACCCGCAAGCCACGCCGGACGGGTTGAATGGCGCACGATCTCGGCACTGATCGACCAGTCGTGGGTGGCGCCCGTACCGCCGTAGACCGGCGTAGGCCCAGCGGTGGTGCCCGAGTCGAGCAGCAGGGCGTCGACATGTGGGGCAGCGGCGAGCGCCTCGTCGATGGCTGCGGGTCCCTGGACGTGCACCACCTGGACGATGCGCGCGGACGTCTGGGCGCGGATGGCGTCCCAGCAGGCCGTGGGCACGGCATCGCAGAGCTGGACTGTGGTGACACCGGTGCGGAGGATCTGGGCCACGAGCGCATCTGGTTTGTCGACGCGGGTGAGCAGCCAGGCATCTACGGCCGGAGGAACCTGTTGGACCAGGCGCGCGATGGTGTCGTCATCACGGACCTCAGGGCCGGAGAGTCCCAAGCCCACGAAGCCGACAGCATCTGCTCCCGCGTGGACGCCCATGGCGACTTCTTCATGGGACTGCATGCAGCAGATCTTGATTCGTGGCCGTGGCATGCGTGGAAACCTTGGGAGGCGAGGGAACAGGGGCTGGATGTCGTGCCCCGTGGTACCATGGGGGCGCAGGATGTGCAGGAGGATCCCATGGGGGATTTCATTGTGGTGGACGGCACGATGGTGACTTTTCTGCCGATGTTCCCGCCTGCGATCGTGACGCCGATTCCCACGACCATCAAGGCGAGCGCGAAAAAGGTCAAGGCCTGCAAGAAGAATGTGTGTCTCGAAGGCGACGAGAAGCAGGTCAAGTCGATGGGGTGCATGTACCTCGCACCGCCGGGCTACCCCATTCCCGGCATGGGCACCCTCAAGATCGACGCGCTGGATGGTGCCCAGCTCACCAAGAAGGTCAAGGCCGAGGGCAAGCCGCTGATCCTGAAGGGCATGTTCTTCAAGGCTGTCTTTGAGGTCATGATGCCAGCGATGCAGCTGCCCCCTCCGGCCATGGGTGGTGCGCCAGACTCGATGTCCAAGTACATGAACGGCAAAGGCTCCTTCATGGAGGTCACCAACCTGTTCGTGAAGGCTTCCTAGGACACCCCAGATGAATGCACCCGCCGTTCGGCTTCGTGTGGATGCGGTCGAAGATCCCCAGGTCATCTGCACCCTGTGGCGTGCGGGCGAGCAAGTTGGCCGGGTGGTCTTTGCGGATTGGCCCGTGATGGTGGTGTGCTACGAGCTGACCGTCACCACGGATGTGCGTCCGATGGAGGTGGTTCAGGTCGCGCTCAGCGCCGTGCTCCAGCGGTGGGGCGAGGGCAACCCACCGGCGCACTTCATCCATGTGGGCCTGACCGATCCGATGGTGCTTGGCGCGTACCTCCAAAGCCCCCTGCATCGAGGTGCACTCTTGACGGGCACCATTGCGTCAACGGTGCTCTACTACGACCCCCTCACGTCCATCGAGGGACACCTGCTGGAGCAAGCCTCGGACGCTGACGAGCTTGGGCCAACAGGCGTGGTGCTCACATGGGCGAAGGACCTCGAAGCGCTCGCACCGGGCACAACGGTGTCCTGGGATGCCGTGCGGACCTTGCTGCAGTCGGACATCTCGAGTGCACGGATCGGCGGTCTACGGACGCTCGCACGGCGCGACGGTGTGTCCGATGCCATGCGTGATGCCGCCTACATGTTCGCCTTGCTCGATGCCAACTACGAGGTGCGCCGCTTTGCGTCGGTCAACGTCTCGGGCTTCTTCCCTGGGATACCGTACTTTCCTGATATTGAACTGCTGTTGCGTCACTTGGATGATCCGCTCCAGAGCCTCGATGCGCTGCAGATGACCCCTCGGATGCCGGAGGGCGAGCGATGGAGCGATGCGCATGGACGGAGAAACAAGCGCTATGGGATCCTCTGGGTCATTGGGGCGCTCCATGGCGTCTCGAGGCCAGACGACGCGGCGCTTGTGGCCTGGCAGGAACGGGCAGCCTCGTGGCTCATGCCGAGGTTGCTCAAAGATGCAGCGGCGCACACGCCGGAGCGAGATCTCGCCTTGCTCAATGTGGCGCATGCTGAGCTTGTTCCCGGTGAAGCGCGCTATGGGTTGGGTGAGCCAGGGGGGCTCTCGCTGCTGGAGATGATGCGCTACGTGGTCTTGCGGCATCATCTCGTGAAGACGGCCCCAAACGCCGACCAGGACCGGTTTTACTGGTTGATGGAGATGGTGGAGGCCGTGGTTCCGTCCAGTGCGCCGCCGGCGTTGTATGATTGCATCTATGCGGATGTGCCCGAGGTGCGCGAACTGGAAAGCCTGCCGCCTTGGCTCCATGGCCGCTGGGCGCCAGGTCCGATGGGGGTCGTCCATGTGGAGGGGTAGATCTCGATGAGGTGTTCGATGCGAAGTCAGTGGTGGGTCTGGATGGTCGCCTTGGTGCTCCCTCTTCGCGCGTGGGGGCTCTCTCCTATGCCCGTGCCCCAGGATGAGCGCCTGCCCGACCTCAACACCTATCGAGGTGCTGCGGAAGCGTTCGCAGATGAGATTCGTGTCTCTGGCGTCACCGGGCCGCAGGTGGCCATTGTGCCTCGTCATACGCCTCGAGCACTGGTATTTGAGGGCGCAGAGGTCCTCTTCTATGTGCCGGAGACACCACCTCGCGCTCTGATCTTCTTGTTTCATGGCACGCAAGGCAACGCGCGATTTGTCGAGAAGCTAGAGCCTCGCCGAACCATCAATCGCCTCGAAGACGCTGGCTATGCATGGGTCAGTGCTACAGCGCTCGACACCATTGAACCACGTAAGTGGAACGTCGATGACCTCGATGCCAAGACCAATACCGACCTCGCTCGGCTCTTGCGTATCCGGGACAAGCTCATCAAAACATCCGCGGTCGACGCGGACACACCGCTGCTGACGATGGGCATGAGCAATGGTGGTGCGATGGCGAGCTCATCGGCGCATGCGTTTCGCGACCTCGGTCTCCCGATTGTGGCCACGGCCAACTATGCGGGCCCGGTGCGTCAGGTGGTCCTTCGTGGCGAAGGTGTTCGGGTTCCGACCATGTTTGTCCTGATGGAAAACGATGCGAGAGTCGACAACGAGGTCATTACGGCAACCGTGCGCCGTACGCGCGAGAGCGGTGTGGCTGCAGACCTGATGCTCGCCACCGAAGGGTCCATGTCGTCCGATCGGTTTCTGCGGATACCCGGCATGGACGCCGCGCAGGCGGCGCGCGCCTTTGAGGCTCTGGTGACGGGGGGATTGCTCGATGCAGACGGTCGTCGAACCATCGAGCAGCCCGATGTGTCGCGGGCCGTGCGTGGGCTGACAGGCTTTCCCGTGGCGTTGCGACCTTATGCTGGGGCCATGGCCGACCAGTTGGGCGTGGCGTGGGCCACCCATGAGTATACGTCAGCCTTCGATGACCGCCTGTTGGTGTTCTTCGATGCGCATCTACGTCGAGCGGCGGCGAGATAGCTGCCGAAGCGTTTGCGGCGTGCAGAGGCTTCGACGAGGGGAGCAGAAGGAACAGGATGACCAACCGACGGCAGCACTACCGCATCGTTTATGCCCCCGAAGAGCGACCTTCTGTTCGGATTCGGGGAGAATCCTATCCCATCCTCGATCTTAGTGAGGTCGCTGCCCGAGTGGAGATGTCGGGGATGAAGACGGGCGATCGGGTGGTGCTGGGCTTTCGAATCCTCGATGCGATGCTGATGCGACCAGGCATCGTGTACCGCGCCGTGCCTGGCGAGACCGTGGTGCTTCTCGATCAGCCATTGCCGCGCCGGCTGCTGTTGGGCGAGCAACAACGGCTCATCCGCGCGGTGCGTGACGCGGAGGAATGATCGCGGCCTAGCGCAGAAGCCCTTGGCGCCAGAGCTGATGAAGCGCGTCATCCACGGCGGTACGGGGAAGCGCCTGCCCGAGCGCGTCAGACCACGCGGCGAGAAGTTCGGCGCGTGAGCGGCCATCGGCCAGACCTACGAGGGCTCGTCCCATGTGGTCGGTCGCGATGGGCTCTCCGGTAAGGCTAGGAAGATCCTCCCCTACATGAGCCAGTAGCCGTGCGAGGGGGGAACAGGTGGTCGAAGCGGAGGGCGACGCGGCGAGCGCGGGCGGGTGCTTGCGGGGGTGAATCCACCCGAGTCGCCATGCTCGCAGAATGGCCTCATCACCTGCAGGCGTGTTCCCACCGAGGCGGGTTCCACAGACCCACGCAGGACGCGCATCATCCACCTGCTTCAGCAGGTTGGCGAGTGCGTGGTTGGCGGCAGCACTGACCCCATCCGTACCGTCGGCCTGGAGGTCGCCGCTCACCGCGGTGAGGTCATCGAAGGCGGCACGCCAGTGGTACTGCGCAGGAGTGGGCGAGACCGTCCTACGATCGTCTTCGCGGACAAGGATGGAGGCTCGAAAGCGCGTGTTGCGGAGGAAGTCGATCAGTTGTTCCACATAGAGGGGATCGGAGCGCTGTTCGCGCTCCGCCTCCAGCATGGCGCGGACTTCTTCCGGAAACTGGTCAGGGGAGGCGTGATCAGGCGCCGCTTCGCCGAGGAACCGAAGGCCGTTCTGGTCGGCGAGGTGTGCGAAGGTGTTCAGCGCGACGGGATGGTTGTGTTCGCAGAGGTACTCGTGAAACAGGTAGCCGTCAGGGAGGGTCTGAAATTGCTCCCGAACATGATGGAGTAGCCCCGCGTAGTCGTCGCGATCGTGACCGGTGTACGTGCCCAAGAAACCCAGAATGCGCCGGGCTTCATGGACCATCTGCTCGGGGTCTGTCAGGTTGCGGGTATGAAACCGCAGCACGTCCCGGATGAGGCCGTACATGTGCCATCCCGGGAGGACATTCCACGAGACGAGGGCGACCCCACCGGGACGCAGACAGGCACGAATACGGGTGAGCAGCCGCGCGTGGTCGGCTTGAGGTATCCACGAAAAGACCCCCCAGCACAGCACGACATCGGCAGGTTCGAGGTCAGCCTCCAACAGATCGCCATGGTGAACGGTCACGCGGGTGTCCAGTCCTACCTGCGCCGCTCGTAGTCGGGCGGTCGCCACACATTCGGCACTGCGATCGATGAGGTCAAACGTGGCCTGCGGTAGCGTCTCGGCCGCGGCGAGTGCATGGGTTCCCGTTCCGCAGCCGAGGTCGAGCACCCGGAGCGCCTCGCTGCGCCGAGGCGTGTGACCCATCAGCTCGGCTGTGCTCAACACATGGTCGGGATGGGCGAGCGGCAAGACGCGGGAGGGGTAGATCATGTGGCTCATGATGTGGCATCCCGTTCGGAGCGAACCAAGAGCCCCCATGCGGCCAGCTGGGTGAGTACGCTGTCGAGTGATGCGGCGGTCGTGGGAAGCTGCGATGGCACACCCGTGAGGCGCTTTTGGCGGGCATCTTCGGCAGCGAGGTCTGTGAGCACGCGCGCCCGTGACCGTGAGCCATCGAGCTGCGCGAGGAGGTGGTGTTCGAGCGGTGGAAGGTCACGTGTGCCATGGGAGGGCGTGGTGACGCGATGCGAACTCAGGGCTTGGTAGCGCGCCACATGCCACGCCTCGGGATGCTGGCCAGGGTCGCGGACAGACACGGTGTCTTCGACGCAGAGCTGAACCAGACGCAGCGCATGAAGGGACAGCACACCTAACTCCAGCTGTCGGCGCGCCCGTTGGCACCAGTCTTCGTCCCACGGAACCCCGTTGGGGTGTGTGCGCTGCCATGCGTGGTCGATCACCTCCTGCAGGGGTTTTCGCTCGGGCCAACTGTCGATCAAGAGATGCAGGATGTTTCGAATCCCCGGGTCCGCGAGGGTGAGGGGGTTCTCCGTGCTCGGGTCGACGAACGTTTGCGCGCCCGGTTGGTCTGGCGCGAGGGGAGCAGAGGTGCACCGTGCTGGACTACAAACGTACAATCCCGTGAGATCGACTTGGGTGAGGTCACGTTTGACGCCGACTTCTGCCTGCACGAGCAGGGTCTGCCGAAAGGTCCGTGCTCGCAAGATGTCGAGATACTGCTCGAGCTCAATGATGTTCGTGGCCATCGATCGGAGCGTCTCTTGAGTCTCTGCGGGGAGATAGTGATCGAGCATCGTTCCGAGGCTTGACTCTCCGAGGTATTGCAGGCCGGCTTGCCGTGCGCTGTCGTGAAACTCGGTGAAGAAAACAGGTGTATTGTGGGTCTCGAGAAACTCATGAAACACGTAGGCATCGTTGTGGGAGGCGAGAGAGCTCACCACACGCTGAAGCATGTGGTGGTAGGGTCCGTGAGCCGCAGGAACCGCGCGCGCCAACCACTCTAGGCGTGCCCGTGCTGCCGCTACGCGCTCGATCGCCGTTCCGAGTGTGTGTTCGGCTGTCCAGGTCATGAACTGGCGGACGGCCCCATGGAGGTGCCATCCGGGATGGGTGTTGTAGCTGACGTAGGCGACACCATGTGGCTTGAGCAGGCGTCGACAGGCGGCCAGCAGTGCGTGTTGGACGGGGGTATCCACCCAGCTGTACACCCCGTGCGCGATGATGGTGTCGAAGGTTCCTAGGTCGTCAGGCAGGTCGAGGATGTCTGCACAGAGCCACCGTATGTTGTCGAGGTCGAGGGCCTTCGACCGTCGCTTTGCTTCTTCAATCTGCAACGGCGAGAGATCGATTCCCACATGCTCAGCCTGGCGATGCCGTGCGGCGAGTGGGATCAGGTGCCCGCCGCTTGCGCAGGCAAGCTCCAGAACCCGACCTTGTGATGGGTGGGCCACGGGTACGCCGAACAGCCGGGCAATGAGGGCAACGGCGTCTGGTTGTGCGGCCCGAAAGGCGTACGAGGGGTAGGGGACGTCATCATAGGATGCGCCCTCATGGCCAGTCATCGCTCGTGTCTCAGCCACGCTTCAGGACGCGACGCTCCTGCGTACGTCCGAGGAAATCGCGGACGACGGCCTCACGGCTTCGGGCTGTCTGAATGGCACCGCTGTCGAACATGTCATGGATGCGCTGGGTCAGCTCATCGCGGGTAAACGGTCCCATACCGATGGCCTTGACAATGGCGAGGTTGATCCCGGAGCGGAAGGGATTTTCGGTCAGCGAGAAGACATCTGAACCGGATGCGGGGCGGCCACGACGCGATGGCGGCGCAGACCGCTTACGGGACGTGCGCGTTCGGGTGATGGTGCGCTTCCTCGCTGCTGGCGCCTTTCGCGCGCCTTTGGAGGATGTGCGGCGCTGTCCAGACGGCGCGTTGGCCTCGGGGGCTGTGACCATTTCAATACGGTGTTTCATTGGTCCCGCGTGGCGCAGAAAGATGAGTCCGATCATGTCGTCACGCTGCTTGGATGTAATGTCGCCGGCTTGGCGCATGACAGCGATCATCTCGCTGAGGTCCGAACGTGAGAAGGGCCCTGCGCCATAGGTGCTCTTCAGGTTGTTGAAGAGCCGGAAGTTGTTGCCGTTACGAAACGGGCTGTCGCCGATGATGCGGTAGGAGGTTCCCGTGGTGTACTTCCAACGTACGCGAGGCTGGTCGAGCGGGGCTGATGCAGGTGCGTCTTCGCCGGGCTCGGGCGGAAGTTCGTCTTCTTCCGAAGTCTTCTGTATTTTGGTGACATGGGTAAGCGAGGGCGGAAGCGTGAAGTCGGCGTCCGTGGTGGTGAGGACGACCTTCATGAGCTCGGAAAGCTCCGCTTGCAAGACGGCAATACGTCCGAGAATGTGATCGCGGGGTGACATGCAACCTCCAGTCGGGGGCGGAATGTACACGATCGCGAGGCATCGTGAATGGCCGAACTGTCAAGACTTACAGGTGCGGTGATTCCTTGACATGGTTCATGCTGGTGTCGTGGATGCCGGTCTCGGTCGGGGTGGAGGTGTCGGGTGGACTTGGAGACCATGTGGGCTCGGGCACCACCCACACATGCTGATACGCGTTGATTACATCGCCATCGGGTGTCTCAAGCCTGCAGAAGAGGGTGACTTGCTGGTCGATGGTGTCCTCGTAGCTTGTGGCGAAGAAGATCAGGTAGTCCCCGATCACCTCCGGGTCGGCACCTGGGTTGACGCTCCCCATGGGGCGTCGAAGGTCGACATAGCCGCCGAGAATGTCCTTCCAGATGGCGGGCTGGGGCTTGCCTGCCACCGGCCACGTCGGGTTGAGGTCGGCGAGGTCGTCTGCGTCGACCCAGCCACGAAGAATAATGAAGTCTACAAGCGGATTGTCGGGGTGGTAGACGTCGCCGGGTACCCCTCCGGCCGCAAAGCCCGTGCCACGCAGGCTTCCCAAGAGATGAAAGCCTCCTTGTGGCCCGCGAACGCTGACGACGTCGGCCGCGGTCTTGAGACCGACCCACGTGGTCTCCCCCGTACCGATCACCAGCGATGGCAGGACCATTGGCGGGGCGGTGTCGGGCGGAAGATCGGGTTCGACGGCCGGCGTGTCGGATGACGGCTCTGCGTGCTGTGGGCCCGTACACCCCCACAGCATGAACGCGAGCAATGCTGTCCGCATGCGGCCCCCCAGGGGCGCAGTGTAGCCTAGTTCTCGCCGGGAGGGAGCACACCGTTGTTGAACAACGCGGCGCAGTCCTCCAACACATCTTGCGGATGGGTGCCGAGGTTAAGGCCGACCTTGTACTCGAGGACGAGGGTGCCCTCACTGTCGAGAACCCGTGTCACGCGACCCGGACGCGCAGCATCCTTGGAGTCGATCGCGCCGTAGTGGAGCGCTAGCGACTTGTCGTCGTCAGTCCACACCTCGAAGGCGTAGCTCTGGTTCTTGATCCACTTACGGTTTTGTTCAGGCTCACCGAAGCTTGCGCCGACAATCTGAACACCCATTGCATCGAATTGGGACTGGCGGTCGCGGTACCCGCAACCTTCGATGGTTCAACCAGGCGTCCCAGTGGCCGGGAAGAACCACAAGACCGTCGGGTGCCCGCGGAGGTCGTCGGGCCCGCGTGGGGAATCATCGGCGTTACGTGCAGCGAACTCGGGCAGACCGAGCGCAACCTTGGGTGCGGTGCCATGAAGCGCATCGGTGTTGACCGGTGCCTCCACTTGGGTATCGGCGCCATCGGCGGCGATGCTGTCCTCGGAACCGGCGGTTCCGGAGACAGGGGTGCCTCGGTTGCACGCCATCAAGAAGGCTAGGGTTAGGACGTGTCGCATTGGACCTCCGGTGACGGCGTAGCCCGTTTGCGCAGGGGGCGATGGTCGCGGACTGTCTCTACCGGGTATGGTGGGCCACGAATGAGGTGAACATGAGGCACTGGCCGCTGCATACCAAGATCTTTGTGGGCATGGTGCTCGGCCTTTTGGTGGGCCTTGGCCTGAATGCCGCAGGTGTCTCGCTCGACGGTCCGCTGGGTGATGCGAATGCCTTTGTGGGTGACCTGTTTCTACGAGGCCTCCGCTTTATTGCGGTGCCGGTGGTGCTCTTCAGCCTCATTGCGGGGGCGGGCAGCCTCAACGACGTGACCAAGCTTGCGCGGATCGGTGGCCGCACCGTGGTGATCTACCTCTTCACCACCGCTCTCGCGATCTCGACGGGCCTGATCTTTGCGAACGTGATTCGTCCGGGAACCTTTCTGCCCGAAGGCCTGAGGGATGGGCTGGCGGCGGAGGGAGCCGACTTGGCAGTCTCGAAGATGGAGGGGGCCGCTGCGCCATCGGTTTGGGATACCCTCCTCAATATTGTGCCCGAGAACCCATTTATGGCGGTTGCCGAAGGCAATATGCTCCAGGTGGTGTTCTTCGCGCTGGCGTTTGGCATGGCCCTGACGTTGCTTCCGGAGGAACGCAGCAAGCCGATCCTTGCGCTCGCAGACACGGCCAATGAAGCCATCATCAAGCTCGTGCATGTGCTGATGGGTATGGCGCCGGTGGCGGTCTTCTGCTTGCTGGTCTCGGTCATGGCGGACCTTGGGCTCCAAGCCCTCGGTGCCCTTGTCGTCTACGGCGTCACCGTCGTGGCGGGGCTCGCGGTCATGATGTTTGGGGTCTACCCGTTGGCATTACGGGTTGTCGCTGGGATCGGGCCTCGCAGGTTCTTCTCGGGGATTGCGCCAGCGCAAGTCTTGGCCTTCTCGAGTTCATCGAGCTCGGCGACGCTTCCGGTCACCCTGGAGTGCGTTCAGAACAACCTCGGTGTGGATGACGAAGTCGCGAGCTTTGTGGTTCCCCTTGGCGCCACCATCAACATGGATGGTACCGCCTTGTACCAGGGCGTGGCCGCGTTGTTCATCGCGCAGCTCTACGGTGTCGATCTGACACTGATGGACCAGCTGACGATCGTCTTGACAGCCACGCTTGCGAGCATCGGCACGGCGGGCGTGCCGGGTGTAGGCATCGTGATGCTGATTATCGTCCTCCAGAGTGTGGGCATGTCGCCAGAGGTGATGCAGGGAGGCATCGCGATCATCTTCGGTGTCGATCGGATTCTCGACATGTGTCGAACGACCTGCAATGTCACCGGTGATGCGATGGTGGCCTGCGTGGTCGCCCATGCGGAGGGGGCGCTCGCGACGCCTGAGCAGGTTGCGGCGAACCAGCGGTCGGCGGCAGCGCGACCGCTCGATGAGAACCCCTAGGTCAAGACATCTCGGAATAGACCTCGAGACACGCATCACGGTAGACTGTGGACCTGGGGGGAACGGTGCGGTCCATCGTGTTGGTGCTTGATGATGTGCTGCCACCAGCCATGGTGGGAGACGGGACGCCATGCCAGGCCTTTGTCGCATGCGAAGGTGCTGGGTCGCCTGCCGAGCCTGTGGTGGTGTTTGATCTGCGGGTCGCCGAGTACGCCATAGGCGGTGTCGCATGGGCACGCGATGCGCTGCTGCCGTGGCTTGAAACAGCCGAGCGCCTCGTCGTGCCTTCGGGCGTAGACGTGCGTCTTCCGCCGGAGTGGCCAGAGGTGCCCGTGCAAGAGGGCCCGATGGAGGTGGCCTCGCTGGGAGACTTGGCGCCCGGTATTCTTGGCGGTGGGCTCCGTATCCTCGATGTGGCGGGTCGCTTTGGTGCGTCGCTGCCGGGGCGTTGGGTGGACCCCGCCGGTGGGGATGCGCTGCGGGCGCGGCTTCTCGCGTACCGTGCGATGCTCGATGAGGTCTTCGGCGATGCGGTGCCTATGGAGGCGTTGACCGTTCATCTGGAAGGATCCGGCGTGGTGTTGGATGTGGCGCGATGTCGGGACCTTCGAGCGGCACTCGCCGAGACGGGGTTTGTGGTGGGTCGACTCCTCACCGACCGATGGGCCCCAAGTGCCCTGGCCGAGTGGATGCGGTTTGCCCTCAAGGCTTCTGCGCATGGGCATCCCGTGACACTCGGCAGCGTAGATGACGGCTCACCGTGGGTCCGCGCGGCGATGGCGCGCCTGAAGGGTGGTGTGCAGGGCGAAGTCGTGGCGGACATTCGGTCGGCGTGGGCGTCCATGGATGACCCCACCGTGCCCGCGCTCGAAGCGGAGCGGTTGATTCGACTGCTCGATGACGCGGCACGTTCGGCCACCCTACGTGCCGTGCTCGATCAGCCGCACGAGACGGCGGCTCCGTTAGCTGCGGCACGTCGGCTCCTTGGACCCGACAAAGACTGGGTGGCGGCGCGAGAACGGCTGTCAGACCTCGAAGTTCCGAAAATCGTGATGGTCCCCACGTGGCAGTGTGAGCTGCGCTGTGTCTACTGCACGGTACCCAAACAAGATGGGCGAGAGACGCCCGTCGAGGTCATCGAGCGTGGCATTGAGCTGCTGCTCTCGTCAGATGCAGATGAGGTGCTGCTGCACTTCTTTGGTGGTGAACCGCTGCTGAACTTTCCCGCCGTGCAGCACGCGCTGCGGTACGGAACGGCACGGGCGCAGGCCCTTGGTCGCCGCATGGTGTTTCAGATCACGACGAACGCGTGGAATGCTACCGATGACATCTTGGACTGGCTCGCGGACTACCCGGTGAGGTTCCAGCTCTCCCTCGACGGTGATGCGGAGACCCAGCGAACCATGCGACGGCCATGGCACAAGGTGAAGGGCGACTCTTGGCTTCGTAGTGCGGCGAACCGAGCGTCGGCTTTCTATGAGCGTGGGTTCGAGGTGGAGACCATCATGGTGGTCCACAAGTCCAATGTAGACCGCATGGTCGAGAACTTCTGGGCGATTGCCGACATGGGGTATCGACGCATACAGGTCAACTTTGCCTACAACACCATCTGGTCAGATGAGGCGAGACAAGGGTTTGCGCGTGGGTTGTTTACGTTGGGCCAACAGCTTCGTGCACGATGGGCCGCAGGAGACCGCGAGGTCCAGCTGGTCAACCTCGAAGAGACCCTGCTGGAGGTCCGTGCAAACGGCGAGCTCACGGTGGACTTCGATGGCCAAGTCTATGGGTCGACCTCGTTTCTCTACACCCCCGCACTGGCAGAGGGGCAGCGCGTGGGGCATCTCGATGACCTCACAGGATTCGATCGGTATGCCCTCGATGGCTTCGACACCACGCATCTTGAGCAATGGGCGCTCAAAGACCGGTCCCGGCAGAACAACCTGCGCGTCGGCGAGGTGGTGACCACCTTTGTGCGGTGGATGCATGCGCAAGGCGCGCTCGGACCGCTGGAAGCCCACGGATGAGCCGTATTGACCTGTATGCGTGGCTGCAGGCCCGCGCAGATCGTCTGAAGCGACGGCTTGAGGGTCTCGATACGCTCGAGATCGACCTGTGGGAGGGCGGTGTTGTGGTCCGGCTGATGTCACCTTCTGCCGACGTCGACGTCAAGATCCGCCAGCGTGTCGCCGGGGGACAGGCTTATGCGGTCACCCCGAGCACCACCATTGCTCTGGCAGGCGTCGAGCAGGGGCTTCACCCCAGCCTCGAGGCGGCGGTGCGGGTGCTGATCGCACTCATTGAGCGCGTGGATGAGGGTCAGCTCGACGTTCCCAAAGATGAGGTGCCCGAGGACGACCCCGAGGGTTTACCCCGTGTGTTTGCCGATCACTCGACTTGGGGTGAGCCACGTCCGGGTCGCCGCTTGCAAGAGCAGACTGCGCGGTGTGTGCCGGACCAACATGCGATGTGCGAACGCTGGGATCTCGACGCGATGGCCGTGGGCGAGGCATCATCTGCCGACGGCGACCATGTGGCGGTGTGGGTCAGCGATGCCCAACCGCACGTCGCAGGTAGGGGGACGGTCTTGGGTGAGGCCGTTCACCTTGCGGACGCTGATCTCGGAGAGGGTCGAGAGGTCTATCTTCGGCGGTGCGCGTCGTGGTCCGAGGCGGACACCACTGTAGTCCGCCGCCTCGCACACGACGGCCACCATGTGACCCAGGTGGTGCCGGTCACGCTGGACCCCTCGGACAAGCAGGACGACGTGGCGAAGCTGGTTTGGCTACCGCCAGAGGATCCCACGCTCGACTGGCAGGCGATTGGGCAGTGGGCGGATCGCGTGGTGGGGCAAGAAGTCGTCGGGTGGCCTGCCTGTGTGGCCCCACATCTCCCTCGTACGCGGCATGCGGGGGCGGGGCTCTGGGCACTGGCAGAGGGCGGGTGGTTTACGCCGGTCTGCCAATTCTGTGAGCGACAATCCACTTGCCCCGGCGTGGACCCTCGCTGGGTGGCGGCCTTTGGCATGCGCGGGTTGACGCCACAGTTTGAACATCCATGAGTGCGCTGGACTGGCGACTTCGGGCGTCCCCAGGACACGAGCTCAACATCGTTGAGCTCGTGAATGCCGTGCTGAATGAAGCCGAGACCTACGGCATGGTCGATGTCCCGCTCGATGATCGTCCGATGGTGACGCACTTCTTTGGCTATGTCTTTCGCCTGAAGCGCCGCAACCTGCCCGTGACCGAGCTTCGCTGTGCGTTTCGTCTGACCTCTGGAACGGCGACCGTCGTGCACTGGACGGATGGAGAGGGCCGGGTGAGCACGGCGTACCTCGGGCCGTGGCGTGCCGTAGTGTTGATGCCGTTGATCGACGCGCTGGTCGTGTCCTTGGATGGTGACGAGTTTGAGATCGACTACACATTGGCGGGCCGCTGGCCGCTCTACAAGTCCAGTACGTTGGTGTTTCCAGATGGCTGGTGGTCGATGTGGAAAGAGCGTGCCCTTGATGACGGCGGACGGACCGTCGGCGAGGCCTATGCGGCAGATGTCTATCCGTGGGTCACGCGCCTGCTCGAGGGCCTTCCGGACCGGCCGACGCCATGGCGTACGCTGGACCTCATGGGCGGCGATGGTGCGGCGCTACACGTCGCCTCCGAGGTGTTGCTCCTCGGAATGTCAGTGGTCCTCGACCGAAACCGGGCCTCGCTTGAGCGGGTGCCTGAGGGTCTCGGCGCCCGTACCGTGTGTGCAGATCTTCGAGACGGCTGGCCCGAAGACGTCGCAGGACCGTTCGATCTGGTGCTGGCCATTGGGGCGCTGGCGACGCATGTCATGGACCCCGATGTGGCGCAACGGGTCCTGCAGCAGGTGGTCGCGCGCATGGCGCCTGGCGGGGTGATGGTCTTGGGCGGGTGGTCACCGGCCCTTGTGCACTCGGGTCATCTTGAAGCCGCTGGGCTTACGGTGTTCAACTGTACCCGACCCGAACAACCCGGCGTGTGGCGCGGTCAGCAGCTCTATGGTGCGTACAAGCCCCTATAAGGGCGTGTCGTTCACCTGGAACAAGACGATGTATTGGTGCGCCGCGTCATCTGGCCCGGTCGCGTCTTGAAGAATTTCGACGGTGACCGGGTTGTTGTCCGGGAGCACCACGTTGTAGAGCGCTGGATCAGGGTGGTCATCCCGGTCGACATCCACATCGGCTTCGTCGAGCACATTGCCTTGGGCGTCGAGGACGCGCAGCCGCGTGTCGGACTGCTGGCCGAGGCTGAGGCTGCTCAGCTGAACCGTGAGGTAGTGCCCGGCATAGGTGCCTGCCAGTGTGGTGTCGAAGGTGACGAGATCTGCCGTGTCTCCGGGAGGAAGCGCACCCCCATGACGGATGTAGCGATACTGCGGAAAACCAGCGATACCGGGATTGATAAGCGGCTGGAGCGGATTGGCCGTGGCCGTGGTGTCATTGGGCTCGAGCTCGCGTGGGGCGAGGGTAGAGAAGTAGAGGGTCCGGTGGCCCGCATAGAAGCTGGACGGCCCAGAATACCCGTCGATATCTTCGACACCGATGATGTAGGTCTGTCCTCCAGGGGCCCACGTGAAGACGCCATGGTCGAGAAAACCCGAGACCCAACCATCAGGGTGTGGTGCCTCGGTGCTGGCGAGGAGACTGCCATCTTCGCGGAACAACGAGAGCCTCGGTGTCGTCTCGAGCGGATTTTCATAGGTGCTGACGAACACATAGCGGCCGTCTGGGGGCGCGATGGCCGTCAGGTCTAGGGGGTACAAGTCGAGGTCGCCGGGGGTATCGAAGATTCCAAAGAACTCTCCAGCATAGCTATTGAGCACGCTGGTGTAGGTCGTCGGTGGCGGCGCAGCGAGAAGCGTCGGGATGTCATTGTTGGTGCTCTCGACTTCAGTGGGTGCCCAGAACACCAAGCCGAGGTCGTAGGTGTACCCCGGCCCACCGAGTGGCGTGGCTCCAAAGGCATCGGAGGCTTCGAGCACCTCGAAGATGTAGGTGTCGTCGGCTGGCGCGGTGAACATCACGCCAGGGTCGGTCTCTCTGTACTCGAACATCAACGTGTCGTTCTCGCCGAGCAGGTTGCCACTACCGTCGTAGACGCGCATGACGAGGTCTGCAGAGCTTCCGAGCGCGAACGCATCGACGATGACCTGTACGGTCTCTCCCTCGAGGAGGTCGAAGCCCCAGAAGTCGCGGTCCGTGGCAGGGTCGATCTCCCCACTGACGAGGGGATTGAACGCGGTAAAGGGGGCGAAAGGCTGGCTGACATCGACAACGCCTTTGACGGTTACGGCGTCGGAGGTGAGCGAAGCGGTGTTTCCGAGTGTATCCTGCGCCTCCGCGACGCATGCGACAGTCGCGAACGCCGGTGTTCCCCAGAGGTCGAAGGTCTCCCCTTCGAGCGGGGAGGCGACACCATTGACGAACCATCGAATCGCGAGGGTGAAGGCATCGCCCTCGGGATCTTCGACGTCTCCCACGAGACAGGTCAGGGTATCGAAGATGGTAGGTACAGGCGGTGCATCAAGCACGACGCTGTCAATGGACGGCGCACCGTTGCTCAACACGGTCGTTGCCGTCAGTGGACCGAGGGTGACGCTGCCGTCGGATGTGGTGACGCTGACGCTGACGCTGTCGCCAAGCGTAAGCCCAGTGGTGTCGAAGCTCTCGCCGGTCGCAGTGACCACGGTGGCTCCGTTGACGGCCCACGTCCAAGTATGCTGAAGGATGTCGCTGCTGTCGGGGTCCGCGGCCACGGGTGTGGCGGTCAGCATGGCGCCTGGAAAGGACGGGTTTGGGGTAAGGAGGACATCGGTGAAGGAGGGCGGGCTGTTTCCAACGGTGACTGGCGCAGACGTGATGGGGTCACTGCTCTGGCCGTTGGCGGTGGCGACGGCCGTACAGGTGATCGCGTCGCCCTTCTCAAAGGCATCTCCGTTGAGTCCCGAGGTGCCGGGATAGCCTTTGGCATTCACGGTGAAGCCCGTGTTGACGGACAGCTCGTCACCATCGGGGTCAAGGGCGTTGACCGAGCAGGCGACGACCGTGAG
>JBMHDG010000048.1:0-149310 GCA_049889515.1 Myxococcota bacterium
ACGCGCCAGAGCTCGGGGTTGGCGAGCCCAAAGTCTGTCAGCTGGGCCCGGGCATCGACAGGATGTTTGAGGATGTTGGCCGGCTTGATGTCCTTGTGAAACACGTGGACCTTGTGGGCTTCTTGGACCCCGCGTGCGGCCTGTGCCATGAGCCTCACGGCATCGCGGGTGTTTAAGGGGCCGTCTTCGCGAAGGGACTGCGCCGTGCGGCCATCGGGGTGTCCCGACAACTCCATGATGATGACGTGATGGCCATCGAAGGACCCGACGTCGTACACCCAGATCACATGAGGGCTCAGGATGCCAGCCGCGGCGCGGGCCTCACCGAGCACCCGCGTGAAGTCGCGATGATGCTCATAGAAGACCTTGATGGCGACGGGGGTCCCCAAGGACTCGTGGTGTGCAGACCACACGGCGGCGGTCGCCCCCTCACCGATGACGCGATCGAGAATGAACCGGCCAATACGCTCGCCGGCCATGAGCCGTGAGACGGGAACAGAGCGGGCCACCACGGTCGGCCCCTCGGCAGGGTCTGCGACCTCGTCATCGGGGGCAGGGTGATAGGTCGGCTCTGAGATCGCAGAAGACCCCTCATCGACCGGTGGGTGCAGGGTCATGTGGGTTGCCGACGGGATGATGGTGCCGGCCGGCCGCGCTGGCGGCTCCGTGACAGATGGGGTTTTGTCTTCGTCGTCCTGGGACACCGCTCCACCCTCCTAGGAACCTGTAGCCTGCCAATGGCGTTAAGCGTACATGCGGTCAAACCGAATGGCTGGGTCTTGGTTCCCGCGAGGACGAGAGTTGACGCGTCATTGTCGACATGACCGGAATACACGCGGCGCGTGGGTGCGAGCAGGGGAGGGCAGATGCCAGAGGTCGATATTGTCATCTATGGCGCCACGGGGTTCACGGGGAGGCAGGCAGCGGTTCTGCTGGACGCCATCGCACCCGCCGAGGTGCGGCTGGGCTTGGCAGGTCGACGCGCTGATGCCCTACAGAAGGTGGCTGGTTCACTGACGCGTGATGTGGTCTGCATGGTGGCCGACAGCCATGAGCCGTCGACCGTTGATGCCATGGTGCAACGTGCGCGGGTGGTGCTGACGACGGCAGGGCCCTACTCGCGCTACGGCACGCCGGTGGTCGAGGCCTGCGTACGTCATGGTGTGGACTACGTGGACATCACGGGGGAGACGCCATGGGTCTACGACATGATCACGGCGCATCACGAGACGGCGAAGGCCAAAGGGCTTCGCATCGTCCCGTTTTGCGGCTTTGACTCCGTGCCCAGCGACCTTGGAGTGTTCGTGGCAGAGGCGTGGGCGCGTGAGAACTGGGGCTGCGGTCTACAAGAAGATCATGCCGTGTTCTCGGCGAAAGGCGGCTTCAATGGAGGCACCCTCGCCTCGGCGCTGACCATGTCCGAGATGGGGCGAAACCGGGAGCTTGCCCAGCCGTTCTTGCTTGATGGACCACGAGAGGTCTCCAGAGAAGAGAAGCGCGCCAACTTTGATGTGCGGTCGCCGGTCTATCTTGAGCCTCATGGCGGATGGGTCGCGCCCTTCTTCATGGCGCCGATCAACACGCGCGTGGTTCGACGGTCGGCTGCGCTGCGGGCAGCGGCCGGTGCGCCCATTGGCGAGGGCTTCCGCTACCAAGAGTACATGTCCGTAGGACGGTCCCGTCTTGCCGCACTGGCGACGACCGCTGGTCTGGGGCTCTTCGCAGGGCTGATGCAGTTTGGGTGGGGGCGCAGCCTGTTTCAACGTCTTGGACCCCGCCCCGGGCAAGGCCCGTCCGAAGCGGCGATGGATGGTGGATTTACCCGTGCCGTGCACTATGCCGCTGCCGAGAACGGTAAGCACCTGAAGATGGTGCTGTCCAGCCCTGGCGACCCCGGAAACCGCGTGACCGTGCGGTTCTTGTGCGAGTGTGCGTTGGCGCTTGTGCTGAACCGCGAGGAGCTTCCGGCCGCCGCGGGTCTGCTGACACCCTCTACGGCGTTCGGTGAGGTCTTGGTGCGGCGGCTGCGCGAGGCCGGCATGACGCTAGAGGTCACCCCTGAGGTCTAGGCCTCGAGCTCACTGATGCTCATCTCGGTATAGTGGTCGTTCTCGCCGAAGTCTGGCAGGTCGACGCCGACGGCACGCGCGACGGTCAGGATGGCGCGCCCTGTGCTGTCACCCACGGTGGCAGCGACGTGCTGGTCGAGCGCGAGGTTTCCTCCAGCGCTGCCTGCCACCACGAATGGGAAGCGATCGAGGGTGTGCTGTCGCCCGTAGGACACGTCGGAGAAGCCAATGATCGCGCACCTGTCGAGCAGCGTGCACCCGTCGACTTCCTGGATCGCGTCGAGGGCGTCGAGGAAGTCCGCGAAGGCGCCCATGGAGCGGAGGATGATGTCATTGACGCCGTCTTGGGGGTCTGGTTCATCGTGGGTCAGGTTGTGGTGACCATCCAGTGCTTCGGGATGAAGCACATTGCTCACCGGATGGCTGAAGTAGTTCGACACCACCCGTGTTTGGTCGCAGGCCAAGGCCATGGCTGCAACCTCTGAGAATGCTTGGTTCATAGCTATCAGCTGGGGCCTGCCCTTGATGGCGTCGTAGCTCTCCTCGGGCGGAACGGGGACCGCACACGACGCGAGGTCGGGCGGGGTCAGCTCCAGTCGGGCGAGTCGCTGCTCCAGGTCGCGGACGCCGTCCATGTGGGCCTCGATGCGCTGGGCATCGTTGGTCCCGAGGCGTTGCTTGAGTCGATTCGCATCCTCGAGTACGGCGTCGAGCACACTGCGGCGCAGCGCCCACGTCGGGTCGATGAGTGGCTCCTCGCCGGGAAGGGTGAACCCAGCGCCGAACACGCGTGTGAACAGGGCGAAGGGGTCCCGCTCTGGGGGAAGGGCTTGGTAGGGGCCCGTGTAGGACAGCCCTGTGCCGGCATCGGGGCCAAACTCCAGCGACTTGAAGCGCGTGGTTCCGCCAATGGCATCGCCGATGATCTGGTCGATGCTCGGTCCCCCGAACGTCCAGCTGTCGTCGGTGCCCAGCGCGGCGCGACCGGTCAGAAAGCCGCCAGCGCCCGTCAGGTGAGGAATGGCATTGGGGTGCCGGACCTCAAGGTTCGACACCACGGCCAGCTTGGACTTGTGGCGTGCCATGGGTTGGAGCTGCTCGGAGAGCTGCCACGCGTCGCCCTTGCCGCTACCGAGCGGTTCGAAGCGGTCAGGGAGCACACCATTCGCCCAGTAGAACATGCCGAAGCAACGTGGCAGGCCGGAGTCTGTTGTGGCTGCAGCGACCGGTACGGTACCCAGATGGGCCTCCAGCCATGGCAGCCCGAGGGTGACCGTTGCGCCACCGAGGAGCCCCTTGAGGACTTGGCGTCGGGAGGCACTCATGTCAGCCCTCCTCGCCGGTGGACGCTGCTTCAAGGTGCCGGAATGCTGGGCTGGTGACCATCTGCATCATGAGACCTTGAACGTTGTAGTCTTCGGCTTCAAACCAAGCAGAGAGGGCCTCTGCCGCTGGCTCCTCGGAATCCGTGAGCTCGCGGCCCCACGCGTACCGCGCGAAGTGGTCCGTGAAACAAGACCCGATGTCCTCGTGGTCGTAGAGCACTTCGGCCAGCTGGACAGGGTCGTCGTAGACGAGCCCGTCGAGGTCCCCGGAGGGATCGATGGGCTCGCCGTTGTCGTTGGTCCGGAAGGCACCGATGCCATCGAAGTTCTCGAGCGCGAGACCAATGGGGTCGGTCAGGCTGTGACAGGCGGCGCAGGCAGGGTTGCTCAGGTGAATCTCAATGCGGTCACGGAGGCTAGTGGCTTCGGCGGTCGCCTCCGGAATGGAGGTGTCTACATCGGCGGGAGGTGCAGGAATGATGTGACAAAGGAGCTTGGTGCGGATGAACTTGCCGCGCTTGGTGATCGAGCTGCGAACGGGGTGGGCCTCGTGGGCGAGGAAGCTGGCCTGACCCATGATGCCCCGCCTGAGGCTGTCGGCAGGGTGCTCGACTTGGCCGAAGCCTTCGAGGTTGGGCGCCTGTACGCCGTAGAGTGCCGCGAGCTCGCGGTCGACAAAGGTCGTGCGGGTGGTGAGGAGCTGGCGGTAGTCACCACTTGGGGTGTCGAACACGATGTGCTCGAGCAGCTGCAGTGTCTCCTCGGTCATGGCCGCACCGATGCTGGGGCTCATGTTGTTGAAGATCAGGGGATCTTTGGAGAGGGACGCCAGCTCACCGAGTGCAAAGAGCTCGGTGAAGAAGGCACGAACGCCAGCCCTGGCCTTGGGTGAACCCATCATCCGAGTGGCTTGCACCCGCAGACCCTCGTCGGTGGTGAGCTCTGCATTTGCGGCCGCGTCAAACAACTCGGCATCGGGCATGGTGCCCCAGAGTGCATAGGAGAGTCGACTTGCCATTTCGTAGTTGGTGTACTGGAGTCTGCTCGGATCACTTGTCGACGGCTCACCCACTTCGACGCGGAAGAGGAAGCTGGGTGACTGAAGCAGTGCGGCGGTGCCGTACTCGAGGCCGGACCATGGGTCATCTTGGGTCGACGCGGCAAGGAGGGCCACCGAGACGAGGGGGTTGACCTCTTCGGCCGAGAGGGGCCGGCGCCATGCGAGGCTACCGAGGTCGGTGAGGGCTTGCCGGAAACAGGACGCGTCGTTGGTGTCGGCGGGAGCGCAGGAAAAGATGCGCTCGCGATGTTCTGGACGGACAGCCTGTGCCGCAAGGTTGAGGGCGCCGGTCTCGTACTGCTCGACGCCACGAGGCGATACGCCCGCGACGGCAGCGCCGAGACTGGCCAAACCGTCAATCTCTGCATCGGGCTCGAGGGCGGCGGGGAGGTCGAGGTCTCCGAGAAGGTCGCGTACGGTGGCGTAGTATTGGGCCTGGGTGAGACGCCGGAGGGTAGGCGGACCAGGCTGGACATCGACATGGGGCTCGGGCGAGGGAGGCGTGTCGGCCTCGGTGTTCGGTGTGCCACCATCACAGGCCAGTGCAGCCATCACGAGGAGAAGCCCCAGACGAGAAACGTTCATCGTACCACCCGTGGTAAGGCAAGACTGTACCGCTACAATTGGGGCGGATCAAGGAACAAGGTACACGGAACTAGCGTGGCGCCCACGTCCATGTGGAGAGGGTCGTCTGCTCGCTGGTCATCGGAACTTGCTGACCCATCATCGACATCTCAAGATCGACGTTGACCTTGAATTCTTGCCGGTAAGGGCGCGCTGTAGACGGGTCGACGATCCATGACCGTGACTGACTGAGGCTGTTGAAGCTGAGCTCAACGCCCATGGCCCCCAAACCGGAACCGCCGAGCATCTTCTCCATCAATTCGGCCACCAGTGCGTTGAGCGCGGTCTCGGGGAGGGAAGACGCGACATCGAAGCGGCGGCAGCGGGACCGCTTGCTCTCGGGGGTACAGGGTACGGGCTCGGCCGACATGGTGACCGTATAGGTCAGGGTGATGGCACGGCCTGGCAAGAGTGGGATCGAGGCGTTGTCGAGCTCGATGGCGAGGGGCTCCCCGGGGACGAACGTGCGATCGATCAAGAGCCCGAGTTCCTGCTCCCAGTTCATGCGCATTTGCTGGGCCATGATGGTCTCGTCGATCATGGAGGAGAACTGGCTCTCCATCGTCGACCGGATCATCTCGCCGCTCCCGTCGGGTGCAGCGGCAGCCGCCTTGTCGATCATGTCTCGGACCCCGCGGGCCACGAACTGCGCGCCCGGTGTGGCGATGACCTCGCCGGTGTTCTCATCGAGGATCCAATGTTGGCTCTCGACATTCATGAGCAGCATCGTGTCGCGAAGCTCCGGTGGCATCGCGGTGGGCTCGCCGAGGTAGGCTGCGTCATTGTAGGCCCACTCGACGCCGCCATCATCGGCGGCGTAGAGGTCGAGCCGTGCTGTATAGGCCATGCCCTTGGTCTCTGTGGAGACCGGGCTCACGTTGGTTTGGGTCTGGTCATAGGCAAAGTCTGCCTTCTCCATGGGCTGTAGGCCGAAGGTGACGGTCACGGAACCGTCTGCGGACCGGCCTGGAGCACCCGACTTGGGGCATCCGGCCAAGAAGACAAGAGACAACAGCGCTGCGTGACGGGACATAGATGACCTCACCGAAGGGGCACACGGGGTGTACCACGGTCGGGACGATCAGTTTTCAGTACATCCCGAACTGTTGCAGATCACATTGTTCACATTGCCGTAGCTGTAGGTGCTGCTGTTGCCGGTCCACACAATGTCATTGGGGACGTTGTCATCGGCGCCATTACCAAAGTTGGAGTTGTAGGCAGCCGTGAGACACTCGTAGGCGATGGCGCCGCCAGAGGAGGCCTCGTTGCGCTGGAACAACGTCTGGCCGAGCTGTGGTGCGATGCCACAGCCCACGTAGAACCCACCACCGAGCCCTCCGGCGTTGTTGTCGGTCACGACGAGATTCAGGGTTTCATCGAGGCCAGTGGCCCAGATGGCCCCACCGTCGGTGCCTGCACTGTTGTTGGTGATATCGCCGCCCGTCACGGTGAGCGCTGTACCTACGGCATAGATGCCCCCGCCTTCTGCCGATGCAGCGTTGTTCGCGATGAAGACGTCTGCGAGTTCGTGAGCGGGCGCAGCTGCCGTGCCCTCGAGGTAGAAGCCGCCGCCGCGCACCGCTTGGTTCCCTGTGACTTCGAGACCACTGAGCTCTACGGACCCGGCGACACACAGGCCTCCTCCGAGCCCCTCGTTGCCACTGCCACTGTCGGCCGCGACGTTGTTGTAGATGGCCCCATCATCGAAGAGCGCAGGGCTGACATCGGTGAGGGATGCCCCGCCGCAGCTGCTCGCGAGGTTGTCATGAAAGACACACTTGTCGCAGAGCAACGCGCCCTCTGTCAGACGCAAGACAGCACCTTTCCCGGTGGTCTGGACGTTTCGGACCTCGCCATCCACCCAGTTCACGGCGCAGTCCTGTCCGTTCAAGATCGCGCCGTCCGCGGTCGACTGAACCGTGGTGATGTCGGGCTGATCGACAAGCAGCGTGCCGCCGTCACAGGCGATCACGGGACCCGCCATGCGGTTCTGCTCGATGCTGAGGTTCACGAATTGGACTTCGGCCTTGTCGATCTCAAAGATGCCAGCAGATGGGGTACTCGGCGTGCCGCTTCCACGCACCGACACATCGGTGAGGGTGAACTGGGAGCCCTTCCCGGAGAGTTGAGCGGGCAGTCCGACCTCGGTGAAGGTCGAATCTTCGATCGTCACCTGCGCGGGGCCGAGCACGAACGGACGCCCTTGCAGACGCTGGAAGGTCACGTCAGTGATGGTGACGGTTGGCACTGCATCGGGCGCCTGACCCAGACCTGTCATCACATCGGCGAGCCGCAGGTTGTCGAGGGTCAGGCGGGCGTCATCCTCGAGCAGAATGGCGGGCGTTCCCGGTGGCGCGCTCTGCTGGGTGAAGGACGAGTCGCGAAGCGTGGCGTTGCCGGAGATGTTGGCCACCTGTGGGCAAGCGGTAGATCCTCCCTGCAGCTCAACACCGTCGATCAGCACGGATGCGCCATCGCGGACGTCGAGTGTGCACGCCGTGCTCTCGGCCTTGACCACCACATCGCCAGGCGCTCCGGACCCTTCGAGCTGTACGTTGGAGGCGCGAATCGAGAGTGCGACATCCCACGTACCCTCACAGAGGTGGAGCAAGCCGGCTTCCTCGGCCGTCCAGACGACGGGTTGTTTTGCAGTTCCTGTGGCCCAGACACTGCTGAGGTCTACGGGCTCACCCGCAAGTGGAAGCCATCGCACGGTCCCCGGGGCATCGTCTCCCGAGCAGTCTTGGTCGATGCCGTCGCAGACGTCAGGTGCACCGGGGTAGACGGACGCATCGAGGTCATCGCAGTCCTCGCTCGCGACGAACCCATCTTCGTCTCGGTCACGGTTGCCAGCGTTGTTGCCATCGTCGTCATTGTCGTTGTCGAAGACCAGCTCCACATACGTGTCTTCGATGGCGGGGGTGGTGTCCTCTGATGCCTTGTTGCAAGCCGTCAGGGTCAGGAGTGCGAGGGGAAACCAGAATCGCATGGCGACCTCCACCCTAACTATACGTCGTGTCTCCCCGTGTTTTCGTCGAGGACACGTGAGATCAATGTGGAGGACGTGTGACAGAAGACGGGGTTATTCTTCGGTGATGACCGAACGCTCGTTGAGGTCCTCGAGAAGTTGGTCGACGGCTCGGTCCACATCGCGGTCGGCTTGGCGCTGGAGTTTTTTCGCCGCTTTTGTGGTCGTCTGAAGCTGTTTCGACCCTTTTTTCTCCAGCTTCTTCGCTTCTTTGGTGACCTCTTTGGTGGCGTCTTCGACCAATGCCTCGGTGGTGACCTTGGCCTCTTCGGTGACCCGCTGAAGAACCTCGCCCGCACTCTGCATGGTGTCAGCGATGGGCTCGGGTGCCGTGTCCACAATGGCATAATAGGCGACGAATAGGGCGAAGGTCAGAATCGCTGCGCCCACGGCAAAGCGGGCGATCCGCAGTGCCATGGCTGCAAACACCACAAGGCCGCCAAGGCCGATCAACACCATCATCAGACTGTCTGTCACGGGTCCTCCCGCCACGATTGTCGGACCAAATGTGGGGTGTGGGCTTAAGTCTATCGAGAGATGTCCGATAGGGGGGCATGACATACCATCCACCTCTACTGTCCGTGGCGATCGTCGTGAAAAACAACGGTCGCGAGCTTTCCACCTGTCTTCGGTCCGTACAGTTCGTGGCCGACGAAGTCATCGTCGTCGATCAAGGGTCGACGGATGATACCGTCGCGGTGGCCTGTCGCCATGGGGCCAAGGTGATGCACTCCCCGTGGGATGGAGACGTTTCTCGTCCTCGGAATGTCGCCATGACCGCGTGTCGTGGGGATTGGGTGTTGTTTCTAGAGGCGCATGAGACCCTCGAAGATGGCAGCCAGTTCCGCATCCGACCTGCGATTGAAGCAGCGATGCGGCAGGAAGCCAATGTCGCGGCGTTGTCCCTGTCTGTTCGGGTACCCGAGGCGCGTCCGGACCGTCTGCAGTACCGAACCTCGCAGCAACACCGGCTGGTGCGTCGCGCTGCGGGTGTGTGTTTCTCGGGCTCGGCAGTACCCAGGGTGCAGGCGCAACCCGAGACCATGGGGCCGACCGACTTGGTTGTGGAGGCGAGTGCCACGGCACGCTCCGCCGCACGGTTGGCCCAGCAGCAGGCGCTGTTGCTCGCAGCACTTCGTGCATCTCCCGAACAGTCCGATCTCATGGCCCGGCTCGGGTTGGTGTTCCGCGCTGCGGGAGAACACGCACTCGCGGTCCCGGTGTTGGAGCAAGCCCTCGAAGATGCCTCGCTCGACACCGATCTCAAGCGCCAGGCTCATGTGACGCTCGGCGAGCTGTACTTCAGCGCCGACCGGACGTCAGAGGCGATGGTTCAGGCACAAGAAGCCTTGACCTGCGATGCGGAAGACCCCGCAGCGCTCCTGCTCGGGTTTGAGTGTGCCGTCGACATGGACGGGCCCGAGGTACCTCGCTTGGCGGATGCGCTCGAGCTCACGACGTCGCTGGGGACGCTCGCTAGGGTGTGGGTGGCTGAGGCCCAATTTCGAGCGGCTGCGGTCGCGTGATCACCACGTGCCGCTGTTCGGCATGCTGATCCACGGCTCCACGCGCTCCAGTGCTTCTCCGCGCTGGAGCAACTCGATGCTGTGGCCATCTGGGCTCCGGACGAACGCCATGCGTCCGTCTCTCGGGGGACGGGCGATCGTCACGCCACCCTGCTGTAGACGGATGCAGGTGGCGTAGATGTCGTCGACGGCAAAGGCCAGATGACCGAAGAAGCGTCCCGTAGGGTAGGGCGCATCGTTGTCCCAGTTCCAGGTGAGTTCGATCTGCGCAGCGTCGTCAGGGGCTCCCGTAGAGAGAAACACGAGTGTGAAGCGGCCCTGCTCACTGTCCTTTCGCCTGACCTCGATGAGGCCCAGCAGCTCGACGAAGAAGTGGAGCGCCCGGTCGAGGTTCTCGACTCTGAGCATGGTGTGAAGGAACTGCATGCGTCTGCCCTATTTGACCGTGAGTTGTCCGGCGTTTGCGGGTTGGTACCCATCGTTGCTGCCCACAGAACCCGTCCCGCATCCGCCCTCGCCATCGTCACCGATGTCACACATCAGGTAGCCGGGGTTCTCGGCGTCGGGGAGGTAGGCACGAAACGCATAGTCGTAGGCTCCCGCGCTGGGGACAGTCAGACGACTGGTCCACTCGTCATTGGAACCCTTGTCGACATTGAAGGACGCGGCCTGCCAGGTCCATGTTTCATCGGGGGTACTGCCGTCTGCACCCCAGCCCAACTCGACCACAAGACCGGGACCTGCACCCTTGGCTTCGGTCACGCCCTTTGCATAGACCCAAGCGTAAAGGTCGACTTCATCGCCCTCTTTGGCTGTCTGTGCGCAGGGCCATTGGAGGTGGCAGTACTCCACGGCAGACGGGGTCCCAAAGCCGGGGTCGGCGTTGGTGTCGCGGGGGTCAGTGTTGACTGGGTCACTCGGGTCATCGTCGGGGGTCGACGCATCGGCGTCTGTGGTGTCCAGTGGAGGGAGGGCACAGGCCGCTACGGCCAAGCAACTTGCAAGCAGCATTCGGGTCATGTGGACTCCTTCTGACCGAGAATATCCGATCGGCCTGACGGCGTGCGGAATTCTCGATAGGTTGCATGGCCCCGTAGGGCGTCCATGTCGTTTCGCATCACGCGCAGGTTGATTGAGTCTACACGCGGCTGCCCGCTGCGCTTGTGGCGCGCTGTGCATGAGGAACACGCCGAGCCCATTTTGCTACGCTCTTCTCCCGGGTACTTGGCCGAACTGCGGCTGGTGTATGCGCAGACGGTTCCGGATGGCGTGATTGGATTTGAGCCCACCGCGCCCCAAGACGAGGTGGCGGTCAACACCCGTTATGCGCTCGATGATCCCGATGTCCCCGGCGTGATGGCGGGCGTGCTCGATGTTGGGGATGTGCGGGTACGCCTCCATGCCGTGCACCGCGAGCCAGATGGCAGCTACACGCTCGTGGCCTTGCGTGCCGCGCGCAAGGTCAAGCCGGCAGATCTCCGACGTCTTGCCATGCAAGCCCTCGCGTTCGAGCTCGATGACCGCGCGGTGTGTCGAACGCTCGTGGTGTACTTGAGTCGAGATGCTGTGTCCTCAGGGCCTGTCAGTACCGACCCGGTGGAGCGGACGCGATTTTTGGCGGTTCGTGATGTGACGGACAAAGTCTTCGAACGGCTACCTGCCCTACGCGAAGAAGTGGAACATGCACGCCGGGTCTTGTCGCTCCCCGTACCGCCCGTCGCTGCCCTCGGGAGGACCTGCTACCACGCGAGCGGCTGCAGCCACCTCACCCGATGCGGTGAGCCACCCGAGGTGGTGGAGATCGCTCAGCTGCCAAAAGTCGACCGGCAGATGGCCGCAGAGTTGGTGGCCCGTGGAGCCACGGGGCTCGAAGATGTGTTTCGGTTCATGAAGAAGCCCTCGCGGCTTCAAAAGCGGGTGCGTGACGCCCTCGCGCACAATGCGGCCCACACCGGCGACGCGCTTAAGCCGTTTCTCGAAGAGCTCACCTATCCGCTCCACTTCATCGACTTTGAGCTCTACGCGCCGGCATTTCCGCGCTATCCGGACACGCGGGCCTTCGAACAGATCCCGATGCAGTGGTCTGTTCATCGGCTCGATGCGGATGGGAGCCTGACACACCATGGCTATGTCCACGTCAGCTCCGATGACCCCCACGAAGCGTTTGCACAGTCCCTGGTCGCCGCACTGGGCCACACCGGCACGGTGCTGGCGTGGAGTGACAGCGAGGATCGCCTTCTGGCCCAGCTCTCCACACGGTTGTCCCACGTGGCGGGTGACCTCGAGTCTGTCCGTGCCCGGCTGGTCGACCTGCAGGCCGTGGTGCGCAAGCAGGTCTATGAGCCCACCTTCAAAGGGTCCTTCTCGTTGAAAAAGGTCCTTCCTGCCTTGGTCGAAGGAGCCGGCTGGCACGGACTCGCCATTGCCGACGGCCATGCAGCGCAGCTGGCGTGGGACACCTTCACCCATGCGTCTCCAACGACCCGCCAACAGCTCGCGGAGCGGCTCACGGTGTACTGTCAGCGCGACACCGAGGCCATGGTGTGGCTTCATGCCGCACTTGTGACGCGCTGCGGCGCTGAGGTTGCGGCTACGGTCAGCAAGCCGGTTGAGGACGTCGCGTGAGGTCGTTCTCGGTAGCGGCAGCCACGGGTGTGGCTGTGCTGCTGTCGATGGGACGTCCGGCACGACCGTTATGGCTTGATGAATCCGTGCAGGCGCTGACGGCACGCGCGCCCACGTGGTCCGAGGTGGTGCACCACCATGCCATGGCGGACATGCATCCCCCCCTTTCGATGGTGATGGACCTGCTCACCGCATCCTGGCTGCCATTGGAGTGGTCGGCGCGATGGGCGTCACTGGTGGCCTACCTGATCGCAGTCCCGCTCGCGGCATGGGCCAGTCAACAGTGGGGTGCCACGCACGCAGATCGGGCCGCCTGGTTCATGAGTCTCTCACCGCTGGTCTGGTCGTATGGTGGGGAGGGGCGTCCCTACATGCTGGGCATGTTGGTCGGATTGGTCGTCACGGGCAAGCTCGCGACCTCGCCCGCCTCGCGGTGGCCATGGCTAGTGTGGTTGACCACACTTTGGGCGGCGGTTGTTCCTCTGGCGTGCGCATTGGCGCTGCGGCGCGTTCGTATCCATCGAACCTACCTTATCGCCTTGCCGCTCGTGCCCCTGTTCTGGCTGCAGTGGCACGCACAAGGGGCCGATCTGTCGGGCGGGGTGCTCGCGCCTTGGCTGGGGCTGGAGGGCGATGGACGCTCGGTCATGCGCCTGTTTGGGTACCTGGCGACGGGGACGGGCGGCCGAATGGCGGTGATCGTGGGTACGCTCGTGGGTCTGGTGATGCTCCGATGTGTGGTCGAGGCACCGCGGGCGCTGGTGCGTTGGGTCGTGGGAACCACCGTACTGTTCTACATGGCGTCGCTGTGGGGGGCGTACCCCTTCGGTCCGGTGCGGCAGGTCCTGGTGCTGTTACCGCTTTGGCTGACCGTCGCTGTGGTGGGGAGCGATGCGTGGGTGAGCACCAGGAGCTGGAGCCTGGGCCTGTTGGTGGTTGCTCTGGCGGGATGGTGGCGGATGCCACCCCTGCCGGACGAACGGCTCCAGGCTGCAGTCGATGCGCTGCCCCGGGGTGCTCATGTCCTCGTGGAGGCGTCGGTGGCGCCACAGTGGCAGGTGTATCACCACGACGCATGGCCAGCGGCAACGGTCGATGAACGGTGGAGAAGTGACGCGTTGGTGGGCCCCCATGTGACCCGTTGGCTCGAACAACCCGGACTGCGGTGTGTGCTGACGACACGCCGGGTCGATGCGCTTCGTGCGGGGCAGGTGACGTCGTACGGTAGGATTCAACGTGTTTGTCTGCAGCATTAATGGGTGGGCGTGGTATAGGACCGCACACGGAGGCGGGATGGGGCTCGGTTCAGGTGCACTGCTCTGGTTCTGGGCGATGGCGGCCTGCCGGACCGGAGTGCCGGCCGAGGTTGCGGACTCCGATGTGGTGTTTGTCGATCTCGATGCACCCTTGGAGGAGACCGACCCGCAAGATACCGCCGTTGAGGTGGAGCCGCCCAAGGTGCCGCCCGTCGAGCCACCCCGAGAGGATACGGGGCCGCGAGATCCGTACCGCAATTGCTATGAGGCGCTTCTGGATGGCGTGCCCACCGGGCAGGTGGAGGTCGACCTGGCGGGCGATGGACTGCTGCAGCGGGTCTACTGCGACCAAGACAACGACGATGGTGGATGGACGAGGGTGTTCCACCACGAGGTCGATGGTGGCTTCTACACCACGGCCTCCGATGCGCTGCTCTACGACCATCTGTTTCCGCCAAGCCAGAAGTACAGCATTCTCGAGAATCTCGAGGACCTGGTGGGTGACTCGGGGGCATGGACGTTTCGGATGTCATGGCCGGATGTGGGCCTTGTGCAGATCTGGACCCAGACAAGCAACCCAACGCAGCCGGGACCCGTGGTGGGCTATGCGGCACTCCTCGTCGATACGACCGCTCAAGGCTGGCAAGGTCTGGCCTACAACGGCGGCGATACGCTCATCGACGGCACGGGCACGCCGGGTGCATGGTGGTACGCCATTGGCGCCGTCACCACGAGCTTTGGGGATCGCTTTCCGGGACCGGGGGTGTTGACCACTGGCGTCGACCTCTGGGTCCGCCCTGACCTGGTCTGCGGAGACGGACGGCGTGAGCTGACCGAGGCGTGCGATGACGGAAACCTGCTTTCGGGCGATGGCTGTGATGACACCTGTCAAGTGGAGTAAGCAGCATGTGGTGCGTTGAACACCTGCTCGCGAGTGTCCTCCGATGATGCCTGTCTACCTCTTCGCCTTGGTGTTGACGCTCGCTGCGCCCTTCATGAGCGGCTGGGTCGGGCTCCCGGGGCTCTGGGCTGCCGCACCTGCGCTGGTGCTTGCGGTCACCCAGGGGCGTGATGCGGTTGCCGATTCGGAGGCCCGTGCTGTGGGCCTCGGGTGTGGGCTGGGTGCTGTGGCAGCGTGGGCGGTCTTTCTTGAGGTGGATGGCATTGTGACGGCGATGCTGTTTCAGGCCATGGCCCATGTCGCATTTCTTGTGCTGTTCTTTGAGCGAAGCTGGGCAAATGCACTCTGGTGGGTCGCCCCCTTTGGAGGCTGGGCGTGCACGATCTATCTGGCGCTGGCTGACGACGTGGCGTTCTATGAGGGCGCACTCGCCGGCTTTCTCGTACTGATGTTTGTGACGACATGGCGAGGGTTTGCGACGTGGGTCTCGGAGGCGCCCGGTGGACGCGCGCTAGCGATGGGTGCGCTTGCCCTCGGCATCGCCGATACGCTGTCTGCGTTTACGCTCACGCGCGGAACCTTCGGCGTCTGGGCACCGCTCACGGTGTTCAACCTCGCCTATGCGCTCGTCGCGTGGGGCCGAACCCACGACCTTGGGTTTTTACCCGCACTGCCCGAGTTTGATGGCCGGTGATCAGTCGTTCTGCGGCACGTACTGGTTGAGCAGGGCCCGTTAGTCTACCGACCGGTCGAACTCATGTCCGGTGCGCAGGGAACCCAAGGCCGACGAGCGAGCTGTTCTGACGCCCGAGGTCATACTCTTGAATTTTGCTGCATCTTGGGTTCGATGAGGGCCTTGTTGAAGCTGATTGGCATATCCGTTGGTCGCGAGCAGCTCATGACCCCACGCAAGCATCTCGTCCCGTAGACGTTCTTGCTCGAGGGACATGGCACGTCCCTCTTGGCGGAAGTTGGTGCGGGGGAGTGGCCGGAAGCCGTTCAAGTGGATGCTGTCGGGCTCGAGGGAGAGCAGGTAGCGCACGTCACGCTGAAAGCTCTCCATAGACTGGCCTTCGAGACCAGCGATACAGTCGAAGTTGATGTGGGGAATTCCCCCGGAACGGGCGGCCAAGCGCAGCCTCAACGTCTTCATGTTTGTTGTAGCGCCGCACGTGTTTCTGCACGTCAGGGTCGAGTGTCTGAATGCCGATCGTGAGCCGGGTCACGCGACCCTCGCCGGCCAGAATATCGACTTTGTTGGGCTTGAGTGAGTCCGGATTGCCCTCGAACACCACCTGTGTCCCCTCGGGCACATGGAACTGGCTGTAGAAGTGTTGGAATAGCCTTCGCATGGCAGGCGGTGTCAGGAGGCTCGGTGTTCCACCTCCGAAATAGACGCTGGTAAAGGGCATGCCGTCTACGCGCTCTGCGAAGAGGTCAGCCTCCATCCCGAGCTTATCGACGTATTGGTCGACATCGCTGCGCACAAAGTCCTCTGTCTTGCCGCAATAACAGAAGGTGCACTCCACCGTGCAGTAAGGAATGTGGCAGTAGAGACAGAGTTTTTGGGGTGCTCGGCCCTCTTTCATGAACTGCTTGGTATCGGACCACGCATCGAGAATTTGTGCTTCGTCGAGGGTCTCTCCGAGCCCCACGACATGGGGGTAGAGGTCATCGGAAAGCATGGCGCGAAGCGCAATGTAGGCGTTTTCTTGCAGCTCTTCGCTCAGTTCTTCATGGGCTGTGCGCCACGACAGGACGGCATCGAGCGTCAGGCGTGCTTCGGCATCTGTCGCGACATCACGTCCGTCAGGCGAACGAGAACGAGTCGGTGTGTCCCCATGCGGGTTCATCCACGCGGGGGCGAAGCGTAATGCCGACGGGTTGCCCACCGATCTGAAGGTCGATGCGAACCCCACCTTCCCAGAGAGACGTTTCCCATTCCGTGAGCGTCGGTGCATGTTTTTGGAGGACGCGACAGATGTGCCCCACCCAGTCCGGAACGACAGGGGTCTCTTGGGTCGCGGGGACGGTGGTCTCACTCATGCAGGCGCTCCGACGCATGCCATCTCAGCATGGGTGGCCCCTCTAGGAGCATCGGAGTGCCTAGACGGGTGGGGCTGGCTAAGGTTGAGCGGAAGCCATCGAGAGGAGTGGGGATGGGTCTGGGCGACTTGAATCTAGAAGGTTGGTTTGATCGGCCCACGCCCGACATGTGGGAAGAAGAAGCCCTTCGTCTGGCCAAAGGGCGCCCGCTGTCCAGCATGGAAACTGCGCTCGCAGAAGGTGTGCGCTTGCCCGTACGTCACGCGGTCGAGGCAGCCGTCGGAGCGGCGTGGCCTGATGTTGCGCCGTTCACACGCGGGCAGCGTGTGCTCGACCGGCGGAGTGCCGGCTGGGACATTCGGCAGCGCCATGCGACCGGTACCATCGATGAGGCGGCGCACCGTGTGGCCTACGATGTTGCAGAGGGCGCCCGCTCCCTGATGATTGTGCCCGACGGTGTGAGCCGAGGACTTGAGGGGCGTCCTGGCGTTCCCCTACGCGGTCTCTCCGACGTGCTCGATCTGCTTGGAGCCGTGGACCTCCGCAGGCACCCTGTTGATATTCGCCCAGGACGCCATGCGTCCGCCTGGCTGGCGGCGCTGGTCCAAGGGGCTCGCGAGGTGGGTGTCCCCGCCGAACAGTTGACGGGTGCCGTGGCGTTTGACCCGATGGGCTTGTTGGCACGAGAAGGGCGCCTCGCGTCGGGCTGGTCAGCGGCGATGGATGAGCTCGCCGAGATGATCCGTTGGGCGGATGGCAGTGCGCCATGGGTTCACCTCGTGGGCATTGATGCCACGCATGTCGCCGCTGCGGGTGGCCACCGCGTGCACCAAATGGCGTGGAGTCTCGCGGTAGGTGCGGAGATCTTGCGCGAGATGTCGAGGCGCGGTGTCGGGGCCAGTCAGGTGGCGCGTCGTGTGCTGCTTCGTGTGGCCACGGGGCGTGAGACCTTTGCGGACATGGCGATGCTGCGCGCGCTGCGCACCGGGTGGGCGACCTTGCTGGACGCATGGCAGGTGCCGTCGCAGGCATGCGGCGTCTATGTGCATGCCATGACGGGCGTCACCAGTTCGACGAGGTTCGACCCTTGGGTCAACGTGCTGCGGGCCACTGCAGAGACCTTCGCCGCCGCCACGGGTGGCGCAGATGCCGTGACGGTGCTTCCGTTTGATGTACGGCTGGGTGCCACAGATGAGGCCGCCCATCGGCTCGCTCGGACGACTCAGCTGGCCCTCGCTGAAGAGGCGCACTTGGCCCGTGTGGCTGATCCTGCAGGTGGGTCCTGGGCCGTAGAGCGTCTGACGCGCGAACTGGGTGAGCGTTCGTGGGCGTTGCTTCAAGAGATAGAGGCAGCGGGGGGGCTGTTAGATGAGGTGGTGACGGGCCGCTGGGCGACGCGCATGGGTGCTGCGGCAACGGCTCGTGCAGCTCGTGTGGCGACGCGCAAGCAGCCGATTCTCGGCGTGAGTGTGCAGCCGCATGCGGGCGAGGAACTTCCCGCGCGCGACCCGGTGCACCTGCCGGCGGGTGTCGAAATGGTCCCAGTGAGCTGCAGCACACTCGATGAGGCGATGGAGCGACTGACGTCTGGCGCATCCATAGCGGCTGTAGGCGCGGCGCTGATGCGGAGTGGTGCTGACCTTGAGGCTCCCGCGGCGGCTGAGGCCCTGCCCCATGGCGCATGGGAAGCGCTTCGGCAGCGTGGTGAGTCGTCCAAGGCTCGAGTGTTGCTGGTGGGGCTCGGCCCACAATCCGCGCATACAGCGCGTGTGGACTGGGTGCGCCAAGTGTGGGAAGCCGCAGGCTTTGCGGTCGAGATGTTGACGAATCCCCCAGATTCAGCCGCGGTCGTCGCCCGATGTGGCGAGGTGCATGCGCTATGTCTGGCGGGCCGGGACGAGGCTGTCGACACCTGGGCACCAACGCTCGTAGGCCATGCCCCATGGTTGGCCGCGACCGGTCGTGGTGAACCTCTTGAGGGTGTTGTCCGGCTGTTTGCGGGGGCAGATCTTCTCGCGGCGATGGAGGACATGATGCCCGATGGCGCCGAGCAGGGGGTGCAGCCATGAGTCACGGACCCGATCTGACAACCGTGGCGTTTCCCGTTGCGTCGGCGGCGTCCGCACCCACGTCAGCGCTTGAGATGGCACCGCCGATCACGACGCCAGAAGGCCTGGAGCTCAAGGCGGTCTATGTTCCTGCGGACCTCGAGAACGTGGGGCATCTTGGCTACGCGCCGGGGCTGCCGCCGTATGTAGGGGGACCCTACGCGACGATGTACCTGGCTCGGCCGTGGACCATTCGGCAATACGCCGGCTTTTCTACTGCAGAGGCGTCCAACGCCTTCTATCGGCGGAATCTGGCTGCTGGGCAGAAGGGCCTGTCCATCGCGTTCGATCTGGCCACCCATCGTGGCTATGACTCGGATCATCCTCGGGTGTCTGGCGATGTGGGCATGGCTGGCGTGGCGGTCGATAGCATCGCCGACATGCGGCTGTTGTTCGACGGCATTCCGCTCGACAAGATGAGCGTGTCGATGACGATGAACGGTGCCGTGTTGCCGATTCTCGCGCTCTACGTGGTGGCTGCCGAAGAACAGGGTGTCGCGCCCGACAAGCTGGCCGGCACGATTCAGAATGACATTCTGAAAGAGTTCATGGTGCGCAACACCTACATCTACCCGCCTGCGCCCTCCATGCGGATCATCGCCGACATCTTTGGGTGGACGGCGACGCACATGCCTCGGTTCAACAGCATCTCGATCAGCGGCTACCACATGCAGGAAGCCGGGGCGACGGCTGACCTAGAGCTGGCCTATACCCTCGCTGATGGGCTTCAGTATGTGCGGACCGGCATCGAAGCGGGCCTCGATATCGATGCCTTCGCACCTCGGCTGTCCTTCTTCTTCGCCATGGGCATGGACTACTTCGTCGAGGTGGCCAAGCTTCGCGCGGCACGAATGCTCTGGGCGCGTCTACTGAAGCCGTTTGAGCCGAAGAACCCCAAGTCGCTCGCGCTTCGCACCCATTGTCAGACGAGTGGCTGGTCGCTCACGGCGCAAGATGTGTTCGTCAATGCCGCGCGGACAGGTGTTGAAGCGATGGCTGCTGCACATGGGCATACACAGTCTCTGCACACGAACAGTCTCGACGAGGCCCTCGCCCTGCCGACCGACTTTTCAGCTCGGATTGCTCGAAATACCCAGCTGTTTCTGCAGCTTGAGACCGATGCGACCCGGGTGACTGATCCGTGGGCCGGGAGCTGGTTTGTGGAGCGTCTTACCCATGACTTGGCCACCAAGGCGTGGGCCCACCTTCAAGAGATTGAAGAACTGGGCGGCATGGCGGCTGCCATTGCGACAGGACTTCCGAAGCTTCGCATCGAAGAGGCCGCTGCGCGAACGCAGGCCCGTATCGATAGCGGACGGCAGACCATTGTCGGTGTCAACGCCTACAAGCCACACACCAAGGATGACATCCCTATCTTGAAGGTCGACAACGAAGCTGTTCGGGACGCTCAGCTCGCCCGTCTCGCAACGCTTAAGGCCAATCGCTCGGATGCAGCGGTCTCTGAGGCGCTTTCGGCCCTCGAAGATGGCGCGCGGGGAGACGGCAATCTGCTCGCGCTCTGCATCGAAGCGGGCCGTGTGGGTGCTACGGTGGGTGAGATGAGCTTGGCCCTGGAGAATGTCTTCGGGCGCCATCAGGCGGCGGTGGCCAGTGTGAGCGGCGTGTACCGAGAGGAGGGTGGTGTGGATGACCAAGGCTTCTCGAAGATCCAGGCGCGGGTCCAAGCCTTTGAGGCGGTCGAAGGTCGGCGTCCACGCATGCTTGTGGCCAAGATGGGTCAAGATGGCCATGATCGTGGGCAGAAGGTGATCGCGACTGCGTTTGCAGATCTGGGGTTTGATGTCGACATCGGACCGCTGTTTCAGACGCCCGAAGAGACCGCACGGCAAGCGGTGGAGAACGATGTGCATGTGGTGGGCGTGAGCAGTTTGGCTGCGGGCCACCTGACCCTCGTTCCTGCGCTGCGTGATGCACTCAAGGCCGAGGGCCGAGAGGACATCGTGGTTGTGGTGGGTGGGGTCGTGCCACCCGACGATGTGCCCATACTCCGTGAGATGGGTGCTGCTGCGGTCTTTGGACCGGGCACCATTATCGCCGAAGCCGCAGATGAGCTGCTCAACGTCTTATTGGCCGTGGTGGGCGAGTGACTAGAGCTCGCCGGCCCCACCTGACCGTTGCCGATCATGTGCGTGGCGTTCGGGCCGGTGACCGGGCCGTGCTTGCACGCACCATCACCTTGATCGAGTCATCGCATCCACGCCACCGGGCGATGGCTGCCCAGGTACTTACGGCCCTTGCCCCGTTCACGGGCGGGGCGCTCAGGGTGGGCCTGACGGGTGTCCCGGGCGTCGGCAAGTCGACCTTCGTGGAGTCCCTTGGGCTTCAGCTGGTGGAGTCTGGGCATCGGTTGGCTGTCCTCGCCGTCGACCCCTCGAGCGCCGTGAGTGGTGGGAGCATCTTGGGCGACAAGACCCGAATGCAGCGGCTGGCGGCGGATCCGAGGGCGTTTATTCGTCCTTCACCGAGCCAGGGCACGTTGGGTGGGGTGCATCGACGCACGCGCGAGACGCTGCTGCTCTGTGAGGCGGCGGGCTACGATGTGGTCCTCGTGGAGACCGTAGGTGTGGGGCAGAGCGAGGCGTCCGTCGCCAACATGGTCGACACCTTTGTGGTCTTGGTGCTCGCGGGTGCTGGAGACGAGCTGCAGGGCATCAAAAAGGGTGTGCTCGAACTCGCCGATGTCTTGGCCGTGAACAAGGCTGATGGTCCAAATGTAGTTGCGGCCAAGCGGCGGGCGCGCGAGCTAGAGCGCGCACTGCACCTGGTGCGGCAGCGTCGAAGCTGGTGGACGCCCCCGGTGCTCTCATGCAGCAGCATCGAGGGCGATGGGCTTGCCGATGTCTGGCAGTCGGTACTCGCCCATCGGTCCGAGCTCGACAGCCGAGGCGAGCTCGATGTGGAACGGGCGCGGCAGCGTAGGGCGTGGATGTGGGCTCGCATCACGGAGGCGCTCCGGGAGCAGTTTGAGGCCCACCCGGGAGTGGCACGTTGTTTGCCCGAGGTCGAAGCCGAGCTGACGGCTGGAACCCTCTCTGCCGCTGAAGCATCCGAGCGCTTGCTCGCGCGCTTCTCGGGGGATGCCGACGCTTAGGTGAGGCCATCATCGGCAAAAAAGTCGCCCTCATAGTTGCACAGTGTACGTTGGTTCATGGCAGACTACGGTCCTAATGGAGGTAGCTGATGCGCGTGTGGATGACTCTGGGCCTGATGACCGTGATGGCCTGCGATGGTGGTGCCGAGACCACCGACAGTACGGCGGACACCGACGCGGCGTCCGATACCGACACGACGTCAGGAGAGATCGTTGCCGATGCTGCGGCAGGGGCCGAGGTCTATGGAGACGCGTGCATCGTCTGCCATAAGGTTGATGGCATGGGCGGGGGCACGCACCCCGATCTGGTGGCCTACGCATCTGCCAACACGGCGGCAGATGTTCAGGACTTTGTCGAGAACGGCGGCAATGGCATGCCCGCCTTTGGCAGCACGCTCACCGAGCAGGAGATCGCCGACGTGGTCGCCTATGTGATGAGTGAGTTCGGCGGCCAGTAATCAGACTGGTCCTTTGTCGCGTTGGAGGCCTAGCTTGGTAGGTGCGAGGCTTCCGCAAGGCGTGTCGCCAGAAGACGTCCAAGACTGACGTGGGTGCCCGCGTTGAGCAAGAGGATGCCGAGGAGAAACATCGGAGACCACAAGAGGTCCATGCAGAGCTTGGCCACGCGCGCGGTCCATGTCGCGGGTGGCCCACCCACCATGATCCAGCTCATGTCTGCGCCATTGATCATGACCAAGCCGGTCGCTAAGACAACTGTGCAGAGACTCCAAGTGATGAGGCCAGTGCCCCAGAACATTCCGCCTGTCGCTCCGCCGAGAGCTCGCAGGCGGTACGACCATGCGACGATGAGCGCAGGCCACACGGATAGCAGACCTGCGAAGGCGATAGATGTCGCGAACAAGATGATACCAATGAACGCCATGCGAACCCTCCGTCACGTCATGCCGTAGGGACGGTACATCAGCTCTCGGGGCCACGACAAGAGGCGCCTCGGCTCATGCACGCACTACAGCGCAGCGGCCTCCGCGAGCCATCCGGCGATGAGCGCGCGCACTTGGGCGTCTTCGGGTCCCTCGAACATCCGGGTGCCGTGCGCACCGTCTGGGATGGCCTCGAAGCGCCAGACCCCGTCATTCTGGTCGAGGTAGGACTCTGACCAGTCGGCTTCTGCCGTGCCATAGACGAAGAGGCTCGGCAAGACCGTGAGGTCTGCGAGCGAGGTCTGGTTTTCGGTGTAGGTGCCGCCGGTGAAATAGACCAGCCCACGCGGAGAGGGCCAGCCTTCGGTGGACGCCGCCGCCGTGTAGTCCACCATGCTTGTGGTGCCGTTGGAGGCACCCACAATCCAAATGTCGGTGGCGCCTCGTTCCGTCAGGAGTTGTGTGGATGCTGCCACGTCGAGTTTGCCATTTGGACCGGTGAAGGCGTCCGCTGCGGTCCCGCCCGAAGCGCCGGCGCCACGGCGATCAATGGCGAGGACGGTCAACCCTGCAGCCCCGAGGTCGGCCACGAAGGACGGGCTCCAGTCGGTGCGGTTCCAGGGGCCTTTGGGTGTCATGTGCAGCAACAAGACGGCGGGCGCGCCGGAGCCACGATCATACAGGTCACCCACGAGGTCCACACCATCGCGGGTCGTGACCCGCACAACTTCGGCGGTGACATCCTCAACGGATGGCGCCCCAGGTGTCTCGCTGACAGGCGTGCTCGAGCAGGCCACGGCGAGCAGAAGTGGAGCGAGCCGGGTGTTCATTGGGCTTCCTTGGGTTGGTCATCGGCCAGCGCATTGAGGTTGACCTCGGTGGGTCGTCGTAACGTCTCCGCACCCAGTGGGGGGAGGGTGGCGATGTTGCGGAGGTCGGAAGGAAGCTCGAGAGGAGGACGTCCGCTGGGGTCTTTTTCTGGCGGCACCCGGTCGGTGAGGTTCGGTCGCGCAAACCTTCGAGCGGCGCGCTCACTCTGCCGTGGTTTGACGGGCTGGAGGCTCGACTTGAGAGCCTCCCGATCGAGATTGGAGCCGGGTGCGCTCGACGGTACCCGCTGGGATGGAACGCTGGGGTCAGCTGTGAGGGCCGGTGGCGGAGGGGGTAACGCTGGCGGAGGGGAGGGACGTTCGGGTGCGGTGGTCGCCGTGGTGCCCGGTGCGGGACCTGTGTCTGGCGCGCTCTGCCACATCAGCAGGGCGCCAAGGGCACCGCCCATCAACAGCGCAACGACGAGAGGGGTATTGAGGCGGGGTGTGGTCATACCCACATTTAACCCGCGAACAGCGACACGGCGGTGCCATCGTAGCGTGTGTCGTCAATGAGTCCTGCCATGAAGAGGCCGACATCATCCCGCGAGATGAAGGTCGTGAGCTTGCGCGGGTCTCGCTCGGCGGCATGGCTCGCGAGGAACCGACCGGTTCCGGCGTGATCTCGAAGGCCCGTGGGACGGACGAAGATGGCCTCGGGATGGTGTGCACGTGTCTCCGCTTCGGCCTGGTTCAGGTCCACAAAGGCGCTTCGGAGCACCGTAGGCATGATCATGTACCGAAATACCCAGCTCACCTTCGCGGACTGGTCGAGGCTATCGCCGACGCCGATGGAGCTGATGAGGGCGAGGCGCTCGACGGCGTGGCGTGTCATGGCGCGGCACAGGTTGCGGCATCCCTCAGCAACCACTGGGGTGCTTCCCCGAGGGGTGCCGAGGCAGCTGAGCACCATATCGATTCCCTCCATCGCCGACGCGAGGCCTTCCGCATCGCGCACATCGCCTTGAATGACGGTGAGGTTCGGGTGGCTGAGGGCGAGCTTTGTGGGTGTACGAGCCAGCGCCCGAACCGTATGGCCCATGGCAAGGGCGTGACGGACCGTATGACGTCCGACACCCCCGGTGGCGCCGACAATGAGGACATGACTCATGGGATTCTCCGTGCGGTGTCGAGGAAGAGGTCGCGAAGGATGTTGGGGGTCAAGGGTACGGGATTGAAAGTCCCTGTCCACTGGCTCTGCGCATCTTCGATGAGCTCGGGCAGTCGGGTGGTCAGATCCGGACACGCGGGGAGCGCAGGATGGCCCAGCAGTGGGCGAATGACACCGCAGAGTTGTTCTGCAGCGCCTTCGGTGGGGAGCCCCGCGGCGCTGCAGAGTGTGGCATAGCCCTCGCGTGCCGATTCAGAACTGCTGTTGAGCGCCATCACGGCAGGGGCCATGTGGCCGACTGCGGCGCCATGGGCGGTGCCAAAGACCGAGGAGAGGGCATTTCCGGTCGCGTGCGCCGCACCGAGCATGGACATCTCGATCGCTTCACCTGCCATGGATGCGCCGCGCATGACGAGGGTTCGGGCACCGAGGTCGTCAGGGTTCCGCAGCACGCGTGGGAGACCCTCATGAAGATGCGAGAAGGCTGTTGCAGAGAGGGCCAGCGATGCGGGGGTGCGACGCGTGGTCACGGCGGTCTCAAGGGTGTGAACCATCGCATCGAGCGCGGAGAGCAGCGTGATGTGTTCGGGCAGCGTCAGCGTGAGTCTCGGGTCGAGAATCGAGAGCACGGGCCTGGCGCTTGGGTCCCCACACGCCATCTTTCGGTGGGTGACCTCATCGGAGATTAGGGCGAAGCTCTGCATCTCTGAGCCGGTGCCCGCTGTCGTGGGGATGGCGATCAAGGGGCGCATGGGGCGTGTCGCTTGGTCATGGCCCTTGAAGTCCGCCATGACGCCCCCATGGATGACCAAGAAGTTCACGGCCTTGGCAAAATCGATGACCGACCCGCCTCCGAGCGCCACGTAGGCATCCACCTCGACACCCGCGAGCGCGCTCGCGGCACGCTCGACCTGACCTGCCGTCGGCTCGGGCTGAACCCCCAACCATGTGGTGACCCCGATCTCTGCGGCCTGGAGCGCAGCCATGGCGCTGCGCACGTGTCCTGCGGCCTTTACGCCATGATCGCTGAACAGCAGCACCGTGGCGTAGCCTCGGTCACGCAGCAGCGTGCCAAGGGTCTCGAGGTGTGGGCCTTCGATACGCTCTGGCGTCACGCGGAAGCTCCAAACGGCTCAATGGCAATGGCCCTTCGCCGGTACAGCCACTCGAGCAGGTTGCCCTCGTGGGGTTGATCCCACCGAATACTAGTGGTGGGGAGTGGCCCAAGGTGGAGCCGGTCGATGGTCGCGGTCTTGAGCAGCCGTGTCACGAGGCTCGGGTCTTCGGTGATGGCTGCACATACGAGCGTGGGGCCCATGCGCTCGATCATGGTCTCGGCGGCACACGGGACGACGGCGACAAACGGGAACCCAAACTCGGTGTTGGCGAGCGGGTGGCCAGGGTCGGTGATGAGTACGACCGTAGGGCGGAGAAACGTCATGCCGTTGTGGGTGAGGACACGGTCTGGCTGGTGCGCGGCAGAGAGGTCGATGGCCCCTGGCTGAAGCAGGTATTGCTCGATGCGGGCATCGATGGCATGCGCCGCCTCGGGGTCACTGAATGCCGCGAGTGTGGCGTCGGGGTGGTCGAGGTTCTTCGGAGCGAGCGCGGCGAGGTGCTCAGCGAGCGCGTGCGCAAGCTCTGATGCATGCGCAGTCGTGTAGACAGATGACGCGTTGATGCAGCTTCGACCCCCATTGAGGGCCACACTGGTGGCGATGGTCTCGAGATGAAAGGGCCATTGCTCGGCTTGGTCGGGGCCGAGGAGCACCTTGGAGTATCCAGGTCCATGGACCTCGACCGCGGGGTTGTTGGCGTAGCGGGCTGCGACCGCAGGTCCACCGAAGACCAGCGCCCGGTCATGCGACTCGACGAGCGTATCGGCCCCGGAATGGTCGGTGGGGTAAAAGGCGAAGGCCTCTCGGGGAATGCCCGCGGCGATCATCGCCTGAATGAGGCGATAGGGCACAAAGGGGTCACTCCGCCCGGGTTTCAGCGCCACCGGCGTCTTCAGGGCGAGCGCAGGAATCCAGAGGCTGTGTACACCCGGGCTGTTGCTCGGTAGGAGGGCTGCAAGCGAATGCGCGGTTTGTACCCAACTCATGGGGACGCCATTGAGCTGGCCGAGGTGGGTGTCCAACACCGAGAGGTCGAGGCCTCGCGCAAGACCGTTGAGGACCTCATCGACGCGTGTACAGACGTGATGCAGCTTGCCTAGATTGGCTTTGACAAGGGTCTCCGGCAGGCCGGTCGCGCGGGAGGTGAGGGTGCAGAAGGCTTCGATGCCCAGCAGCTCTTCTCCGCACGGAAGCGCGTCGGTCATCAGGCGTCGGCCGGCCTCTTGCACGCATGCAATGAGCTGGTCGACGGTGAAGCGCTGGAGTGCGGCGTGGGCATCCCGAACCCGACGGCTGGCATCTCGTCGGATCAAGGCTGCATTGGCAAGCGAGAGCGATGCGAGAGGCTCGCCCGTGAGGGCGTCACGAACAGAGAGCTTCTCGGCGCTCTCGTAGGGTTGTCCAAACCGGAGAACGGGAAGGTGCATCAGTAGACCCCCTCAATCACGGTCTGATTGGGGTCGGTCCACGGGCGGACATCTCCCACACCATCCCAAGGAAAGGCCTCCGTGGGTGGGCGTCGCGTGGCTTCGTCGCGCTCAAGAAGGTTGGGCATGAAGAACTCGCGTGTGAGGGTGGTGAGCTGGACTCGGCCTCGCGAGCCATAGGGAACGACCCTTCCGTCGGGGCCCAAGACACGCAACACCGCCCGCGGCTGGGGCGCGTGGTAGACCACTTCCCAGCCGTTGTGGGGTCCCACCGGCTCGGCCGTGGCAAGGCCCATGAGGGTGTTGCCGTAGACGGGAATGAAGAGAATCTGATCCTCTAGAATCTCTTCGACCAAGAACCGGATGGTCTGCGGTGGCATGGACGTGCCGCCGCAGAGGACCGCGCGCACCGACGTCTCGGTGAGGTCGATGGCCTCCCCGATCGCCTCCAGCAGGCGGGGTGTGGTGAAGATGGCATCGACGGTTCGGTGCTTGAGGAGTGTGACCGCTTGGTCGATCACGTGTTGTTGATACGCTTTTGCCCCGTCGACATCACCGTTGGCGATGCATCGCCTGACCCAGCGGGGGTCGAGATCGACATGGTACGCGAGACACCCACGCTGGTTAGCGAGGTACTCCATCGTCAGTCGCAGGCGTCGGGGACCCGTGGGCCCAACAATCAGCCAGGCGCCGCCCGGAGAGAAATGGCTGTCAGGGAGTGACGCGGCATATGCGCGGTAGTCGATCAGGTGGTCTTCCCAGGAGAGGCGCTGGGTGGGCATGCCCGTTGTACCGCCTGTCTCAAACACGTGAGGCGGACGGTCGACGAGCCCCCGTGGCGTCCAGTCCTCGTGGGGCGCAGTCTTGATGCGCTGCTTATCGAACGGACCGAAGCGCTCGAGATCTTCAAAGTGCTGAATGTCTGTCAGCGGGTTCCAGCCGCAGGTCTCGGCGAACCTCAGCCAGTACGGCGTGCCGGTCTCCGCCGAAAAGTGGTGATGGATGATGGCTCGTACGTGCGCATCTAGGCGCTGTTGGCTGTCCATGTCGTCCCCCGGGCGAGAGCATAGCGGGTGTGCGTGCGAAGAGGGGGTCGCGAATCGTGGCGGGGTGTCATCGTCGCAATGACAGGTGATCCGTCTGGCCCGGTGACGAACCGGCGGATGCTCCGTGCGCTGTGGCCGCACGTGGCCTGAGACACAATTGCTACAAATGCCAGCGGGTCAATCTTCGGATGGAAGCCCCGAAGCAGTACGGTAACTAGTTAGGGGTAAACTGCGGTTTCTGGGTGACCGCATGGATGTTTCGAGGGCGTGACTGCTTGTGAAACAACTGCAGACAGATTGGCACGGTTCGGTTGCCCACCTCGTGTAGCCTGCGATCCTTTTTACTGGGAGGGCCTATGCGCTGGCTGATTTTGACTGGACTTGTGGCGTGCGCGCCGCAGTCGCTTGAGGGCGATGACGGTGCGGTAACCGTGCTCGATGCGTCGTGGAACGAGACCAATCCGCTGTTTGATGAACTGCTTCCACCACCCGGTACGGTGTCCCCGGCGTCATTTGACCTTTCGATGGGTGTTGTGGTGTCCGGTGAGCCCGTGACCTTTACGGTGACTGGGGCACCACCGAATGCCAATGTCTATGTGTTGTGGTCATCCGGCGGTGTGACGCCCGGTGCGTGTCCTGTGCAGATTGGCGGAGAGTGCTTGGGCATCAGTACGCCTCCCATCCGGCTCATTCCTGGTGGACCCTTGGTCACAAATGCGTCGGGTGAGGGGTCGTTGACCGTCACCGCGCCCGCAGGTCCGCCACTCGATCTGGCGTTTCAGGCTGCTATCCCAGCGACAGACCAGACCAGTAACGTGATTGGTACGTCGATGGCGGCCGCAGGTACATCAACCGTTCCGTTCCTCGACCGCGACGCCGATGGCGTCACCTTTGCGGACGGTGACTGTGACGACCACAACGGTACCGTCTTCCCCGGTGCTCCCGACACCGATGGCGACTTCGTGGACAGCGACTGCGATGGCTTCGATACGCAGGCGCCGATTCCGGTCGTGACCGCCGAGGACATCAACACGGGTGTGGTTGCGCTCGGGACGATGGCCACCGTGCAGGACATGATTGTTGTCGGCATGGACGATGATGGTGAGCCCATCTTTGTGCAGCAGAGCGGCTACACCGCGCACGCTGGCTTTGAAGTCTACGGCGCGGGCACGGTGGCTGTTGGCGACGTGCTCGAGATGACGGGCTCGGCATCGAACCCGTACGGCTTGATGCGCTTCGACCCCACCAGCGTCACCGTGACAGGTACCTCTGCGCTTCCAGCGCCTGTCGTGCTCGATCCTAGCACCAGTGACTTTGAGGCGTACGAGGGCATGCTTGTGACCTTCGGAGCCGTCACGGTGGACAACCCAAGCCTCGGGTTTGGCGAAATCTCGGTGACCGACGGTGCGGCCAGCTTCCGAATCGATGACCTCGCCGTGGACATCTTGACGGAGTTCCCGAGCCTTGCGGTGGGGGACACGTTCTCGAGCGTCAGCGGTGTGTGGGGCTACAGCTTTAGCAACCACAAGCTCTGGCCGATGAGCGTGAGTGACCTCGCTGGGTATGTGCCAGTGCCCCAGGACACGGGTGCGGACACGGATGTGGTAGATGCCGCAGACCTGTACATCACGGAGCTCGCGGACCCGAACAACAACACGGCGGCGCGCTACGTGGAGATCCACAACCCGGGAGCCGCTGATGTGGACCTCGTGGGCTGGACGTTGATCCGCTGGACGAACGACAGCACCTCACCGCAGGCGCCTGTCGCTCTGACGGGGACCGTTCCGGCGGGAGGCTTCTACGTCGTGTGCAACAACAGTGGCGCCTTCTCCACCGCCTACGGGGTGGACTGCGACCAGGACATCGGTACCGGTGGTGCTGCAGACTCGAACGGCGATGACAACATCGGGCTCCAGTTCAATGGCGCGATGGTTGACCTGTTCGGCGTTCCCGGCGAAGACGGCTCGGGTACTGCCCATGAGTTCGAAGACGGTCGCGCCGAGCGTGCGTGCAGCAACACGGCCCCAGCGGCAGTGTGGGACGCGGCAGGCTGGGATGTTGACAACGACAGCGGCGGTGGCGCTGGGGCGCAGGATGCACCCGGCGGCTTCGACCCAGGCGCGTGGTCCTGCCTCGGCGGCGGTGGTACCGACACCGGTATCGTGGACACCGGCACCGACACCGACACCGACACTCCTGCACCGCCACCGATCGTGACGGCCGTCGACATCAACACTGGCGTTGTGGCGCTGGGTGACACGGTGATGGTCCAGGACATGATCGTGGTGGGCATGGCGACCTCGGGCACACCGGTCTACGTGCAGCAGAGCGGCTTCTACTTCTCGTCAGGTTTCGAGGTCTACGGCGCGGGCGCCGTGGCTATCGGTGACGTGCTCGAGATGACCGGTTCCGCATCCGAGCCTTACGGCATGACCCGGTTCGACCCAACGGCCGTCACTATCACCGGCACGGCGGCGCTCCCGGCACCGATTGCACTGGACCCAAGTGTGGATGACTTCGAGCTCTACGAGAGCATGTTGGTCAGCTTCGGTGCGGTTGAAGTCGACAACGCCGACCTCGGCTTTGGCGAGTTCTCCGTGACCGACGGTGCGGCGAGCTTCCGCATTGACGACCTCGCCTTTGATGTGGGTGCTGCATTCCCGAACCTCGCCGTGGGCGACGCGTTCTCGGGTGTGACCGGCGTCATGGGCTACACCTTCGGTAACCACAAGGTGTGGCCGGGAAGCGCTGCCGACCTCGCTGGCTACGTCCCTTACGTCCCACCCGTGGACACCTCGGGCGGCGATACCGATGTCGTGGCAGCTGCCGACCTGCTCATCACGGAGCTTGCGGACCCGAACAACAACACTACGGCGCGCTACGTGGAGATCCACAACCCAGGGACATCTGATGTTGACCTGTCGACAGGTTGGGCTTTGGTTCGCTGGACCAATGACAGCACGACGTCACAAACGCCGGTTGCGCTCACCGGTACAGTGCCTGCGGGTGGCTTCTACGTGGTCTGCAACAACGGTGGTGCGTTCTTGACCGCCTACGGTGTGGACTGTGACCAGGACATCGGTACCGGTGGTGCTGCAGACTCAAACGGCGATGACAACATCGGTCTCGAGTTCAACGGCACCATGATCGACCTGTTCGGTCTTCCGGGTGAAGACGGCTCGGGTACTGCCCATGAGTTCGAAGACGGTCGCGCCGAGCGTGCTTGTAGCAACACGGCCCCTGCGGCTGTGTGGGATGCCGCGGGTTGGGACGTCGACAACGACAGCGGTGGTGGCGATGGCGCACAGGACGCACCTGGCGTCTTTGATCCAGGCGCGTGGTCTTGCCTTGGCGGCGGCGGTACCGACACCGGTACCGGTACCGGTGGCGGCACGGACACCGACACCACGACCGATACCGATGTAGCGGGCGATGTGCTGTTCATCACCGAGCTCGCCGACCCGAACAACAATTCGGCGGCGCGCTACGTAGAGCTCCACAACCCAGGTACGGCCGATGTGGACCTGTCGACAGGTTGGGCGTTGGTTCGCTGGACCAATGACAGCACGACGTCACAGACGCCTGTGCCGCTCTTCGGGACGGTCCCTGCTGGCGGCTACTACATTGTGTGCAACGACGGCGTTGCATTCTCCGGCGCCTACGGTGTCGACTGCGATGAAGACATTGGCACCAACGGCGCTGCAGACTCGAATGGCGATGACAACATCGGCCTCGAGTTCAACGGCACGATGATCGACCTGTTCGGTGTTCCTGGCGAAGACGGCTCGGGCACTGCACACGAGTTCGAAGATGGACGCGCCGAGCGCGCCTGCAGCAACACGGCCCCCGCGGCCGTGTGGGACGCAGCAGGCTGGGATGTCGATAACGACAGCGGCGGTGGCGCCGGGGCACAGGATGCTCCGGGTGGCTTCGACCCAGGCGCATGGGTCTGTAGCCCCTGATCCGTCGGATACCCTGACGGGGTCTATGCCCGGGCGTGCTTCGGCACTGCCCGGGCTTTTTTGTTGGCGGCCGGGCGTGAGGGTGGTGTGGTCTTGCGCGCCTTTTGCTACGATGCGGCCATCGGGAGGTCATCATGGTTTGGGGAGTTTTGGTTCTGATGGTGGCCTGTTCTCCGTCGGCCCTGCAGCAGGCCACGACGGGTATGAACGGAGAGGAATGGGCGCATCAAGAGCCTCTCGCCGGTATTCTCCCGCCACCCGGGGGCTCGATTACGACGCCGAGCTACGACCTCACGGTCGGTGTGGTGGTGCCCGGGCAGCCGCTCACGTTCACAGTGTCAGGGGCGCCGCCAAATGACACCCTATTGCTTGGCTTCTCGATGGATGGGGTGGGTCAGGGAGATTGTCTTCCTCTGCTGTCGGGGGCATGTCTTGGGATGCGTCCCGCGGTGCGTCGTGTCCCTGGAACGATCACGACCGATGCCCTCGGGCAGGGAAGCATGACGGTGAACGTCCCCAACTTCGCCGCCTTGGGGATCGCGTTTCAGTCCGGCAGCGTGGCCACGGGGCAGGTGAGCAATGTGTGGGGCACGTCAGTGGGGGTCATGGGCACGTCGACGGATCCGTCGCTGGACCGCGATATGGACGGGTACACCCCTGCTGATGGTGATTGTGACGATCACGACAGTGCGACCTTTCCCGGGGCACCAGACGGCGTTGGCGACAACATCGATCGTGACTGCGATGGGTACGACGAAGGAATGCCAACGGATACGGGTGCGTCTGATACGGGTGCGTCTGATACGGATGCGTCCGATACGGGCTCGGCCGATACGGGCTCGACGCCGCCACAAGACACCGCCGTGTGCCCATATGTACCAACGTCTTCAGGCTACGATCTCGCCACCTTTGAGGGGGGGTCCTCCGACGGCTGGGGGTGCGTGGGTTGCTCCAACAATACGAGCGTGCGGACGTCAACGTGCGGCGCTTATGGAGACGTCTATGGAGGGATGGGTATCGCAGGATGGGCCGCGGTGTTCAGCAAGACCTACTCGGGTGCGAGAGGAGATGTCGATGTATCGTTGGACGTCATCTTTATGGATGGTTGGACCGACGGAGCGATCAGCATCGAGTGCCTCGACTTCCCTACGAACGTGACCCAAGCAGTGTTCACGGTGGAGCGCCCTGCGCTCTCGTTGGGGGCGCAGGAGTGCGGAAGCACCACCAACCCCAACGCCACTGAGCACCGTGAGACCGTGTCGGTGACGTGCCCTTGCGTCGAAAACAACCTCAAGTTGAGGGTATCGAACGACATCACGCCCTATTCGAACGGTCCGCGGTTTGCGATCGACAACGTCGAGGTCAGTTGGTGAGCAGTTTGAGGGCGTCGGGCTTTTTTGCAGGACCCTCGACACCGAGCCGCCCTGAGTACGCTAGGACGCTCTGCGGGCTGCGGGGAGCGTATGACCGAACTCATCGATGCTCATGGGCGTGTGGTTCGCTCGTTGCGCCTCTCTGTCACGGACCGGTGCAACCTGCGCTGCACCTACTGCATGCCAGCATCGGGCATCGCCGTGGCGCCGCGTCGACAGCTCCTGGCACCAAGTGACTATGCCTTCGCGGTGAAGGTAGCCTGCACGCTTGGTATTCAACACGTACGCCTCACGGGGGGTGAGCCCCTGCTGCGGCCTGATCTGCTCGACATTGTGCGTGCGATCGCTGCGGTTTCGGGCCTGCAAGATCTGGCGCTGACCACAAATGGCCTGCTGCTCTCCTCCAAGGCACAAGCCTTGCGCGATGCAGGAGTGAAGCGCCTCAATCTCTCTCTCGATGCCCTCGATGAACAGGGCTTCCGACGGATGACCCGTCGCGGCGGATACGATCGGGTGGTGGCAGGTCTTGATGCCGCTGTGGCTGCAGGCTTTGACCCGATTCGCATCAACGTCGTTGCGCTTCGGGGAGAGAACGAAGCCATGCTCGAGGCGTGGCTCGATCGGACGATGGCTGAGCCGCTCGACGTGAGGTTTCTTGAGCTGATGCCGATGGGAGAAGGGGCACATGCCATCGAGGCGGGTCAGTTTCTCGACCTTGCGGCGCTCCGCGACCGGTGGGTCTCGGAACGTGGCTTGGTGATGGGGCAGGGCAGCCGAGGCAACGGGCCAGCGCGATACGGCAAGCTCCCCGGCGCACAAGGCAGCGTCGGCTTCATCACGCCGCTCTCTGACCCCTATTGCGACACTTGCAGCCGCTTCAGGATGACGGCAACCGGTCAACTTCGTCCTTGTCTCGCGGAAGAGATCACCGTGGATGCACGCGAGGCCATCCTCGGCCGAGATGCCGACGCGCTAGCAGAGGCGTTTCGGCACGCGGCGGCATCCAAGCCCCATGGGCACCGCTGGCAGGAGGGTGTGACGACACCCGCGGGCATGTCGACCCTCGGCGGATGACCAGACATTCCCCACACGTGCGAGTTCCGTCGGGTCGGCATACGTCGATGGGGCTCGCTGCGGGTGGCTCATGGGGAGCCTGAGAAGACACCGCAGAACCTGATCTGGGTGAGACCAGCGGAGGAAAGCGAGATGTCTGACTACGAGATGTTTAATGGTGGCCGCAGTCGCAAGATTGCCGTGGGTGAGCTCGGTGTGCCCATGCGGGAGATCCCGCTCACGACGGGTGAGACCTTCACGGTCTACGATACGTCCGGTCCTCAGGGAATCGACCCTCGAGATGGGCTCCCACGCCGTCGCAGCGCCTGGATTGACACCATGCCCGAAGGCGAGACCCAGCTATCGCTGGCCCGTCAGGGGCTGATCACACCCGAGATGCGGTTCATCGCGCTGCGAGAGAACGTCGAGGCCGAGTTTGTGCGTACCGAGGTCGCCACGGGTCGCGCAGTGATTCCTGCCAACCGGCGTCACCTAGAGCTTGAGCCGATGATCATCGGTCGAAACTTCCTTTGCAAGGTCAACGCCAACATCGGCAACAGTGCGGTCTCGAGTAGCATCGACGAAGAGGTCGAGAAGCTCCGTTGGGCGGTGCAGTGGGGAGCAGACACGGTCATGGACCTGTCGACCGGGCCAGACATTCACGCCACCCGTGAGTGGATCATGCGCAACAGCCCGGTCCCCATTGGAACGGTGCCCATCTATCAGGCGCTCGAGCGCGTCAAGGGCAAGGTCGAGGAGCTGAACATCGACCTCTTCCTCGAGATTCTAGAAGAGCAGGCCGAGCAAGGCGTCGATTACTTCACCATTCACGCAGGCATGCGGCTGCCCTTCGTGCCCATGACGGCGAAGCGTGTGACCGGCATCGTGAGCCGTGGTGGCTCGATCATGGCCAAATGGTGTCTTCATCACCACAAAGAGAACTTCTTGTGGACCGAGTTCGATCGGATCTGCAAGCTCATGCGCAAGTATGACGTGACGTTCAGCCTCGGTGACGGGCTGCGTCCCGGTTGCATTGCGGATGCCAACGACGAAGCGCAGTTCGCGGAGCTGCGTGCACTCGGTGAGCTGACCAAGGTCGCATGGGAGCACGATGTCCAGACCATGATTGAGGGCCCGGGGCACGTACCGCTTCAGAAGATTCGGGAGAACATGACCGAGCAGCTCGACTGTTGCCACGAAGCGCCGTTCTACACGCTCGGACCGCTCCCCATCGACATCTCACCTGGGTACGACCACATGGCGTCCGCCATTGGTGCTGCCATCATTGGGTCGATGGGCTGCGCCATGCTCTGCTACGTGACGCCGAAGGAGCACCTGGGTCTGCCGAATAAAGAGGACGTGAAGCAAGGCCTCATGGCGTACAAGATTGCCGCGCATGCAGCCGACCTCGCAAAGGGGGTCCCCGGTGCCCAGGACCGCGATGACGCGCTGTCGAAGGCGCGCTTTGAGTTCCGATGGGAAGACCAGTTCAACCTCGCCATGGACCCAGGCATTGCCCGCGAATACCACGACGAGACCCTGCCGGCGCCAGCGGCCAAGACCGCTCACTTCTGTTCGATGTGTGGTCCGCGCTTCTGCTCGATGAAGATCACCCAAGAGGTCCGCGACTATGCGGCGGCCCATGGCATGGAGACATCAGAGGCACTCGAAGCTGGCGCCAAGGCCCAGAGCGAAGCCTTCAAGGCTAGCGGTGGCGAGATTTACGGCGCTGCCAAGTAGGGCCGATGCCCTCTGCCCTTGAGGACCGGACGTCCTCGAGGGTGACTAGCGCGACGATGCCACCTTCGGAGGAGCGGGAGAGCGTAAGATCGCCTCCCATACGCTTGGCGATGGCCAGCGCCTTGGTCAGGCCGAGTCCTGCACCCTCGATACCGGTGGTCATGGCCGCTTTGGTGCGCGCGAAGGGCTCGAAGACGCGCTGGATGTCGCTGGGGTCCATGCCGATGCCCGTATCGCTGATGCGAATGGCCACGCCAGCCTCGCCCGAGGGGCTGATGGTGCACAGCACATGGCCGTCTTGGGTGAACTTGAGGGCGTTGGACAGCAGGGCATCGAGGATCTCGGCCAAGCGATCGGCATCGACGGCGATTCGCGGCATCATGTCGCTGGAGACACCAGAGATGAAGTCGATCTCTTTGGCGCGAAACTTGGGGCGCCACTCGCCGGCGACCTCATTGAAGAACTGCTGGACGTCGATCAGGCGGGTGTGGAGAGGACCAATCCCATCTTCTTCTCGGTGTGCCTTCTCGAGCTGGAGTAGATCGCTCACAAGGCTGGTGAGCCGATGGGTGTTGCGGTGGGCAAGCTCGACGAGCTTGAGCTGCGACGCATCGAGCTCGGTTAGGCGCAGCAACTCCAGGGCATCATTGGCGGAAGCGGCCGGAGGTTGCAGCTCTCGACTGACGGTGGACAAGAAGGCGGTCTTGGCCTTGTCGGCACTCAATGCGCCATCACGCGCCTGTTGAAGGACGGCGCGGTCTGCAGCTTCGCGCGAACGGGCATCCTGCAGGGTGGTCCGCAGGACGTCGAGGTGGGCGAGAATCTCCGAGAGCTCATTGGCCGCATCTTGAGGCTCGTGGATGACGGTGTCGAGGTCACCCTCCATGAGGCGGTAGGTGGTCTCGATGGCCATCTCGGCAGGGATGCTCACCCAACGGCGAATCGCGTAGGCAATGGAGAGAAAGGTCAGGAGCGTGATGCCTACCGCACCGGCGCCGAAGCTGTACCAAGCCCGTGTGATGTTGTGCTCGGTCTGACGCAGTTCTGCACGGGCGGCAAGACGCACCTCGTCGACCACCTGATCGAGCAGCTCGCTTGCGGGGCGGTCGATGCCCCGAATGCCAAGGTCGATCGCGTAGGCGTTGTACGGGTCGGCCTCCACATCGGCGAGTGCCGCGTCGTAGCGCTTGCTCAGGCGCTCGTGGGCCTCGAGAAAGCCTCGAGCCGCGTCGGCCCCGGCGTCTGTGGGACCGAGGCTCTGCAAGAGGGCGACCACCGTCTGTCGTGCGTCGCGCTCCTGATTCCGAAACTGCTCGGTGTAGGTGGCGAGGTCGTCAGCATCGGCGCCACGAATCAGGATGTTCTTCCATTCCTGAACCTGCACCTTGAACTGCACATGGGCTTTCTGGGCGAGTGCGACCCGATCGGCCCCGCGTTCGATGGTCTCTTGTGCCCGTGTAGAGGCATCGACCACCATCATGGCACCGCCGCCGAGCAGCATCAGGTAAGCGAGCAGCGCGGTGGCGAGCATGAGCATCATGCGTGTGGAGAGCGACATGTCGACCCTCCTCTGCAGGTTGTGCGGAACCGGGGGGTCAGCCGCTCCGCTGGAAGATGCTCATCGGGGAAAGAACCGGGCCAAGGCCTCGGGGGATGGCGGTTTGGTGGCGTACGATACCACTATCAGGGAAGCGGTGCTTGCGAGAACAATCCATGTCACGGGCATGACGCCCGCAACGAGGTACTCGCCGGGGCTTCCGGGGTCGGACAGAAATAGACCTAGCCATGTGAGGCCTGTGGCCACGACCGAGGCGATGGCGCCGGCAGCTGTGGCACGTCGCCAATAGAGTGCGGCGAGGATGAGCGGAACAAGGCCAGAAAACCCAGAGAAGCACCAGACGCCGAGGTCGAAGACGGACCTGCTCTCGAAGAGGCTCAGGCACCAGGTCAGCGTCACGATGGCGATGATGAACCGCCGGCCCACGGCGACGCGTGTTTTGTCGTCGACGTCGGGGTTGCGCCGCAGCGCAACATCGTGCGTAAAGAGGGTTCCAAGGCAGAGGAACTGACTGTCGAGAGAGGACATGATCGCAGCGAGGATACCCGCGGTCAGAATGCCAGACATCACCGGTGAGGTGAACTTGGCCACCATCATACCGAGCACGGCATTGGCTTTCTCGGGGGGGACGTCGAGTACACCGCCGGCCCAGACGCCGATCAACACGCAGGGCAGCCAGACTGCGGCGACCAACAGGGGATGCAGGGCGACCGGAAACTTGAGGGTCTCGGCACTACGCGCGGAGAGCCAATGTTGGAAGATGTGCGGAAACATGCCGACGGACAGGCCAACAAGCCCATACGACGCAAAGTGGGCTTGGGTGATGTGCTCGGTGCGCACCAAGAGGTCGGGGCGCTTCGCTGCGGTTGCAGCCGTGGCCGCAACGGGTCCACCCAGGGCATCCGCGAGGGTAAAGAACGCGACCGCAGCGACGACCAGAAAGACGCAGGTCTGAAGTGCGTTGGCCCAGGCGGCGCCTCGAATGCCGCCGTAGAACACATAGGTGAGCACCACCGCACAGACGACCGCGCCCGTGAGCCATCCGGGAATGCCCACGCCCTCGGCCCATACGCCTTTGGTGACAGCAGCCACGGTAATGCCGGCGGCCTGAATGCCGATCAGCAGGTAGGGAATCACAAGCCCGACGAGCAACGGAAACAGCAGCCAGCCCAGCAGATCGGACCGGAACCGGTCGCGCAGCAGCTCAATTTGGGTGGTGTAGCCGTGCCGTCGGCCGAGGTACCACACGGGAACCCCGACGAAGGCAAACATGAGCGGGTGGACGACGGCTGCCCAGCTCGCCATGAGGCCGTAGGTGCCAATGCCGACGGTGTAGGCCTTTCCGGTGCTACCCACCAACGCGAAGGCTGTCATGGTGGTCCCGAACAGGGACATGACCATCAGAAAGGGACCAATGCTTCGACTGGCGAGAAAGAAGTCGTCGCCGGTGTCTTTGGCCAGTCGTGTGCTGCCGAGTCCGACCGTGAGGAGCACGGCAAGGTAGGCCACGATGACGCCGAGGGCGATCATGGCTCATCTCCCGAAGCAAAGGGGTCCGACGGCCAGGCGACCCGCGTGATGACCCACCAAAGAGCGGCGGCGAGCACGCTAAAGCCTGCGTGGTACGCCAGTCCTACGGGAACGACGCCTCCAATGGCTGTCGGGTCATCCCAGAACCAGGCATCGTGGTGCGCAAGCGCGAGCAAGGCCACGGCCACCAGTGCTGCGCGTTGAAGGGTCACTGTCCATCCACGGCGTAGAGGTGCGTCATAGTGGGCACGTAGAGCGTACCATCCACAGCGATGGGCGTGCTGTAGATGGGGCTCGGCAGGTCGATGGTCGAGACGAGCTTCTTCTTCTTGGACACCTTGAGCACGGTCAACACGCCATCTTCGTCACCGAGGTAGACGTGCTTGCCGAGCACCACGGGACTGCCCCAGATGTGTGCACCCGTCTCATGGGTCCAGCGCGTGCGACCAGTCTTTTGGTCGATCGCATGGAGCCGACCGTCGTAGTCGGCGGCAAAGACGAGGCCCTGCGCAACGGCCACCGTGGAGATGGAGCGGTGCACGCCATCGTTGGTCCAGACGGTGTCGCCAGAGTCCACATGGACGGCGGTGAGACGACCCACGCCAGGCCCATGCTCGGGGTCTTGTCCAATGGCAGCATAGGCCACATTGTCGACCACTACGGGCGTACCGATGTACTCACTCGGGCCATTGTAGGTGGCGTACTTGACCGGCTGCCCATCGACTTCGCGGTAGGAGGCCTTGTTGCCATCGACCTTCCAGGCCGCCTTGATGACCGGTAGGCCATCCTCCATGACGAGCTCGGGCGTGAAGCCGTAGAGGAATCCATCGCCGGCGCCGAAGATCACACGCCCTGCGTCGGGCGCCCATGCTGGGGACGACCAGTTGGCATGCAAGGTCGCCTCGGCGATGCCAGCCATCTCTTCGCCAAGCAGCGCACCGGTGGCGCGGTCGAGCACGATGAGCGTTGGGGAGAATGGCGAGGGAATGTTGCGATGCGACCAGTCCGCGCCATTGCTTGTGGTGACGTAGAGTCGGTCATCGACAGCGAGCACGGAAGAGCTCGTGACGTTGTGCGGAAAGACGCCAAGGTCGGTGATCATGTCGTAGCGCCAGACGATGTCAGCATCTTGGGGCAGGAGCTCAACCGGTGGTTTTCCGGGGCCCGCCATATAAGCCCCCTCATCTTGAAGGCCCTGGTTGCCATTGGTCAGCCCTTTGGTGTCGAGCGCGACAACCTCTCCACGGTTGGTGACGACATAGACGAGGTCACCCACGACGGCGGGTGAGCTGCAGATGCCCAAGTACTCCCAGTCGTTGACCTTCCCAGAGCCCAGCTTGGGGATGGTGAGTTGCCAGGTCATCTCCCCGGTCTCGGCGTCGATGGCTCGGACGACGCTACGGTCGCCGCCCAGCCCGGGGCGGAGTTGCTGGTCGTTGTTGGTGCCGACGTAGAGCACCCCATCGACGAGGGTCGGATTGCCATAGGTCTGGCTGCCGAGCTTGGCGACCCACTTCACGCCCTCGGTGGTGGACAGATCGACGGTCTCACCGTCTTCCGTGAACTGGCCCGGGTCAAATTGGGTCGGCACGACTTCATCGGTCGCGGCCATGTTGCGGGTGGCGTCACGTCCCCACACCGGCCAGTCGGCGGCCAGTGAAGGTGCGGACCATAGCAGCAGCATTAAACCAGTCATGGGGCCTCCGTCTTCTGCATGGCGATGTTGTCGAGATAGACGGCGTGCAGGTTCTGGGGTGAAAAGCCGTACAGTCCAGCCGCGCCTACGGGATGCGCCTGCGGGTCGATGAACTCGATGGTCCAGGCTTCGGGCTTGGATTCGTCGCGTGGCCAGACACGTGCACGCACGGTGCCGGAGCCATCTGGCTGTAGCACCACCTGGGTTTCCATGCGGTACCACACCCCCGGCTCGACGGGGAAGGGAACCTGATGGGTGAGCCGCTCGTAGTTGGAGCTCACTTCGAGCACGCGCTGGTTGCCCTTGAGGGCAAACAGGTAGCGTTGGTTGACGAGGCCCATGTCCGACCTAGAGCGACGATTACCATCGGTCAGCATGTCCGCTGCAAGTGTGTAGCCGCTGTCATACGGATGGCCGAAGAAGACCGTAGAACGCTGAAACAACATGCGGTCGAGTGTCTTTGCGAGAACCGCCTCACCCTCCCGGGTGGTGATCTGCCACTTGAAGCGTGCACCGATCCATGCGAGCGGTGGCCACGTCCAGGTCTGGTCGCCCTGGTCGAGCCTAGCCCCTTGAAAGTCCTCCCAGAACATCCTGCCGCCCGCGACGGTACGGCCGCGAATGGTATCGGTCATGCCCGCAGCCGTGATCTGGAAGGCGCCCGCGGTGGGCCCTGCATCGTGGCTTGCGACCAGCTTGCCGTTGTTCCAGTAGGCCTCGGCGGTGGTCTTGACCTTTGCTGTGGGCGGAATCCAGTGCTCCACGGTCTCAATGGGAACGTCCCGGACCTCGTGCCCGTTCGCATCGAGAAGGGTGGCGGTCAGGTCGATGGCTTCGCCAGGCGTGAGCACGAACTCGTCTGGGGTCACACGCAGGGAGACGGGGTCTCCGGGGCTTGGTGCCGGTGCGGCGAGGAGCTTCGGTACGGAGGGTACAGGCGCATCCGGTGCGCGGAAGACGTACAGCTTGGCTGTGGTCTGGACGAGGACATGCCCGTGAGCGATGGCGGGTGCGGCGAGCGCTTGTCCCTCAAGCTGCGTGGAGCTGACCACCTCTGCACCGCTCGAGGTGAGGTTCACGACATGAAAGGAGCCATCGCGCAGCGGAACATAGAGATGATGATTGTTGAGGGTGGGGGAGGCGTGCAGCTGGTCTGGCCCCAGCTTGAGGCGCCAGCGCTCGGCTCCGGTGGCGAGGTCGAGCGCGACCAGCTCACCGGTCATGGTTGTCTGGAGGACCACACCAAAGGCAGGGGCGACCACAGGGCTCGTGGAGAACGCGGCGAGATCTGCGCGCCAGGCCTCGGTCGTCCGCAGCGGTGTGCCCGGCTGTGTGGTGTCGAGTGGCGCATTGAGGTCCCAGGCGACCATTCGACCGATGCGACTGGAGTCGAGGTTCTCTTTGGCATGGCTGGCGTAGAGCAGGTTGTCGTGAAGGGCGACGGTGACGTTTACGCCACCTTCGCTCATGCGCGCGCGCCAGAGCGCCTCGCCCGTTCGCGCGTCGATGGCGACGATGTTGCCACAGCCCGTACCGGCGTAGAGCACACGGCGGCCACCGACGTCTGCGAGCACGGGTGTGCTCCAAGAGCTGTCTCGTGGCCCAATACCGGGTGTGGAGGTCCAGACGAGGGTCCCATCGGCCTTGTCAAAGGCGTAGAACCGGTCGCGTGCGGGGCCGTTGCTTCCCCAGTTGGCCGTAATGCCATGCACAATGACGAGGTCACCCGCGATGACGGGCATGCCCGTGCGACCATTGGGGAAGGTCAGCCGACCCAGCTGCGACATCATGTCGACTTCCCAGAGGATCTGACCGTCGGGGGTCACCGTGGCCAGGCGGCCGTTGGCGGTCTGAACAAAGACATGGCCCGTGGCTGGGTCCACTGCGGGAGCGCCGATGCTGTAGCGGTCGTAGATGATGTCGCTGATGTAGTCTCGGAACCCGACGGACCAGCGCTCCTCTCCGGTGAGGAGCTCACGCTTTGTCAGGACTTCTCGCAGGTCGTTTCCTGTACCCTCGTAGCCCCACGTGTAGACCACGTTGCCATGGACGGCGGGTGTGGATCGCCCGGGAACCTCCCATGTCCAGGCGAGCTCGGGGCTGTCTGGTCGAAAGTCAGACGGCAGCGTCGTCTCATGCGCGTGGCCATCCTGGCCTGGACCGCGCCAGTGCAGCCAATCGCCAGCGAAGGCGGAGGTACTGATCGTCCATGCAAGCAGCGGAATGTAGTTGCGGTACACGGTCACTCCCTCGACGCGGCGGTCGAACCCCTACGTTGCGGCCGGGCTTCCGGCATGTCTCATTCGATACGAGAGACTACTCGGAGCAAGCGTTGCTGACCATGATGTGGTGCTGCATTGCTGCTGTAGGACGCCCTTATCGGGTCCGTGACAACGCCCGCGCGGGTGTGCGGCGCGTGGCCCACCAGGCTGCGAGCGCCGTCGAACCCAGCCCCAGAAGCAGGGTTCCCACGAGAAGGACCGCCAACAGCGCCCAAGGGGGATGGACCCCGGGGGTCAACAGGGCAGGTCGCACCGCGACGAGGCTAGCGGCAAGCCCGATGCCCATGCCGCCGAGGAGGAGTGCGGTGTGTTCCACCCAGAGGTGTTGCGCAAGCCGCGTTCTCGACCAGCCGATGGCGCGCAGCAAGGCGAGCTCTCCTTCGCGTTCTTGGATGTTGCGCAGCACGACCAGACCGAGGCCGAGGGTGCCGAGGAGCACGCCGAGGGTACCGAGCGCACCGAAGATGTTGATGTAGGTGCGCTCTACATCCATCAGCCGCTCGAGTCTCGCACCCGTGTCGGTCAGGCTGGGGCCGAGGTCGGCGAGGGCGAACCGGAGTTCGCTGTCCATGCCGGGTGGAAGCGCATGCAGGAGGGCGTGGTCAATCTGGGCCAGCGAAGGCCAGTGTCGACGCAGGGCTTGCTCATCCACCACAAGTCCGCCTTGCAGGACCCACGTATCGACCACTCCGACAATCTCGACGTCGACAGGGTCTCCATGCTCGTCGACAAACGGTAGAACGTCGCCCACGTCGAGGTGAAGGCCCCACTGCACGGTACCCACATCTCCCACGGCGGCGAGGCGTCCGGGGGTGGAAGGCACGAGATCACGCCACGATCGGTCTGGGGTCATCATGCGAAAGTGGCCCTCGAGTCGGGCGGGGTCGACACCCAGGAGCATAGGCGTCTGTGCGCTGCCGAGGTGTTCGCAGCTGGCCACATCGCCGGGCAAACGCCGCAGCGGCAGGACGGCATCGGCATCCAATGGGTCCCGCCAGCCCCATGCTTCTGCACCCTCGGGGCCGGTGAGCGGATGGATGATCGGCAGCTCGGTCGTCAGCAGATGCGCAAATCCCCCGGTGCCGCTGTCGGGCGCGCGTGCGTCGGCGGGAGGTTGAGGGGCTGCAAGCCGGACACCGATCACGAGAAAGATGCCGAGCGCGAGAGTCATCGATGCGGCGAGCGATCGCCCACGACGTCGCCCTGCAGCGCTCGCCGCCAAGACGGTCAAGGTACGGGGTGTCATGGTGCGCGTCGCGCTCCAGAGTCCGTGCAGGGTCAGGCCTCCAGCAGCCAAGAGCAACCCGCCGGCTACAAAAAATGCTGCTGCGGTCTTTGGGCTGCGCGCTGCTGGGACGAAAAAGACCGTCGCAACGGCACCGAGCAGGAGCATGAGGGCCAAGGGGTAATGCCTGCCCGTGTGCAGCAGCTGCGGGGGAGGACGCCCCACCAGCAGGTCGCGAGGAGGCTGCGTCATCAGACGACGGGTCTGGGCGGCACCCACGAGGAGTGCCAGCGCTGAAGCGGCGAACACGCCGCCCGCGAGTGCCGTGAGGTCGAGGCTCGGTATGACCTGCTGCCCCGAGACCGCACCGGACCAGGCACCCTCAAGGCCGAACAGCAGCGCCGCCTGAACGGCGACGGAGCAAGGAAGACCGATGAGCGCGCCAAGGCCTGCCACGAGCGCCACCTCACGAAGCAGCTGCCACCGAATGCGGGCAGCGGGCCAGCCGATGGCAGAAAGGAGTCCGAGCTCGCGACGTCGTGTCTCAAGGGTGAAGCCCAAGGTGAGTGACGTCAGCAGGAGCGACGAGACGAGGAGCACAAACTCAAACCCGAGAAACAGGGGACCAAAGTCATTTGCGGGGCGTGCGGATGCAGCCATGCGTGTGGCGATGGGGTCGACGAGGAGGCCGAGGTCCGCCGCATGGAGGCGACCGGGCAGCGAGGCCAACAGGCGTTCGCCCTCGCCCGACGGGAGGCGCACCTGCGTCCGGTCTCCCCAAGGGGTTCCCCAGAGCCGGCTTGCGGTATTGAGGGTCACCCACGCTTGGGGGGTCCCACCGTGTGCAGTCCACCAGGCCTCATCCTCGGCGTTAATGCGTTCAAGGTCGACCGGGAGCCCCGGGGCCCAGTCCGCACACGTGGGCGCATCGACCACACCTGGGAGCGCGGGCATCCATGAGGGGTCTGCGAACGCACCCTCAACAGGAACCACATCGTGGACCGTGAACTGTGCGGTGTGGTCCGTGACCGCGCGTCGGGTGCCGAGGCTGGGGTAGTTCAGCGTGACGGTGTCACCCGGCTCCACGCCGAGCCGCGCGGCGATGGGGGCGAGCAGCACGATGTGATCGTCCCCAAGGTCATCGGGCAGCATGGTGCCCACGCCCGTGGTACCCGCGGGATCGACAGCCCCGACAAAGCCGTAGCCCGTCTTCGCTTGGCCATGGCTCAGGCCATTGTGGAGCCAGACCAGTCCCGAGGCTGATGCGGGCAGCACATCATTCAGTGCAGGAGGCAACAGGATCCGCGGTGACGTGAGCAGGTCGTGTTCCTGCGATGAGGCGACCTCGAGTCCGATCTCGAGAGCGCTCAGGGACTGGTCGAGCGCCTCGGGGATGTCTGGGCTGGTCGAGGTCACCAGCAACACCTGACGCAGGTCGCCAAGATCAAGCTGCTCGGCGAGCCAGGTGGCGTCGGCGAACAGATTGGCCGGTGGGTCGGGCTGTGCGGTGAGCGAGAGTCCGGCGGGCCACGTGTTGGGAAGGATCTCGTGCACTTCAGTGCGGAGTGCAACCCGAGCATCGTCCTCGAGGGTCAAGGCGACCTCTGCGGGTAGCGCAGCGGGGCGCTGAACTCGGAGGACGAGGTCATCGCCCGGCTGCAGATGAAGCGCAGCGGCGGCGACTGGGCTCAGGGCAACGGTTCCGGGAGGTGGGCCATCATCGAGTCCCCACACGATGAGGTTTGGCACGGGTAAGCCGACGTCATCCTGCGCCACCGCGCGTAGGCGAATGGCTGCGTCAAAGGAGCCATCGATCAGGCCTGCCATGCGTTCGGCAAGCCCGATGCTGACGGGGTGCTCGCCCGCGACGACGGCATGGGTGTAGGGGCCAATGCGGGTCTTTGCGGCCTCGTCGAGGGTGTGCTCGAGCGAAGCCCCCACAAGGAGGCCGCCGCCAATCAGTGCACTGCTCAACGCGATCGGGGCAGCGACGGCCGCCCACGCTCCGGCGTGACGACGCAGACTCGCGAGCGCAAGGCTCCAGGGTGTCACCCCGCGCTCCCGGCGGTCAGGACGCCCGAGACCAGCCGCAGGTGACGGTCCATGGATGCGGCAATGCGGGTGTCGTGTGTCACGATGACGATGGCGGTCTCCCCCCCGACCTCGTGAAGCAGCGCAAGAAGGTCCATCGCCCGCTCGGGGTCGAGCGACCCCGTGGGCTCATCGGCGAGCACCACGTCTGGGCTGAGCATGAGGGCGCGCGCCACGGCGACACGCTGGCGTTGTCCAGTGGAGAGGGCATGGGGAAGGTGGTGACTGCGCTCTGCAAGGCCGAGGCGCGTGAGCAGGTCTTGGGCCCGTGCAGTCTGTGTCGGGGTGACCGCGCCTACGGCCATGCACGGCAGCAGCGTATTTTCGAGTGCCGTGGCATGGGGCAGCAGGTGGTGGTCTTGAAACATGAGCCCGATGTGGGTGCGTCGCAGGGCAGCACGCGTATCTTCTGTGCCCGCCGAGATGTCTTGACCACAGAGGTAGACGCGGCCTCGGGTGGGGCGCTCAAGGCCCGCGAGAAGATGGAGCAGGGTGGACTTACCACAGCCCGAGGGGCCCGTAATGGCCACACGTTCCCCAGCGTTCACCGAGAGCTCAACACCGCACAGGACGGCGACGTCTCCGTAGCCGTGGTGGAGTTCGGTGGCGTGAATCAGCGTGCTCATGGCCGTAGCCTTAATCCCTCGGGTCCGATGGCGTCCCAAAATCGCCGGGCCATGTGCTGCTCATCGAGATGCTGCTCGGCCGCGTGACGCGCGTCACGTCCGGCTTCTTGGAGCGAGGTGGGCGACGCAAGACGCTCGACAACCGTCGTGTCGAGGTCCTCGGACGCACAGACGGTCAGTCCCTGCAGGTGGGACATCTCGGCGAAGACACCACGGTCGAGCGCAACGACGGGCAAGCCCGAGGCGAGCGCTTCGAAGACATACAGGCCGCCTGTCTCGGCTTTTTGCGTGGGTGCTACGAAGAGGTCCGCGTCTGCGAACAGGGCACGCTTGTGCTCTGGTGTGAGGTTGGGGTGGAACTGCACATGCGGCTGTATGCCGAGCGATGCAGCATGAGCGCGAAGGGCCTCGACAAAGGGCATGTCGCCGGGTTGCACGGTCCCGCCGAGCACCGCTGTCACGGGCTGACCCATGCTGTGGAGGCGGGCGACAAGCTCCAGCAGCTCCCGTTGACCCTTGGCAGGGGTCATGCGCGCGATGTGAAGGATCTGGGGTACTGCTCGCTGGCCAGGTGTCGCGAGGTCAAAGCTCGCCACATCGACACCATTCTGCACCACGCGTGCATGAGAGAGCGTCCGCTGAACAAAGGTCTCGGTGAGGGTCTTTGCGCAGGCACTCACGGCGAGGAGGCCATCGACCTGCGCGAGGGCCTCGCCAAAGGAGGCCTGCAGTTTCGGACGCCAGACCTCACCCATGGACATGAGGTAGTGCGTCTCCCCTTGCAGGGTCGCGATGACGGGTGCACCGAGTGCCTCGCGAAGGCGCGGGGCGAGGCCTGCGAGCAGGCCATTCGACAACACGATGAGATCGGGGCGAGCCTCCCGCACGAGGTGGCCCACAAGGTCGTCGATGCTTCGTCGGGTCGTGCCGTCGATGCCGCGGAGCATCTCGAGCGTCAGCGCTGCGGTCTGCTCGGGTCGGGTGGAGCTTGCGCGGCGTGCTGCGGCGCGCAGGGCCGCAGGGTGGTCTGCCGCGCGACGAACCCAATGTGGCAGGGCGCGGTAGAGCGGGACGGCATGGTCGAGGTAGACGCCCACCCCACCCATGCGAAGCGGAACCTCGGGGGATGGTTCGACACCTTCGGCGAGGATCGGCAGGTAGAGAGGTTGCAGGACAGCCTCGTGTCCAAGGCGCTGCAGGCCTCGAACGAGCGCATTGTCGCGGAGGCAGGTGCCGCAAAAGAAGCTGCCAGTGCCTGCCGTCAGGTGGAGAATCCTCATCTCAGGCGACGGTCCTTCCCTCGGCCGCGCGTCCATAGGTGAGCTGCGGCGGCAGGGTACCGACTTGGGCGAGTGCGCTGAATAGGGCATCATAGTCCCGAAACAGATTTCCGATCAGGAGATCGGTCACGTCATCCTTGAGGTCGGGGTGCGCACGGATGAGCTGACCCATTGAGAACTCGGGGTCATAGAAACTGAAGACGAGTGCGCGCATGGCCTCCATGCCACGGCACACCCAGTGCCCGTAGAACTCAAAAGCGCTCGCGGCGTTGGTGTCGCGCTCAAGGGCCGCATGGACCGCGTTGGCGGCTTCTTCGCCAGTACGGAGGGCCAGAAAGACGCCGGAGCTGAAGACCGGGTCGAGGAACGCAAACGCATCACCTGCGAGCACCACACCGTCGTCCGCACAATACCGAGAGCGGTAGCTGTAGTCGGAGGTGACGCGAAGGGGCCCGACCTGCTGCGCATGCCGCAGCCGTTTAGCGACCCATGGGTTCTGGTGAACCATGCTCTCAAAGGCGGTCGCACGGTCACGTGCCGCGTGAAAGAGCTCATCGCGCTGCGTGACGACGCCGACACTGACCCGCCCGTTGGACAGCGGAATCCACCAAAACCAACCGTCACGAGGCAGCTTCACGACCGTGGTGGCACCTTCGTCGTCGCCGTCGTCGCGTGTTGCCCCATCGAAATAGGTCCAGAGGGCGACCCGCTGCAGTGCCGGCTCGGCCTCGCGCCACCCTCGCTGTCCACGCACAAAGCCATCCCGCCCACTCGCGTCGATCATCATCCGGGACCGAATGTGGAGACGCTCACCCTTGTGCAGCACCACGGCGCCGGCGACCGCACCCGTCTCGTCCTCGATGAGCCGCTGTGCGCGTGTGTCGGTGTAGACCTTGACGCCAAGTTCGATCGCACGCTCGAGCAGGAGGTTGTCGAAGGACGCACGGTCCACCTGCCATGTGGTCGCGGACGGGTGATCGCTGTGGTGATGAAAGTAGAAGGGGGAAGACAGACGGCCTTCGGGGGTGACGAACTGAACGCTCCGCTTCACTTGAAACGCCGCGGATGTGATCGCGGGGAGCACACCGAGCCGTTCGAGGGTCCACCAGCAGTAGGGGAGGAGGCTCTCACCGACGTGGTACCGCGGGAAGGTGCTGCGCTCTACGAGGGTGACCTCCCGGCCGAGCTGCGCGAGCGTGATGGCGGCGGCACAGCCTGCGGGGCCCGCACCAACAACCAAGACATCGGTGGTCTGTTCACGCGACATGTGTGGGCTCCGGGGGGGGACCCCCATGTTCTGCCAGAAAGAAGGCGGGCAGCAGTGCATCAACCCGTAGCAGGGCTTCTCGCGTCAGGCGCCATCGGCCGGGCTCCACGAGGAGGAGACCACGCTCGACGAGGTGCTGAAGCGGTCCCGCAAAGACGTCGGCGAGTCGCACCCCATGTGCCTTCTCGATGGGGTCGAGCACAAGGGTCCCGAGCTTGAGCTGCAGAACGACCTCACGAATCAGCCGCTCTCGTGGGGTCATCGTGTAGCCACGCGACCACGAAAACTGACCAGCCTGGACCTGTTCGGACCACACCTCTAGGCGCTTATGATTTTGAAGATGTGTGCCTTGGAGGTGACCGAACGCGCTGACCCCCAGTGGGATGAGGTCTGCACCACGCCACAGCAGGTCACGGTAGGCGAAGCTCCCCGCGGGCTCGTGCTTCACGGCCGTGTAGCCACTGGTCACGGTGTAGCCAGCGGCCTCGAGGCGCTCGAAGGCCCGAGCGACCCACTGCCGCTTGGTGGGGTCGTCGGCCAAGGTGAGGGTCTCCCCTTGCCGAAGTTGCTTCGAGATCCAGGTGTTGGGCGGATTTTCGAGCTGGTAGATGGTCACGGAGGTGGGGGCGAGTGCGATCGTCGCCTCAATGTCGGCATCCCAGTCGGCATCGGTAGCGCCGACCAACCCGGCAATCAGGTCGAGGTTGAGGTGGGGGAAGTCCAGCGCATGGGCCATGTCGAAGGCGGCTTGGATGTGCGGGGCACCATGCGCCCGGCCGTTGATGTCCAACAACCGAGGCTGAAACGTCTCGACGCCCATGGACAGCCTATCGACCCCCATGTCACGAAGGAGCTGAAGCTTCTCTGGACGAACGGTTCCGGGCTCGGCCTCGAAGGTGATGCTGATGGTGTCGTGCCAGGGCAGGTGCGTTTGGAGCCCGTCGAACAGCTCCCGGAGCTGCCCACGCGACAGGTAGCTGGGCGTTCCACCACCCACATAGAGAAAGTCGAGCGGACGGTCACGCACCACGGCCTTGGAGGACCAGAGGCGGGCCTCTGCCGTCAGCGCGGAGACCGTGTCCCGAACGGTGGAGGCAGGAACGTCGGTATGCACCTTGAAGTAGCAAAACCGGCAGCGCTTTCGGCAGAACGGAATGTGGACATACGCCCCGAGGGGGACGTCACGCATCGGAGGCGTGTCGAGGTGCGCCGCGACCTGGGGCAGTGCCTCGGCCGTCCACGCGGCGAACGGCGGGTAGTTCGACACGAATCCGGCGTGTGTGGGTTCTGGACGTTCAGTCACGGTGGTCCTCTTGGAGCCCCAGTCTACCTGACGCGGGTGCGGGGGCCGAAGGCATAGAGTGTCCCGTCGTGTGCCGGCTGATAGATCCAGCCGTTCTGTACGGCTGGAGATGCGGTCATCTCGGGTCCAATGTCGTGACTCGTGATCACAGCACCATCGGCGAGGGAGAGGATGTACAGACGCCCGTCGGTGCTTGGAACGACGACGCGGTCATGGATGATCACCGGGCTTGCTTCAACTTTTCCGCGCGTTGGGGTGTACCACCAGACCTCTCCCGTGGCGCGCTCGAGGCCCCGTACAGCCTTGTCACGACCGCCCACTACCACGAGGTCATCGGTCAGGGCAGCGCTTGAGAGGTACGGGAAGTTTCGGTCTTTGTAGGTCCAGTGGGGTGCGGTGGCATCGAGGGTAAAGCCGACGACGGCATTGCCAAAGTGACCCACCGCGCCAAAGGGCGGATCGAGTGCGATGCTTGCCCCGACGTAAGCGCCCACCTCTAGGGTCGTACGTCCCGTTCCGGTGGCGAGGTCGACCGTGTGCAGAAACCCGTCACAACCGCCGAGCCATGCGCGCCCGTCGTGCAGGGCTGGGGACCCGTAGAGGTAGCTCCCGGTGGCATAGGTCCAGCGCTTCTCCCCGGAGGTCGCATCGAGGGCATGCAGGACGCCTGCGTGGTCACCGACCAACACCATCGCGGAACCGTGTGGACCTGCGTCCACATAGACCGGTGCAGCGGTCATCTTGGACCCAAGATCGACGACATAGGTTGCGTTGCCCGTGGTGGTGTCCAGCGCATGGAGGGTGCCCCCGTGAGTGCTGACCCAGAGGGTCGTCTCATGGACCATCGGTGGTGCCTCGACTGGGCTCTGGGCATCAAACGTCCAGGCTGCTGCACCCGTCTCTGCGTCCACAGCGTGCACATGGCCATCATGAGAGCCCACGTAGACCCGTCCATGAGCCACCACGGGACTGCTGTGGATGGGCCCACCAGTCTTGTACCGCCAGCGCATCTTGAGCTTGGCCGGAAGCGTCCCTGCAGCGACGCCACGCTGGAGCGCATCGCCACGCCAGCTGGTCCATGTGCGTGAGGCATGGTCCGGCGTCGGCTGTCCGGGCATGGACGCGGGGACAGCCCACGCATGTAGAGACATCAACAAGAGCCACATCATCCCATCCGGTCGTCGAGACAGATCACATCAGCCGGTGCCCGTCTTCCCTAGTGTGGCTTGAACAGAGAAACGAGGAGGCCGCCACTCGCTGCCATGAGGACGCCGCCCCAAAACCGAGGGTCGATAGACGTTAGACCACCGGCGGGTGGGTGAAGGGCCATGGAGACCATCGCGTTGACGATCGGCGCCCCCGCGAAGATGATCGACATGACCACGGCAGGTTGGCCTCCAGCACCAAAGGCGCGCAAGACGAAGAACGCGCCCAGCGCTCCCACGATACCTGCCGCGAGCGACCATCCCGCAGCAGGTCCGTTGGCGAGTGTCGACCAGTCGGTACCCTTGAGCGCGAGCAGTGCGACCGGTGCCAAGACAGCGGTCAAGAAGTAGGCGATTCCGACAAAGAAGAATGCTTTGTACCTTGCATCTGGGTCGGTCTTCGGGTCGAATCCCATGACGCCACTATGGAGCAGAATGCCGTAGAGTCCCCAACAACACACCGTGGACAGCGCAAAAAACAACCAGGAGGAGGATGATGTCATGGGAGCTCCGCGTTGGGCATCGCTCGAAGCGTAACGCGGGCGGTAGGTCGGCACGGGTCTTCCGACAGGGTCGGACATGGTATTTAGACGGCGGTGGAGGAAGCCATGTGGGGCATGTGGGTCATCGTCATGGGGTGGATGGCGTGTGGAGACAGCGAGGCACCCATGGACGGGACCTCACCGAGCACCCGAGGGAAGGAGAAGCCGTCTTGGGTGGACAACAGCCGTATGGGTCCCAAGAATCTTGGTAACGGACATGCTGGGACGACTCAGACCGGGCGCCACCCCGCCGCGGGGCAGCCCGAGCCCCCCGCTGAGCTCCGCTGTAAAACCAACAACTACACCCGAAACAGCTACGAGTGCTTTGTGAAGGTGCCGTCCGGTCGCTTCTTGATGGGTGCGCAGAGCGAGGATCCCGCCGCGCCTGGCTACGATGCCGAGGCCGTACCTTCGGAACAACCGCCGCATACGGTCGACGTGGCCGGCTTTTGGATGATGCAGCGCGAGGTGCCTGCGAGTCTCTACCGCCGTTGTGTCCAAGAAGGGGCCTGCTCACTGGCACACCTCGATGAATCCAGCAGCTTCACGACGTATGTCGCCACCGGCAAGCCGCAGGCCCGAGCCATCAACGGTCTGGACTGGGAGGGGGCGAGAGAGCTCTGTCATTGGTACGGGGGCCGGTTGCCTACGGAGCAGGAATGGGAGTATGCGGCGCGTGGCCCCGAAAGTCTGAGGTTCCCATGGGGGGCCGAGCCTGCGTGTGGCTATGTCGATCTCTCCGAAGGCAAAGAGGGGCACCCTGCGATTCGCTCTGAGGGCGACAGCATGGTCAGCGACACGTGTGACTATGGCGGTGTGCTGTGGCCGAACGACATGCGTGGCCCGAGTCCCTTTGAGGTGGTGGGTATGGCGGGAAACGTCTGGGAATGGACTGCGGATGACTTCGCGCCCTACCCCGGGGGACCGCCGCTCCCGGCGCATGCTGTGGGTCGGACACTGAAGATTCAGCGTGGCGGTGGCTGGACGTCGACGGACCCCGTGGAGCTGCGCTCGGCGTCGCGGCTACCCATGGACCCCACGGCAAAGATGAATGATGTGGGCGTACGGTGTGTCTGGGGAAGCCAGTGACCCGGTCTCGTCCTGCGCTGCGTGAGGCCACCCCGGTGCGCGCCTTGTTGTGGCTCTTCGCTGCCGGGTGCCAATGGGGTGATTCCGCGCCACCGCTGGACCTGCAGTGTGGCGAGACCATCCGGACCAATCGCTACGACTGCTTCGTTCACGTTCCGGCTGGGGATTTTGTGATGGGGGGACAGGCCGAAGATCCCGCTGGCGTGGGATTCGACCCCGAAGCCACCCCGAGTGAGGGTCCGCCGCATCGCGTTCATGTGGAGGGCTTCTGGATGATGCAGCGTGAAGCCTCGTCGTCCCTCTATCGGAGATGCCGCCAGCAAGGACGCTGCGATCCTGAGCACTTCGATGGCGCGGGTGTGTTCTCAACCTTCGTGGAGGGGCGCACCAAGAGTCAACACGCGATCAACGGGGTGGATTGGTACGGTGCGACGCAGCTCTGCTCGTGGTTGGGCGGACGGCTCCCCACCGAGCGTGAGTGGGAATATGCGGCGCGAGGGCCTGATAGTCGGCGGTTTCCGTGGGGGGATCAACCGGGGTGCGGCTATCTCGACGTGTCCGATGCGGGTCCGGGGGGGCGCATCAACCATGCGGGAGACGTCGAGATGGCTCGAGGAACGTGCACGAAAACTGGGGTTTCAGCCTACACCGAGGTGCGGGGGCCAAGTCCCTTTGGCGTCATGGGTATGGGGGGAAATCTCTGGGAATGGACCTCGGATGACTTCACGCCCTACCCCGGTGGTGACGCACTCCCGGACCACGTGAACGGCCGTACCTTGAAGGTGCAGCGCGGCGGTGGCTGGACTTCTGCGGATCCCATCGAGCTGCGTGCGGCATCACGTATGCCGGTGGAGCCGGACACCGGTATGATGGACGTCGGCGTGCGTTGTGTATGGGGGAGGTCGTTATGATGTGGTGGTGGTTGGGCATAGCCTTGGCGCAGCCCTTCGGCTGGCGGGCCCACGGCGATGCAGTCATTAACGATGTGACACCTCCCGAGACATGGACGACAACGGCGGTCTCGGTGGAGACGGCTGCCTGGGGCAATGGAAGCCCTGTTCCCCTTGGAACACTGGTGTGCGTCACCGAGGAGCCGACGACATTGGCGTGCTTTGACCGCGGTACGGGGGCCCGGGTGTGGGCGGCGACCAATGACTGGCTCGACACCTTACCCGCGGATCAAGTGGCGTCGGGCCGGGAGAAGATCGCGAGGGCGGCCGAGCTTGAGGGTTTGGTCCAGCAGCGGCAGCGCGACGTAGGGGACAAGCGGCGTGAGCTGCGCAGGTCCGCTGGAGATCCCGCGGTCGCGGCAGCCATGAAAGAGGTTCAAGCCGACCTCGAGCGGTTGCGGGCTGAACAGGCCGTGCTGGGGCAGTTCACGACACCGCCGGACCTTGACATGATCGGCTACGCCTCGCCCACGCCCGTGGTGGATGGCACCACCGTCTATGCGCTCTTTGGCCATGGTGTGGTGAGCGCGTTTACAGACGGCGGGGAGCGCCTCTGGTCACGCTGGCTTGGTCCACCGCCTCGTCCGATGACCGGGTTCGACTTTGGTTCGGTGGCGTCACCCCAGTTGGTGGCGGGGCACCTGATCGTCGCTCATGCGAAGCTTCAGGCGCTCGATCCGGCAACCGGGGAGGTTCGATGGACTGGACCTGCGTGGCCTCATTACGGGACGCCCGGTGTGATGACCATCGATGGCGTGGCATTGCTGCTGCTCCCCGATGGACAGGTGCTCCGCGCCTCGGATGGTAAGGTCCTCGCTGAGGGGCTTGGCGACATCTGGTACACCGGACCCGTAGCCCACGGCACGGTGGGGTACTGGGTGGGCAGCAAGGGCCGGCACGGGTCGCCGGGCAATGCAAAGGCCTGGGCCTGGGACTTGGCGCCGCTCGTGCGTGGGGGGGAGCCCCGGAAGCTATGGTCTGGCGATCTGCCATTGACAGAGCGCATCTACGCTGCGCCATTCGTAGATGGAGAGCGCCTCTACGTGGTGACGCGGCAGTCGAAGATGATGGTGCTCGATGCGGCGACGGGTCGAGAGCGGGGAGACGTCAATCTTCGCGAATGGATACGTGGCACGCCCTATACCAGCCTGACAAGGGTGGGCGATGAACTGCTGATCAACTCCGAGCTGGGCGATTTTGGATTCTTGTCGATGGGAGACCAGCCCGCGCTCCTTCGGGTCAACCGTGTCCCGGGTCCGGCGCGCGCCATGCCCCTGTTTTTGGGAAGCAGTGTCTGGGTTCGCAATGTCGACACCCTGATGCGGTTCGACCCCTAGTCGAAGGGGTTGGACAGCGCTTCGCGGCTCAAGAAGTCGTCGTCGGTCAATGCCTCCAAGAAGGCGATCAGATCTGCCTTCTCGGCTTGGGTAAGTTCGAACCCGGCGACAAACCCACTCTTGAGCGGGCTTAGTGCACCATCGCCAGCGTAAGGTCCGTCTTCGAGTAGGCGCCCGCCACGCGCGTAGTGGTCGATGACCTCCTCGAGGGTCTGCAGGCTACCGTCGTGCATGTAAGGGGCGGTCACGGCGATGTTCCGCAGGGTAGGTGGACGGAACCTCCCCATGTCGTCCGGGTTGCCAGTAAACTCGAGCAGGCCCACGTTGTCCGTCGGATAGGCGCCCTCGCCGTCGAGATTGTAGAGGCCATTGTTGTGAAAGGCTTCCGCCTCGAAGGTGGTACCGGCGTGGGTCGTAGACTCGCTGAAGTTGAACCCACCATGGCAGTGCTGGCATTCGAGCCGCTCACTGAAGAAGAGCGCGAGGCCACGTTTCTCCTCGAGTGAGAGCGCATCATTGTCCCCGCCATAGGTAAATCTATCGAAGCGGCTGGTGCCGCTCACCATCGTGCGCACGAAGCTGGCGAGGCCATCGATCACGAGATCCCATGAGATATCGGCCCGACGGCCATAGGCCGCGACGAAGAGATCTCTGTAGCTGGGGTCGGTCTCGAAGCGGTCCAACACGGCATCATCCGCACCGAGCTCGACCGGCGCATCAGAGAAGATCGGTGTGAGAAACTGCTGTTCGAGGTCGGTGAGGAGGGGGTTCGCCCACGTCAGGGTGCTGTTGAAGGCCGCGTTCGTCAGGCTGCTGCTGTTGCGTGGGTGGATCATGCCCGTACTGCCGATCGAGCGCGCGAGGCCGTCCGTAAAGGCCTGCCCTTGAACATGGCAGCTGGCGCACGCCTGCTCTTGGTTACCCGAGAGGCGCGTGTCGTAGAACAAGTGTCGTCCAAGCTCAATCTTGGCGTCTGTGAGAGGATTGTCCTCGGGGACGACCAGCTCGGGAAAGCCATCGGGCACGGCAAAGGTCAGCGTGTCGTCGGGCTGGCACCCGCCGAGGAGGAGGACGAGGCTCCAACAGCGTTGTGTTCTCGGCATGCGACACTCTCGGGGCCCAGTGTATCGTGAAGTGAGGCCGTCGCGTGGTGTGAGTGGTGCAACCTATGGTGTCGGCAGTGGGATGTAGCCGAGTCGGCCACCGCCGCCCCCGTTCTCGCTGATACCCGAGAAGGACAGCACACCCTGTTGGGGGTGCAGCGACACACTGGGTCGTGCGCCCGTGCCTGCTGCCGCGCACTGTGTGGCGGGTGCCACGTCGAAGGTCTCGGTCGTGGGATCGAAGATGTCCATGCATCGCGGGGGCGCATCAAAGTCATCGGCAAACGGGCCACCTGTCGAGGCGCCGCCCAAGATGAGCGCGCGGCCATCGGGCAGCGGCAGCACATGTGCGCCCGCGCGTGGCTCGGTGAGTGAACCCACAGGCGTCCAGCCGCCGTTACCTGCGGGGTCCCAGAGGTAGGCCGCATCGGTAGCAGGGCTGCCTTGGCTCGAGATGGAGGTGTTCTGCGTCACGCCTCCGACAAGCAGCACGCGTCCATCGGCCAGCGTTCCCATGGCGTGCATATTGGTGGCGACCGGGAGGTTTGGCGCATCACCCGGCACGATGTCGCCGGTGCCGTCGATGACCACGCAGCGTGCATCGGGTGCCAGATCGTTGAACTGTCCGTCCTTAACGTTCGGCGTGGAGCCGCCACATACGACGGCGCGACCATCTTGCAGGACCGCGCCCGCATGACCGAAGGCCGCGATGTTGGGCGCGAGCGAATTGCCGCGTTGGTTGGCGGGGTTGAACAGCTCGACGCTGGCCGTGCTGCCTGCGGAGAACGATCCCGGTGTGGTGCCCGTAGACACCTCTCCAGAGACCGTCAGCACACGCCCATTGCCGAGCACGAGGGTGAGGGCATCACCGTGGCGGGTGTCTGTCCCACCCTCCCAGATGATCTCTAGGGTCGCGGGGTCGAAGAGCAGGCCCGTGTCCACGTAGTTGCGGATCCCACCGTTCAGTTCTGCACCGCCGGTGACGAGCACGAGCTCTCTTCCATCGACGTCGACCACCGCGGCAGAGGGGTAGACCACCGGACCGTAAGACAGGCCCTCTGCCTCGGTGAAGGTCCACGAGGTGGCATCGAGGGTGTCGAGCATGAGGACACTGGACTCTGTGGCATTCTGGTCGAGGTCCTCGGCACCCCCGAACAAGAACGCTCGCCCCGATGAGGTGACCACGACAGCGGCGCCCGCGCGCGACATGTCGGGGGAGACATTGCCGAGGTTCCCGAGCTGCTCGGTGGCCGCAAGGAGAACCGTGGCGGACTGCTTGCCCCGGAGGAGGTCCTCATTGAGCGGAAACAGCTCGCCATAGGCGATGAGCTCGCCACCGCGGCTCACTCGAATCGAGAGCTGGTCTTCGGCGGCCACACGAACCCCCGGCAGCTCGGTGCCATCGGCGCTCCATGTGGCGGTGACGGCATCGCCACTCGCGCTCTCCATCACGAGCTCGTCGCCCTCAGCGAGGAGGTCGGACTGGTTGAGAGGCACAACGGGTGTCACCTCAAGCGTGAAGGTTGGGCCGCATCCGCAGAGTAGGGCGGCGAGAAGCAATGCTCTCATGTGTTCTCCCACGGGCTGAACCTATGGCACCGACTCTGGAGATGTCAACGCGGAGGTTGGCTTATCGGACAGCAGTGTTTCGCCACATGCGGCCTTCCCACGTCCGCACCGTGATGTCCACGCACCCGCTTCCATCCATCCATTGCTCTTCGACGAGCTGCTTGAGCTGCTCACGGTCAAAGTCGGGACTGATCAACGTGGCCTCGGGATCTGCAGCGAGCCACGGCTGGGCAGCGATGGCGCGTCGGTCCACGCGCGGATGGCGTGTCCAGTCCGGGTGGTTCTGAATGTCATCACAGGTGGGAAACCCGAGCGTGGCACGTCGGACGCAGACGGGGAGATCGCGTCGCTCGTCGCAGCTCATCGCCAGCGTTCCGTCGGGTACCCGACGCTGTACCGGCTCACTCGTAAGCTGGGAAAAGGTTTGTTGGAGGGCGAGCACTTCGAGCTTTCGGTCCGTGAGCATCACCTGGTAGACATCCATGGTTCGGCCTTGCTGAACCACCACTTCTTGGCGCCCACTTGCGTCGCTGGGAAGGTCGTAGGTGGTCACGGCGGGGCCGGGCTGTGCGATGCAAGGGCCCGAGGGGAGAACAGGCTCACCAAGCACGAGGGTTGTGCGCCTCCGCTTGATGGTGGTGTCGAGCGCGAAGGCTGCGTTGGCGCACGGCATCTCACTCACGGAACGGAGCTCGATGCGCACGCGTGGGCGCTCTGGTGCCAGGACCTCGTGGACCCGAACCTCAAGGGTGACCGTTGGCGGCCACTTTCTTTTCTTCTCTCGCACGTCGGGAGGAAGGTCAGGCTCGCGACGGGGCATGACGGCGGCACGTTCCTGATCGGTGTAGTTGCCCCAACACGCGAGAGGGCCAGCGGAGCGTACGGCGCAGGAGAGGCCATCGGAGGTATCGACGCGCTGCGCATCATTGACACCGAAGGCACCCACGACGGACTGATGGTGGACGCGCAGACCTCCCAAGGCGTCGCGATCTTCTCCCCAACAGGCGATCCGTGTGCCGACCATGGCGCATCCATGCCCGTATCCGACGCTGAGCTGGGCGGGCTGGCCTACGGTGAGGACACTCTGCGGTAGCGCATCTGGCGTGAGGCGTCCGGGTGCTCGGCCCCAGCAGCGCACCCCATCTTCGTGCGATGTGCAGGTGCCATTCTGGCGCGCTGAGACGGCCGTGGGCTGATGAACGGCACCGACGCGCGAGGGTGGAATCTGCTCCCCGAAGACGGGAAGACCGAGCTGCCCATCATCATTGCGCCCCCAGCAGATGAGTCCGTCAGGCGTAATCGCACAGGCATGCGCCTCACCCACGGCAATATCGGTGGCACCCGCTATGCCGGGGACCGGCAACGGTAAGGGGCTCTGTCGCGGGGCGATGCTGCCCAGCTGCCCAAAGAGGTTGTCGCCCCAGCAAGAGACGGCACCACTGTTCAGCAAGGCGCACGTGGAGCTGACACCGAGCGCCAGCTTCTGAACATTCGACAGGCCTGGAACGCGAACGGGTCCTGGGCCGGGACCCCCCAGCTTTCCAAGGTCGGCGTCACCCCAGCAGGACACAGTGCCGTCCTCGTGGAGCGCACATGTGTGCTGGGCACCCGCACGAAGGGCACGTACCCCTCGGAGTCCTGGCACCTCGGACCAGCCATTGTCATCGACCGTGCCGCCGAGCTGTCCGAACCTGTTGTCGCCCCAACACCGGACGGTATCGTCGGCGGTGAGCAGGCAGCCGTGATCCTCCCCGAGGGCGACATCGGTGGCATGGAGCGATGACGGTGGCGGCGGCGCGGCGAGTGCCAGGGTCGTCAGCAGCAGAACCATGTCGAGACCTCCCACGACCAGCCGGCAGGCGGACGTTGCGCTAGCATACGCCTAATGCGTTCCTCTTCGTCCAATCGTCGTGTGGTCTTGCTCGGTGCAGGTCACGCTCACGTGCAGGTCTTGCGCTCGCTCGCCATGGAGCCAGAGCCCGCGACCGAGGTGATTCTTGTGACCGATCGCGCCCGTGCGGTGTACTCGGGCATGGTGCCCGCCTGGGTCGCGGGAGAGCGACCGCGCGCAGCACTTGAGATTGACGCACTCCCGCTGGGCACGCGGGCGAACGCACGGGTGATCTTGTCGCCGGTCCTCAAGATCGATGCGGTGCATCGGACCGTAGAGATCGAAGGGCGTCCGCCCATCGCATGGGATGTCTGCAGTGTGAACATCGGCGCGACCGTAGCAGGGCTCGAGCTGCCGGGTGTACGCACGCATGCGCTGGCGAGCCGTCCCATCTCGCGGCTTCTCGACCGCCTCGACGCGGCGGTGGAGCGGCTTGTTGCGGGCCGGGCAACCCGAGTTCCCGTGGTGGTAGCTGGCGATGGGGCAGCGGGTGTCGAGCTCGCATTCACCCTCGACGTTCGTCTTCGTGAGGCGGGGCTGGAGCCCACGGTCACCCTCGTGGGTCTGCGCAAGACGTTGACCCCAAGGCTGCAGAACGCGCTGTTGCAGCATGCCGAGGGACGCGGCATTGGCTGGACGAAGGGCCGCGTGCGAGAGGTGAGGCCGCGGTCCGTGGTGCTCGACACGGGAGAGACGCTGCCCAGCCACCTCACCCTCTGGGCGACTGGTGCGGCACCGCATCCGCTCGGTCGCGAGAGTGGCTTGCCAGTGAATGAGCGAGGCTTTCTCCGTGTGGCGGACACGCTCGAAGTGCCAGGTATTCCTGGACTGTTCGGTGCAGGGGATGCCGTGCAGATCGACGGGCACACCCTGCCTCGTGCGGGCGTGTATGCCGTACGCCAGGGTCCCACGCTCACCCAGAACATCCGCGCGGCCATTCGTGGCGCAGCGCTGACGTCCTACAAGCCCCAGGCCGATGTGCTGGCGCTCCTTAACCTTGGTGATGGCCAAGCCATTGCTCACAAGTGGGGAATGCCCGTCCAAGGCGCCTGGGCCCGCCGGGTGAAGGCCTCCATCGACACGGCCTTCATGGAGCGGTTTCAGGTTCTCGAGGGGGAGGGACAGCCTCGGCACATGTCTGTCGCTGCGATGATGACCGAGATGGCAGACGCACGATGTGGCGGATGTGCAGCGAAGGTTGATCGACGGTCCCTCCAGCAAACGCTCCAGCAGGCGATTCCCGCTGCGAGAGGTGCTGTGCAGCTCGGGGCAGATGCGGGCGACGATGTCGCTGTCGTTCGAATTCGTTCCACCGACGTGGCCGTAAGTGTCGACGGGTTTGTGTCACCCACACCGGACCCCTTTGTGGCGGGTCAGCTGGCTGCACGAAATGCGGTGGGCGACCTCTTCGCCAAGGGCTTGCACCCCACGTCGGCGTTGCCGTGGGTGACCGTGCCCGAAACACCTTGGGCCGCCGAGGACCTTGCCCATGTTCTCGCGGGTATGCGCACCGTACTCGATCCGGTGGGCTGCCCCATCGTGGGGGGGCACTCCACGGTTGGAGATGAACTCGCCCTCGGTGTGACCGTCCTGTCTGACGTTCCTCAAGCACCCTGGGCGCTCCATAGCGGGCGCCCTGGAGATGTCCTCGTGCTGTCTGGGCCCATCGGTACGGGGGTGTTCTGGCGTGCCCACATGATGGGCCTGGTTTCAGGCGATCTCTACGAAGCCAGCATGCACGCCGCGCTACGGCCCCTCCCACCGATGGTGACCGAGGCACGTATGGTGGGTGTCCAATGCGGGACCGACATCACCGGGTTTGGGCTGTTGACCCATGTGGGTGAGCTGGCGCTGGCCAGCCGCTGTACGGCAGAGCTTGTGGCCGAACGGATCCCCGTGCTGGCCGGTGTGAGGACGCTGATCGAGCAGGGCATTCGAAGCACGGGCGAGCAGGGCAACCTGCAGGGGGCTCCGCTTCATCGTATCGACGCCAGTGTGGGGCCGGTTGCTCGCGCACTCCTTCATGATCCGCAGACGGCAGGGCCGGTGTTGTGGTGCGTGCCGCCCGATGAGGTCGCCCATCTGCTGTCCCGCGTGCCGCATGCGGTGCCCGTGGGTGTCTTAAAGGACCGCGTCGGAGAGCTGGCGGTCGAGGTGGTGCCATGACGTTTCGCGAGCGGGTCTTTGCAGTGGTCAACGGTGTACCGTCCGGGTGGCTGACCACCTACGGGGACGTTGCAGCAGCCATCGGACATCCACGCTCGGCGCGCCAGGTCGGTTGGGCGCTGGCATCTCTGCTGCCCGGCCGTGCCGACGATGTGGCGTGGTGGCGTGTGATCAACGCGCAAGGGCGCATCAGCTTCAAGGGCGAGACCGAGCGTGCGCAAGCGCAAGCCGACCGTCTTGCACGGGAGGGACTGGTGCTCGACGACGCGGGCCGCCTGCCACTCAAACAGCGCCGGTGGCGGTTCGAGGTCGAGCAACTCGAGCAGCTGATCAGGCCTGTCGACTGACGCCTTGGACGACGACATGGGGGTAGGGAATCCCAATGTCGGCGGCGTTGAGTGCATTGTAGATATTGACTCGGGCTTGCTCCATCACGTCGAAGTAGTCGTGTGGGTGAGCCCAGATATGGACCTGCCAATCCAGCGAGCTTGCGCCGAAGCCCGTGAAGGCAATCTTGATACCCTTGCCCTCTCCCTGCAGCACGTTCTCGATGCCAGCCACGGCTGTCTCGAGGACTGTGCGTACCTCATCGAGGTCGGACCCGTAGTCGACACCGATGTCGATGGTTCCTCGGCGCCCGCCCTGCATCGTGTGGTTTTCGAGGATGCCACCTGTGATGGAGCCATTGGGAACCACGACCTTTGTGCCGTCGGGCCGCATCATCTCGGTGGCGAAGAGCCCGATGTCCGAGACGCTCCCGGTGACGCCGCCGATCGTGATGACATCACGGAGATTGAACGGTTTGAAGAGCAGGATCATCACGCCGCTGGCAAAGTTGGTCAGGGACCCTTGGAGGGCAAGGCCGACAGCGAGACCTGCCGAGGCGAGAACGGCCATGACCGAGGTGGTCTCGATACCGAGGCGCCCGAGTGCGGACACCACCACGACGGTGAGGACAAGGTAGCGAACCATGTTCGCCAAGAATCGAGCGAGGGCCTCGTCGAGACGCATGTTGAGCAGGCCGTGTTGCACGAGGGCCCGTGCGCGCGATGCCACCCACCATCCGATCCAGAGCGTGAGCGCAGCCATGAGGATGCTGCTGCCCGCGTCGGCCAACCATGTGGCGGTCTCGGGGGACAGGCTCGCTTGAAGGTTTTCAATCATGGGGCCTGTCCTCCGCGGTTCGCTCACTTCGCCGGGTTGCCTTCCTCGATGCGTACCTCATCTTCGTACAGGTTGGCAATGGCCTTCCGGAGACGGCGGAACAGGCCCGTGGCATCGTCGAGCACCATGTAGAGGCAGGGCACCACAAGGAGCACAATGAAGGTGGCGAACAGGACGCCGTAGCCCAAGCTGATGGCCATGGGGATCAAGAACCGCGCTTGAACACTTGGCTCGAAGATCATGGGGAGCAGACCAAAGAAGGTGGTCAGCGAGGTCAGCAGAATCGGACGGAGGCGACGGGCGCCCGCCCAGCGGATGGCCTCTCGTTCGCTTTCGCCTAGTGCGAGGCGTTGATTGGCGGCATCGACCAGCACGAGGCTGTCGTTGATGACCACGCCGGACAGCGCGATGATGCCCATGACACTGATGATCGACAGGGAGTAGCCCATCGCCACATGGCCAAGGGCTGCGCCAATGACACCGAACGGGATGACCGACATGATGATGAGGGGCTGGCTGTAGCTGCGAAACGGAATGGCCAAGAGCGCGTAGATGGCGAAGAGGGCGAACGCGTAGTTCCCGCCCAAGCTGGAGAGGCTCTCGTTGCGGTCGCGCTCCTCTCCGGCCAGATCGATGTCGAGACCCGCGTTCGCGGCGCGCAAGGCTGGAAAGACGTTGGCCTCCAGGTCTTCGAGGACCTTTCGAGAAGACTCGACGCCCGGCTTAAGCGTGGCGCGAACATTGACGATGCGCTGGGCATCTTCACGAACAATCTCTGTGGGTGCCCGGGTGCGCGTCACTACGGCGACCTGCTCGAGGGGAACAGAGCCGCCGGTGGGGGTTTGGATGTCGATCTGGGAGAGGTCGTACTCGCTCTTTCGCTCTTCGGGGGGAAGCCGAACCATGACCTTGATCTCGTTGCGCCCACGTTGCTCACGCAGGGCTTCGGCGCCGTAGAATCCAGCGCGGAGCTGCCTCGCGATGTCGTTCGTGGTGAGACCGAGTGTGCGGCCGGCCTCGGTGAGCTCAAAGTTCAGCTGGGGTTTTCCGTTGGCGTAGCTGTTGTCAATGCCGACGAGATCACTGTAGGACCGCAGGGTCTCGGTGACCTCGGCGCTGACGGCGGCCAGCACGCTCACGTCCGGATGCGTGAGCTGGATGTCGACGTCTGCACCGGCCGAGGGCCCGATGCTGGAGGCGAAGCTGATGGACTCGATGCCTGCGATCGGCGGCGTGTTGTCTTCCCATGCATCCTGGAAGACGGCAGTGGTGAGCTCACGATCTTCGGCGGGAATCAGCTGCACCTCGAGGCTGAGGAGATGGGTACCGCTGGGCGTCGCGCCGCCTCCAGGTCCACCACCGCGTGGGCCCTCACCGACGACGAGGTAGGTGCCCTCCACAATCGCCGTGGCGTCCAAGTCCTGAATGGTCTGTTGCAGGCTCTCTTCCAGCATCTGGCCAATCTCACGCGTCCGAGCGACGGGCGCGCCGTAGGGAAGCCGAGCGCTCACCTTGACGACGTCACCCTCCAAGGCGGGGAAGAACTTGAAGGGGAGGACGCCCGAGGCCATGAGGCCAAAGGTCGCAATGAGCAGGCCGAGCGATGCACCCAGGGTCGCGTACCGCCACTCCAACAACACGTCGAGGGTCGGGGTGTAGACCCGCTCGATGAAGCGTTCAAGGGCGCCGGACATGACCCGTCGTGGCGCATCGACGGCATCGAGGAACCGCTGCCCCATCGTATGGAGCTCGGGAGGCGTAGGACGAAGGCCCAGCACACGCTCGATGCCCAAGAAGAGGGGAACCATCGCGATCACGAAGGGCGCGATCATCATCAGCTGGTCGGTCACTCCGAGCGCAGGTCCGAGCAGGAGAAACAAGAACAGCGTGATGCCACCGGGGATGGCGATGCTCCCCCCGTGACCGAGGTGGGCTGGGAGGACGAAGAAGGACTCCAGCAAGCTGAAGATGAGGACCGATACCACCACGGTAGGAATGACGGCGAAGATCTTTCCAGAGACGCCGGGCACCGCGAGCATGGGGGCAAAGGCGGCGACGCTGGTGAGAATCGCGAAGGTCACGGGGACGGACATCTCTTGGGCGCCCTCGATGGCGGCCTTCATCGGAGACAGACCTGCCTGCGCCTTCTCGAAGACGTTCTCACCGACCACAATGGCATCATCGACCACCATGCCGAGGGTGATGATGAGGGCAAAAAGGCTGATCATGTTGATGGAGCCGCCCGCGAGCGGCAGCAACAAGAATGCGCCCATGAAACTGATCGGAATGCCGAGCCCAACCCAGTAGGCGAGCCTCAGGTCGAGGAAGAACCAGAGGACGATGAACACGAGGACGATCCCGGACAGCGCATTGCGCACCAAGAGATCGATGCGACCACGGAGCAGCTCGCTGTCATCATCCCAGATGACAAGGTTCATGTCCGCCGGGAGGCCGGCCTCGAACTGGCTGGCGTAGTCCTTGACGATCGTCGCCACACCCTCTGGGGTCTCACTGCCGACGCGGTAGGTTGTGATGCGAACTGCGGGGAGGCTGTCGAGGTAGGCCTCTTTGGTGGTGTCGGCAAAGTCATCGTAGATCTGGGCGATATCGCCGAGACGGACGGTCGCACCGAGCGGTGTCCCACGAAGGATGATGTCGCGGAACTCTTCGCCGGTCATGGCGCGATCGGACACGCGGACCAAGATCTCGCCGTTGGCCGTCTTGACGCCGCCACCTGGGAGCTCAAGACTCGACGCGCGGATGAGCTGCGCGATTTGGTCGAGGGTCAACCCGTAGGCTTCGAGGTTGTCTCTGGGGACCTCGATGCGCACCTCAAGGGGGGGAAGGCCCGAGATGTCGACTTGGGTGAGACCAGCAGCGAGCAGGTCAGCGCGCATCGTCTCACCGAGCTCGTACAGCGTCTGCCGGCTGACATCGCCGCTCAACACCAACGACACCACCTGATTTCGGTTGTTGGCCAAGGCCACTTGGGGCTCTTCGGCATCGGCGGGAAAGCTGGTGATGCGGTCGACGGCGTTCTTGACGTCACCGAGCACCTTGTTGGGGTCTTCTCCGAGGAGGGTCTGGATGCTGACGGTTCCGACGCCCTCGGCGCTGGTGCTCGTGACCCGTTTCACCCCATCAAGGCCGCGCGCCTGTTCCTCAATCGCGAGGATGATGCCCTGCTCCACCTCGGTGGGACTCGCCCCTGGATACGGGACACTGACGCTGATGACATCAAGGGAGAACTCTGGAAAGACCTCTTGTTTGATGCGCATCAGGCCGAGGGCGCCCCCGGCGAGAATCGCGAACATGAACAAGTTGGAGGCCACGGAGTTCTTGGCCATCCAGGCGATGAGCGCACCCATGGGGCCGCCGCCACTCTGGGTTTCCGTGTGAGGGTCAGACATGTCACTCCCCCTCGGCGGCAGCTTCGGTGACGTCGAGCGCCATGCCTTCAATGGGCAGAGAAAGTGGGGTGATGATCACGCGGTCACCGTCAGCGAGTCCGGCATCGACCCAGGCGAACTCGCGATCGCTGAAGGCGACCGACACGGTCTTGAATTCCAGGGTGTCGTCGGGTGATGCGACACGGACCTGTCGGCCATCGATGAGGGCCGACCGAGGAATCTGGAAGGCCGTGTCCACCATGCTGCCGAGCAACTGCACCTCGACAAACGCGCCAGGGAGAATGGGGATGGACGCTGCGGCTTGGTCCCACGGGTGGTTGATGCGAACGAGTACGGTGGCGGTGCGACTCTCGGCGTTGAGCTCTCCCACCAGCTCTAGAACTTCGCCGGTGGCTTCGAGGGTCTGACCATCGGAGAGACGTTGGCTGATCTTCGCGCTCGTGGTGCCCGTGCCGAGCCCCAGAAGTCCGAGGCGAGAGACGGGCACACTCACGTCGACCCGAAAGGCGTCCGTGCCAATGAGTCGGCCGGCCATCATCTGGGGGGTGACGAGCTGTCCCACATCGACGGACTCGGTGATGACGACGGCGTCGAAGGGTGCACGGACTTGCGTGCGCTGCAGATTGAGTCGGGCGCGCGCGAGGGACGCCTCTGCGGCCTCGAGATTTGCCTCGGCAACTTCAAGGTGCGGTTGACGTTGGGAGAGCGCATCTTGGGTGCCTTCGTTCCCAAGCAGCGCCCATTCGCGGCGTGCTTGCTCGCCACGTCGACGCTCCAGCTGCAGCTCGAGGTTGGCCTGGGCCACGCGGGCCTCTTCGGCCGCTACGGCAAAGCGGTATTCACGGGCATCGATGGAGAACAAGGCCTCGCCCGCGCGCACACGTGTGCCGGGAAGAAATCCGGACCCCACCTCGGTGATGCGACCGGAGACTTCTGGCATGAGGGTGATCTCACGGTCTGCCCGTACGGTGCCGCTGGTCTCGACCTGAGCTTGGGCGGGTGCACCCTGAACGGTGACCACGTGCACGCTGGTGGGTGCGGGGGCCGCGACCACCTTCTGTGTGGGCGTGTTCATGGCCTGAAGTCCGACAAAGACGACGACGCCTGCGGCAATAAGAAGGATGGGTAGCAACCACTTGAGCAGGTTTCGGGTCATGGGGTGCCTCCGGATGCGAGCGCCTTGGTCCAAGCGCCGCCGAGAGCGGTGTGGAGCTGCACGCGAGCGTTCAGCGCGTCTCGATGAGCTTGGAGTGCCCCGAGTTGCGCATCGTCCCGTGCCGTGAGTGTGGTGAGAACTGTCAAGAAGTCGACGAGGCCAGCCTCGTAGCGGCGACTCGACTCCTGCCAGGCCAGCTCGGCGGCTGCAGCGCGGGTCTGGGTGGCCTCGAGACGTAGGCGTTGCGCACGTTCTTGTGCCAGCGCGGCCTCGACTTGCTGCGTCGCCGCGAGAACCGCACCCGAGAGTTGATGCTGGGCGATCGCCTCATTGGCGCGCGCCTGACGCAAGCCTGCGATGGTGAGGCCGGCGTCGAAGATGGGGAAGCTGGCCTGGGCTCCGATGCCCCATGCGAACTGCTCATTGAGTGTGCCGGCATCAAAGAACTGCCACCCCGCGTTGGCATTCACACCGAAACTGGGAAGGAAGCTGCGCTCCTTCTGCATTCTGCGCTGCCATGCAGCGTCGAGGCGAGCATCTGCGGCGCGGAGGTCAGGGCGATTCGCCATAAGATCTCGGGGTTGGCCGACGGCTGGAGCAGGCGGCAACGTGACCAGTCCAGTGGGCATCATGGGCGGAGGTTTGGTGGGGTCTTCGCCGAGGAGGACAGAGAGCTGCTGCGCAGCGAGGTCTCGCTGGAGCTCGGCGAGCGGCTGGTTGGCCTCTGTTGCCGCGAGCTGTTGGCGTTGCTGAAGCACCTCGAGGCCAGTGGCCTCCCCCCGGTCGAACCGACGCTCCACGAGCTCGAGGAGGGTCTTGTTGGTCTCCACCTGCGCTTCAACCACACGCACCTGTTCGAGCTGTAGGGCGAGCTCAAACCACGCGTTGGCAAGCTGCTGAGCCATCGACATGGCGACAGCATCGGCATCAGCCTCGGTCGCACGTGCATCGCGCGCACCTGCCGTGGCACCGAGGATGTCGCGTCCAAAGGGATCGACACCAAGGTTGGCGTTGAACCGCGCACTGGATGAGGTGTACAGACTCGGTGCGTTGGGATCGGTCGGGAACCCACCGAACTGAAAGCCGAGCGTGTCGAGTGGCGCCGCAGACATCTGTGCGTCGAAACTGACCTGTGGCAGCAATGGAGCGAGCGCCTGCTGGGCGAGTGCGCGCGCCTGCTGGATACGGCTCCTTGCCGTGACCACATCGAGGTTGTTGGCGAGTCCACGGTTCATCAACCCCGACATCGCAGGGTCGTTGAAGGTGTCCCACCATGGGGCGATGGTGATCTCCCCACTGTTTCCCTGACTGTAGGCGGGGGGCATTCCGACCGGTGTACCGCTGGCGCCGCGACCTGCGAAGGCATCGAGAGGCGGCCAGAGGAGGCAGAAGGCGAGGGGAAGGTAGCGCGGGCTCATGGGGCGCACTCCGTGGGTTGAATGCCATGCCAGGCGATATCGACCACATGGCGGAGAAAAGACGCGTCATCTTCGCGGGCGAGGTGGTGTCCAAACGTGTGTTGGATGAAGGCACGGGATTGAATCTGGCCAAGAAAGGTGGCGGCCATCATGGTGGTGTCGACGGGGCGCATCCGTCCCTGTTCGACCAAGACGTCAAGCCACTGCCGAAAGATCTGCAAACCTCGAACGGGGGGAGAGGACTCGAGGTCATCGAAAAGGTCTGCTGGCGTAATGCCGTGCGACCTGAGCACCATCATCCGTGGGACCATACGGGTGAAGAAGCCCAGCATGTGGGATGCGAGGTCGTACAGCTGGTCGGGAACCGGACGGTCGTCTGGGCCGAGGGCGCACTGGGCGGCCCAAGGTGGTGCGGGTGCTAGTCCGATCGCTTTGAGCATCAGCGCAAGCTTCGTCCCAAATCGCTTAAACAGCGCCGGTTGGGAGAGGCCGACCCGATCGGCGATGGTCCGGGTGGAGACGCTCGCACCATGCTCCAAGAAGCACTCGCGGGCGATCTCAAGAATGGCCTCGTCGGTCATTTGGCGTGGGCGAGCCATCGTGTCCCTTTAGTTAGTAATCGCTCACTAACTATGTGACGGAGGCCTGCAAAGGGATGTAGAAGTGCCTGTGACGACTGGTGACCGCGGAGACACCGAAGCGACACGCGGTTTTCCCGAAGCGCTGTTGCAGCGTGGGTGAGTGCAAGAGCCGAGGCGCGTCGAGGAAAGCGTTCCGAAACGAAGGAAGTGGAATTGACCTTGGCCTCGACGCGCCGGCTGATGTAAATGACAGAAGTCTTGAGGGGACGCCCATAAGAGGTGGAGAACCGTACGGCAAATCAATTGTCATGCGGCGTGGCATACGATGACGTGGAGAGTGTGTATGGGGTGGCGATGGCTGGTGCTTTGGGCTTGCGGGTTTTCCACAATGCCAGACTCGGAGGTGCGTCAATCGGAGGCTGAGGTCGGTGCATTGGTCGGCCTCGACGCGCTGCTCGAAGACGCCGACCCGGTGGTGGCAAAGAAGGTGCTGGCTGCGGCAGCATCCTGGAGCGCCGTGACCGATCTCGATAGCTTTGCGGCGGCATGGGCGGCGCACGAAGACCTTCGCGTGCATGTGGGGCTCACACGCACGGAGCCTGTGTGGTCAAGTGCGCTTCAGGCGCTGGAGTGGTCTCGGGGCACTCACATTCCCAGCCTTGCGGCATGGCGGACGCTCGCGTCGACGACAACGGTGGGTCTTGACGACGGATTTGTCGCGCTATTGGGCACCAGTGGGCACCCACGACCCCGGTGGCACGGCCTGACCTCGACCGGAGCACATTGTCTGGCCTTGGGCGCCGGGGCGCTTCGCGGCACGTATGCTGCTGCACGTCCGTTGAAGGACCGGTCCACCGAGCTGCCGCTGTCGCTCGCTGAAACCGTGGGCGCGCTGGAGCAGCAAGCAGACGATGCGCTGACAGGGGCGTGGCCCGTGTGTGACGCCACCAAGGCTGTGGCGCGACGGGAGCTCATCCAACTGCTCGCAGAGGCACGCCTTGAGGGTCAGGTCCTACAGCGTACGCAAGAGCGGCTTGCGGCCTTGGATGATGCTCAACAGTGAGTCTCCCAGCAGATCGTCTCACAGAGGTCGAAGTTCCCGCAGGTGTTCTCCGACAGGCATCCTGCAGCACAGACCAGGTACGCGTCTGTCGTCTCACATAGGGTTCCGCTGGCTTCGTCGTCGAGGAAGGAATCAGTGCAGACCGCTTCGCTCGACCACCCGAGTCCGTCGCTACAGACCGCAAAGATGTGGCTGCACAGCTCGGTGGCGTCAGTGGTCGGTTCAATGTCGTCACCGCAGGCCAACGCCGTGCAGAGCATCGCAAGGTGTGTGAGACGCATGGTTTCTCCTTGCCGCAGCGTATCGCCTGTGGCGTAGGTGCTCCATGTGCATTGTTGACCTCGCATGACGAGGTCTTGGCGGATTCGAGGACAGTCCCACGAGCAATTGATGGTAGACTCTGCTCTCGCGCGGAGTATTTGTGATGCGTATGTCGATGTTCTTGAGTGTTTTGGTGATGGCGGCCTGCGGTGGGACGACGGATGAGAGCGATGCCACCGATGCCAGTGTGGTCGAAGATGCCCCGGTCAACGTCTGGGAAGACGTCGAACCCGTGGCCCGCTACTTTGAGAAGGCTGCTGACATCAGCTGGAAGCGCCTCGATGGCACCGACTTCGTCCTCTCCGAGCACTACACTGGCGACGACAGTTTTGTGGTGCTGCTGTTCGTGCCCGGGTCGGGCTACCATGACGCGGTCTGGAACGATGCGCGTCCCCAGAAGCTGCTGAACTCCTCGCCGGACAACACTCACTACATCTTTGGGAGTTGGGAGAGTGAGGCCTCTGCACGCAAGGATCGTCTTGAGGCGCTTCAGGGCGACTTTGAGCAAGCGCTGGCCCGCATGGGCGAGGAGGCTCAAGCGCACTGGGCGGACCGTCTTCACTTTGTGACGCCTCGCCCAGACAGCGACAACTTCGGCTGGGCGGGTGAGCTTGGTGCGGCCAACATCCGTCGAACGGACGCCTACCATGCAGGGGTTCGGAACGTGGGCTTCGGCATTGACCAGCGCCAGCGGATTCGGCCTATCGGTGAGTTCGTGGACTGGGCTGCCAATGGGTCGTACCCCATGGAGTACCTCGCGAACCATGCTGTCTACTTCGATTTTGAGGAGCAGCGTCAGCGCGCGCTCGATGCAGAAGAGGCGATGACGGTTCGGCTCTGGGACAACGAGAACAGCGGCACGGGCTGGGGTGGCAATGCCATCTACGTCGATGTGGAGATGCCGGACCACACGTCTTACGACACCCTGCACCTCGACTTGCTGCAGAGCTGCACCCATATCGAGAGCATCACCGATAAGAATGGTGACGGCCGAGACGACAACAATGGGGCTTCGGTGGGTGACCTGAACTGTCCTGAGTGGGACCGCATCACGAGCCTTCACCTTTGTGAAAATCGACCTGCTGACGCCGGAAAGGACTTCGTCGAGGTCTGTGACCTTGAGGTTGGGCGCTGGATCACCGGCTACACCAGCGAAGGTCGCTGGGTTCACGACATCTCGCCGCTGTTGGCTGCACTGCCCTCGGGCCAGACAGCCCGTTTCAAGTACAAGGCCATCGACAACCATCCGATCACCTTGGACTTTCGGTTTACGACCACGGGTCAAGCCCGCCCCACACAGCTGATTCCGCTCTACAGTGGTGGTCAGCTCACGGCGTGTACCAATGACCGCTATGAGCCGATGGATGTCACCATTCCTGCGGAGGCGACCCGTGTGGAGCTCGCGGCGGTCATCACGGGGCATTCCTTTGGCAAGGAGTCCAAGAACTGCGCGGAGTTCTGCAACCACGAGCATCATTTCGTGGTGGGCGGTGAGACCTACACCGAAGATCACCCCGAGGCGAACGACTACTATGGCTGCCGTGATGCCGTAGACATCGGTGTGTACCCGAACCAGTACGGCTCCTGGATCTTTGGTCGCGCTGGCTGGTGTCCGGGCCAAGAGGTGCCGATGTGGCGGCAGGACGTGACGGACCAGATCACGGCCGGTGGCACGACCACGGTGGACTACAGCGTGACGGTAGACGGCCAGAACTTCGACCCCTACTGGACAGAAAACCCGGGATGGGATTGTGCCAGTGGTGAAGGCGCAGGATTTTGGGTACCAGAGTTCTCCATGGCATCTTGGTTGGTGGTCTACGAATAGACTGCGCGTCAGCGTAGTCGCCCGGAGTGTTTGATGTGGGTGTTCTACGCTGCGCTGGCTACGGCTGCGCCTGATGTTCTCATGGTGGGCAATAGCTACACCTACTACAACGACCTTGAGGTCTTGCTCGCTGACCAACTCAATGAGCTGGTGCCGGAGCCCCGTGGCACGGGCGATCGTCTCACCAACGGGGGCTGGAATCTCCGTGACCATGCCCTAGAGTACGGCACGGGTACAGGGCGCTGGCCTGCGGCAATTGATGCAGCCACCGGCGTGGTCGTGCTGCAGGACCAGTCGCAGATTCCTGGATTTGGTGAGAAGAACGACGACTATATCCGCAGCCGAAATGGTGCGTTCGGGCTCAACGAGGCCATTACGAATGCGGGCGCGGAGACCATGCTGTTCATCACATGGGGACGGCGCGATGGTGATGCAGGTAACCCCTCGCTCTACCCCGACTTTGAGACCATGCAGGCGAGGTTGGACGAGGGCTATCTGGGCTATGCAGCCCTGCTCGATGAGCCTTCTCGACCTGTCTACCTCGCGCCTGTAGGTCGGGTGTTTGGCGCGATCCGCGCCCAAGAAGCGGAACCTGACAAGACGGGTTCGGTCTTTCGGTCGCTCTATGTGGCCGATGGCTCCCACCCGTCGCTCTTTGGGAGCCAGGTGGCTGCCATGACCCTCGCGGCGACGATCACGGGTCAGGTGCCGATCGCACCCAACGACGCACCCATCGAAGGTCTCGGGCAGCTGGTGTATGACACGGTCTACGCATCGGGCGTCGACGACCTGCAGCTCCCGTGGGTCTTCACCTGGAACCGGTACAGCCTCGCGTTCGATCTCACCGAGATCTCTCATCCGTGGCGTCCGCTTGAGGTGCGGGTCCAGCGTCCGGCCATGTCTTCTCATCTCACCGTGGGTGCCCTGCATGACGGTGTGATGGGCTCGGGCCGGCTGAGTATTCTCGACGAGGCGGCGCTGCTGCTCGACGAGTCATTGACGGTGGGTGTAGATGCACCTGGTGTGGTCTCGGTAAGTCCGACGGGGGGGTTGCTTGCGGATGAGGTGACCTTGGGCCCACTCGCTACGCTCACCATGGACAATGCCAGTCTTGACCTTGGGATTCTGCGGCTCGATGAGGCTGCAGATGTGATCCTGCGTGGCACATCCGTGGTGGGGCTACGATTGCTCGAGGGCGACTTGGCGTTGGAGGGGGGCTCACTGAGCCTTCCGACCGTACCGGTACAACTCAACGGTGATGTCTCCATCGACGGTGGGTCTCTCGTCTGGGGTGGTGGAACCGTAGATGTGGCGGGTGAGTTGACGGTCGATGGGCCCATCGTGACCACGCAGGACCTCCTCGACGGCACGACCCTGATCGTGGCGGATTCGCTCACGGCCTCGTCCATTCCGGAGGGCACTGAGCTGGTGATCGACGCCAACGGACGCGACGTCCTGCAGACCATCTCCACGGGCGGTAACATCGTCGATCCGACATCCGAGAAGGGCTGTCAGGCGGTATCTGGACCTATCGGCGTGGGCTGGTGGGCTAGCCTAGGCCTGCTCTGGTGGGGCCGTCGACGCAGGTCAGAGATGGGTGCGAACGTCCCATAGTTCTGGGAAGAAGCTGTGGTCCACCATCTTTCGGAGGAAGGGTACGCCGGAGCTTCCACCCGTGCCCTTCTTGAAGCCGATGACGCGTGCGACGGTCTTCATGTGACGGAATCGCCAGAGGCTGAAGGCTTCTTCGATATCGATCAACTTCTCACACATCTCATAGGCATCCCAGTGGTCGTGAGGATCGCGGTAGATCGTCGAAAAGGCTGCTACGACACCGGGGTGAGGCGTGTGCTTTTCCCGCCGGTCGCGCTGCAGCACTTCGTCCGGTAATGCCAGCCCACGACGGGAGAGATGATCGAGGAAGGCGTCGTAGAGGCTCGGTTGCTGCAGTTCCTCCAGCAGTGCTTCATGCGCGACAGGGTTGTGCGCATGAACCCCGAGGAGTTGATGGTCACGGTTGCCGAGAAGGAACTCTACGAGTCGGTATTGAAGGCTTTGAAAGCCACTGCTCGTCCCGAGCACTGCACGAAACTCGCTGTACTCGCTGGGTGTCAGGGTCTCAAGGACGCCCCACTGTTCGAAGAGCTGTCGTTGGATGCCTTTGACGCGCGCGAGCACCTTGAAGGCCGGTTCAAGTCTGTCTTCCATCACATAGGCGCGCGCTGCGCGAAGCTCGTGAAGGATCAGCTTGAACCAGAGCTCGGTCGTCTGATGCTGGATGATGAACAGGAGCTCGTCGTGATGCGCGGGACGCGACAGTGGCTCTTGGCAGGCGAGCAGCTCATCGAGCTTCAAGTAGCCGGTGTAGGTCATGCGACCGGTCTGGTCGACAACGATGTCGTCTTCGAGGGGACGCTCTGCCATCGGGCACTCCATTACGGCCACAGCTTGGTCGATCGGGACCCAGATGTCGAGTCAGGGGCGTGCAATCCAGATGCGAGGCCCGATGATGAAACGTCGCTACGTGCGCATGGTGGCGCGGAGGCGGGCGTTATCGCAACCTCACCCGGGTGGTGCGGTGATGAACTCATGCAGCGCATCGACGAGTTCGTCGCTGACCTGCGCAGCGATATCGTCGGGCCCAATCTTCAGGTAGTCAGGCTGGCTGATGCAGTTGAGGGCATGGGTGACGCAGGGCACTGATGTGGTGGACACGCCGGACGCTTCCCATCCGAGGAGCTCGGGGTCGACTGGTACATTCCAGTCGTAGTCACCCTGAATCGCAAGCAGCGGTCGGGTCTCTGCAAGGACGTGTGCGGGTCGCGCATCGCCGGCCTCGATCCAGCTCTGCCAGAAGGTGCTTGGGGAACCGCCGATCGGTGCACCATCATGCGTGCCAGCACGCAGGGCATCGAGCTGGTCCACTATGGTGCCGAGGTCGCCCAACGCCGCCTCGATCTGTTCGTTAGTGGCGCCGGTCTCTTCCAGCAGTTGCTCCGAGAAGGCGAGCTGGTAGGCCATGAGGTCGTCGATGGGACGCCATGGACCCGCGACGCTGATGCCTCCGGCAAGCTCGGGCGCATCCGCGAGAATGGCAGGCATTAAGCCGCCGCCTTGGGAGTGGCCGACAACCATGACCCGCGTCGCATCCACTTCGGGTTGGGCCGACAACCATGTGGAGGCCTGAACGGCGTCGGCAATGAAGTCCTGGACCGTCAGGGTATCGATGTCGGGGGTGGGGTAGGCGTTGTCGCAGAGGCCATTGAATGTTCCGCATGTGCGCTTGTCGTAGCGCAACACGGCGACGCCGCGCTCTTGGAGTGCGTTGGCCAGTTGCTTGAAGACGGGAAGCGTGAAACCGAACCCCATATTCAGCTGCCCCGGGACGGATGCTGCCCGGCTGATGGGTCCGCTCCCATGCACGAGAATGACGCCCGGTACTGGGCGCCCATCCTCGGTGGCAGGAAGGTGCAAGACACCTTCCAGCGGAAACGCACCATCGAGGGTGACCACCCGTGTCTCTTGGGCGGTGGGCTCGGCATCAGGCACGGGACCGGGCTTGGGACATCCCGTCAGGGCAGCGAGGAGGACCCACCCGCCCATGCTTCTCATGATGGGCATCATCCAACCCGCCGGCGGCGGATCGCCAGCGGAAGGAGGCCGAGGAGGATCCAGCCTCCGCGGGGACCCGTCTGACACCCACACAGGGCGCTCGCGAGCTCACCCTCGAGGAGTCCGGCGTTGGACGCGTCTGGCTCGAACGCAGCGGCATTGTAGCCCAGCACCGTCCACGGGAGCCAGTCCTCACCATCGAAGCCATAGGCGGCGTAGTGAACGCCTTTTCGGCTCTCGGCCGCCTCGATGCTGGCAGATGCTGGCTCACCCGCGACGACGTCATTGGTCTCATATACGACCACGCCGTCTTCGGCGCCCTCGGGCAGGCGTCCCAACGTACGGACAATTCGGACAGACTCGACGGGCGCGTGCAGCGGGTGGGTCCAGGTGAACTCTGTAGCGCTGGATGTTCGCGTGACGGCGAGGTCGGTGATGGCCAGTCGGTTGGCGGGCGTCGCGGGTGCCTTGAGGCAGACATCGTCGAGCGTCCAGCCGCCAAAGGTCAGTCCGCCATCACTCTCGATCTCCCACGTAATGGTGACGATGCCATCGTCCCCCGCGGTCCCGAGTGGAACGATGTGCTCGGTCCACTCGGTGTCGAGATGGTGGTCCGTGCCGTCATCCTCTGAGCTCGACCAGTTGCCCCACACAAGGTTGCCATCTGCAAGGATGGTGGCGCGATCGAATACGCCGTCCTCGACAGTGAGCCAGCGCTGATAGGAGAGGAAGACGTCTTGGTAGTGCCCGAGACCAAACTCGGGGCTGGTCAGACGGTTGTGCTTCTCGTTCTGGTACTCGCCGTTGAAGCCTTGCGCGCCAAGGTCGTTGCCCCAGACTTGGAAGCCACTGGCCGCAAACTCGGGATCGCCACCCTCGCCGAGAGGCTCGCCCCACTGCCAGTCATTGGCACCATCCGAGTCCGTCCCCGACACGAGTGAGCCGCGGAAGCCGGCGCGGTTGACCTCAAAGTCCGTACACCAGACGTCGAGGGTCTCGCCGACGTGGAGCGTGTAGGGCTTGATGCGGCCGCCGGAGGGCGACTGAATGGCCTGCCCCGAGGGCTGCTCGAGCTCGAGGTAATACTCGACCATGCTACCGAGCGGGAGCGCGGGAAGCTCGGCCTCGACGCTCTCGCTGTCTACGACGTCGAGGGGGACACGCCGCCAGTCGGTCTCCCCGATGCGCCGCCAAGAGAGCTCTCCACCCTGCACATCGAGGTCGAGGCAGTCCGGCGCGGGGTTGTCGATACGCGCCTGCAGGGTCGTAGGAACGTCGGGCACGAGGACGGGGGGTGTGTGCTCCGCCACCACATTGTTGCCCGCACCCGGTCCGAGTCCATGCTGTGCGAATGCATCCACGATGTCGCAGATGTGGGGCGTGCCGTTGGACAGATCTCCGTCGTCATCATCCGCCATCATGACGTCGGCGAACGACGAGGGGATGTCGGGGCCGCCCTTGAGTGCGCCGACAAGCAACTGGCTGGTGATGTCGGTGGCGGCGGGCTCGCCGAGAGACGCCCGCAGGTTCTCGCGCAGGTCCCACATGGCACCACTGAAGATCATGCCGTTGCTGTGGATGAAGTTGGCGTTGCTAGAGAAGTTCTCGGGGTAGCTCCTGTTGTTCTTGGCATCGCGAAGAGTGCCACCGCCGACAAAGAAGTTGGGTGCGAGGCGGTGATCGTCGGTGATGAGGAAGGACACGACATCGGCGGCACCCTCACCGAGTGATCCGTCGTAGGCATCAAAGGGTGCGGCGTAGGTATGCAGTCCGTGGCCCCACTCGTGGTAGTTCACATCGGCCAGCCGACCCGTGTTGTTGCATCCGCCACCTGCTCGGTAAAAGTTGACGGATGACCCGTCGAAATAGGCGTTGCAGTTCTGGTTGATGTTGACGTTAGAGTCGGTGCGGTTGCGCACCCAGGTGTTGCTGGGGGCCACGGCCTCGCCCCATTCCTTGACCTGCATCTGAAAGACATAGGAGGAGAGGGGGGCGGCACGGTCGAAGTAGTCGGTGGCCCTCAGGATGTTGTCTTCGGGAATCACGGGGCTGACATTGCCCTGCACATCATTGATGTCGACCTCAAGTCCCGTGAGCGAGACCGTGGCCTCCTCGCCCTTGAAGCTCACAAACCCCTCTTCATCTGTGTAGAGCTGTCCGGCCTTGGTCGGCAGGATGAGGGCCTTCGACAGCGGCGAGACCTCGGTGCCGCCGTAGAGCCGGTCATCATGCTCGGCATAGAGCGTGCCTTCGAAGAATCGAATCTCATTGTGAAGGTTGAGCAGCTGACCGTCTTCGGCATCGATGTAGCCAACCCACTGACCTACGGGTGTGGTGGTCTCGGTGCGAACTTCCCATGCGAGTCGCAGCTGTGCCTTGCCAAAGGCTTGGGTAGGCAACCAAACGAGGCGCACACCGTCGGGCGCATCGTGGCGTGGCCAGAGCAAGTGATCGGCATTGGGGTGAGGGTGGGCGGCCAAGAGTGCATCGATGGCATCGCGCGAGGAGAGGATGCGTTGGCCGGAGACCTCATGGTGGCGCAGCGTGTCGACACCGAACATGACCAAGCGCCCGTTCACGATGCGTGTGGTGAGACGTCCGTTGATAACCGGGACACCGTCGAGCGACGCGTGGAGATCAACGTAGTGCACGCCGTCATCAGGATCGAGATGGTCGTGTGTGACGCTCCAGGACATGCGCGCCGTATCAAACAGGTCTGGATGTGTGCCGATGAGGGTCTTGAGACGGGCCACCGGGTCTTGACCGAGGAAGATGGGGGGACCCCAAGCCCGAATGGGCTGGCCCGTGACTTCATCGAAGGTGGCCTCCCACCCGGGATACTGGTCAAGGAACTGCTGCCAGTCTGCGTGTTGGGACCATACGGTCTGGCCCGCGGCCGACGTCGGCTGGACGCGGTGGGGCTCCATCCCAAGCCATGTGGTCTCGGGCGGTTGAACCGCGAGAGCGCTGGTCGAGACGGCGAGTGCGAGAAGGGCAGAGAGACGCATGTCAGATCCCAAGTGATGCAGTCGCGTAGCCTACACGTTCGGCGGCCCGTAGGTGTGAATTATGTGGTGAGTTGACAGGGGCTTTCTGGATGTCATGAACCCGTCCAGAAGAAGCGTTAAAGCCGTCGTCTCGAAACGTCATGCTCGGGCCTAAAGGGTTTGCGTCCTGCAGCCGTTTCATGGGGTGGGGGAGAATCATGATCTGGACATTGCTCGCATCATCGGTGCTGTGGAGCACACCAAGCCACGCGGCAGATCTGCACTCGGGGACCACGGCCGCCATCGATCTGCAGAGCCGGAAAACGACGTTTAGTCAGGACGAACTCGTCAACTGGGGTGCGTTTACACGGCGGCTCTCTAAGTCGCTGAAGGCGTTCTGGTCGGGACCAGCTGACGAAGCGGTGCACCTGCGTGTGGAGATTGCGCGTCCTGGCGAGATCGTCGATGAGGTCGAAGGACGGTCGCTCTCTGTCACCGAGCGGTTCTTTCGTGAGCCGGGTCACACCATCCCATGGCAGAAACTGAGCCTGCGTGATCACCGCTTCTTGGTGACGGGTCGCATCCCGACGGGCATGGAGTCCAACTTGGGACCGGCAGAGCGGGTGGCATCCGTGCTGTCGTCCCGCGACCTGATCGCGGAGAATGACATGATCGTTGTGGTCCGAGGTGTCTCAGATGCGGGGCACGACCTCGATGTGGACCCCGTGATCTGGGTGTTGACTGCCTACTGATTCTCGAGGACGGCTTGGCCACCGAGGCGTCCCACTTCAGCGCCGAGCGCGACGCCCATTCCGCCGAGTCGGACCGCCACATGTATGCTTGGGCTGACCTGCGCGACGAGTGGCTCGCGTGTGGCACCAATGCCCATAATGCCAGACCAGCGTCGCTCGATGGTGAGGTCGGCGTGCTGCGGAAGGATGAGCTCCCTCAGCAGGTCTTCGAGGTGGGCCTGTACCGATGGTGTGGTCCCAAACGAGGCAGTCTGCTCGGCGTCGCGGAAGTGGTTGCGTGCGCCGCCCAGCAGGACTCGTCCATCAATCTCACGGAAGTAGGTGTACCCTCTGTCGAGATGTGCCACGCCACGCAGCTTGAGACCAGGAATCGGACTGGTGAGCAAGACCTGGCCGCGCGCGGGAACGACGTCGAGATCAGGCAGAAGCGACGGCGTCAAGCCGTTGGTGCAGACAAGGACGGTGGAGGCATGAAGCTGCATGCCACCGAGGGTGAGTCGTACGCCCGACCCGAGCTCCTCGAGGGCTTCGACAGAAGCACCCGTCCAGATCTCTGCGCCCGCCTCTCTTGCATCAGCGAGCAAGGCCTGCATGAGCGCGCCCGTGTGAATGCCGGCCTCGAAGCTGTTGTGAATGAGACTCGTACCTTGCCGAAAGCCAAGGCGTGGACCCGCCGCGGGACCCGCCGAGAACACTGCCCCCCCAAAGATGGGCCTGAGCAGGTCATTGAGTCTCGGGATGGCACCGAAGAGCGGTGCAGGGTCACCGGGAATGACCTCGACACCGCCATGGGGATCCCATCCGAGTGCGTCGGCTCCGAAGCGCTCTCGTAATTGGCACAAGCCGGACCACCGGCGCTCGACGAGGCCGCAGAGGGCGTCCTCGCTCAGGCTCTCAAGGTCTTCGAGGAGCTCGGATACGCTCCCGAAGCACGCGAATCCAGCGTTTCGGGTGCTGGCGCCAGACGGGAGCAGGCCACGTTCGAGGACCAGCACGCGGACACCGGCTGCGGCGAGATGCCGTGCTGCGCTCAGACCGGTAATGCCAGAGCCAATCACGACAACGGGCCAAGAGAGAAAACGGTCTTCCCAGTATGATCTCGATGACGCCACGGGCCCTCCCGGTCAGCCCGCGTCCTCTATCGCGATGCGGGGTTCGAGGGGTGCGGCTAAGTACACGGTAAGGGGAAGCCAGTGACCCAGTCGGAACGACCCGAGACAGCACCTACGCGACCTCCGTTGCACCTTGGATGGGCCACCTTCCTGACGCTGATGTGCGGTGGGCTGTCCGGCATGCTCTTGGGACTGGCCGACGACCCCACATGGGTTCAGCGGCATGTGGTGGAGGGTGCCGGCGTGACCGTGGCGCGCGCCCTCAATTGGCTCACGTCTGCAGCCCCCTTTTCTGTGGCGGAAGTGCTCATTGGCCTCGGGGTGCTCTGGGTGTTGTGGCGGTGGGGCGAGGCCTTCTCCGACCTTCTCATGGGCAGAGACAGCTGGTGGCGTCTGCTGCTTCGGGAGTTCAGCATCGTGGCGGCGACGACGTCGGTGGTGGTGTTCTGGTTCTATGCCTCTTGGGGCTTGAGCTACTTTCAGCCTCCCGTCTCGGAGCGGCTTGGTCTCGAGGTCCTCGATCAACCCCAAGATCTGGATGAAGAAGAGCTCTTCGAGCTGTTGGAACGGGCGGTTCGAAAGGCCAACGCTGCGTATGTCGAGGTCCATGGGTCCATCGATGCCGGCGAGGTCACCCATCCGCCAGAGGGCTTCAATGCCGATGGTGCCCTCGAAGTCGCCTATGCGCGGTTGGGGGAGGACCTTGGGCTTCCTGAGAGCTTTGGGGCACGCCGCGGACCCACCAAGGTCATGTGGGTGAGTGAGGCGCTGTGTTGGATGGGAATAGGTGGCATTTACCTGCCGTTTACGGGAGAGGCCAACATCAATGGCAACACGCCGGCCTGGACACAACCCCAGATCATGGCCCATGAAAAGGCGCATCAGCGGATGGTGGCCAGCGAAGATGAAGCGAACTTCTTCGGGTACCTCGCAGGGGTCCGCGCGCAGCCGGCACTGATTCGATATGGCGCTTGGGTCGCCATCTACGGGCAGCTGCTTCGAGCCGCGATTCCCGTGGATGTGGAACGCGCGCGGGCGATGGCGGAACAGAGGCTGCCCGGTGTTCGACGGGATGCCGAAGCGCGCGCCGCCTTCTGGCAGCGCTACGATAGTCAGCTAGATGACCTGCATCGGTCCTTCAACGATGTCTACTTGAAGGCGAACAACGTCGAAGGTGGCGTGGCTGCCTATGCCCGCGCGGTGCAGTGGATTGTGGCCTGGTCACGCACGGCGGATGGACGGGTCTACATGGGGCCGTCGCGAACGGAGCCCATGTGAAACGCCAGCTCGGGTAGCCCTGCGATGGTGGCCATCACGCGATCGCCATCTTGAAGTGCTGCGACACCGGAGGGCGTGCCCGTGAGAATGACGTCACCGGGATGAAGTGTCATGAGCATCGAGAGCTGGGCGACAAGCTCGCCGGCACTCCACGTCATGTCAGACAGGTCGCCTTCTTGGCGGATGGCGCCATTGACCTGAAGCGCGATGGCTCCAGTGGTGAGGACGTGGGGGTCGGCCAAGGGTTGCATCCAGCCGAAGGGTGCTGCTGCATCAAAGTCCTTCGCACTGGCCCAGGGGCGACCCGAGGCTTTGGCGGTGCGCTGTACATCCCGTCGCGTGAGGTCAATGGCGACCCCAGCGGCGCCGATGCACGACCATCCCGCGTCAGCGGACACCATGTGGGCGCGCCGGGTCAGTCCGATGGCGAGCTCCACTTCGTGATGGAGCTCGTCGTGCTGAGGAGGGAGGGGGCATACACCCTCACCGGAGGCATCGGCGGGCCAGACGGCATGGGCATGCTTGAGGAAGTGAAAGGGGGGTGACCGGACATCGGCGCCCATCTCTGCGGCATGCGCTGCATAGTTTCGGCCGATGCAGATCAACCGTCGCACGGTCCATACGCCGCCGCCGACGAGCGGAAGGGTGGCAGGCTCGACTCGGGGGGCTTGAAAGTGGATCATCGGTCACGCTCCAAACAAGAAAGCCGCTCGTGAGAGCGGCTTGTTGTGGCATGACCGAACCATGCCGTAACGGACGAGGGTGTCACTCGACGTCGAGCACACCCTGCGCGCCGGAGAGCAGGTCGTACGTGATGTTGACCTGTGCGAGTGGCGATGGAACGAACTCTTCCATGATGATGGAGTTTCGTCGGTCATCGTAGTCGTAGGTGAAGCAGAACGTCGCGTTCTGCCAGGTCTCGGAGCATGCGGTTGGAAGGTCGCTGTCCTCGAGCTGGATGCGGTTGACACCGCCGTAGACGTAGTCACCATCTTCGACGTAGACCCGAATGCTGTCTGCGACGGGAAGCTCGGACAAGAAGTACTCACGACGCAGACCGGCTGCCTGCAGACCGAGCTCCTCGAGGACGGGTGCCCAGTCATCTTCGCAGATGGACTCGATGATACCGCCAATGGCGTTGGTCACGGCGTGGTAGTTGCTGCCCGTCTGCGCGCCGCAAGCGGCAGGGTTGGGGCCCACGATGCTGGAGAAAGTGACCATGTCATCTTCTTGCTTGAGGCTGCGAAGGAAACCGATGAACTCGTTTCGGGTCGGGTTGTTGCCGGACTGGTCCTCCTCGTCGGAGATGGCGACGAGGTGAAGGCTCGCTTCGTCACGGTAGAACCCAGCGTTGTACCCGGAGAGCAGAGGATCGGTGAGTGCAGCGTAGGCAGCGGCGCGACCCTTCTCTTCGAACGAACCGCCGGTGCCGAGCTGTGCCATGTCAGCAAACAGGCCCGCAGGATTGGGGACGTCGTTGTCGAGGTACTTGAAGCCGGCGGCGCCTTGGAGCTTGCCGCTCTTGCTGTTGGCCGTCATGTCGGTCGAGAGCACGCCGATGTGCCAGTCGAGACCGGAGTCGAGGAAGAACTCGATGAAGAGCGGGAAGTTCTCTGCGAGCTTCGCCTGCTCGTCAGCCATGGAGCAGGAGTCGTCGATCACCCAGAGAACGTCGACCTTTGGCGTCGTGACCTGCGTGATGACATCCGTCCGTGTAGGAACTTCGAGCTCTGGGGCATTGGGCTCGCCGATAACGACGGGCTCATCGCGAATCTGGAGTTCGGGCTCGCAAGCGACCGTGGACAACGCCACGAGGGTCAAGACGGAAATGGAACGCATGGTGTGCCTCGCTGGGTATGCACCTGAGGTTGGAAGATGGTTGACTGTCAGAGTGTAGCGTGTCCAACCAAGAGGTCGCAACCGATCATTGTCCCGGTTGTTCACCTGTGGTGGGTCACGGGAGGAGGTTCTCGTCTCGTGCCCAGTCTCGGAAGAGGGTGCCGAGCGACCCGAATCCGGAGATCACGTAGACCACGTCTTGTAGATGCCAGATGTCATAGTCATGCTGTGCGACAACGCTCGGGTCGAAAGGCAGGCGCGTACAGTTGTCGCTGAGGCAATGCAAGATTTCCTCTGGGGACGAAATGGACCCCGCACCATAGGCGCGCAGGTTGTTTCCGGAGTCGATGAGGCCGAACTCGACGGTGAACCAATACATTCTTGCAATGGCTTCCTGAATGGGATGACCATCTGGGAACTTGCGAAACGCTGCCAAGCCCGCCTGACCGAAATCGTAGAAGAACTCGGTGAACTCGGGATCGGTGAGCAACGGGCTGTGTCCGAACAGGTCGTGAAACATGTCGGGCGACGGCGTGTAGTCGAGCTCTTCTCGCTTACGGATAAAGTCGGTGGAGGGAAAACGACGGTCTGCCAACAGCTCAAAGAACTGCTTGGGATGGACGAGGCCGTCGACCCGGTGGAGCCGCCAGCCGGTATGGCGTTCGATGGACGCACTCACATCGTGCAGCGTTGGGATTCGTGTGCCGCCCCCAAACGGCATGCGCTCCAAGCCGCGGAGGTACTCGCCACAGGCCCGGGTGGGGACCATCTTGCGCTGACGCTCCAGCAACAAGGCCCACGTGCCATGTTCTTCGTCGGTGTACTCGGGCGTAGGGACGGCATCGAGGGACCGGTTGTCCACCTCACAGTAGACGGTCGGAGGGGCCTCGGTATCGGCCGACACTGCCTGTTCGGCACCTGTCTCTTCCGTGATGGGATGGGCACTCATCATGAGCTCCGGGGGGTTCCAACCATGGGGGTGGTCGGTACGTGGGACCTATGGGGGCGATACGGGTCGTGTCGCGCACCCCAGATGCCGAATTGTAGACGAATCCAACACGCTGAGGATGTGAGAATAACCCAAAGTCCGTCCGCTACCATCCGGGGGATGGCACTAGTCTATTGGGGTGATGGCGCCGATCAGCGCACCCTGCGGATCTCTGAAGATGGCCAACGTCCCTACGCCCTCGACCGAGGCGGGCGGAAGGACAACCTCAAAGCCGAGCGAGCTGGCGCGGTCGGCCGTAGCCTCGATCTGCACGACCTGGACATGGGGAACCCACTGTGCCGGCTGGGACTCCTCGAGCGCCATGACCCCCGCGACTGGTGTGCGACGCTTTCCGAGGAGGTGGACATCGCCGTGGGGAGTGGGACTGACGCCCCGAGGTTTCCAGTCGAGAAGCTGTTTGTAGGCCTTTGCAGCGAGGTCAGGTCGGGGTGCCAGGAGCGTCGCCCAGATCATCCGACCCTGGCCGGTGAACACGTCTTCGGTAGGCAGGACTTCAGGCTGGGTGGGGCTCCACACCGCGCCACTTGGGTCCGCCACCACGGCGAGCTTACCGACGCCATCGAGCATGGCGGGCTCCAGCAAGATCTCACCTTGAAGGAAGGCCGTCCGCCGGCAGGTCGCTGCCACATCGTCGACGAGGACCTGGCCGAGCCAGTGTGGTTGTGCGTTGTCTCCGATAGGCAGGACACTGCCGACCATGGTCTCGTCTGCTGCAAGACCGCGCCAAGGTCCGGTGGACAGGATCGTCCAGCCGAACAACGCGGCGAGGCGCTGGGCTGCTGAATCGACATCCGTCGTCATCAGATCGAACCAAAAGAACTGGGGTGTCACAGCGGGCATGGTGTCTCCAGACGCTGTCTGAGGTAACCTGCCTGTGAGCGTGGAGGCGTGGTGCGATTGTGGTGGGTATTGGCAGCCATAGCCTGTGAGACGGGGTCATCTGTGGCGGTGATGACTCCGCCAACCGTGCACATCGAGGCCGTCTCCGTCGCGAGGCTCGAGCCTGGCGACACGTGGTCACTCCCGGCGAGGGTGCGTGCGAAGCGGCACGCGGTGGTCGCAGCACAGACGAGCGGTGAAGTCCAAAATGTCGAGATTGCAGAGGGCGTAAAGATCTCGGACGGTGATCTGGCGGTCACGATCGATGCGGGCTTGGCGCAGGCGCGGCTGGATGCGGCGCGAGGGGCTGTGGACGCGGCTCGGGCGCGGTTGGCGGCTGCGCAGGCGGAGCAGTCAGAAGCGGCGTCGATGGGTCGATCGACCACACCTGCCGTGCGACGCACGGAAGCCGCGGCCAAAGACATCACTGCGCTGCGCGCGCAGGTCGAAGTCGCTGCGGTGGAGTTGGTGCGAAACGAGGCGCGCGCCCCGTTCTCGGGCGTGGTGGCGCGAACCTTGGTGAGTGTTGGCCAGTATGTTCATATCGGCGACCCGCTGTTCGAACTGGTCGCGATGGATGATGTAGAAGTGGTCGCGGATGGGCCTTCGCCGCTTCTCGAGAGCCTTCACGAGCTGGATACCATCGCCATCACAGGCCGCGATGTTGTGCTCGGCGATATTCGTACCATCGTGCCCGTGGTCGATGAGCGCACGGACACTGTTCGGGTGCGTGTGACGCCCAACGAACCCCGCAGCTGGCTGGTGCCCGGTGCTGCTGTCGCAGTTCAGGTCGAGCTGGACATGGTGGATTCGGGCGTGGTGATTCCAGAAAAGGCCTTGGTCCGCGGTGTCAGAGAAGACCATGTGGTGCGCATCGCAGACGGCCGAGCCGTACGGGTTCCGGTACAGGTGGTGGCCACGCAAGAGGACCTGCGCCTTGTGGTGGCGCGTGACCTACGTGTGGGCGACCCCGTGGCCGTTCGCGGTCACCACACGGTTCAGTCAGGCATGATGGTGGAGCTGGCGGTACCTTAGAAACTGCCATGCGGGTACGCTCGTGACCAAGACGGCGCTGGTCCATGCGACAGCGGCTCCCGCACCAAATCCAAGACTTGGAATCATCATCGCCGCAAGCAGGGCGTAGGCGCTGACAGACGCGCTGCCGAGCATCATCGGACCGACAGCACCTGCCGGGACCGCTTCACCCTGGGCGACCCACAGGCTGATCATGGTGGTGAGAAAGATTGCAGGAAACACGGACGCAAGGCCACCGAGCACCATGCCGCCAGTCTGGGCAAGTACGACGGACATGGCGATGGCAGCACCCGCGAGGAGGCCGCGGCCCATGAGCACAAGAACTGGCACCGGGCGAGAGCCCGTAGGGGCAGGGAGGGGCTGAAGACAGGCGTAGGTCCCGACCAGGACTTGAACGAGGGTAAAGCATGCACCTGCGGTCAGAGGATGCTGGGCGAGCCTAGGGTGCTCGAGAATGAAGAGCGACAGGAGGGCGCCGAGGGCCCAACCTGTCAGTGACACCAGCGTCATGACCGCAAGTCGGGTCCGGAGCGGCCACGCGGGGAGACGGTGCGGCACATACCGCCAACACGCAAGAAATCCGACGTTGACCAACATGCCGAGGGGGACAGCACCCAGGCTCTGGGCGAGGTCGTTCTCCTGCGTGGCCAGCATGGCGAAGCCGTAGGACGCGGGCACAACCGTGGTGGGCAGGGTGGCCAAGAGACCACCGAGGCGTCCTCCGAACTTCTCGATGGCGACAGTGGCACCAATCGCGACGCCGGCAGCGAGGGTGGCAGAAGTCAGGGCGGTGGAGAGCAGAGCAGCCATGGCGTCGGACTAGCACGCCCGCGATCTGGCAGATTGGAGCCTCGCAGGAAATGCGCGAACCAATTCAAAATTGTCTTGAGATAAGAGGCCTATATGTTGGGCGATAAAAGTACTTAGAATTTTTGGCTCAAGTTGAGCATGGGAAGAAGGCCGCCGCTGTGGTTGAGTCTCCACCGGAGGCCCGTTTGCATCGACTTGGCATCTTCATTCTGCTCGCTGCCGCGTGTGACTCGGCACCTGTCGACACCGTGGTCAACGAGGCGGCACTCGTTCCAGATGTCTCGGTTGTCGTCGCCGAGCCCGCTTGGATGGTGGGCGAGCTGCAGCGGGACACCATCGTCGAGGTTCGGTTGGAAGGTCTGGAGCCAGGTCGTCAGGTGGATGTCGTTGCGGGTACGGCGTGCGAGGTCTGGGCCGAAGAGACGTGTGTGGCTGCCGGCGGTGCGCGTTCCGCGGTAGGTCAAGGAACGGTACGGCCCAACGGTACGATCGTCTTCGACTGGTTTCTGCCGGAATCGGCACCCATTGGAGCCCGCTACCTCGAGGTCGTCGGACAGGGGGCACGGTCTGCGTCCGTGCCCGTGTGGGAGGGCTACCTCTCACCGCGCATCTGCCACGATGAGCTTGATGCCGGCGACGTGTTCGACCAAGACGGTCAGGTGGGTCCCGCGCGCGCATGCGAGGGTGTAGAACGCTGGGTGGAGCTCGTGCTGTCCCCTCACGAAGGGGTCAACCTGTTGCTCGAGAGCCATCTTGGCGATGGAGATGTCGACCTAGAGCTGTGGTCCGGAGATCGCACATCCATGTTGGCCTCCGCGTGGGGCCGAGAAGCTCGCGCATCCGTCCAATGGTTGAACCGAGCCGGCGAGGAGGTTCGGGTCTGGGCGCGCGTTTATCAATGGGAAGAGGGGGGCGGCGAGCTCGGGACCGAGTTCACCCTCTCGGTGGACCGTTACGAACCGCAGTCCTGTAGCGAGGATCTTCTGAGCACGGGCGAGGTCGAAGGGCCAGGCACGTGGCTCGACCTCGGTCTGTGCGCCGAAGGTGAAGTGGACTGGATGCCTGTCTGGCTGTCGGCTGGAGATACGTTGTCAGTCGAGGCGCGTTTCGAGGTCGCAGAGGGCGACATCGACCTCTACGTGGTCGGGGAGATGCGGGAGGATCCCACGTCGGACTTCTTGGCCCATGCGTGGTCACGCGACGACGACGAGCACTTGTTTTTTGAAGCGTCCGAATCGAACTGGCACTGGATTGCCGTGGTGCTCGATCGCGACGTGGGACAATCGCACATCAGTGGCACGTCGTATGACCTGCGGGTGCGTGTGAACGAGGAAGGCGAGTGACTTGGGTGCGTCCTTTCCGGGATGCACCGCTTTGGGTTAAGGTCGGGGCCGACGCAGGAGGGCCGGATGACCTACCGGGTGACCTTGATCGAGGGCGACGGAATTGGCCCGGAAGTGACGGGAGCCACCTGTCGAATTCTGGAGGCTGCGGGTGCACCTATTGAATGGGAGCGTGTACCGGCTGGACTTCAGGGTATCGATGCCTACGGGACACCACTTCCCGAGGTGGTCCTCGAGAGCCTTCGACGGAACCGAGTGGGCCTGAAGGGGCCTCTCTCCACGCCGAAGGGCGGCGGGTATAGCTCGCCCAACGTGGGGCTTCGAAAGGGGCTAGATCTCTACACGGGTTTGCGACCCGTGGTCACCTTGCCCGGTGTGTCGTCTCGCTACCGGGATGTCGACATCGTGGTCCTGCGTGAAAACACCCAGGGTCTGTATTCGGGGATTGAGCACGAAGTGACGCCGGGCACCGTGGTCACGCTGAAGGTGTCGAGTGCGGCTGCCGGGGAGCGCATCGCACGATGGGGCTTTGAGTACGCCCGGTACCATGGGCGCAGAAAGGTCACGGTCTGCCACAAGACCAGTGTCCTGCCGAAGAGTGATGGGGCCTTTGTCGACGCCTTCTTCAAGGTAGCAATGGACTACCCCTTCATTCAAGCCGAAGCGCGGCAGCTTGATGAAGTGGCGATGGAGCTCGCCAGCGACCCCAGTGGCTTCGATGTGTTGCTGCTCCAGAACCTTTACGGCGACATCATGTCTGATCTCTGCGCGGGCCTTGTCGGCGGACTCGGGGTGGTCCCTGGTGCCAATATCGGTGATGGCATCGCGGTCTTTGAAGCGGTCCACGGTACGGCACCTGACATTGCAGGTCAGGGTGTCGCCAACCCGCTGGCGGTCCTGATGAGCGGCCTGCTGATGCTCACCCATATGGGGGAGCACAAGGTCGCTGCTCGGATTCGTAAGGCAGTCTATGACGTACTTTCAGAGGGTACACACACCACCCGCGACTTGGGCGGCACCTCGAACACCACTGAATTTACCGACGCAATAATCGCCAGGTTCGAGTAGGAGAGACCCATGAGTATCCCCGTGACCCTGATTCGGACCGAGTCCGAAGGTGTCGATGTGGCAGAGACCCTGGAGCCCCTGTTCGAGGCGGCTGGTGCAAACATTGCGTTTGAGTCTTTCGACGCCACGGATGGGCGGATCACTAATGAGCTTGAAGCGGCTATCCGGCGAACGGGCGTGGCGTTTGCGGGCTTCCATTGGGGACGCCGCGACATGGGAGAGCTACCGCCGATCGTGCAGTTGCGGAAGCGCCTTGGTGTGTACGCCAACTTGAGGCCCCTGAAGAGTCGGCCAGGCATCACAGCCATCTACGACGATGTCGACTTGTGGGTGGTGCGCGAGACCACCGAAGATGTCTACGCGCATCTTGAGCATGAGTCTCTCCCCGGTGTGTTCGAGAGCTTGAAGGTGGTGACGGCGGCTGCGTGTGAGCGTATCAGCCGGTTTGCCTTTCAGTTTGCCCGGGACAACGGCCGCAAGCGCGTCACGACGGTGCACAAGTCCAACATCATGAAGTTGTCGGACGGCATGTTCCTCCGCATCAGCCAGCAGGTGGCGAAAGAGTTCCCGGAGATTGAGCACAACGAGGTCATCGTCGATGCGCTGTGCATGAAGCTGGTGCTCTATCCGGCCCAGTTTGACGTGTTGCTCATGGGCAACCTCTTCGGGGACATCGTGGGTGATCTTGGCGCGGGCCTCGTAGGCGGCGGTGCCAATGCCCCGAGCGTGAACTTGTCGGATGATGTGGCCCTGTTCACGGTGGGGCAGCGCGCCCCGGTCGAGGACGGTCCTGACCCGCTGCCTCTGGTCTTGAGTGGCCTCTACATGTTGGAGCATTTGGGGCAGACCGACGCACGCGACCGTCTCGGCGCCGCAGCCGAGGAAGCTGTACTCGCGGGACACAAGCCAGGAAGCAGGCCAGGGGCGACCGGAGAGTCCTATGTTCGTGCGGTGCTCGGCGCGCTTGGCGCTTGAGCCTCGCGCCGCTGCGTCCCTAGCTCGACGCAGAGGTGTAGTGGGTGAGCGACCAGGTCCAGAGGCGACGGGAGCCGAGGAGGAGCACGCCCGCGATGGTCATGGACTGAAGCACGAGCCCTGCCTGCCATTGTCCCGCGACGGCCATGGCCGGGTAGCTGGTCACCAGCGCAACAGGGATCATGGCTGTCAGGACGAACCGAACCCAGCCAGAGAAGACATCGATGGGCCATCGTCCGGCATCGGATGCGCTCCAGAGCAGAAACCGTAGGTTGTCGACGCGTACGAAGAAGAAGCTTGCGCAGATGGCGATGAGCCAGACGCTGTAGATGGCCAGCAGACCGCAGAGCAGGAGCGTGAGGGCCATGACGGCATCAGCCGGTTCGAGAGAACCACGCTGTGAGAGGCTCCAGCCGATCATGATCAGCGCGGCGATGCCGTCCCAGAGTCTGGCGGGCGCGACGGTCCTGACGCTGACCAAGAGCTGGGCATCGGCAGGTTTGAGAAGAACCAAGTCGAGCGTTCCGGTGCGCACGGCCTCCACCACCATGCCGAGGTTGGGTTCGATCAGCCCGCCCACGAGCGCTTGCATCAAGAAAAACAGGCCCATCACGAGCGTGGCTTCGGCGAGCGTCCAGCCCGAGACAGCATCGGTCAAGCCGTAGACGACCCAGAGTGGGGCGGCCGTGGCGAGGGTGCGGAACAAGCCGGTGGTCGCATCGAGGAGGAAGTCGGCGCGGTACTGCATGGCCGTAGCGAGCGATGCGCGCAGCAGGGCCCGCGTGACCTGAAGTGTACGGGTGAGCATCAAGACCCCCACGCGCCGTAGCGCTGAAGGCCTCGGATCCACATCCATCGCACGAGTCCTGCAGCGGCGACAAGCCAGATGATCTGAATACCGATCAACGGGAGGGCATGTTCGGCCGTGACGAAGCCACCGAGAATCTCGACGGGCGTGGCAAGGATCGCACGGAACGGAAGCACATTCAGGACGCGTTGGGCCCACTCCGGAAACATCGCAAGCGGTGCGATGTAGCCCGAGCAGATCGACCAAACGGCAAGCCAGACTCCGTAGAGGCCGTCTGCCTTGTCGACCCAGAAGCTCGAGAGACCGATCGCGCACTGGATCAAGAAGTTCAACAACCACGCCAGGACGATGCTGAGCGCAAACAGGACGAGGGAGGCGGCGTCGGGCATGAGGAACATGTCGGGTCGCCAGAGTGCGATCATGGCGAGAATCGGGGAGAGGATCGCGAGGCGAAACGGCCACGCCGAGATCATCCAGACGGCATAGACATAGAGCGGATGGACGGGACGCAGCAGCTGGGCAGACAGTCCCCCGGTGCGGATCTGAAACGACAGCTCCCAGACCACCCAGGCACCAGTCAGTTGTCGACAGATGAGGGTCGCGACAAAGTACCGCGTGACCTCGGCCTCACCGAACCCCATGATGCTGCCCTCGGCGACGACGGCGGACCACAGCGCAAGCATGATGAGCGGGAGCAATGCGGTGAGGATCCAGATCGTCATCTCGGCCCGGTACGCCACATGTCGCGCAACCGAGACTTTAAACAAGGTCGGCAGTGCTCGCATGAGGGTCGTCATCCGTCCTGGCTCCGGGATGCGAACGCGGCTCTCATGACCTCATCCAGCGGCGGATCGGTCACGCGCACATTGGCATGGGGGAGCCGCCGGATCACTTCCGTGAGCAGCGCGTTCACCTCTTGTGCGGGGACCGTCGCTTGCCAACGACCTGGCGAGGCCTCCTCAAATCCGAGGGGACCGAGAGATGCGCCTTCGCCATCGACCACGAGGCGTCTTCCACCCCCAAACAGGCCGGACAGTTCGTCGATCGAGCCGTCGAAGGCAATGCGGCCGGCATCGATCAGGATGATGCGGTCGGCGAGCGCGGCGACATCCTGCATGTCGTGGCTGGTGAGCACCACCGTGGCGCCGTGTCGCGCATTGTAGGTGGCGACAAACTGCCGAACCATCTCTTGCACCTCGACGTCGAGTCCGATGGTGGGCTCGTCCAGAAACAGCACCTTGGGTCGATGAAGCAGCGACGCGGTGAGCTCACAGCGCATGCGCTGGCCGAGGGAGAGGTTGCGCACGGGGCGGCGTAGCACCTCATCGAGCTGCAGAAGCTCGGAGAGCTCGTGAAGCGTCTCTTTGTACTGTGGCGCGGGGATGTCGAACAGCGCGCGGTTGAGCTCGAAGGTCTCGGTGGGTGGGAGGTCCCAGAGGAGCTGTTGCTTCTGTCCCATCACGAGCGTCACCAACTTGAGAAAGTCGGGGTCTCGGTTGCCCGGCGTGAAGCCCGAGACCTCACAGGAACCGGAGGTCGGGGCCAGCAGTCCTGTGAGCATCTTCAGGGTGGTGGTCTTGCCGGCACCGTTGGGGCCTAGAAAGCCGATGCGTTCGCCAGCTGCGATGTCGAAGGAGATCCCATCAACAGCCCGCACATCACGGGTCTCGCGGTTCCAGAGGGATCTGAGACTGGCGTAGAGACCCGCGCCTTTGACGGGCACGCGGTAGGTTTTTCGCAGGTCGCGCACACGCAGCACGGGAGCTCCGGGAAGACGGACAGGCCCCTTATCCCGCCTAAAGTGCACATGGGGGAGGCTTGTCGTAGGGACCTGTCGTTCTCGGGTCCGGGTCGCGCCCGTGCGCGTGGTGCGGTAGGAGCGCCGGGAACTCGAGGAGAGTCTGATGGCAATTCAACGCGTGGCTGTAGTCGGTGGCGGACGTACCCCTTTTGCCAAGGCGCCCGGCGTCTTGAAGACCCTAGATGCCGTGACGCTCACGCAGCACGCGCTCGATGCTGCGATCGCGCACACGGGTGTGGACCCGATGTTGGTCGAGGCCGTGCATGTCGGCACGACGGTCGTCAGCCCACGCGTACCGCACCTCGCACGAGAAGCGACGCTGAAGAGCACGCTCGGCCCACAGACCCGGTCGCTGACCTACACCGACAACTGCATCGGCGGTACGAGTGCCATCGCAGGCCTGCATGACGCGATTGCGCTCGGCCGGGTGAATATCGGCCTCGCAGGTGGCGTGGAGTCGATGAGCAACACGACCATCATGGTGAGCGAGAATGCCAGTGAGGTGTTGCGAGACGCGTCGATGGAAAAGACCATCACGGGCAAGCTCGGCCACTTCACACGCCTTCGCGCGGCAGATCTGGCGCCACAGATTCCCGGTGTTGAGGAGCCCAGCACGGGCCTGACCATGGGACAGCATTGCGAGCTCATGGTCAAAGAGTGGGGCATCACACGCGAGGCGCAAGATGCGCTGGCGTTCCGCTCCCATCAGACAGCGGCGGCTGCGGTCGATGAGGACTTCTTCGCCAATCAGGTCGCTCCGATTGGGGGGCTAGAGCACGATGGCATCATCCGTCGTACGACGAGCCTTGAGAAGCTCGCCACACTGAAGCCGGTCTTCGATCGCAGCAAGGCGGGCACCCTGACGGCCGGCAACAGCTCGGCGCTGACCGATGGAGCGGCCGCCGTCATGTTGATGTCGGAGGCGGCTGCCGAGCAACAGGGTGTGTCACCGTTGGCCTTCATTGCAGGCTTTCACACTGTGGGCATCGACCCCGGTGATGGCTTGCTTATGGGCCCAGGTGTCGCCGTGCCGCAGCTGTTGCAGCGGCTCGGAATGACGGCGTCGGACATCGACCTCTGGGAGATTCATGAGGCGTTCGCCGGTCAGGTCCTCTGCAATATCGCAGCATGGGAGAAGGGCTGGAAGGAACCCGCTATTGGGACCATCGATATGGACCGGGTCAACGTGTACGGCGGCTCCCTTGCGATCGGTCACCCGTTCGCAGCCACGGGCGGACGGATCGTCCTCGGCCTCGCCCATGCCCTCCGCCGACGTAAGGCCAAGGTGGGGCTCCTCTCCATCTGTGCCGCGGGGGCGCAGGCTGCAGCGATGGTGCTCGTCAATCCCGACGCCTAGGCCCCGGGAGACCAGCCCTTGGGTGCCATCTCGAAGGCATCGAAGGAGAACGCGGGCGCGACGGTACAACCCACCAGCACCCAATCGAGTACGGGCTCCGCAGCTTGCCACGAGCCGGCAGGCACGACGTACTGGGGACGCTGGCCATGGGCGAGGTCTTGGCCGAGGAGGTGGACCTGCTCGATGCGTCCATCGTGCGAGACCCGAAGGCGTAGCGGGCCACCGGCATACCAGTGCCAGACCTCATCGGCATCGAGTACGCGGTGCCAGTGGGAGCGCTCGCCGCGCTGAAGCAGGTAATAGATAGCGGTGCTGTGACCCCGGGAGCCATCCGACGGGCTGTCGCGAAACGACTCGGCATACCAGCCCCCCTCGGGGTGACGGCTCATGCCGAGTGTCTCAATGATCTCTTGGGGTGTGGGCAGCGAGCGCATCACTCGTCGCCAACGGCTTCTTCTGCATCTTCGACTTCGGCCTTCTCGACGATGGGGAGCGCCACGAACCGCTCCGAGAGCGCACGGTAACGGGCGGCCTCTTCGGCATTGCCGTTGGTCTCAGCATCGTCTGCGAGAAGACCCGCAGCTTCGGAGAGCTCACCACCCCATGCGGCAACCGGCACGAACCACGCCACGCGGGTGGGGTAGCCACCGGCTTCGAGGAGCTGCACCGACGGCTCGGCGAAGATGGGGGCGAGTGCAGCCAGTCCGGCTTTGGTCTTGCCGGATGCGTGCACGGAGAGGCCCCAGTTGAGCGCCACGTCAAAGCTCCACTCAGCCTTCTTGCCCTCGGCGAGTGTCTTGACGAGGTTCATGGCCGCCAGATGGTCGCCTTCCGCGCGTGCCATCGCACTCTCGAGCACGCGGGCACCATTCACGAGGCCGCCTTCACGAGCCTGCTTCGCCGCCGCTTTGCGGTCACCCTCGAAGGCCAGCTTAATCATCTTGTTGCCCGACTTGAGACCACCCTTCTCCGAGAGGTTGCACTTCTCCCAACTCTCGTTGAGCTGCTCACCTTGGCCAGCTTCAGCATAGACCCGCATCGACAAGCAGTCGTAATCGCGGCCTTCTCGGTGGGTCTGGGCGGTGGTCAGGGTGTTGAGGGCCTCTTCGGTTTCACCGAGAGCGGACAGGGCTTGGACGCGACGCCGCACGGCGAGAAAAGACTTGGGATTGAGCGTGATCGCAGACTGCGCAGTCTCTGCCGCGATCCGGTACCGGCCGGCATCGATCATGATCTCGGAAGCTGAGATGCGGAGGTCTTCGCGGTCTTCGAACAGCGCTGCTCCCCACTTCAAGACCTCGAGGGCCTCATCGGCACGGTCTTGCCCTTCGAGGGCCTGCGCCAGCGGAACGATCGCTTGACCGCAGCCTGGACGCTCGGTGAGGGTCTCGCGGAGCTGGGCTTCGGCTTCGGCGAAGGCCTCCTTGCGAACATTGAGCTCCGCCTGGAGGAACAGGGTCTCGACCTTGCCCTTGCACTCCCATTTTGCCTTGCCTTTGGGGTCGGGAAGGTCGCCGGGGCCAGCCCACGCAGGGACGGTCAATGCGAGCAGGGGAAGCAGCAGAAGGGAGCGGGTCATGTAGACCTCCAATCGAGGTATGGTTCGTGGAAGAGGGATGTCACCCGTTTGGTACGGGACTGCACGTCGCTGCGTCGGGGGAGGAAGAGTGAAGCGCATTCTGTTTCCAGTGCTCGCCCTCCTCAGTGCGGCTATTGTGATGGTAACGATTGCGGAAATGAGCGTTCGGTACCTCGCACCTCAACCACCTGTGCAGATTGTGCGTGAGCGGCCACATTCGGTCGATCCGGCGATGAACAACCAATTGAGGCCGCTTCGGGGGAGCTGGGTGTGGTCGAGGGCCTATGATGCCCCGCGCCACAACGCCTCGTGCAGGAACGATCATCCCGATGCACCGGTCGTTCTGGTGTTGGGCAGCTCGATCTTCGCGGGCGTCGGGTTGATTCCGCAGGTCACCTTCGGTGTCGTCATGCAGGAGGCGCTCTCTACAGACGCGCCGGTCTGCGTGATCAACCTGGCCGAGCCTGCGTTTAGTTTTGATAGTCAGCGTGCGCTGCTACAAGAGGAACTGTCCCGAGGGCGGGTCGACGTGGTTCTTCTCGAAATGTGGCGCAACAGTGCGTGGTACTACACGCTGTTGGGGGACGCCGCTTACCGGCTTCGCAGTCTACCCGTCGATGAGGCCGGATACCCGCTGGGGCTTCTCGGTGGGACCCTTCACCATTACCTGTTTGAGCACAGCCGATTCTGGGAGCTGGCTACGCTTCAGTTCGCAAGTCGTGGTTCGACGCTCGGCGCGAGTACGGTCGTGAGTCGGTCCTTTGCCGAGGAGCGTTGGCGCACGTTTGCGACGTCGGAGTTGAAGCCTGCGCTGGAGGAGGCTGAGCAGCAGGGCGCGCAGGTGGTCATCGCCTATGCCCCACCGCTGAACGCGCAGTTCTCGACCATGAGTCAGCAGCGCCAGACGCTGTTCTCCTCGTCGCCAGCCGCCGAGTATGCGTCGGTCGTTGAGGTGGCAGCTGCCGAGGGGTGGCGGCAGGTGTTTCTCGAAGATCTCCTCATCGATCAGGATGTGGCGCAGGTGCGTAAAGACACGTGCTGCCACTACAACGCGACCGGGCATCAGCTGCTGGGCGAGCGGCTCGCCCCTCTCATCACCGAGGCACTTATTCGGGGGACGGGGGAGCCGACAGCCACCCCTGATCGGCTTCGCGACCAAAGGACCGCACCAGCGGAGGTTCGTGCGCAATGAGGTCGGCCTTGGTGGTGACCCCTCTCCAGTGTGCGTCGACGACTGCCGCGGCTGTGGCCCCACCGAGTCCATTGCCGGGGCCGAGCAGCACGACAAGGTCGGGGCAGGTGTGCGCAAGGGCCGTCCGAATGGCGAGGTTGAAGTTGTAGGTCTCCGTGACCTGTGCCCCGAGTGTGTAGCGCTTCATCGCAACCGGACAGGCCCAGCGGGGATGCCAGACGTTCCCATGACCATCGATGAGGGGTACGCGGGGCGCTTGTAGCCCGAGGTCAGCGAGGTCTTGAAGGGCCCGTGCGCTGGTGGTGTCCATCAATGGGGTGTGGAATGCCGCGTGCTTGGGTAGTTTTGCGGGGAAGGTCCGTGGGCCCCGCTTCTCCTCGGGGAGCTGCTTCATCAAGAAGTCTGCGCCACCCTTGTCGGTGCCCAAGACGGCGAACGTCCCGAGATCAATCGACCAGTGGGCTTGGTGTCCTGCGGCGCGTGCTGCGGCGACCGCGTCGTGTACCGCTTGACGCATCTCGGGTGCATCACTCCAGTCGGGTGGGCAGAGCGGCGTCATCAGCTGGGCCCCGATGAGCTTCTCGGTCTGGTAGGACGCCATGGTCTCGACCAGCCTGTAGCCCTCGTCGAGGGAGAGCGCGCCGGCAGCGACCAAGGCGGTGTACCAGCCCATGGAGTTTCCGGTAATGCCCACGATCTCGTGCGAGTCGTGAAGATCGGCGAGGTCGGCAAGGCTTGCGCCAAAGGTGAGAATACTCGCGTGCTGACCCGCAAGGTGGAGCGATGCTCTGAAGTTGGGCTCGGCATCGAGGTGCCGAAGGGTGGGCTTGTCGTCTGCAGCACGAAGATCGTCGAGCGCCGCCAAGATCTCTGTCGCACCCTCCGAACGCTGTTGCAGGCTGCCGAGCGTCGTGCGGCCGTAGCTGCCACGTCCGGGGCAGACGATGAGTACGCGGCTCATGAGTCCTCCAACAATGTTCGAAGTCCGGCTTCGATTTCGGGCTCTTGAACCAGCACAAGGTTGGCGGCAGCACCGAGTGGAACGTACGTATCAGCGCCGGTGATGCGCACGATCTTGAGGCTCGAGTCGCGGGCGTGAAGCTCGACCGCGAGATGGTCAGCGATGCCAGAGTTGGCCCTGCACTCATCCACAACCAAGACCTTCCCAGCGGCGGAGGCATGGGGCAGGATGGCCTCAATCGGAAGCGGTGCGAGCCAGCGAAGGTCAATGACGCGGACGTTATGACCCTCGGCGGCGAGGCGATGCGCGACGCGGAGGCTCATCCAGAGTCCGTTGGCGTAGCTGACCACGGTGACGGCTGGCGCTTCAGGGTCTCCCTCGTGGTAGACGCCCACCTCATCGAGGGGCATCAGGGCGTCGGGCGCTGGATAGGTGGTCAACCACAGGCCATCGCCCTCTTCATGAAGGTCTTTGGTGTGGTAGAGCGCGATGGGCTCGAGGAGAACGCAGACCCGTCCAAGCTGTTGGGCTCTTGCAGCCATGGCGCGGAGCATGCGGGCCGCGTCATCGCCGCGGCTCGGGCAGCCAATCAAGAGGCCAGGGATCTCCCGTAGGGCAGCGATGCCATTGTCATTGTGGAAGTGACCACCGAATCCTTTTTGGTAGGCGAGGCCTGCAATGCGTACGACCATCGGATTGGCATATTGCCCCTGGCTAAAGAACTGCATGGAGCCTGCTTCTCCACGAAGCTGGTCAATCGCGTTCATGAGGTAGGCAAGGTACTGAATCTCGGGGAAGGGGAGCAGGCCAGCATGCCCAGCCCCAATGGCCATGCCGAGGATGCTCTGCTCGTCGAGCAGGGTGTTGAACACCCGACCGACACCGAAGCGCTTCATCAGATCTGCGGTGACATGATAGACGCCGCCTTTGCGAGCCACATCCTCTCCGAACACGATCACCCGGTCTTCGGCGGCCATCAGATCCGTGAGCGTACGGTTGAGCTGCACGGCGAGACGCTGGGTCCGATCCTCGAGCTCTGGGAGGCGGTTCTTAAAGACCTCAAGCCGCCGTGCTTCTGGCGCCACCATGGCTGCCACTGGCTGCTCTTGAAACAAGGGCTCCATCACCTGCGACCGCGTGGTGATCTTGGCACGGCGCTTCGCTTCGTCACCCATGCGGCGCAGCGTGGCCCGCGTCTCCTCGTACATGGCGAGGACATCATCGGGGGTCAGCCACCCCTCGCGGATGAGGAGCGCAGCCGAGGCCATGAGGGGGTCTTGGGCCTCGGCCTGCTCAATTTCTTTCTTCGAACGGTAGAGGAGCTCGACGTCGGAGCCCGCGTGACCGAGGAGACGCACCGTGCGCACATGCAAAAAGACGGGGCGCCGCTTCTCCCGTGCGTAGGCGACCGCCTCTGCAGCGCGGTCCCATGTGTCCGCCATGTCGAGCCCGTCGGCTGAAATGTAGTGCATGCCTGCGCGGTTCTGGTAGGCGGCAGCGATCCATCCAGTGGGTGTTCGAACGCTGATGCCCAGTCCATTGTCCTCGCAGACGAAGACCAGCGGGACCGGAATATTTTGGAACGCGGCCCAACCTGCGGCGTGAATGGCGCCCGAGGCCGTGGAGTGGTTGGCAGAGGCATCGCCAAAGCTGCACACCACCACGCGGTCGTCTTCGAGACCACTGAACCGGGCACGCCGGTCGATCGCCACGGCGCACCCGAGCGCCTTGGGCAGCTGACTCGCAATCGTAGAGGTCTGGGGAGGGACGTGAAGGTTCACGCTGCCGAAGACTTTGTGTCTGCCGCCCGCAATGGGCTCATCGGAGCTGGCCACAAGGCCGAGCACCACGTCAAATGCGCTCTCGGTGCCTGGGGCCTGGAGGGTGCGTGCGCAAAAGAAACCGCCGCTGCGGTAGTGAAGAAATGCGGGGTCGTCGTGCCGAAACGCCATGGCGACCGCTGCGTTGCCTTCGTGACCTGAAGAACCGATGGTGTAGTAGCAGTCGCCTTCGCGCTTCAGCGCGCGCGCAAGGAGGTCGCAGTGTCGGCTCGTCAGCTGCGCTTGAAAGATCGCAAGAGCCCGACGCGCGGTGAGCTTCGCCCCAGCGCGTACCGGCTGGTCGAGGTCATCACGCAAAGCTCGAGCTCTGAAGCTTCGAACGAAGTTACTAAAGTTGTTATCGACGAGTGCATCCCGTGCGACCGCCATGTGCCCTCCAGGAAAGAGGCGCGGTGTGGTGCCTAGGCGTCGCGCGTCTGGTGCGCCCCGTCAAGTAAGAGTTCAAAACCCAGCGTAGATCGCATCGTATCGGGCTCTGCCTTGCGGCTGTGAAACGGACGTGGTTGAGTGTCACCAGCGTGAAGGACGGCCAATGGGCGGAATAATTGTAGCATTGCTGGGATTGGGTGCGGGACTCCTACTCTTTGCGCAACGTGAGTCAGATGTTGAAGATCTGGTCGACGAGGACGAGGATGATGGAGCAGACCTTCCCATTGTCTACCTTGCGACAGGGTTATTTGGTCTTGTGGTGTTCTATCTCCTCATCAAAGGGCTGCTGAACTAGGCCAGACGCACCGTTGCAGCGTGTTGCGGCATAGCGACGGGAGCGCATGGTTGCGTTATGCCCCCCGACCACCGAAACCGGAGCGCAGGGAAGCGCCCGAGAGAGGTCTGGCATGGCAGAGCGTTACGGAACGTTTGATTGGAAAGATCCTTTCCACCTCAATGACCAGCTCACAGATGATGAGCAGATGATCCGCGACGCGGCGCATCAATACTGCCAGGAACAGCTGTTTCCTCGGGTATTGATGGCGAACCGGAACGAGGTGTTTCATCGGGAGATCATGAACGAAATGGGTGAGCTCGGCTTGCTCGGCGCGACCATCCCCGAAGAATACGGTGGGGCGAACCTCAACTACGTCTGCTACGGGCTGGTCGCTCGCGAGGTCGAGCGCGTAGACTCTGGGTACCGGTCGGCGATGTCCGTCCAGAGCTCCCTCGTCATGCACCCGATCAACACCTGGGGCACTGAGGCGCAGAAGCAGAAGTTTCTGCCCAAGCTCGCGACGGGCGAATGGGTGGGGTGCTTTGGTCTCACCGAGCCCGACCACGGCTCCAATCCCGGCGGCATGCTCACGCGGGCCCGCAAAGTCGACGGCGGCTGGCGTATTTCCGGTGCGAAGATGTGGATCACCAACAGCCCGATCGCGGATGTATTCGTCGTCTGGGCGAAGGATGATGCCGGTGTGATCAATGGCTACATCCTCGAGAAGGGCATGAAGGGCCTGACCGCACCCAAGACCGAGGGCAAGTTCAGCCTCCGTGCGAGCGCGACGGGCGAGATCGTCATGGACGATGTCTTCGTCCCTGATGAGAACCACTTCCCCGAGGTTCGGGGGCTCAAGGGGCCGTTCAGCTGCCTGAACCGTGCGCGCTACGGCATTGCATGGGGTGCGATGGGGGCAGCCGAGTTCTGCTGGCAACAGGCGCACCGCTACGTCATGGAGCGCAACCAGTTTGGTCGTCCACTGGGAGCGAACCAGCTCATTCAGAAGAAGCTCGCCGACATGCAGACCGAGATCGCGCTGGGCCTCCAGGGTGCACTCCGTGTGGGTCGCCTGATGGACGAGGGTCAGTTCACGCCCGAGATGGTCAGCCTCGTGAAGCGCAACAACTGCGGCAAGGCCCTTGATGTGGCGCGTACCTCACGTGACATGCATGGTGGAAACGGTATCAGCGATGAGTTCCACGTGATTCGACACGTCATGAACCTCGAGTCGGTCAACACCTACGAAGGCACCCATGACATCCACGCGTTGATTCTGGGCCGCGCGATGACGGGCATTCAGGCCTTTGTGAACTGATTGCGTACGTCGGACACACCCACACCGCTCGCCGGGCTGCGGGTCCTCGACTTGTCGAGGGTTCTCGCGGGTCCGTGGGCCACCCAGCTATGGGGAGACCTTGGCGCCGAGGTGCTCAAGGTTGAGCACCCCACCCGGGGTGACGACACCCGTGGATGGGGTCCGCCTTGGGTGGGAGACGCGGGTCCAAGTGCGTATTTCTGCGCCGCCAACCGTAGCAAGGCCTCCCTGGCCGTCGATCTGAAGAGCGCGTCGGGACGTGCGGTCATTCGTGACCTCTGCCGTGTGGCGGATGTCGTGGTGCAGAACTTTAAGCCCGGCACCATGGAGCGGTGGGGACTCGGATTCGACGTGCTTAAGGCGCTCAACCCCCGCATCATCCTCTGCAGTATCTCGGCCTTTGGCCTCGACGGTCCCGGTCGCGACCGGCCGGGCTACGATGCGTTGGTTCAGGCCATGGGCGGGTTGATGTCCATCACCGGCGAGCCAGACGGGAAACCCCAGAAGGTGGGACTGGCCGTTGTCGACCTCATGACCGGCATGTACGCGTCAAACGCTGTGCTTGCGGCGCTCTACGAGCGCGAGCGAACGGGGGTGGGTCGGCATGTCGACCTCTCCCTCTACGAGGTGCAGTTGGCATGGCTGGCCAACCAAGCCACCAATCATCTTATCGGTGGCAGAGTACCGACACGCCAAGGAAGCGCGCACCCCAACATCGTTCCCTACCAACCCTTCGCGACGGCGACCGGCATGCTCATGGTAGCCGTAGGAAACGACCGTCAGTTTGCCGCGTTCGCGGAGACCTTGGGGCATTTGGAGTGGGCGACGGACCCAAGATTCGCCACCAACGCGGCTCGCGTGGAGCACCGGGCCTGTCTGGTCGACCTCGTTCAAGCGGTCCTTGAGCACCAGCCCTCGGAGGTCTGGCAGGCACGTCTCGAGCGTGCCGGTGTCCCCGTGGGACCGGTCCGGACTATCGCCGAGGCCTTCGCCGACCCAGTCGTCACATGGTCGGGGGGGGTGGTGCGTCAGGACATGGCAGCTGGCGTGAGCGTCACACCGGGTGTGCCCGTACGGGTTGACGGCGTCCGGATAGAGCCGGGTGCGGCACCGCCAGAGATCGACGAAGGCGGTGAGGAGATGATGGCAGCATGGCTGAGCGGCACATGAGGCGTGCGGTACTCTGGATGTGTCTGCTCGGGGCCGCGTGTGTGCCCCCGGTGGCTGCCGAGGACGCGGCGCCTGCTCAGCTGCGGTTGGAGGTCGAGGTCGTCGAGCGTGCGGTTCCGCCGGAGACTGCGAACGTTCCGCTTGTGGTGCTTCTGCACGGTCGTGGACACCACCCGAAGGGCATCTTGCCGGCCCTCTCAGGGCTTCCGGGTCCGGTGAAGATCGTCGCTCCGCGTGCGCCACAGCCGTGGGGCGATGGCGCGTCGTGGTTTGACCACAGCTCGGGTAGTGGGAAGCTCTCGGCAGACCATGTCCGCGCTCGTGCATCTCTGGTGGCAGAGGTGATTGCGGCCCATCGTGTGGGGGAGGGCCCCGTGCTCGTGACGGGCTTCAGTCAAGGAGGCATCCTGTCGTTCGCGATGGCGGTGCACCACCCTGAGCTGGTGGATGCCGTGTTCCCGGTCGCTGGAGTCTGGCTGGACCATGGCATGGGTCCGGCTTCAGCGAGTCAAGCTGCAACGCCGATTCGGGCCTTTCATGGCGTGGACGACCGCGTCATTTCGCTGAGCGCGACGCGTCGGGGCGTGGAGGCGCTGGCGTCTGCTGGGTTCGACGTCAGTCTCAAGACCTATGCGGGTCTCGACCACGCGATCTCGGCCGAGGAACGACGGGATTGGTACCGGGCGCTGATCTCGGCCATGCGAGCTACGGTCAGCCCTTGACGGGGCTCAGGCTCAGCTCGAGGCTCTGGGTAATGGGGTGACACCCATCATCATCGACGTTGATGGTGAGGCCATTGGACTCGTAGCCGGGCGCGCTGGCCATGACTTCGAGGCTGCCACTCAACCCGGGCGCGCAGGAGAAGTTGCGGCCATCGCCCTCGCAGGGCTCGAGCTCTTCGCCGAAGAGACCGGCGAGGACCGTGACGTCATCGATCTTGCCGCCACCGGGATTGTTGATCTCAATCTCGATGCCATAGACGATTGCGGTGGTGCAGGCCTCCCCCTCGTCTTGTTGGCAGCCGAGGAGAAGAAGCGCAGGCCATACAAGGTGCAGTCGGTGCATGTCAGAGTCGCTCCGTTGTAGGTGTGGACGTCCCGCTACAGGGTTAGCACCCGAGGCATGAACGCACCTTTCGATTTATCGGCGGACCTCGACACGCCGGTCTCGGCCTATCTGAAACTCAAGCCGTTAAACCCTCGTTATCTCCTAGAGTCCGTCGTGGGTGGAGAGCGTGTGGGGCGCTGGTCTTTCCTCGGATTTGGCGAGGCCTTCGAGGTGCGCCTGCAGGATGACGTGCTGACGGTCGATGGGGAATCCCAGCCCGCGCCTCAAGATGCGGCGGGTCTTCTGGACGCCCTCCGTGGAGCGCTCGCGAGGGCGCCACGGCCAGGACCCGACGCAGACCTTCCGTTTCACGGCGGGCTGGTCGGGGTCGCAGGCTGGGAGATTGTCCGTAGACTGGAGCGCGTGCAGTCGACGGCGCGCGCCACTGGAGAGCCTGAGCTCGCGTATGTGGCGACCCGTTCGATGTTGGTGTTCGATCATGCCACGCGTCGCGCCGCGGTCCTTCACGATGGCTCGGAGGCGGAACGTCTTGCCCTCCGAGCGCGCGTGATTGACGCCTTGCGGGGTCCGTTGCCAGCCCCGGAGTCCGCTGCGAAGCCCTTCATGACCGAGCCTGTCGCGAGCATGGACAAGGATGCGTTCATCGACGCGGTAGAGCGTGTCAAAGCCTACATTTCGGCCGGAGAAGTCTATCAACTGGTGCTGTCGATGAGCTTTGAGGGCGAGACCAATGTGGCGCCCTTTGAGGTGTACCGCGCGCTTCGGTTGCTCAATCCGTCGCCTTACATGACGTATGTCGATCTTGGCGATCGCGTCATTGTGGGCAGCTCCCCAGAGGCGTTGGTCACCTTGTCGGGTCGCCAAGCGACCCTTCGGCCCATCGCAGGCACACGTCCCCGTGGTCGTGATGAGGAAGATGACCGGCAGCACGAACAGGACTTGTTGGCCGATCCGAAAGAGGCGAGCGAGCACGTCATGTTGGTCGACCTCGCTCGCAATGATCTGGGTCGGGTCGCGATGGCGGGAACCGTGGAGGTCGCACCTTACCGGGTGATCGAGCGCTACAGTCATGTCATGCACATCGTGTCTGGCGTCACGGGTACGCTCGCACCGGACTACGACTGCTTTGACCTGTTCGCGGCCACCTTTCCTGCAGGCACGGTCGTTGGCGCGCCCAAGGTTCGCGCCATGAACGTGATCGATGAGCTTGAACCGGTTCAGCGTGGTCTGTATGCAGGGACTGTCGGATATTTTGGTCACGGTGGGACCATGGATCAGGCCATTGCAATTCGCACGCTCGTGTTTTCCGAGGGGCGCTACCGTGTGCAGGCGGGTGCGGGGCTGGTGGCTGATAGTGTCCCGGCCGCCGAGCATGCCGAGTGTGAACACAAGAGCATGGCCCTGCGGGCGGCGCTCAAGCTTGCCGTGGAGGGGCTCCCATGACGGTCCGTCTCCTGCTCATCGACAACTATGACAGCTTCACCTTCAACCTGGCGCAGGCCTTCATGGTCCTTGGGGCGGAGGTTGCGGTCCACCGAAACGATGCCATCACGGTGGCCGAGGCCAAGGCGTTTGCACCGACCCATCTCTGCATCAGCCCTGGGCCGGGTCGACCCGAAGACAGTGGGTGTTCGATGGCGATGATCGAGGCCTTTAAAGGTGAGATCCCGATCCTTGGTGTCTGCCTGGGTCACCAGGCGATCACGGTTCACTTCGGTGGCATCGTCGGTCGCGCGCCGGCGGTCATGCATGGCAAGTCAAGCATGGCGCATCATGCGGGCACGGGGTTGTACGCTGGTCTGTCCCAGCCCATGCAAGTCGCGCGCTACCACAGTCTGACGGCTCACCCGGACAGCATCCCCGGCTGCTTGGAGGTCACGGCCACGACAGAGGATGGCGTCATCATGAGTCTGCGCCACAAGACCTTGCCCCTTGTGGGTGTACAGTTCCACCCTGAGAGTGTACTCACCCCCGAGGGAGACAAGCTGCTGGCGAACTTCCTTGCGATGGAGGCGTCATGAGCGTGGATTTCATGGGCATGCTGCTCAGTCGGCATGACCTCACCGCTGACCAGGCGGGCATGCTCCTCCGCCACCTCGCGGATGCTGACCAGCCGATGGCGCAGCGTGTGGCGCTGTTGACGGCGCTCACGGCCAAGGGCCATACATCCGAAGAACTGCGGGGGATGGCTGTCGTGCTGCGGGACGAGGCCACGCGGGTCTCTCTCGCGCATATGCCGCGGCCCATAGCCGATACCTGTGGAACCGGTGGAGACGGGAGCCACAGCTTCAACATCTCGACGGCGTCCTCGCTGCTCGCCGCGGCGTGTGGCTTGGCAATGGCCAAGCATGGCAACCGGGGCATCTCCAGCCGATCGGGGTCCACCGATGTCTTGAACGCGCTCGGGGTACCGCTCGCCGATGGGCCAGAGATGGCTGTCCAGCAGCTCGACGAACTTGGGTTCACGTACCTGAACGCCCCGACGTTTCACCCGATGGTGGCGGGCGTGATGCCGGTTCGGCAGGCGCTGGGGGTCCGCACCATCTTCAATGAGCTGGGACCCCTCATCAACCCGGCGCAGCCCTCTCACCAACTCTTGGGTGCATTCTCCCCCGACGCAGCGCGGCGTATGGCCCATGCGCTGGCGGCGATGGACGTTGAACGCGCGTTTGTGGTTCATGGCACCCCAGGATGGGATGAAGCCACGCCGTGTGGGCGGTTCTTGCTCTGTGATGTCCAGGACGGGCGTGTGGTGGAGGAGACGCTGGACCCTGTGGATATTGCAGGGCTTCCGAGGTGTGAGCCGGGTGAGCTCGCAGGCGACACGCCACAGAAAAATGCGCGTCAGCTGAGCGCCATCTTCAATGGCGCGCGCGGTGCAGTGCGCGACGCCGTGCTGTTGAACACGGCCCTCGTTCTCCAGGTGGCAGGTCTGGTGCCGTCGGTTCGTGACGGGGTTGCCCGGGCGTCTGCAGCCATTGATGACGGTGGCGCCATGTGGTTTCTCGAGCGCGCACAGAACTGGCAGGCGGGCTGATGTCTCTCCTTGCAGACATGGCGGTGGCATCGCGCACCCGCTGTGATGCTTCGCTGGCACGGGTCCCACGTTCGACACTGGAGGAACGGGCGCTCGCGCTGCCAAAGCCTCCACCACTCCGCGTGGGGCCTCGCTTTGATGTCATTGCCGAGTGCAAGCGTCGGGCACCGAGCGAGGGCGTCCTGTCTTCTGGAGAGGCCGACCCGGCACGGTCCGTCGCCGAGCGGGCAACCGTCTACGCGGGTGCGGGTGCGGCAGCGGTCAGTGTCCTGACCGAGCCCGAGCGGTTCGATGGTGCGCTCCATCATCTTCAAGCGGCTACCCCTGCCTTGAATGAGCTGGGTGTACCAGCGATGCGGAAGGACTTTCTCGTCGATCCGTACCAGGTCTACGAGGCACGCCTTGCGGGTGCAGGAGGCGTGTTGGTGATTGTTCGCATGCTGGACGATGCCACGCTGGACGCCTTGCTCGCGGCGGCCGCAGCATGTGAGCTCTTTGTGCTTCTCGAGGCCTTTGACGCGGACGATCTTAAGCGGGCCAGTCGCCTTGTAGAGGCCTGGGCAACCCGTGTGACGCTCCTTGTGGGCGTGAATACCCGAGACCTCGTCACGCTGCGCGTCGATGCGGACCGTCTCGCGCGCCTAGCTCCTGCGCTCCCCGACTGCGTCCCGTGCGTCGCGGAGAGCGGGCTACGGACACCTGAAGATGCCTACGCCGTGTCTCGCCTTGGCTACCGGATGGCCTTGGTGGGCTCCGCACTCATGAAGGCTCCAGAACCTGGGGCATTGGTGGCACGCATGCTGGAGGCAGGACGTTCATGAAGCTCAAGGTGTGTGGTCTGCAGTGTGCAGCGGATGTCATGGCAGCGGCGGCCGCAAAGCCCTTCGCCGTGGGCCTCGTGTTTCACCCCGCGTCGCCGAGGTGTGTCGATGTGGCCGTCGCAGCGCAGCTGCTCGACATGCTCCCGGATGATGTGGAGCGCTGGGCTGTCTTCCGGGCGCCGCTTCCGGGTCAGATGTCCGACCTTGCGCACCTTCCCCTTACCGGCGTGCAGGCCGATGTGTCGTGGAACGGGGCTGGTCTCCCAGAACATTGGAGGTTCTGTCCTGTCCTTCATGACGGTGAAGACGCGGCAGAGCAGGTTCGAAGCCTCGGGTTTGATGGCCGGCCGCGTCGCGCGCGGTCCTTGGGCGATGGATTTGTGCTCGATGGAAGCTACGGTCGTGGCAAGCCCGCCAACCTCGAGCGTGCGGCAGCGCTTGCACGCCTCGGGCCCCTGATTCTCGCGGGCGGCCTTCATGCAGAAACCGTGGGAGACATCGTGGAACGGGTCGCCCCGTGGGCGGTTGACGTGAGCTCTGGTGTCGAAGGGGTGGACGGTCGCAAGGACCTGGAGCAGTGTAGAGCCTTCGGCACGGCGGTGCGGTAACGCCGGCACAGCATGTGGGTGCTGTACGGCTGGGGGGAACGATGAACCACAACTGGAGCCAGTGGCCAGATGCGCGCGGGCGCTTTGGTCCATTCGGCGGGCGGTATGTGCCCGAGACGCTGGTGGGTGCATTGGAGCGATTGACGCGATCTGCGGTGGAGGCATTTGCAGACCCGTCATTTGTGGATGCGCTTGATGAAGAGCTTCGAACCTGGGTCGGGCGTCCAACGCCGCTCACTCCAGCGCGTGGACTCTCCGATGCGTGGGGGGCAGAGGTCTGGCTCAAGCGAGAAGACCTGGCCCACACGGGTGCGCACAAGATCAACAACGCGATCGGGCAAGCCCTGCTGGCCAAGCGGATGGGCGCGCGGCGGATTGTGGCCGAGACGGGCGCCGGACAGCATGGCGTGGCCACCGCCGCGGCGTGCGCGAGGATGGGGCTCGACTGTACGGTCTACATGGGTGCCGTAGATGTGGAGCGTCAGGCACCCAATGTGCGTCGCATGGAGCTTCTGGGCACGCGTGTGGTGGCGGTGACCGGCGGTGATGCGACACTGCGCGCAGCGATTGATGAAGCGCTTCGGGACTGGGTGAGTGACCCGGAGGGCACGTTCTATATTCTCGGTTCTGTGGTGGGACCGCATCCCTACCCGTGGTTGGTGCGCCAGATGCACCGCTGCATCGGCATCGAAGCGCGTTCGCAGTGTCTGGCACAGGCGGGCGGTCTCCCAGATGTGGCGGTCGCTTGCGTGGGTGGCGGCAGCAATGCGATGGGCCTCTTTCATCCGTTCCTCGATGACCCGGTGGCGCTGCTCGGTGTCGAGCCAGGCGGTCGGGGCATGGGCCTCGGAGACCACGCGGCGACGGTGGCCCTCGGCACACCGGGCGTCCTTCATGGAACCTACAGCCTGTTGCTGCAGAACCCAGATGGCCAGGTGGTCGAGACGCACAGTGTCTCCGCCGGGCTGGACTACTCAGGTGTGGGGCCCGAGCATGCCTTTCTCGCGAAGACGGGACGTGCCTCCTACATCACGGCGTCCGATGAGGAGACCATGGCTGCGCTGCAGGAGTGTTGTGCGGCCGAAGGCATCTTGCCGGCGGTGGAGACCGCGCATGCCTTCGCTGGGGCGAGACGCTGGGCCCTCGACCATCCAGGCCAGCGTATCTTGATTGGCTGTAGCGGACGCGGGGACAAGGATCTCCCCATCCTCGAAGCATGGGAGCGACGATGACACCCGAGCGACCATCCAAACGCCTAACGGCTGCGATCCGGAATCCGAAGCGGCCCGACCGGCCTGCCTTGATGCCCTATCTGACCAGTGGATGGCCCAGCCGAGAGGGGTTCGCCGATCTTCTGTTGGAGGTGGGCCGTGTGGCTGATGTCATCGAGCTGGGTGTGCCCTTCAGCGATCCCATGGCCGATGGCCCTGTCATTCAAGCCACGAGTCGTGAAGCCCTAGATGCGGGCGTGTCGCTGCCCTGGATCCTCGAGATGCTTCGCTCGATGGACGTGCAGCCCGAGGCACCCATGGTGCTCATGTCCTATCTCAACCCCCTTTTGGCCTACGGACTCGAGCGACTCGCCGCCGAAGTCGAAGCGCTTGGCATCTGCGGATTCATCATTCCAGACATGCCATGGGAAGAGGGCGAAGACGCAAGAGCACTATTCGCCGCCAAGGGACTCGCCTTTGTGCAGCTCGTGACCCCGGTCACGCCCGAGGAGCGACTGAAGACCCTCACCGGTGGGGAGAGTGGCTTTATCTATGCCGTGACCGTCACCGGCACGACGGGTGGGGCCATGGAACCGAGCGATATCGTGGACTACCTCGGACGGGTCCGGCAGACGTCACCGGTACCGGTCTGTGCGGGCTTTGGTATCCGCTCGGCAACGCAGGTTCGCGCGCTCACTGGGCATGCAGATGGTGTTGTCGTGGGCTCGGCGTTCCTTGAGGCGCTACGTAGCGGGCAGTCTCCCACGGGATGGCTTGAGGACCTGATGTCATGACGACGCGCTTCGACCTACTGGATGGCGATGAAGGAATGCTGAAGGCACGGCTCGTCGAGCTCGGTGCCAAGGGGTTCCGCGCGAAGCAGATCCGGGACTGGCTGTATACCAAGGGTGCGATGTCGGTCGACGCCATGACGAACCTTCCGTTGAGTCTTCGGGAATCCCTCAGCGCCCAGACCACCATCGGTACCCTCGATGTCGTGACCGAGCAAAAGAGCAAAGATGGCACGAGAAAACGGCTGTACCGCCTTCATGATGGCAAGATGGTCGAGGCGGTGCTCATGCCCTACGCGGATGGTCGCCGAACCGCATGCATCAGCTCGCAAGCGGGATGCGCGATGGGCTGTGTGTTCTGCGCCACGGGTCAGATGGGCTTTGGCCGACACCTGACGGCGACCGAGATTCTCGAGCAGGCGTGGCGCTACGACGCCGAGCTCAAGCAGCAGGGCGGAAGGCTCTCCAATGTCGTGCTGATGGGCATGGGCGAACCGTTTCATAACTACGATGCCGTGATCGTGGCGATTCGCCGCATGATGTCAGATCTCGGGATTGGTGCCCGCCACATCACGGTGAGCACGGTGGGTCTGGTTCCGAAAATTCGTGCGCTCGCGGAAGAGGGGCTGCAGGTGACGCTGGCGGTCAGCCTCCATGCGGCCAACGACGGCGACCGGTCGGCCTTGCTTCCGGTGGGGCGCAAGTGGCCGCTCGAAGAGCTGATCGATGCCTGTTGGTCCTATGTGCGCGCGACGCGCCGACGCATCACCTTTGAGTGGGCGCTCATCGCGGGGGAGACGGACCGACCCGAGCAGGCGCACGAACTGGGCAAGCTCCTCAAGGGGATGCTGTGCCATGTGAATGTGATTCCTCTGAACCCCACGGGTGGGTACGGCGGTGTACCAACCCGAAGAGAAGATGCCGACCGGTTCATCGAAATCCTCGGTCGATACAATGTTCCGGGCACGGTCCGGGTGCGTCGGGGTATCGATATTGATGCGGGGTGTGGACAGCTGACCACGGCGTATGAACAGGGTGAGCTGGCCCCCGGCACTTGATCGATCCGCCAAATCGGGCGAGACTGTCCTGACGGGCACGGATGGGGTCCGTGGAGGGTGTGCTCATGAACCGCTGGTCACCGGCGATCGTACTTCTGGCATCGATGGGAGCTGCCGCTTGCGGCGGAATCTCCGAGAATGAGTTCATCCTCGAGTACGAAGATCTGTACTGTCGGACCTACGTCATCTGTGCATCCGATGAGATGCTCCGCTCCGTGAATGAGCGCGAGTGTCGGGCCCACCTGGCCGATCAGACCTACCCCAACACACCGGATTGTCGGTACGACCGAGAAGCGGCCGAGGCTTGCATCGATGTCTTCCGCCAGGCTGGGTGTGTCGAAGACGACCCCGAGATCCCCGGCTTGTGCGAGCTGGTGTACAGCGAGTGCGCGCTGCCCGACCTGCCCGTGAAGTACGAGCTTCCGGAGACGCTCGAGGCGCCGCCAGAGGATGGCTGAACAAGGCGAGGTTCCAGTTCAGACCCAGCGTGTCCTGTGGATTGCCATCCTCCAGGTGCATCTTGGGATGGCTCTGCTGCCGGTCCTGCTCACCTCATCAGGCACTTACTCGGAGCCCCTATTCTTCAACATGCTCGGTCTCGTAGCTGTCGTAGATCTCGGAATGGGGTTGGCGTTTCCCCGGTTTATGACGGGTCCGCTCTATACGCGTCGCCTCATCGGGTGGGCGATCAACAGCTCGGCGAGTGTCTTCGGTTTTGTGATCATGTTTATGGGGGGCACCCAGCTGCTCGGGTACGGCCTGATCGCTGCGGCCACGGTGCTGCACCTTGTGGCCTTTCCCGCCGACGAAGCACCCGGTGAAGGCCGACGTCAGTCCTGAGGCTTTTCCCAGACGGCCACGAACATGTTGTGGCTGTTTTGCCGTGGAGGACCGAGGCGCATGGTGTGCTTCATGACCCACCCCTTGAGGGTCGCCTGAAGTGAGGCCACGACAGCCTCGTTCTCTTCGGTGAGCACCGAGCAGGTGCCATAGACCAGACGCCCTCCAGGGCGCACATGCTCCGCGCCGAGCGTCAGCAACTCGAGCTGAAGGTCGGACCATCCCTCGGTCTTCTGGGCACGCAGCCGGGCATCGGGGTCGCGGCGCCAGGTCCCACTGGCCGAGCAGGGTGCGTCGACAAGAACGGCGTCGAAGCCACCTTGACGGCGTACGGGGCGTGGCAGCGCTGGTGCTTCGGTGCCGTCCCAAGTTCGGCTGGTCACCAGCCCGTCGAGGCCGAGGCGGTCACTCCGACTGCGGAGACGGTCGAGGGCTGGGGCGTGAATGTCGGTCGCAAGGACCTGACCCATGCCCTCAAGGGCCCGCGCCAACAGCATGGTCTTGCCCCCGGAGCCTGCGCACATGTCCCAGATGAGCTCGCGTGGCTGCGCTCGGACTGCACGGCCAATGGCTTGGCTGGCAAGGTCTTGCACCTCGACCCACCCAGCTTGCCAGGCCTCGGTGTGGGGGAGTGGGGTGGTGCCCTCGACCGAGACGGCTCCGGCACCGGGGCTCACGCGAAAGCCCTCCTCCCGCAAGCTCGCGATGGCCTGCTCGTCGTCGAGGCGAAGCCACAGCGGCGGCGGCTCGTGTTGAACAGACAACCATGCATCGAAGGCCTCGGGGGAGGTCTTCTGCCATGCGGCGAGGGCCTCTGACCACGCGGGCGGAACCCCGGCAGCCACGAGACGGCCTTCGGGCTGCTCGGCCCAGGCGGCGATACGGGCGTGCAGCCGGGCGTGCGAAGGGTCGCGGGTCCGCAGGGCTTCGGTGATCCCCACCAACCGAACCGGGTCGGCACGACGCAGCGCGCGTCGCAGAGACGCGAGGTCCTTGGGTACGCCCTCGGGTCCCTTTGGGTCGAGGACCGCGAGCGCGGTCGTACACCATGCTGCGGCGCCCCGCATGGCATGGGTGAGTGCCTCCCGGTTGGCCTTGCGCTTCAGTTCTCGCGACAAGAAGCGGTCGAGCGGTGCCGGACGCGCATTTGCGCCCTTTGCGGTCCGCCACCAGGTGCGCCAGAGGCGAGCCAGCTGAGGGTGGAGGGGAGTGCCGGTCGTCTGGGATTTTCGAGGTCTAGCCATGTCACCCACTAACCTCTGGGAAGGACATAGGATATAGGCGACGTTCAAGGGGGGGAGTGGTCATGGGCATGGGCGACACACACGGCTCCCGTTTTGCGCGGGCGGCAGGTCAAAAGCGCGGGCGCTCACGCCGAGGCGCGAAGAAAAAGACCTTCCAGCCCCTGCCCGGGCGCCCATATCTCCCGACGTGTCGCGAAGACCTCGAGGCCCGAGGGTGGGATGCGGTAGACGTGGTCATCGTCAGTGGTGACGCCTATGTCGATCATCCGGCCTTTGGTCCGGTGTTGATTGCCCGCTTTCTCGAAGGTCGAGGCCTGCGCGTGGGCTTGATCGCCCAGCCCGACTGGCACTCGGCCGATCCGTTTCGAGCCTTGGGCCGCCCACGCCTCTTCTTTGGGGTGTCAGCCGGCAACCTCGACTCGATGCTCAACCGGCTGACGGCGCAGAAAAAGAACCGGGCCGAAGACCAATACTCTCCCGGTGGCGACACGGGCGCCCGACCGGACCGCGCGACGATCGTCTACGCCCAGCGGTGCCGTGAGGCCTACGCCGATGTGCCCGTCGTCCTCGGTGGCATCGAAGCGAGCCTGCGTCGCATCGCTCACTATGACTACTGGTCGGACAAGGTCCGTCGGTCGATCTTGCTCGACTCCAAGGCCGACCTGCTCATCTTTGGCATGGGTGAAAAGCCTGTCTGGGAGGTCGCGCGCCGACTTCGTGACGGAGAGTCCATCGATCAGATCCGTGATGTCCGCGGCACGGCCTACGCACTGAGCAAGAAGGAGACCGAGGAGGTCCTACAAGACACCTCCACACGTATCTCCGATGGCAAGCCCCTGTTGCTGCCGAGCTACGAGGATGTCGTCGCTGACAAGTTGCTCTACGCGCGGATGACGAAGCTGTTCCAGATGGAGACGAATCCGCGCAATGCACGGGCGCTCATTCAGCCTCACGGACCACGGTCGGTGTTCTACAACCCACCGGCACTCCCGCTCGAGGACGACGCCACCGACGAGACGGGGAACGATCGGGCTATCGCGATGGATGAGCTCTACGATCTGCCCTTCAATCGCGCACCGCATCCGACCTACACCGCGCCCATTCCTGCGTTTGAGACCGTCAAGCACTCGGTGGTCCTGATGCGCGGATGCTTCGGCGGATGCACCTTCTGCAGCATCACCGAACACGAAGGGCGAACGATCCAGTCGCGTTCGTCGGACAGCGTCTTGCGCGAGCTGCGTGAGATTCGGAGAATGGCGGACTTTCGAGGCACCGTGACCGACCTCGGTGGGCCGACCGCCAACATGTACAAGATGAAGTGCACCGATCCCAAGGCCGAGTCCAAGTGTCGACGGCTCTCGTGTGTGCATCCCTTCATCTGTCCCAACCTGGGCACCGACCACGAGCCTGTCATCGATGTGATGCGAAAGGCACGTGATGTCGATGGTGTGAACAATGTCTTCATCGCATCAGGCGTGCGCACCGACCTCGCAGAGCGTAGCCCCGAGTATGTCGCCGAGCTGGCCACCCATCACGTCGGTGGCCATCTGTCGGTCGCACCCGAGCATGTCGCGCCCAACACGCTCAAACGCATGAAGAAGCCCGGTCCAGAGGCGTATGAGCGCTTTACGGCGATGTTCCAGAGCTGCTCTTCCGAGGCGGGGAAGGAACAGTACGAGATTCCCTACTTCATCAGTGGGCATCCGGGCTGCACGATGGAAGACATGATCGAGCTGGCCATCTGGCTGAAGAAAGAGGGGTATCGTCCCCGTCAGGTGCAGGACTTTATTCCGACGCCCATGAGCGTGGCCTCGGCGATGTACTACACGGGCATCGACCCGCTGACGGGTGATGAGGTGTATGTCGCGCGCGGGCTTCGCGAGAAGAAGAAGCAGAAGGCGCTGCTTCTGTACTGGGACAAGGCACACTGGGACCTCGCTCGGGAGGCCCTGACCGAAGCAGGACGGGAAGACCTCATCGGGCATGGGCCGACCTGTCTCGTGCCGCCTGCGCCCCGCCGTACGCGGTCGGGCCATCGGCGGTCGAGCTACCGCGGGCCACGGCGGCGGTAGGTCCCTCCGGACACCTATGGGTGGCGCAGACGGGTACGCTAGGGGGCGTTTCTGGAGCTCCCCATGCTGCAACTACACCGATCGAACCGCATGGAGTGTCTCGCGGAGGTCTTTCTCGAGGCCACCGCCAGCGACCGATTGGGGCCCTTCGACAAGGGCCTGGTGGTCACCCAGAGCCAAGGGATGTGGGACTGGTTGACGCACAAGATGGCCCGACGACATGGGGTGTCGGGTGGCTATGAGAAGGTCACGCCACAGACCGCCATTGTGAAGCTCTGCGATGCGCTGCTCGGACCCGATGAGATCGCGCAACAATGGTCGCGCACCCACATCTTCTGGCTGCTGCTCGGGCAGATCTCGGAGGCTGCAGACCACGAGGGCTCATCGGAAGACTGGGCCATCTGGGCGGGACAGGCGCGCCGACTCGGGGATGCCTTCGACCAGATGGTGGTGTACCGCCCCGATCGGGTAACGACACTGCTGCACGACGAGACGCTCCCCGACGACGTGCGCGAGGCGTGGAAGATGCTCCGCGACCGGTTGAAGGACACCACGGTGGCCGACCGGGTCGATCACGCACTGTCGTGCGATCCTGCGGATGCAGAGACGCTGCCCAAGGCCCTCCATGTGTTCGGGGTGAGCTCGATGCCACCCCTGTTTCTCAGGTTGCTCGACCACGTGGCGCGTGTGGTGCCCATTCACATCTATCAGCTGTCACCAAGTGAAGCGTACCTCGGTGGCCTCGAGAACCGACGGCAGCGGCTCCGACGCGCCCGACGTGAGGGAGAGATCGTCAGCGAAGAGGAGCTCTCCTTTGCATCCGGTCATGAGCTCCTCGCCTCGCTAGCGCGGTCTTCGGCCGATCTGATGGACCTCTTCTTGGACCACTGCGAGCAGGGTGTAGAGGTGCCGCATTGGGAGGAACCCACACACCCGGGGCTCTTAGGACACCTTCAGCGAGACCTGTTGGCCTGTGAGCCGACCGAGAGACCGGCCGTTGGCTGGCGTGAGGATATGTCGCTCACGGTACATCGGTGTCCCGGACCCTCCCGTGAGGCCGAGGTGGCCGCAGACCAGGTGCGCCATGCGCTCGAGAACCTCGAAGCTGTGGTGCCGCGAGATGTGCTGGTGCTCTGTCCCGACATTGCGACCTACGGACCGCTCTGCGAGGTGGCCTTTCAAGGGGTTCCGATGACGGTCGTGGACCGTCCGGCCGTGGTCGACAATCCGGCGGCTGCTGTGCTTGAGGGCTTGCTCGATCTCATGCAAGGCCGCTGGACGGTCCCCGATGTGATGCGTGTGGTGGGTGAACCTGCGGTGTGTGAGGCCCATGAGCTCACGCAAGAAGATCTCGTCTCCCTCCGTGAGCGGCTTGAAGCGTGTCCCATCTACTGGGGCGTGCACGGCACGCACCGGGCGGAAGTGGGGGCTATCGATGATGAGGCGGGCACCTGGGACCACGGGGTGAAGCGACTCCTCTTGGGCCTCACTTCGGGGAGCGAGCTGCCGTGGTCTGGTGTCACGCCCGCCGGTGGGCTGGGGGATGGCGACAGCACAACGCTTGGGACCTTCTTTGAGTTGTACGTGAGCCTGCGTGAGCTCTACCGCCCCAGAGACGCATGGAGCACCTGCGGCGAGCTGATCGACACGCTTCATCGCGTGTTGAGTGCCTTGCTCGAGACCCCTCACGCCTCGAATGAGCGGCTCCCAGAGGTACTGCTCGCGCTCTCGGAGATCAAGGCGGCGTCGCAGGTCCTTGAACCGCCGCTGACGGTTCCAGGCGAGCTTGTGGTCAAGCTGGTGCGGGACTGGCTCGACGGCGAGCGTCAAGAGCGAGGCTTCCTGCGTAATGTGGTGACGGTGGCCGAGGCCTTGCCCATGCGGGCGATTCCCTACAAGGTGGTGGTGTTCATGGGGCTCGAAGAGGGCGCCTTTCCGCGATCGGATGCGCCCGTCCATCGTGCGCTCATGGGCCAACGACAGCGGGGGGACCGTTCTCGTCGCGACGATGACCGCGCGCTCTTTCTCGAGGCGGTGCTCTCTGCGCGTGAGCGCTTGGTGCTCACGTACAACGGTCGCGATCCCGTGACGGGAGAGGCACGCCCGGCGAGCTCCGTGCTCGAAGAGACCGTCGGTGCGCTCTCTGAGATGTGTGGTGTGGAGGCCGACGCGTTGGTGGTCAGTCATCCGCTTCATGCATGGTCCTTGGCCTACCGGGACCCGAACGCTGACCCGCGGGCCATTGGCTACGCGAGGTTCGATCGTCAAGGCCGCGCATGGTCGAGTGCCTTGGAGAACGCACCCCGCATGCGTGAGCCATGGTGGTCTGGACCACTTCCTGCGACCGAGCACACCGAGGTGAGCATTCGGGACCTCGTGGCCTTCTTTAAGAACCCCGCTGCCGCGTGGATGGAACAACGGCTCTCTCTACGCAGGCTGACCGAGCTCCGGGAACGGGCCGACGCACGATCGGACGATGCGCCGCTGCTCAACAAGGGTCTTGATGCATACAACGCCCTGCACGACGTCCTCGAGCTGCTCAACAAGGGCTACGCGCTATCGGTGGCCACGGACATCCTCGAGGGGGAGGGACGCTTCGAGAGGGGGCCGCTCGGCGAGCAGAAGCGTGAGGATGCCCTCACGCGGGCCGGCGTGATCCTTGAGGCAGCTTCGGAACGACGACCCGGGGAACGGCTCGAAGACGATGTGGTGCAGGTGAGTGTCGGGGTCGAAGGGCTCACGGTCGCGGGGGCGCTGGATGGACTTCATACACACGGACGCCTGCTGCAGTCGACGTCCAGGCTGAACGCTCATCCTGGACGGGAGCGCCTCAAGCTCTGGGTGCATCACCTGATCGGTCAGGCCTCTGGGCAACAGCATGGCAAGACGGTCATGGTGGGGGAGCAGGGCGGCGTCGGTTGGTGGCTGGAGGCAGCGGCCATGCCGGCTGAGGTGGCGCTCGGTCACCTGACCGAACTGGTGAGGCAATACCGAGCGGGCATGAACCAGCCGCTGTATGGCCTGCCGGATCAGGCGTGGAAGGTGGTGTCCGGAAAGGATGTGGGAGACAAAGAGAAGTACGAGCTTCCTAAGCTCGCCGCGGCCTGGGGCGTGGAGGTCCCGGAGCGACTGGAGCCGCAGCGCAACGCGCCAGAGGGCGTCGTCGCGGACGGGCCGACGTTCGGCACTCTAGCCGACGCCTGGTTCGTCCCCATGGCTGACTACGTGCGGGAAGGCCGAGTGGCCGGGGAGGGGGCATGAGCCAGATCCTAGATGTGGTGACGCTTCCGCTCGACCGCCCCCGTCAGCTGGTGGAGGCGAGCGCAGGAACGGGCAAGACCTTCACGCTCGCCCAGCTTGTGCTCCGCTTCGTGGTCGAAGAGAACGTCCCTGTCGAGGCACTCTTGGTGGTGACCTTCACCGAGGCCGCGACACTTGAGCTCCGCGAGCGGATTCGGCACCGCATGCGTGAGGCCCTCGACCCTGAAAAGTATGACGCCGTGCTGAAGCGGCTCTGGGACCGCTGGTGCGACACGCCGGGTGAGGCGCTGGCGAGGCAGCGCCTCCGTACGGCACTGGCAAGTCTCGAGCTTGCCACCATCTCTACGATTCATGGGTGGTGCCAGCGCGTCATCCAAGAGTTTGGCAGCGAGCTTGGAATGGTCGAGGGCGCAGAGGTCGTCACCGATGTGCAGCCGCTGCAGGAGCAGGTCTGGCACGATCTGGCGCGTCACTGCACCCTCGGGGAGCCGAGAACCGTTGCGGCCCAGATGGCAGGGCTTAACGACCCTCACAAGTGGATGTCGCTGGCGAGTCGGGGGCCAACGCTGCTTCCGGGGCTGGACCCATCTGTTCCAACCGCGGAAGATGTCGCGCGGCTGGTGCATGCGGAGAGCCAGTCACGCGAGGCCCTTGCTCGAGTCTGTGAACATTACGCCATGGGGATGCTCGCGACCATCTCGGGTCACGTCGATGCGGGGCGACTGAACAAGCAGAGCTACTCGGAAAAGAAATGGGTCGGTGATGTTGCTGGGGATCGACTCGCAGAGCTGCACATCGCAATCGAAGGTGGGAAGGAAGAGACGTGGATTGCCCATCTTGCGAGCGCCGAGTCTTGGCAGAAAAAGTTGAAAAAGGGGTTTAAGGACACCCCCCATCCATGCATGCTGTTCGGGGATGCCTACCTCGCATGGTGCGAGGCCAAGACCACACTGAAGGCTGCGACAGACGCACGCGCGCTGCACCGGTGGCATGACCTGCTCGCACGGGTTCCGGCGGCCTACCGGCAGGCCAAAGGTCCTCAGCGGATGGACTTTGATGACCTGTTGATCGGCGTCGAGCAGGCGGTGAAACAGGCTTATGGGACGGATGTGCTGCCCAGCTTGCGCAGGCGCTGGCAGATCGCGCTGGTCGATGAGTTTCAGGACACCGATGCCGTGCAGTGGGGCATCTTCTCGCAGGTGTTTCCGGCCGATACGCATGATGCGCGAATGATCCTCGTGGGAGATCCGAAGCAGAGTATCTACGCCTTTCGAGGAGCAGAACTCGATGTATATTTTGGGGCCCGCGACGCTGTGCCCCCACACTGCCGCTGGAACTTGGGGACCAACTTCCGCAGCGATGGACGGGTACTCGAGGCCATCGAACACTGGTTTACCGAAGAGGGCCGGCAGCCATTTCTCGACGAACGCATGCAGTGGCAGGCGGTGAGAGCCCACCACCCTGCCTCACGGCTCATGGTAGAAAGGGTCCCGGTTGCGCCGATGCGCTTCGTACGGCCCGAAGCCCCCGACGAAGAGTCCGGTCTCGACAACCACGAGATTCTTGTCCGCGACATCGTGTGGTCCCTCTCGAATCCGTCCGAGACCTGGGTTGTCACATCCGAGGGTCGCCGTCGTCTCACGGCTGCCGACATCGCCGTGCTGGTTCCAAGCCATACCAAAGCCGCAAAGGTGCAGGCCGCCCTCATTCATGCAGGGGTGCCTGCGGTTCGGCGCACCCGAGCGTCTGTCTGGGAGAGCGAGGCGGCGGGCGACCTGCGCGTCCTGCTGCGTGCGGTGCTCGAGCCTGGGCGCCGGCGGCATGTGGCAGCGCTGCTGCACTCGCGGCTTATGCCGCTTGACGCCGCCGGGGTTGCGTGCACCCTCGAAGATGAGGCGCGCTATGCCGAGGTGCTGCTGAAGCTTCATGGCTGGCGTGAAGTGCTGGAGCGACGCGGTGTCTTGGGCCTGATCCATGAGGCGATGTCCGAGGTTGTGGTGACGAGCCTGGGACACGAAGACGGGGCACGATGGGTGACCGACGTCCGCCACGTGGGCGAGCTGCTCCACGCCATGGCTCGGCGCAAGGGTTCGTCCACCCTGGCCCTGCCGTCGGTGCTCGCGGAGCTCGGCCGTGAGGACGCGGAGGCCGAGGCACCTCGGCTGGAGCGCGACGGCGATGCGGTGCGTGTCATGACCTACCATGCAAGCAAGGGGCTTGAGTTTGGGGTGGTCTACCTGCCAGAGTTGCGCTCCGCTCCCGCGAAGAACCCGCCTTTTTCTTGGTCAAGGGCAGGAACGCGCACGCTCGTCGTGCCCGACATTAAATTCGAAGACGCCGGTGCGGACGACCTTGCAGACGTGCGTGCGCAGGAGCAGGAACGGCTGCTCTACGTCGCCATGACGCGTGCGGTCTATGGCATTGTGGTTCCTCATCCCCCACATCTAGGCAGAAACTCCGGCGCGTCCATGGCGGTCATGCGACTCGGCAAGTTCACGGGGAAAACAGGGGAGTGGCCCGGCCTGCAGACCTTCCTCGACACCAGCAACGGTCTCGCGGTCCTCGACACATCACCTAGGCCCCTCACGCGGCTCACGCGAGAGCAACACACCGATGGCTTCCGTGCGCCTGTGCGTGCGGAGCGGGTGCCGCCGCCGCCGTCACGTCGCACGAGCTTCTCGCGCATCACCTCGTCTCATGCCGGTGATGACCTGCCCGATCACGATGCGGCCATGCCGAGACTTGAGCCCATGAACCTCGAGGATGCGGCGCCTCAGACCGACAGCTTTATGAGCTTTCCCCGTGGCGCAAAGCCAGGTACCGCGGTTCATGAAGTCTTCGAGGAGATCGACTTTCAGAAGCTACAGGGACCTGAAGCCGATGGCGTTATCGCGAAGGCTCTAAAGAACTATGGCTTTGATGAGGACCGGTGGCTTGAGCCCGTGAGGCAGATGCTCACGGATACATGCGAGACGCCCCTCGGGCCCCATGGCGTGCAGCTGGCCTCGCTTACACGTGGGAAGCGGCTCGACGAGTTCTCATTCGCGATGCCGGTTGAGAATGTCGAAGCCGCACTCTACGCGCTCGGCGATGCCTTGGCGTGTGATGCCCGCTTCGCCGATTACGCGAAGGCCGTGCGGGTGCTGCCCCCGCAGCAGGTCGAGGGCCTGCTGACCGGGTTTATCGATCTCGTGTTTGAAGCAGGCGGAAGGTTCTACGTGGTGGACTACAAGACCAACTTTCTGGGGAACCATCCCGAGGCGTACGTCGCCCATCGACTCGATCAGGCGATGGCCGAGCACCACTACACCCTGCAAGGTCTGATCTACAGCGTGGCCATGTCGCGGTTCTTTGAGCAGCGCGTACCCGATTGGTCTGAGGACCGGTGGGGCGGGATTGTCTATCTCTTTGTGCGTGGGATGCGTGGGCGAAACGCGGAGGATGGGGTGTGGTTCTGGCGACCGAGTCTTGAGCAACTCACCATCGCGGCGCAGGGCTTTGGAGGTGGCGAATGACGGCGCAGTCCTCCCCTCGATCCGGCATGGCAAGGCTACTCACGGAGATGCTTCCCTGTCCGGATAGCACGCTACGGCCCGTGCTGGAGTTCGCCGTCGACGCGGTGCTTCGGGCGGTGCAAGATGGCCACACGGGGCTCGCCCTGCAGGACATCTCGGACCAGGCGGCTGGGCTGCATGACTGGCCTGCGGATCGTGTGCCAGCAGCCCTTCGTGAGGTCTTGGGCGATGGGGATGCCCCGCTGGTACGCCGAGGCGATCTGATTCAGCTCGCCCGCTGGGCGCAGCGGGAGGCCACGCTCGGCGCAGCGCTGATGCGACGTGCAGCCGTGGAGGCACCACCGATCGATGACGCGTGGCTGGATGCCTGCATCTCAAGACTGTTCACATGGGAGGGGCGTCCTCCGAGCGGAGATGCATCAGAGCCCTCGTGGGGCCAGCAGGTGGCTGTTCGTAGGCTCTTGGGGCGCCGCATCGGTGTGCTCGCTGGAGGGCCAGGTACAGGAAAGACCACAACGGTTGTGCGTCTCCTCGCGGCGCGGATGGAGCTGGCGACGCTTCAAGGCTCGGCGTTGCCGCGTGTCCTGCTTCTTGCCCCCACGGGAAAGGCGGCCGCTCGACTGGCCCAATCGGTCGCGGCACAGGTGGAAGGCTTGCAGACAGAGGCCGTCGGCAAGGCGGCCATTCCACGGGTGGCCAGCACCATCCATCGTGCGCTGGGCCCCCTCGACCGGACGCTGCAGCGGTTCCGGTATCATGCACAACGCAAGCTTCCGGTGGACGTGGTGCTTGTCGACGAAGTCTCCATGGTGGACCTCGACCTGATGAGCCACCTGATAGCAGCGCTGCCAGAGGCGGCGGAGCTGGTGCTCATTGGCGATCCGGATCAGCTGCCGAGCGTGGGGTGTGGGGACCTGCTTCGCGACGTGATGATGGCAGATCCGCTTGAAGACGTGAGGTCAGTCCTCACGTACTCTCATCGCTTCGCGAGTGGAGGCCAGATTGGGGCCGTGGCACGCAGTCTCCTCGCCGGGGAGAGTGGCTCGCTCATCGAGGCGTTAGGCGAGCGATTTGAGGACTGCGTGACCATCCAACAGGTGCGTCTGCGGGTCTGCGCGGCGGCGCGTGAGGTGTTTCGAGAGGATCTGGATGCACCCGGTATGATGACCGCCGATGCGCGCGCCGCACGCCTTCTGGAGCGCAATACATCACTGGGGATCTTGAGTGCGACGCGGGTGGGTCCGACTGGCGTGGAGGCACTCAACGGCGTGATCGAGAACGACCTCATGCGTGAGGGTTTGGCTCACGGGCCGTCGCGGCGCTGGCCCGGGTGTCCCATCATTGTTCGTGATAATGCGCCAGAATGTGGCGTATTTAACGGAGATGTCGGCGTGCTGTCCGAGGATGAGGAGGGCGTCCTACACGCATGGTTTGAAGACGGCTCCGGCGGCGTACGCTCCGTGTCCCTGGTGAGGCTCCCTCGGTATGATCTCGGCTTGTGCCTGACCGTTCATCAATCTCAGGGAAGCGAGATGAACCAGGTGTTGATGGTGCTCCCGCTTCGGCCCAACCGAGGGGTGTACCGGGCGTTGCTCTACACTGGCGTCACCCGTGCGAAATCGACGATCGATATTGTCGGAGGGCGCGCCGCGCTGCGCGAGGGTGTCTCGCGCACTGTACGCCGCACGGGAGGCTTACAACGCGTGATGGAGAACCTCCCTGCGGCGGGATAAGACTCGCGACTCAAGGGAGCGACGCAATGCGGCGAGTCATGTGGTGGATGAGCAGTCTTGCGCTGTTGGGCTGCGTCGAACCCGCATCGTCTGACGATCCCCCGGCCTTTGTGGGATGGGGGGATGCACCCGGTCCGGTCACAGCACCACCGCGGGTCACTCGGGATGCCGTGAGGGTTGTGGCATGGAATGTGGAGTCGGTGGGTGTGCCCGGGGGACCCAGCTTTCTGGCGGCGGAGCGCATCTTGCGACGCCTCGATGCCGAGCTCGTCTGCCTGAACGAGGTCGACGACTACGAGCTAAATGAGCTGGAGTTGCTCGCAGGTACGCTCGGGTACGAGACGGTGCTTGTGCCGTTGGACAATCCGTTTGGTGGTCTTCGGAACGCGGTGCTCTCCCGGCTTCCCGCGGTGGCTTCGGCCATGCCGACAGCGCAGGTGTTGTCCGACGATGGTCAGGCGAACGACGTGACGCGAACGCCCGTGGCGATTGAGGTGGCGCTTGCCGATGGCGAAGGAGCGGGGACGCTCTCATTGACCTGTCAGCACTTCAAGTCGGGGTTTGACGCCGACGATGTGTTTCGGCGAACGGTCGACGTGGCGCGGACGGGCCAAGCGAGTGCGCTGCTGTCTGCAGACGTGGCGCTGATCGCCGGAGATTTCAACGCGCAGCTCGGTGATGCCTTCGAACCCGGCGCGTTGACCGAGACGCCGTGGGGGCTTCCGTCGAGCTATCGGCTCGGATCCGACCTTGCGCTGCAGCTGAAAGATGTCGGCCTGACGCACAGTCCCTTCCGTGAGCTCGGGAACCGTGGCTTCGAAGTCATCGATGCCGTTCAGCGCGATGGGGACCCTGCGACCCGACCGGTGAGTGGACGACGCATCGACTACGTCGCCGTTCAGAACACGGTCGTCGCCTATGAGGCGCTGGCCGAAGTGTATGACCCCCTCGATGAGGGACTCGATGGCCTACCGATGTCGGGTGATGCGCCACCTGCCACCGATGGCGCGTTGGCGAGTGATCACCTTCCTGTCGTGGTCGACCTTATGTTCCGATGACGGTGCGTAGCGGAGTGCTGCGAAGCTCATGAGATTCGATGGGCGCCGCCAACTTTTCTGTTGGGTCAGTCGCGTCGGTTTGGGTACACTCGGGGGGTTCCACCCCTTCGGCCCGTTTGGGGTCACCCTGGAGATGACATGATGCGCACGGTTGGTGTTTTGGCTGCGCTTGCGATGAGCGCGTGCTCATTGGGCGACAGCAGTGAGAATTCGCAGATTGACCCATGGACGGGGGCGCCGCCGGTAGCCATCGAAGACCTCGAGGCTGTCGATATTCAGGCAGGTCCTCCGGGTGCCGGTGGGTTTAGCCTCGATGTCGATGGCAACCTCGAGCCAGGTTCTCCCATCACCTGGACGGCAACGGGTGTGCCTCCCGGTGTGCCAGTATGGTTCTTCTACGGCCCCGATGACCTCGGCGTCCAAGGCGGCGCGTGTCCTCCGCAGCTGGCACCGTCAGGGCTGTGCCTCGATATCAACCCCGCGTACCTCGGGTACTCGGTCGCGGACCCGAGTGGCACGGCGACGTTGTCCCTGACGGTGCCACCCAACCCCAATGGCTTCGCCTTGGCGTTTCAGGCCGTCGTGCTCGCGGGTGCAAACTCTGCGACCTCGAACACAGAGCGGAGGTACAACGCCGACCCTCGTGACACCAATGATACGGGCTTCAACGGGATTCTTATTGGTGCGTACCTCGGCGGCGGTGTCTACAACAATGCCTCGGGTGGTTTTGACGGCGTCGAGGAGCAGGTGTACTTCGACGGTGCATACTGGAATACGTCCGTGCAACGCGACCTCTGTCGGCTTCGGAATGATGTGACGGCCCCCGCAGCGAGCGGCAACACGGTAGCGCCGTGCTCGACGTGTGCCTTCCAGTTCACGGCGGACTTTACCCCCACGCTCTCGGATGCGACCGAGTGGGGTGATTGCCTCGACTACCTCAACCTCGACCCGACCACGGCCTCAAGCTTCGAGTGGTCGTATGGGTATGATGCGGCTTCTGGGCAGTACCTCGTCTTCGATAGCGCGACGGGCTTGTGGGGCGTCGTCGACTATGGACTCGGTCCGGGTGTGGCGAGTGCGGACCCCGCCAGTGGCTTGTTCGAGTACAGCGCGATTTTCGGGCTCTACTACTGGTAGGCCTCACCTGAACCATGTGGGGGGCGCGAGCCCCCACTTCTGAAGCGGTGCCGTTGAGGGCGTCGCTTTTTTTATGTGGATGCCGCAAGGGCCAACTCGATGGCCGCGGTCATTCTGGGGTCCATCGGGCTGACGTGGCTCGGGAACCGCCCGGTGACCTTACCGGTGCGATCGACGAGGAATTTCTCGAAGTTCCACCGGACATCCGTGCCGGCTTCCGGTCCATTCTCGACAAGGTACGCATAGAGCGGGCTCCGCTTCGCGCCGTTGACGTCTTGCTTCTCGAGCATGGGGAAGGTGACGCCAAAGCGGGTGGAGCAGAAGGCCTCGATGGAGGCCGCGTCGCCGGGCTCTTGGTTCCCGAACTGGTTGCAGGGCACGCCGATGACGGTCAATCCCCGGTTGGCATAGCCATCGTGAAGTTTCTGGAGATCTGCGTATTGAGGCGTATAGCCGCAGTAGCTCGCGACGTTCACAAACAACAGCACCCGCCCATTGACGAGCGACGGGTCAATCTTTCGCCCCCCAAGAGACAAGAGGGTCATTGCGGCAATCGGGTTCACGGCAGCCTCCACGCTTCGGGGGATCAAGGGCAAGGCAAGAAGGCCCCATGTCACGTCGCGACGGGTGAGCAGCTGCCTCGACATCAGAGTCTCCGATAGGCCGAGAGGAACCCCGGCACGCGAGTTCCATGTTCTCATCTCTTGTCGTAGGGGTGCGTCTTCAATCGTCGCAATGGCAGGCCTCGGGCACATCGCGTGGTTCTTGGAGCGGGGGAGGAGCCATGACGAGGTCGCTCGCGTTTCTTGGTCCGTGGGACCTGCACCCCGATCTCTCGGCGTTGGCGGAGGGGCCAGACACCGTGGAGGTGCTGTTGGTTCGCTCCATCGCGAAGGGCGCCTCACTGCGGTGGCACCGCCAGAAGCTCGTGCTGGTCCTCTCTGCCATGCAGCACTTCGCGGAGGAGCTTCGTGCGCTGGGCTACAGGGTCCACGAGCGAACGGCGCCCTCGTATGTGGCGGCTATCGAACAACAGCTGGCTGAAGCGTCTTATGAGGCGCTTCATGTGATGCAGCCGAAGGAGTGGGGGCTGGACCAGGCCTTGCGGAAGGCCCAGTTCTCGGTGCCCGTGGTGTGGCACGAAGACAGCGGAGCGGCCGGCCACTTCTTGATCTCGCGTGAGGACTTTGCGACCTGGGCGTCGACGCAGAAAGGGCCACAGCTTCGAATGGACGTCTTCTACCGCTGGATGCGCAAGCGGTTCGAGATCCTGCTGAGCGATTCCGGTGGCCCGCTGGGTGGCAAGTGGTCCTTCGACGCCGACAACCGAAAACCGGCGCGGGGCGTTCGCCCCCCGCTTCGGGTACGCCCACAGCCTGATGCGGTCACGCGAGGTGTGATGGACGAGGTGGCGGGATGGAGCCATGCGTGGGGAATGTCCGAGCCGTTCTCGTGGCCGGTTACCCGTGAAGACGCACGAGCGGAGCTGCAGCAGTTCGTCCGTCACCGGCTTCAGGACTTCGGTGCCTTCCAAGATGCGATGCTCAATGATGAGCCCTTTATGTGGCATGCGTGGCTCTCCACCTCCTTAAACCTCGGGCTGCTTCGCCCCATGGAGGTCATTGAGGCCGTGGTGGCGGCAGGCGCCGCTGGGGATGCGCCCCTCAACAGTGTGGAGGGGCTCGTCCGTCAGATCCTCGGGTGGCGTGAGTTCATGCGCGGTGTGTACTGGCTGCGCATGCCAGACCTCCGGGCCGCCAACCTCCTGCAGGCAGACCGGCCGCTCCCTGCGTTTTACTGGGACTCTCGTAAGACCGATATGCAGTGCCTCAAGGAAGCCGTACGTGCCGTGGAAGCCTACGGGTACGCGCATCACATTCAGCGCTTGATGGTGTTGGGCAACTTCGCCCTGCTCGCGGGTGTGCGTCCGCTCGAGATTAGCCACTGGTTCTGGGCGGGGTTTGTCGATGCCTTTGAGTGGGTAGAACTCCCCAATGTGCACGGCATGGCCGTGTTCGCCGACGACACCTTCACCACGAAACCCTACGCGGCGAGCGGGAACTATATTCACAAGATGAGTGACCACTGCAAGGGCTGTCGCTACCGGGTGAAGGAGAAGTTCGGAGAAGATGCATGTCCGTTCAATCCGCTGTTTTGGCGGTTTATGGTCCTGCATCGCGAGCGCCTGTCCCAGAACTTTCGGCTCAAACGCCTCTACGCCACATGGGATCGAAAGTCCGAGTCGGACCGCGAAGCCACCTTGGCGTCGGCGGAGGCCTTCTTGGCGTCGCTCGTACCTGCCCCAGCGGGCATGGAGTTCCTCGATGACGCATGTTGATGGACGTGAACTGGCTTCATCCCTCCACCCTGCGGTGGCGGAACGGATTCATGTGGTGCGGGACGGGCCCATTCTGTCGGAGCGAGGATGGATCCTCGTCTGGATGCGTACCGCTGTTCGGGCCTACGAAAACCCGTGCCTTGATGCCGCATTGCGTGCGGGGCAACGCCTCGACCTGCCGGTCTTCGTCTACCACGCTGTGAGTGAGCGGTACCCCTACGCCAGTGATCGACATCACCGCTTTATCCTCGAAGGTGCCCGCGACGTCTCGGCTGCGCTACGCGCACGTGGTGTGGGGTATGCGCTGCATGTGGAGCGCCCGGGGCACCGTGGCCCTTGGCTTGTGGAGTTGGCCACGCGCGCTGCGCTGGTCTTGACCGAGCGCATGCCAGTGCGGCCGCTGAATCACTGGGTGCAGCGCCTCGCGGATCGCGTCGACACACCACTCTGGGAGGTGGACACCGCATGTGTGGTTCCCACGACCTTGGTGGAGCGGAGTACCGATCGGGCGTTTCGGTATCGGAAGGCTACCCGGCGCCTGGCGGAGGAGCGTGAGCGACGGCCATGGCCCGAAGCGCCAGTGGTCCATGAGCCCTATGTACCCGAGCTCCCCTTTGAGCCTGTCGACCCCGAGCGCGCAGACCTGGGTGCCCTGATCGCATCGTGCGACATCGACCACACGGTGGCGCCAGTACCCGATACCCCCGGTGGGACACGCGCAGGTGTCGCGCGGTGGCGTGCGTTCCGCGATAAGCGTCTTCGAAGCTACCACCGACGTCGAAATGATGCCTCAACCGACGGGGTGAGTCGGATGAGTGCGTACCTGCACTATGGGCATGTGAGTCCCTTTCAAGTGGTGCGTGAAGCGCTCGACGTCGGCGGCGAAGGGGCCGAAAAGTATGTCGATGAGCTCTTGGTCTGGCGGGAGATGGCGTACCGTTGGTGTGTCGACCACCCTGACCCGCACGGCGTGCACGCGCTGCCGACCTGGGCCCGGCAGACGCTCGCCGAGCAGGAGCATGCGCCACGAGAGCAGTTGCTGAGCTGGGAGGCGTTAAGTCGCTCTGCCACCGGCGATGCGCTGTGGGACCTCTGCCAAGACTCTCTCCGCATTCATGGAGAGCTGCACAACAACGTGCGCATGACCTGGGGTAAGGCCATTCCGCGGTGGACACCGAACACCGCGACGGCGCTCACGGCGCTCATCGACCTCAACCACCGCTACGCCCTCGACGGGCGCGACCCTGCGTCGTATGGCGGACTGCTCTGGTGCCTGGGTGCCTTTGATAGGCCGTTTACACCTGCAGAACCGATTCTGGGTCAAGTGAGGCCGCGCTCGTCTCGCGCGCATGCGCGACGCCTAGATATGCATCGCTACGCCGATGTGGTCCATCGACCCCGGCGCGCGCTGCAGCCTGACGTGGTGGTCATTGGTGCAGGCATCTCCGGCCTCATGACCGCTCGGGTGCTGCGCGATCATGGCTTGAACGTGTCGGTCGTGGACAAGGCACGTGGTGCCGGCGGGCGGACCTCCACGCGGCGGGGTGAGGGTCCGTCTTGGGATCACGGTGCGCCCTGTTTTGTGGCGACCGACCCCACACTTCTCCGCTACCTCTCTAGCTGGTCGCTCGATGGTGTCGTGACATCCTGGAATCCTCGCTGTCTTGACCCGTCGACGGGGGCGGTGACACACCTCGAGACCCACTGGCAGGGCGTTGGGGGAATGAATGCGATCGCCCGCCACTTGGCTGCAGATCTGGATGTGCGCTACCGGTCCGAGGTGTCTTCCCTCCAAGCCGGTGGGCGTGGGTGGCTGTTGACCGACAGTGAGGGGAATGAGCTTGCGACCGCACGCCATGTCGTCGTCACGGCACCACCGCCACAGGCTGCCGAACTCGTGCGAGATGTGGATGCCGACCTCGCCGCGTCCCTTGAGGCTGCCGTCTTGGTTCCGCAGCTGACGGCGATGTGCCACCTTGTCGATGCGTGTGGCACCGAGGCCGATGTGATGATCGGTCAGGGGGTACTCCACCGGGCATGGCGCATGACGGGGCGCCCGGGACGTCCCTCGGGCGAAGCGTGGGTACTTCACGCGTCGGAAGAGGCCAGCCGTTCGTACCTCGAGACGCCAGATGCGCTCTGGGAGCCCTTGCTGTCAGCGTTCCAAGAAGGGCTAGGTATGTCCGTCGTTCCGTTGACCAGTACGATGCATCGGTGGCGCTATCTTCAAGGTGAGGTGCCCGGGTCAGGTCGGATTCTCTGTCGTGACGGCCTCACCATCGCCGGTGCTGACCTTGCGGGGGGACCCCTCCACTTGGGTGTGCAGCGTGCCTTTGAGAGCGGCGTTGCTGCGGCGGCACGTGTGCTGGCCCTGACGGGGTGATGATGGGGCGGACAAAGAAAAAGAGCGACCTGCCGGAGAAGATGTGCCCGGTGTGTCAGCGCCCCTTTTCTTGGCGCAAGAAATGGGCCCGTGACTGGGAGCACGTCCGCTATTGCTCCGAGCGGTGTCGACGCGCACGCAAGAGCGACTAGTTGTTCGAGGCGCCCATGGTAGGTGGGTCGGAGGCCAACCAAGGTTCACCGCCATCGGTCTCCCGCGCGAGGCTGATGTTGGTGCGCTGTGGCTCAAACGGCGCGTCCTCGCCCTCTCCCCATCGTACCTCGTCCGCGCGCTGACCATCGGGTGTGAACAACTCGAGCGTGGCACCCTCCTTGGCGATCTTGAAATTGGCATGAAACCGTCCCAGAACCACCTCTTGCTGCGCTTCGGTCTCGCCGTCACACCAGAGGACGAGGTGCCCCCCAGCGGCAAGGCGGGCCTCAGGCGGGAAGGTGTAGTCCGCTGCGCCGTCATCGATGTCGATACGCCAGCCTTCCAGATCGAGGGCATCCTCGGTGAGGTTGTAGAGTTCCAGCGCATCTTCCGCCTCGCCATAGGCGTCGCGGATGACGGGCGCATCGTTGTCATTGGAGGCGAGCACCTCGTTGAACAGCATCGACGGGCTGTTCATCGGTAGGTCAACCATGTCGTGGCTGTCCTCAGATCGGTCGCGGACCTCGGCACAGGCCAGAAGCCCTGTCAGGCCAATGAACAGCACACCAAGTCGCATCATCGAAACGGGCCTCGGCGTCAGCGGTTGAAGAATACGGGGATCAGCGTGTTCGCGCGGAATCCGAGCTGCAGCCACATGGTGTGGCCACTCGCTTCGACGAAGCTGCCCGCCACTGGCGTGGCATTCTCGGCGAGCTTGGAGCCCTCGTACGCAAGTGCCACGTAGGCGGGACGGCCAATGGGGGTTTCCGTCCATGGGAGATGCACCCCCGCTCCTACACTGTAGGTGAGCGAGAGGGTGTCGGCCTCGCCACGCTGTGCCCAAGCGGCTTGCACCGTGGTCCACCCAAGAATGGGTAAGGGGAGGTCTGGGCCGGTGCGTACCCAGCCGCTGACCCCGACGGGCTGGAGCGTGGCATCACCGTCGAGGCCGGTACCACCCACGACCTCGATGCCGCTCCCGATCCAGTGGTGTTGGCTGGTGATGCGCGCGCCATACCGGTCTTCTGGGCTCTCCAGCGCACCTGTCGAGCCATCTCGCAGAAAGGCCGACACCTCGAGCACGGCGTCGTTGGTGACAACCGGGGCGAGCGGGCGAACGGTGAACACGGCTGTCGTGTTCTTGCCCTCGTTGCGCTCGCGTGCCTGGAGGCCTTCGCCTGTGGTGAGGCTGATGGTCACGCTCGCGATGTTGCGGGGAGATGTCCAAGACACCCAACCGCCGATGTCGGCGCGATCCAGCCACCCATGGGTCTCGGACATGGTCCGCGCGAAGGGACGGAACTGCCAGGCCTGTTGGGTACCCATCAGCCAGATGTCATCGATCATACCGCCGGCAAAGGCGAGGCCCAGCGTGGGGAGGTCGATCCGTGCTTCGGCGATCTGGATAATCGGGACCACACTCTCACCCGCCACGCCAATGTACCCAGCTGTGCCACCCGTTCGTCGTGGAATGAGCGCAAGACGCGTGGAGACGCCTCCTGGGGCATAGACCGCAAACTCGCCACGGCCTCGGGCGAGCTCGAGCCGTCGGGTGAGGCCCGTATCTGGGAACCCGAAGCTACCTCTGCCGGCGATGTCGAGGTTGACACCGAAACACAGGCGATCCATCGGTGCGGGGCTGGAGAGCGTGGGGGCGGCTGTGAGGAGTCCGCCGGGGCGTATGCCGGCACACGGAGCGGGTGTGTCCGGTGTGGCGAGGGCGAGAGCGGAGAGGGCAAGAAGGATCATGTCAGAGCACTCCACCCGTGACCTGGTCGGACTCCAAGAGAGGACCCAGTTCCTGTAGCGCATCGAGGAAGGTCTGGTAGTCGGCGAGGATCTGCTCAGCGTCATCTTGAGCATTGTCCACGATGCGCTCCACCATCACCGGGTCGAGGTCCGCCGCGATCGCTTCGAGGCTCGAGCCACCATCGAAGGTTCCGCCTCTGGCATGACTTCCTGCGAGGAGTGCGCCCAGCGTGCGTCCCCAGGCCACAAGATCATCGGTCTCGAAGCGCTTGTCCTCGAGATCTTGGAGGATGTCTTCGTGGTTGAATCCCTGGTAGTAACTGTCCCACGCGGTGACCTTGAAGGTGCGAGGCCCATCTTCTACGGAGGAGAGCCAAGGATCGGCATCGTCTGCGGCCCAAAGCCGCCGACTGGCATCGACGATGCGTTGGCCCTGGGTCGCGAAGACACCCTCGATGCCGCCGCGACTACCGGGTATCGGCGTAGGGTCAACCACCTCTCGGAGCTGGAACAGCCCCATGTTGTCGGGGTCATCGGTGTACGACCACAACACGACGTAGCGAAGGGCTGGGAAGCTGCTGACACCTTGTCCGAAGCGCCGGGCGACATCGTGGACGGTCCAAGACGACTCGGAGCGAGGTCCGGCGTCCTGTGTTGCGAGCTGCTCGAGCAGCTTTATGGCGACGCGTGCCTCTTCTGGGGTGAGCGGGAGGAGACCGTTTCCTGTGGCATTGAGCCCATCGGTAAGGGCGAACGTGGGGTCGCCAACGGTGAGGAGGTTTGTCTCTTCGATAAGCCGCAGGGTTTGCTGGCCTTCGGCCCTCGCTCGTGTCAGCAACGCTTGGCTCACATCGTCGAGTGTAGGGGACAGCACCGGCTCTTGCGGCAGCGCGCCAGTGGCCAACGCGGTGATCTCGTTGAGGTAGGCCTCGGCGTACGCCTCGAGGACTGCACGGCTGCACGATGCTGGAGGACAGACGTCAGAGGGTGAGAGCAGAACGGCTAGACCGGCTGCTCCTCGTCGTAGGTCCCAGGTGTAGGGACCATGTCCGGCAGCATCGAGGTCATTGAATTCGAGGCGTAGGCCTTGTGTGGGCTGCGCCAACAGGGAGGTCGGAAGATAGGCGCCGATGTTCTCTGGGTGGGGGTCCCCGACGAGCAGCACCTCATGGGCCTCGGGGATCTTGATGGGCAGTGGCTCGCCGCGTGGGGTACCTGCGCGCTCAAGGTCGCGAAAGAAGATGGCCGAGGTCCCACGCATGTAGTCGTAGGGGTCCGCTGCCATCTTGGCGTATTTACCGGCGAGCAATGCGGGGTCTCGCTGCAGCCAGACGAGATTGTCCCGATACAGTTGTTCGACGAGCCAGGCATCGCGCGTGGGTGCATTGCTGGAGCATGCCGAGGTGCAGAGCACGACGAAGGCGCACCAAGCAGTTCGGAGTCGCGCAGGTGCGACTCCCGGACTACTCCACGCATGGTCGGCGCGACGCAGCATGCCCTCCCGAAGGTGAACCATGTACTTCCTCCTCGTGGGGTTGGCCCTTGCCGCCGACCCGGTTTCACAAGATCGGTTCGGAACTCCGGATGTTGTTGCAGAAGCGACGCTTCAGATCGACCCCACGATGGTGACGGAACGGCTGTCCGATCTCGCGTGGTGGTCCGAACATGCGCCTGATTCCTGCTACGGCGCGTGGAGTCTCGGCGCCTCCGTGCGCGGTCCAGAGGCCCGAGCCCGCGTCACCGTGCGGCCGTCATGGATGCGACGTCGCTTGACGGTTGTGGTTCGCGAGGTGCGTCCGGGAGCGCTGGTCGATCTTGAGTTTCTGGGACCCAAAGGGTTCACCACCCGCGTGAAGCTGGCGCCAGAGGAACAAGACCATGTGGTGATGACCACATTTATGAACCCAGCGCCTTGGCCTCTTCGCGAGATCTACCACCAAAAGGTGAAGCCAGCGTGGACGGCATGCCAGCAAGGCGTGCTTCATGCCGTGATGTCGTCATCCGAGGCGTCGGACTAGGGCACCTGACGCCTCAGTTCGCCACATCGGGGCAGAAGACCGAGACGTTGTCGATCTCGTGTGCCTGCTGGTACGGAATGCTCGTCGATGAGGTCATTCCGAGGGTGTAGATCGCAGTCGGATCGTAGTCATCGATGAACTTGTTGATGACCAGCTCGCTGTCGAGGCGAACGGTAAGCTGGCCGGCGTTCATGCGAACGGTGACGAAGTGATTGCCTTCGCCGCGAAACTCCGGTGGATTGGTGTCGCTCTGGAGCACCTGTGTCATGTCTCGAATGGGTGCGAGCGCGACGTGGGGTGAGGCGTTGACGTCATTGCCGCCTTGAAGGTTGTTCTGGGCATCAAACTCGACCACCCAGCCATCTTCGTCTTCACCGTAGATGCCGAGGCCGGGGCCGGAAGGGCCCAGTGTTCGGTACTTGGTGTTGGGCTTGAAGACAAAGGCGATGCCCTCACCGCCATCGTCCTCGCGGCTCATTTCCATCGTGAAGCGCGCTTCCCACAAGTCGCCTGGAACCTCGGTCCGGAACCAGATGGCGCCCTTCTCTTGTTGGGTGAATCCGGTCAGCTGAAGCACGCGGTTGTCGTCGCCATCATCGCGCACCTCGGCCTCACCGCGGAGTTCGATGGTGCCAGACTCCACGAATTCGAAGTCTTCTTCGATGAAGTCGGGGTCGACAGCATTGTCGCAGTTGTTGTCGAGCCCATCGCAGATCTCAACGGCCATCGGGTTGATGTCTTCATCGAGGTCGTTGCAGTCGAGCGCGTTCTCGAAGCCGTTCGCGGGTCGCGAGCACGACTCGACGGGGTTCGCGGCACCCGCGAAGCCGTCACCGTCGTTGTCGAGGTACCACACCGTAGAGATTCCCTCGTCAATGCGGGTATTGCAGTTGTTATCCACGCCGTCGCACTGTTCCTCGGCGCCGGGGTAGATCGTGGCGTCGTTGGGTGCACAGTCGTTGTAGTTGGGCACACCATCAAGGTCGGTGTCCCACTCGGACTGGTCCGTGGTGCATGAAATCAACGCGAGGGCGACTAGCCAGGTCCTCTTCATCGAGGGTCCTCCTGCAACCGCCGCACTATAGCCGATTGGAGGGCCTCCGTGGCAATCCGGTGGGCGATCCCGTAGCGTGGCAGCCATTCCCAGCGGTTATGAGCGAATGAGAAGCGGGGGCAGACGATGCATCACACGCAAGTAAGGCACGGCATCATCGGGTTGATGCTCGCATTTGGGGCGTCCGTGTCGCTTGCATCGTGTACGTGCGCATCGCCCGAATCTGACGAGGCATTGACGCCTGCTGCGTCAGAGGGTCGTCAGCAGATGAAGCGTGCGAAGCGGAAACGAGGCGCCGGCGGTGCACGAAAGACCCAAGAACGAGAGGCTGGGCATGTGGGTCAGAAACAACCGCCTGGAAAGTGGCGGCGTGTGGAGATCCCGGAGCTGAACGCGGAGCTCGGTGAAGACGAGCAGGCGGTATTGGCGCAGCTAGAGGCCATTGGCTACGCCGACGGGACGCGAGAGGTCAGCGCGAGGGACGTGATCACGCGCTGGGACAAGGACCGGTCCGATGACGGCCTCAACCTGTGGTGCAGCGGGCACGCAGCGGCGGCCTACCTCTCCACAATGGACGGAACGGTCCTACACACGTGGGCTGCGGACTGGTCTACGGTCTTTCCGTCGTCGAACCGGTCGTCAGATGGAACCGGCACACACCACTACCGAAGGGTACATCTCGCTGATGATGGGTCCTTGTACGTCATCTTCGAAGGGCGGGGCATCGCGAAGCTATCGCGCGACAGCGAGGTGCTCTGGGCCAAGCAAAACCGGGCGCACCATGACGTGGCGCTGCTGGACAATGGCGGTGTGCTCGTTCTCGCGCGGGCCATGCAGCTCAATCCCAAGGTCTCCGAAGAGCATGTGGTCGTCGAAGATTGGATTCAGGAGCTCGACCGAGACGGTCAGCCGGTACGCAGCATCTCACTGCTCGAGGCCTTCGAGAACAGTGAGTTCGCCCACATCTGGCACGAGAAGAAGCGTCCAGAGAAAGAACGCGACCTGTTTCACACCAACAGCTTGGAGCTCCTCGACGGATCTGTGGCCGACAAGCACCCCGCGTTTCAGAAGGGGCGCGTGCTGGTCTCGATGCGGACGCTGAATGCGATTGCTGTCGTCGATCTCGATGAAGAGAAGGTGGTGTGGGCTCACCAGGGTGTCTACCGGCGGCAGCACGACCCGAAAATCTTGTCGACGGGTGACCTGATGTTGTTCGACAACGGGGGACGCCAGAAACACTCGCATGTTCGGGTCTATCGTTTACCGTCCATGGAAGAGACCTGGACCTTCTCGGGGAGTGCCGCAGAGCCGTTTCGGAGTGCGACCCTCGGCACCGCACAACTTCTGGGCAACCGCAATGTGCTCATTACGGAGTCGGATGGTGGTCGTGCCTTTGAGGTCACCGAAGACGGTGCCATCGTGTGGGAGTTCTACAATCCGCACCGTGCGGGCGACGATGGGTCCTACATTGCTGCACTGTTCGAGCTAGAACGCCTCCCGGAGACGCGTGTTTCCAGTTGGCTCACGAGCGAGTAGCAGGAGACGGCTGGAGTGCTGCATCGCCCCAGACACGCAGGTGAGCGGGGACAGCACCTAGGCACGCGTCGTGGTGGCGACAGTTCTGGCACGTGGTCTCGGGGCGAATGGTCGCTTGTCCTCGGAAGTAGATTTGAATGACCTCGGGTGCCTCTACCGGCACGCCTGGCAGTGCACAGGTGGGAAATCCGAAACAGGCCGCTGGCACGTCGCGCAGGACATCACCGAGGGCACTGTAGGACACGGACTCCCGCGTGTAGGAAAAGAGCACTTCTTTCTCGCGCAAGGGTGTGACGACGAGGGTAGTCCCGAACCGCTCCTGCACCATCGATGCGAGGCGGGGCAGATCCCTCAGCGTACGCTTCAGCGCGAGCGTATGGACCCGTACCGTGATGCCCATGGCCTTGGCGGCATCGAGTCCAGCCAGCACCTGCTCGGCCTGTCCGAGGACCTTGACGATGGCATCATGTGCGCGGGGATCGGCGCTGTAGAGCGGCACGCAGACTTCTCGAAGGCCGAGCGAAAACCAGCGCGTGAGCGTCTCTGGCTCTGCGAGGCGAACGCCGGATGTCATGAGCTGAACATGGGTGAAGCCATGGCTCTGGGCGAGGTGGAGGCTGCTCTCGAACGATCCGTGGGTCGTGGGCTCGGTGCCGCCGATGCAGAGACGGCGGACGGTGAGCTCCTCACTGCCTTCAAACCAACGGACCACACGTTCCGGAGGGGTGATCATATGATCGGGCATGTGTGTGACTTCGGGCTGCGCGCAGAAGAAGCACCGTCCGAGGCACGGCGACATCAAGATCAAGAGCCCCGTGTCGGGCATGCCCCATTTTGTCAGTGTCTGAACTTGGTCACGCAGCGGTGCGACCATGAGATCGAGCACTTCGGGATTTTCATGTGATGCACGCGCCATGGTCCCTACGCTATCATGAGGGTGGTCGGGGAGGTGCACCTCGTCGACGCGGACAGTGGGGTAGTGATGGTGATGTCGGCTGGTCTGGGTGCGGAGGATCCGCGGATCGTCGTTCCAGAAGCGGCAGATGTGGAGCGCCGTCTTGAGGAGATCCTCGACCGCGGAAGCGTCAATCTAGGTGAACAGGCGGGGATTGAGCGCCTGATGCTCATGGTCACCCGGAGCTGCGAGCTCCGATGTGGATACTGCTTCGTCAACAAGACCGAGGCGGGATTGGAGATGCCCGTGTCCCGTGCGCTGCGGGGCGTCGATCTCATCATGAAGTCTGACCGGCCCAAGCTCGAGGTGCAGTTCTTTGGGGGGGAGCCCTCACGATGCTGGGATGTGCTCTGTGAGGTGCTCGAGTACACCATGACGCATCCGTTGCGTCATGGGCGTCGTGTCGAGTTTGTGCTCACCACCAACGGCACGGGGCTAGATGCAGAACGTGTGGCTCACCTTGAACGATACCCGGTGATGGTGCTGTTCAGCCTCGACGGTGATGCCGCCTCACACCGCAGGTTCCGGCAGTCCCACCTGGTCTCCGACGAAGAGGCCTATGCGGCGATCTTGGAGACGGTCAGGCTCCTTTCCGCGAGCAGCCTGAACTGGTTCATGAATGCCACCATTCCGCCGGCGGGGGCCGCAGAGACCTATGACCGGTATCTGTGGGCCATAGAACACGGTATTCCTCGGCTTCAGCTCAACTATGCCGTGGGCATGTACTGGCGCCCACACCAAGAACGCGCCTACCTCACGCAGCTACAGCGCGTGCTCCTCGATCACGCAGAAGATCCCGAGCGGCTGATGCTGTTCAACTGGCGAAGCGACTGTGAGCCTACGATTCTCTCGGATGACCTGATCGTAGACACCGACGGTGTCGTGTTGCATGACGCCGCGATCTTCCTGGAGCGGAGCCTGCCCAAGCTGAAAGAAACCTACCGACGGGGCGAGCTCGATGGGCTCGAGGAGTTTGATGCCCTTCGATGGAATCTCGCCACCTTGGCCAAGGTACTGCGGACGACCTACGACCCGGGCACCCGGCAGCACCGCATCGTGGAGCAGAATCTTCGCATGGGTGCAGCGGTTGACCTCGTGATTCAGCAGATGATCGAAGGTCTCGGTGGCGCGCCAGGGCAGGAGACCGCCCAAGGTGCGCTGGAGCGTGGGGAGGGTCGCGCGGTGGTGGGGCAGCCGGTCGAGGTGATCGGTGGCCGCGCCGGGCCAGATGGCTTCGGCCCTCCTGATCATGACCGCCGTTAGGGCTTGAGGCCGCTGATCTCGACAAACTTGGCGAGCACCTGCTCATCGGTCTGGCCGTTGAGCTCGGTGCATGTGGCCGCGAGTGCCTCGACGGACATCCCTTTCTCATCGAGGAGGGTGTTGCCGACGGCATTGTTGTAGGCCTCGCCCGCGACGCGAGTCAGCGCTGCGATGGCCTCCTTACAGCTGCTCTCCGCAAGCTCGGTTCGCGCGATCTTGTCGGGCGTCTGAATATCGACAGGCGGCTCGCCTAGCCCATCGTTCTCCGCCGTGGGTGGCGGCGTCTCGGGGGTGGGGCTCGTGCCACATGCTAGGACAGCGGATGTCATCCACACGAACAGCAGTCGCTTCATGTCGACCTCCTGAATTGAAGTCTAACATGCAGGCCGAGCGCTAGACACGCGCGGCTGCGACGTGGGGTTGCGCTGAGCATCCGCGAACGACGCATTATAGTCGCAGCCGTAGGGGGCAGAGATGACGCGAAATCAATACCCATCCCGTCGTCAGCGGCGTCTGCGCACACGCGCGTCGGTGCGTGACCTTGTGCGGGAGACCGTGGTCTCACCGTCCGATCTGATCCAGCCTGTCTTCGTTCATGATGTGGGGAATGACGACGTCCCTATTCGAAGTATGCCCGGTCAATTTCGGCGAACAGAAGACAGTCTCCTGCGCTTCGCAGAGCGTGCGTGGCGTGCCGGCGTACGGGGGCTTGCGCTGTTTCCCCGGGTGAGCGACGAACTCAAGTCCGATGGCGCAGAAGAGGCATGGAGCGATGCGGGTCTTGTGCCTAGGATCGTGAAGAAGCTCAAAGCTACCCTCCCAGAGCTCCTCGTCATCACGGATGTGGCACTGGACCCCTACAGCAGCCACGGGCAAGACGGGCTGGTCGAGGACGGGCGCATTGTGAACGACCCGACGGTGGAGGCCCTGGTCAAGCAGGCGGTGTGTCATGCGCGCGCCGGTGCGGACATGGTCGCCCCCTCGGATATGATGGATGGTCGAATCGGTGCCATCCGTGATGCACTCGATGAGAACGGGTTTTCCGAAACGCTGATCATGGCGTACAGCGCGAAATATGCTTCAGCCTTCTATGGGCCGTTCCGTGAGGCTCTTGATTCAGCACCCCGCGGGGGTGCCGACAAGAACACCTACCAAATGGACCCCGGAAACACCGACGAAGCCCTTCAGGAGGTCGCGCTGGACTTCGATGAAGGCGCGGACATTGTGATGGTCAAACCTGGTATGCCCTACCTCGACGTGCTCTGGCGGGTCAAGCAGCACGTGCGACGACCCGTGGCGGTTTACCAAGTGAGTGGGGAATACGCGATGCTCGAGGCTGCGGGCGCCAATGGGTGGCTAGACAGAGACAAGGTCGTTCAAGAGGCGCTGCTAGGACTCAAGCGCGCAGGCGCCGACATCATCCTTAGCTACTACGGGGTGGAGGCCGCGGAGCGATGGCTCACTCGTCGGTAGGTGGGTCCTCGATGATGAACCGCGCCAAATAGGTATTCTGGGCTTTTGAGTCACCGTAGGATGCTTCGTAGGTGCCATCTTCACCCGGTGCGGGCTGGACGAGGATGAACACGGTCTGCATGTCTGCGGGGATATCGTAGGTGAGGACTGGGTCTCCGTCACCGAGGGCATAGGCATCGGGTACCGAGCCCGTGGCCAGCGGCTCTTCAAACTCGTTGTTGGCAAACAGGAAGACCTCTGCATCGAGAAAGCTGCCGATGGACTTGGCTTGGAGCTGGACGGTAAGGCGACGCCCGGAGATGGATCCGCCGGCCCCGGACGCGAGTGTGATCACATAAATATCGCGGTCGACGCAAGGCGATGCGCCCGTACACTCGGTCTGGACTGCTGTCGTCGTTCCATCGTCGGTCTCACGAACGAACGGGGGCACCGTGGCGTTGCCACACGAAGGTGGGGCAATGTCGCCGATCAACCGAGCGGTGTAGTACGTCGTTCCCGGTGACTGACAGAACGAGAGGCGTTGTGCGCCTGAGAAACTGTCGTTTCGGGTGCTGGCGTCTTCTACCTCCAGGTAGTCTTGGACGCCCTTCTTGTCGTCATCGCAGGCCATCAAGCTGTTGCCGTAGCCAAAGGTCATCCCTGTGTAGAACGAGGAGACGCCACTACCGGGGTCACCGGGCAACCACCCTTGTCCGCTGTCTGCGGTGTCGGTGTCCGCGGTTGTGGCGGAGTCTGTGTCCGTGGTGGTGCTGGAGTCCGAGTTCGAGGTGGTGGCGGAGTCCGAATCCGAGGTGGTACCGGAGTCCGTGGTCTTGCCGGTGTCGGAGCCTGCGGTGGCATCCGAGTCCAAGGTGCTGCCGGTGTCTGCGGCAGTGTTTGAGTCTGTGGTGGTGCCGGTGTCTGCGGTGGTGTCGGAGTCGGCCGTGGTGTCCGAGTCAGCTGTTGTGCCGGTGTCTGGGGAAGTACCGGTGTCCGAGATGGTGTCAGAGTCCGTGGTCGTGTCCGAGTCCGTGGTGGACCCCTCGCCGGTATCGAGGCAAACAAGGGGCTCGTCCTGAATAGGGCCCACGAGGTCCTGTCTCGACACCTTCACATGGTACGTGCGGTTCGACTGAACTGGATGGGCAATACCAACGTCTCCGAGAAACCCGATGTGGCCATCAGGAGCGGTGGCTGTGGTCTGCGCGAGTAGGTTGAAGTCTTCATCATAGAGACTGAGTGCATGGGCCGGTTGGCTGGTGCTGGGCTCGAGGGGCCAGAGTGACCATGTCCAAAGGTGGCCACCTGCATCGCCCTCCAGCTCCCCAAAGTCGAAGGACCAGAGATCTTCATCTTGGTCGAAGTCAACGTATCCAGCGAACTCTAGGTCCGTTGCACGGAAGGGGCTGGCGCGGAGGTCGCCAGGGTAGGGAACGATGGCCTTGGGGTCGACCGTGGTCTCTTCGACCAACGTCTGGATTGACGCGGGGTCGTTGCATTCTTCCTCTGACGAGCCACGCACCATGGCTTGCAGGGTGTAGGTGCAGTCCGCACCCCCCTCTCCCGTGCCACCGATGCTCTGGTTGTACTCCAAGATCTCGAGAAACAGAGGCCCCGTGGCTTCGGGCACGTACAGAATGCCCGGGTCGGTGTCGAGATAGCGAAATGGAAGGTCATCCGCAGTGGTCGGATTGGCGGTCATGGAGCTGTAGGCACGAATGACAAGGTCGCATCGGCTGCCATCAGGCGTCTCCGCCCAGAAGAAGTACGGGAGGCCTGCAGTGACGTCGAGACTGTAAAAGTCAACGTCGCCGGCAGGGTTGATCACGGCATCGATGAGTTGGACTGGGACCTCGGTGGTGGCCGCTGAAAGCTCGGTCGTCTCAAGACTTGCTGCTGCCGTGATGACATCATTGCCATCTGGCTCGACCGTGTCCGAGTCTTCAATCGTGGTCGGTGTCTCTTCATCGGTGGTGTCTGCCCCGCCGTTTGTGCATCCCAGCAAGACGATGGGCAAGGTTGACATCCAGAGTTGACGGTGCCCTCGCATGAATACTCCTACGCCCGCTATGGGTCGTGGCCCACCCCCCATTACAGGTGTAGGAGAAGGGTGCGGCCCTAGTATGTCATGTGCTGGGCTGCGATGCAGCATGAGGTCCGAAGGGCCGCGGATGTGGAGTTCAGATGAGGGTGGGAACCTGGAATGTCAATGGCATGAGGGCGGCGCTACGAAAGGGCTTTGCCGAGCACCTCGAGGCTGTGGCGCCCGATGTCTTGCTGCTTCAAGAAGTTCGCGCGCTTCCTGAACAGCTTCCTGTGGCGTGGCGAGCGCCCGAGGGGTGGCATGTCACCTGGCACCCCGCGGAAAAGAAAGGCTACTCCGGGGTGGCTATATGGACACGCGAGCCCCACCATGTGGTCGCGCACGGCCTCGGTGGCCCCGATGAAGAGGGTCGTGTCTTGACCGTCGAGGTTGGTGACCTGACCGTGGTGTCGGTGTACCTGCCGTCTGGGTCGAGTGGCGAGCATCGTCAGGCGATCAAGGATGCGTGGATGCCGACCTTTCAACAGTGGGCGCGCCGATGGCTGGATTCGCCAAAGCCTGTGATTATGGGCGGAGACTTCAATATCGCGCACACCGAGAATGACATTCACAATCCACGAGGAAACAAGAAGTCCTCTGGGTTCTTACCGCATGAACGTGAGTGGTTCGGTGAGCTCCTCGCAGAGGGCTGGCATGATGTCCAACGAGAACAAGCGGGAGAGGTCAAGGGTCCGTACTCTTGGTGGTCGAACCGAGGCCGTGCTCGGGAGCTCGATCGCGGGTGGCGTATCGACTACCTCCTCGCGAATGATGCGGCACACAAGGCGTGGTCCGGCGAGGCGACGACACGGCGGGCGTCTGGTCTGACCGTCTCTGACCACGCGATCGTGCACGCGGACTTCGAGCTCTAGAGACGACGTTTCCCCGAGGCGCGGTCGATTGCCTCGGCAGCGGCAATGACGTCAGGGTGGTCCTCTGGACCCATCGCTGCGCGACGCCAAAAGGCCAATGCTTCCTCACCCTGACCGCGAACTCGGTGCAGCACGCCGAGCTGGTAGAGTGCCGAGGGGTCTTCTGGACGCACCTCAAGGGCCTGTTGAAATGCTGCCTCTGCCTCATCGAGCTCGCCGCGTCTGTAGGCCTCGGCGCCTGCGGTCAGATGTTCATCCGCATCATGCAGAATCTCGACGTCGAGCACTGCAGACGCACCGAGGTTTAAGACCACTGCGGCGAGGGGTGAGAGCAGCATAAAGACAACGCCTTCTCCTGCCAAGATCAGGGGCAGCGGTACGTCAGGACCAATCTGCTTGCCCTTGTAGGTCAGCCGCATCTTCATATGACGGCTGTTGTCGAGGCTCTCGCTTGCTGCACTGACGATCCCCGATACGTGGTCTCGCAGGGACTCAAGACTCTCCTGTACGGCGGTCGGGTCGATCTCGAACCGAAACTGCTCGAATGGGTTCTTGTCGGGCACGCTTCCCCCTGAGCTTCATCTGGGTGCTCTCTGGAACCACAACCTACTCTGGGTGCACCCATGGCTACTACAGTCTTCAAGAAAGCGGGGGAGACGGTCTTTCGGCGGCATGACGATCCGGGCGCAGGTTGTGTACTTGAAACCCTGATGAATCGAGATCCATGGCGCAGTGAACTTCCTTGGCCCGAGGGGTTTGAGGGGGGCATTGCGCATCGGCTAGACGTCTGGACGTCGGGCGCGATCTGGGTGGCTGATGATCCGGCTGAGCTCATGGCCATGCGAGAGGCCTTTCGGGGTGGGCTCCTCGAGAAGCGGTACCTCTTTGTGGCGGCCCGCGATGTGCCTTGGAATCACAACGAGGTCCGGCGGTCCGTCGCTCATGACAAGCGCCGCAAGAAGCGCATGGTCGTCCAGCGATCCGAGAACACGCCCCATCGTGGCAAATGGTACCCCGCGCATACCCGATTTCAGCGGGTCGAAGACCGCCTTTGGCGTGCGGTGATCACCACGGGCGTGATGCATCAGATTCGTGTGCATGCCGCATTTGTGGGGATCCCATTGCTCGGCGACGCGCTCTATGGAGGCGGGCCTTCCGACACGGGCTTTCGGCTCCATCACGTGGGTCTTCGACACACGGGGACGTCCGAGGCCACGGATGCGGTCGCATTACCGGCATGGGCGCGAGCGTACACCGACGTTCAGTAGGCAGCTTCTCGTGAGGACAACACCTCGTTGAGGTCGTCTTCCTCGTAGAGGGAGCGTGGCATGCGATCGAGACGAATGTTGCCGAGTGCAGCAGAGGCGCAGCCATCCCATGACAGCCAGATGAAGTGCGCCTTGCCCTTGATCTGGTTGTATCGCACGATGCCCCATGCGCGACTGTCTTCGGATGCATCCCGGTTATCGCCCATGACGAACACGGCGTCTTCGGGCACGACGATCTCTGGACGGTTCGCGAGTCGGCCGGACCCCCCTCGGGAGGTGAGCACACCGTGGGTCAATGGTGGCGCGTCCCGCCGCTGCAGGGTCTCGACCCAGGAGCGTGAGGGTCGACGGCCGCACGTGGGGGTCTCATCGTCGTAGGTGGTGATGGGGTCGAGCGTCATTCGCTCGCCATTCAGGAAGATCTGATTGTTCGCGACGCGAATCCGATCACCAGGCAATCCGACCACGCGCTTGATGTAGGTCTTGGCCTCTTCGCGTGGGTAATGGAACACGATGATATCCCCGCGCTCGGGGTCGCCGAGATCGACGAGCTCTACGTTCTCGAAGGTCAGCATGGTGTTCGTGAAGGGAATCCCGATGGACTTCCAGGGCATCCAGATGCCGTAGCTGTACTTGGTGACCATGACGTGATCACCAATGAGCAAGGTCGGCACCATCGAGCCACTCGGGATGCGAAACGGCTCAAAGATGAACAGTCGAATAAAGATGACAGCGAGGATGGCAGGACCCCAAGCCATGGCGATGTCCCGCCAGCTCTCGGGAGGAGGCGGGTCAAACTCGTCATCCATGAGGTCGGATGGCTCTTGCTCGGTCAACACAGGCTCCGGTGCAACAAGGGCAACGCGCTAGGGGAGTGGTGGTTATTGCCCCAGTCCCAGAGGCGCGAGGGCAGCCTATTCGAGATCGGTCGGTTCGGGTAGATGGAGCAGGGGATTTCACGTGGTGTTCTTGGGCAAATACATGATCGAGACCATCCGGCAAGCCGTGGCCAGCGAGGAACCCTGCGACTTGACCACACACCCCGAGGTGGAGCGGCTTGCGGCGGTGTGTGTCCTACTCGGCGGACCACCCTCGGACCCCATGGTTTGGCTTATGCGTCGGGCAGAACATGCGGGGGACCCGTGGAGCGGACAGCTGGCGTTTCCCGGTGGACGTCGTGAGGACTGCGATGTCTCACTCCGCGCCACGGCGCAGCGCGAGACGGCGGAGGAGGTGGGAATCCACATTCCCACATCGGCATGGCTCGGGCGTCTCCATGACCTTCGCTCCGTACCGCGCCCACGCCTCGCTGTGCGACCCCATGCGGCGTACATGGAGCGCATGCCGCCATTCGCCACCAACGCTGAGGTGGCGAGCATGCATGCGGTGTCG
>JBMHDG010000049.1:0-2986 GCA_049889515.1 Myxococcota bacterium
CCTGTCGACCGCCATGATGTACAGCTTCGGCAACCGGCCCGACACCTTCGCCAGCGATGAGCCCTTCTACGCGCACTACCTCGCCAACACCTCGACCGATCACGCCATGGCCGAGGAGGTGATCCGAGCAGGAGAGCCCGACTGGAGGGTGGTGGCCCAACACTTGCGGGGCCCCGCGCCAGACCGCGCACCGCTCTGGTACCAAAAACACATGTGCCATCACATGCTGCCCCATATGGCCTTCGACTGGACCCAAGGCATGAAGCACTGCCTGCTGATCCGCCATCCGCGAGAGGTCCTGCTCTCCCTCGCCCAAAAGACCGACGCGGTTGACGCACACGCCACGGGGCTACCCCAACAGGTCCACATTGCTGCCGCCGTCCACCAACAAACGGGACATGCACCGCTCGTCGTGGATGCGAGAGACATCCTTGAAAACCCTCGTAGGATGTTGACGGTACTCTGCGACCGATTGGGCATTGCCTTCGATGAGGCCATGCTGAGGTGGCCCAAGGGGCCCAAGTCGTTCGACGGCGTCTGGGCCCCCCACTGGTACGACGGGGTCTGGGCCTCCGAAGGCTTTGGCACGTGGCGCCCCCGGACAGGCACCCTGTCTCCTGTTGCACAGCAGGCCCTCGACGCCGTGCTGCCTCTCTACGCGCAGCTTGCAGAAACCCGCCTGCGGGTCGTGTAGTCTAGGCCTTCCCACTCTGGAGCACCGCCCCGATGACCCGCCTGCCCTCTTCGCTGCTCTGCGCCCTCCTCACCTTGGGCGCGTGCGCCACGCCCGACGACAGCATGGACACCACCGCCGACACCGACCCCAGTGAGCAAGACTGGCGTCCGCCCACAGAGGGACGTTGGGTACCTGCCGAGTGGCATCCACAGGCCGCGGTCTGGCTTCAGTGGCCACGATCCTTCGAGCGCTCCTACGAACCTGCCTTTGCCCAGATCGTGAGCACCATCCTCCAGTACGAAGACGTCCACCTGCTCGTGCACTCGGAGACCACACGTCAGAGTGCCGAGGAAGCCCTACTGACGCTCGGCGGCTTCACTGCCGCGGGACTCGCGTCTGGCCAGAGCGACGAAGGCTACACGCTCACCTGGCACGACATCCGAAACGACAGCGCATGGATGCGGGACAATGGGCCCCGGTACGTGGTGGAAGACGGCGAACTCCGCATCCAAAACTGGGAATTCAACGCATGGGGCGGTGCCTTTGGCGACTTCCCCTACAACAACGACAACGCGGTTCCTGCCACCGTTGGGGCCGTGCTCGGTCTACCGGTGGACGAGGTGGCCATCGTGCATGAGCGCGGCGACCTTGAGTTCAATGGCCGCGACACGGTGATCTTGAACTGGTCCGTCATCAGTGACCCCGCCAGAAATCCCGGCATCACCAAGCAGCAAGTCACCACGGCCATGAAGAACCGGTTTGGCGTGACCCAAGTCGTGCTCCTCGAAGGCTCGCCCTCTGGCGACCTGACCGGCGGCCACGTCGATGGCCTCGCACGGTTCCTCGATGAGCGGCGCGTGGTCGTTCCCGACTGCTCGGCCACCAGCTACTGCCAGCCCGGCGACGCCGATGACCAGATCTACGATGCCTCCGCGACCACACTCACCGACGCAGGGTTCGAGGTGCTTCGGTGGCCCTACCCCGCCAAGGTCTCGGCAGGTGGGTTTACCTTCGACACGAACTATATGAACTGGCTGGTGGGCAACGGCTTCGTCATTGCCGTGGGCTTCGGCCACGAAGAGGCGGATGCCGAAGCCAAGGCCCAGCTCGAGGCGTGGTTCCCCGCTCGCGAGGTGCACGTCATCGAGATGCTGGACTCTTGGCTGAACGGCGGCGGCGTCCACTGCCACACCAACGACCAACCGCTCTGGCCCTGGCCCGACGAGACCGTACCCTGAGGAGGGCGTCCTCGAATGCTAGGGCGCGCAGCTCTCGGGTTCGGGGTCCACGGCTGGACCCCCGAGACAGTCGCCGAGATCATAGTTGTACCCTTGATCGACCAGTGGATTACACACGCCGTCACCTAGCGTGGCCAGGTCTACACATAGCTCATCAACGCTCGATACTTTTGCGCCAAATACCGTGCCAACGAGACCCAGAAATTCATCTTCGGACATTCCTAAAGCACTGAACAGCGACAGGAGCATCGGACTCTTGGGCAGCGGATCATTAAGGTCGTTCAATTCAAAGGCGCCCTCAACCAAGGCTCCAGTACTTCCCCACAACACATACGCGTGTTCTTCACCACATAGGTATGCCGAAGCGTAGTCGCGGTATGGATCCTCGGGCGGTTCACTGCAGAGACTCTGCCAATCCCAAGAGAAGCGGTCACACGTATAGGCGCGCAAACAAGCCCCCCATGCAGCCACCCGCTTAGTCGCCGCCGCTTCATCTTCGCCGGACACACAATCACCATGACAGGTCACGTGACCACCCACGCAGGTGTCCAACAACGTGTCGGCAGCGGCGCGGGCAGCGTCTACATCCAAGAACGCACCCGGCGTAACAGACTCCACATGCGCCTCAAGGCACTCGGCCACCGGGAGCAAAAACGCACATGAATTCATGGCGCGCGCCGCAGCTTGAAACCGGGCGACCTGCGCTACGTCCAACACACCATCGGGTGCCAAGTCATCGGCCACCTCTTGCAGCGCGGCACTCAGCGGTTGCCCGAATACGTTCGCACCGGCCGATAGCACCACCAGTGCCGCGTCATCCGGGGAACTCCCGAACAAGTCGAGCTCCGTGGCGGTGACAGTTGCGGTGTCAAATCCTACGGCTGTCGTCAGCTCTTGGTGGGCCTGCAGTGCCGCATCCGCAAAGCTCATTCCGCTGGTCACAAGGGTCTCAATGCGACCCCGCTCCATGTGGGCAAACAGGTTGATGCCGACGCGCTGACTTACACGAACGTCCTGAAGCGCAGCAAGCGAACCTTGGGCTACCCCTGGCGAGCTTCCGTAGGCACAACTG
>JBMHDG010000050.1:0-183205 GCA_049889515.1 Myxococcota bacterium
AGAAAGGCGAGCAGATCGGCTGCGGAATCCCTGTCTTCGACCGCCCGATAGAGCGCGCGCTGCTCGGACCACGTCAGGTGGTGCATCGACGCTGCGATGTCCTCCGCACGCTCACGCTTGAGAAGCTTCTGGAGCCCTGTCACATTGCCGCGGCGTACCATCCGACGAAGCATTGGCAACAGACGCTCGGTGCGCGCGTTGAGCTCGTTGAATGCGCTCATGGGGCCTCCCTCGGCGCGACCGTGAACTCAAACGTATGAGGTCCGCGCCGCTGGCGATGCGTCCTTAGCGGCTCACGAGGTGGTCGTGCATCCTCATGGTCATCGACCCAGACAAACACCCGAGCATTCTCCGCCGCATTGAGGTGCACGCGCAGACGCTCGGTAGCTTCGAGTCGCACCATCGATCCTGGTGCCAGCCGCTGGCGTTCTTCTCGCCCATCATCGACCTGGATCGTCGCCCGAACGGGCTTCAGTGCCTCGACCCGAAGCTTTAGGCGCGGATCGAGGGTCGCGTATTCCGGCAGGGGTGCGTTCAACCGCCCGTAGAGCTCCACGGCCGCCCAACCCGAGACCACCAGAAACGCCATGACAAGACAGGCCACGATCGTTCGTGCGCGTCCGAGCGCAGGCGGTGGTGGCGGTGCCAGGTCTGTGGGTTCTTCACGATGAACGACGGGTGCGCTACGGCGCACGCCTGTCTCGCCATCGACCATCACAAAGTCGGGCGTCTCGAGCGGTCGGCGCGCGGCGTCCGGGCGGTTCGCCTCGTGCTGGGCGAGAAACGCATCCAGCGCACCTATCGCACGCTCCACGGCAAGCGTTTTGGGCGCCTCCCCCATCTCGATCGCACGAAGGACTGGCTCGGCAATCCCTGCCGCGTCGGCAACCTCGGATGGCAACAGGCCAAGCCGCGCGCGACGCGCCCGTAGCTGGCGCGCACATGCCCAGGGATCCTGTCCCGAGTCTGAACGCATGTGGCCTCCAACGCCTGTCGATGGCCCGTTAACCGGCCGAGGCCACATGGGTACGGTCAGCGCACCGCTGCCCCATCATAGCCAGCCGCAAGGCGCGCTTGCTCCAACCAGCCACGGTCGACGGCCTGCTCATACGCCTTACCCAGCTGTCCGCAGGCCGCGGAGATGTCCTGACCACGCGTGGTTCGCACTGTCGTGTGCATTCCCTGCGCGACACAGTGGTCTTGGAATGCCTTTACGTCCGCATCACTCGGCCGCATCAGGTCGCGGTCTGGGTTGGTGTTGTAGGGAATGAGGTTGAGCTTCGCAGGGACATCTTCCAACATCTTCAGCACACGATCGGCGTCTTCGAGCGTGTCATTGATCCCGCCGAACATCACGTACTCAAAGGTGATCCGCTTTCCAGAGGGCAGCGGGAAGTCACGGCAGGCCTGCATCAACTCTTCTACCGACCACTTTCGCGTGATGGGCATGATCTGACGCCGCTGCTCTTCCGTGCTCGCATTGAGCGAGACGGCGAGGTTCACGGGGAGACGCGCCGCAAGCTCTGCCATCTTCGGCACAAGTCCCACGGTCGACACGGTGATCTTTCGATGGCTGAAGTTCAGCGCATGGTCATCGAGGCAGATCTCGAGGGCATCGCAGAGATTGCCCAAGTTGTGAAGCGGTTCCCCCATGCCCATAAGCACGAGGTTGGTGATGCGGGTGCCATCGGGCAGTTGCTGACCCACCTGCATGGGTTGGTTGGCAATCTCCGAGGGCTTCAAGTGGCGTTTTAAGCCCAAATCACCGGTCAAGCAGAAGGTGCATGCCATCGCACACCCCACTTGCGACGACATGCATAGAGTCATGCGGTTTCCGTCGGGGATGAGCACCGACTCGATGGTCCGCCCATCCTCAAGCCGCCAGAGGAACTTCATCGTGCCATCGGTGGACCGCAGCACAAGGTGCGGCTCCAGAAATGAGATGTAGGCCGCCTTTTCAAGCTTGCGCTGGGTGGACTTGGCGAGATCATCCATCTGGTCAAACCGGGTTGCACCGCGCTGCCACAGCCACTTGTAGGTGATGAGCGCCCGATGCGGCGGCTCTCCGAGCTCAGACGCAAACCAGCTCGCCAGCTCGTCTTGCGTGAACGACTTGATGTCGACCCGTCCGTCCTCCCGGACAACCATAGCGTGCTGGGAACCCATGTGTGACCTCGGCTTGCGCGTCAGCCGCCTAACGCCACATCCCCCCCCGTGTCATCGTCGGGGGCATCATCTTGTGCGAGGGAGGCCGCCAGCATCGTGTACCGCTGCTCGCCATCCACCCGCTGCGCCGCCCGCAGCCACGATGGCGGGTCCCCCACCACGCACACAAACTCACGAGCGCGCGTCAACGCCGTATAGAAAAGGTTGCGTCGCAACATCAGGGAGTGAGACCGATGGAGCGCCAGCACGACCGCCGGATACTCGCTGCCTTGGCTCTTGTGCACGGTCATGGCGTATGCGAGGTCGAGATCGCCCATGTCTTCTCGAAGCCAGAGCACGGACTTGCCCTCGAAGGTGATGGTCAACCCCTCCTTGGACACGCGGGTGATGACGCCCATGTCACCATTGAACACCCCGTGGTCATACCGGTTCCTCGTGCAGAGCACCCGGTCGTCCTGAATGAAGAGACGATGACCATGCTTGAGCTGTGGCTTATCCATCGAATTGAGCCGGGCCTGCAGACGACGGTTGAGTTCCTCACATCCGAGAGGTCCCCGCCGCATCGGACTCAACACCTGAATGTCCCGAATCGGGTCATGTCCTTTGGCCGGGAGTCGCTCCGCCACAATGGTCTCGATCGTCTGGGCAGCAGCCACACCGTCGCGCCGGTGCACAAAGAAGACATCGTCATAGTCCGCTGATTCTCCAGACGCTGGCACCTGCCCCTGCTGAACTGTGCGCGCTGCGCGAACGATGCCGCTCTGCTCCGCTTGCCGATGAACCTGCGTCAAGCGAATGACCGAGGCCACATCCGTCCTCACCAGGTCGCGCAGCACTTGTCCTGGTCCCACGGACGGCAGCTGGTCCGCATCACCGATGAGCACGAGGCGAAAGCCGCGCTCCGTCGGACAGGCCTGCAGGAGCGCATGCATCAGCTCCACGTCGATCATGCTGGCCTCATCGACGAGCAAGCCATCCGCCTCCAAGGGCTCCAGCATGTCCTTGGTGAAACTTCCCGTGCTGGGGTCAAAGCCCAACAGACGGTGCAGCGTCTGCGCTTCGGCCCCCGACGCCTCAGCCAAGCGTCGAGAGGCCCGGCCCGTGGGCGAAGCCAGCAACCATGTCTCACCACGCTCGAGCGCGACCCGAAGCAACGCCTTCACCAACGTGGTCTTGCCCGTACCGGGCCCCCCCGTGATGACAGACACGGGTTGCCCGGCCGCCGTGCGAACCGCTTCGCGCTGCGACGGGTCGAGCTGCAGACCGACGTAGGACTCCGCAGCATCGATCTCCGCTTCAGAGATTTCCAAGCATTGGGCTCCTGTTCGGCGTGCCCACAGCGTGTCTGCAATGTCGCGCTCCACGTCCAGCAACCGCCGCAACGCCCAGCCCTCACCGTGTTCTGGGTGAACCACCTGGCCCACCCGACGCTCGAGCTCAAGGGCCCGCAAGGCCTCCGCGACAGGCACCTCCGAGACATCGAGACGCGAGAGTCGTTGTCGGAGGTCCGAGGACGGAACAAAGCAGTGCCCCTCGTCCCGCGCTTTACGAAGCACATGAACCACAGCGGCTTGCACCCGCATCGGGTCGTCGAGAGCAACATCCTGTGCCCTCGCGATGTTGTCTGCCGTGGTGAAGCCGATGCCACGCACCTCGGTGATCAGGCGGTAAGGCTCCCGAGTGACGACATCGAAGGCGCCCTCTCCAAATTGCTCACGAATGCGCTGCACCATCTTGGCGGACAGTCCCAGACTCCGCAGCTTGATGGTCAGGGCACGAATCCCTGCATCTGCCTTCCACGCATGGAGAATGGCCGCTGCGCGCTTCGCTCCGATCCCGGGTACCTCAGAGAGCCGCTCTGGTGTTCTCTCAAGGATCGCCGTGGTGTCTCTCCCGAAGTGACTCACGATGTTGGTGGCGATGGAGCGCCCCACCCCGGGAATACCAGCCGACGCAAGGTAGTGCCTCAGGCCATCCTCCGTCTGCGGAGACCCCACCAACCATGCAGATGCGCGAAACCGGTGGCCAAAGCTCGCGTGTCGCTCAAATGCACCCTCGAACGAAACGAACGGAGCCTCGTCCGCCAGGTCTGAAACCCCGCCGAGCGGCCCCACGGTGACGACCTCCGCCCCGTTGGTCACGACCTTGATCACGGCGAAGCTGCCATCCTCCGATCGAAACAGCACACGGGTGACCCGGCCCTCAATCCACTCGGCCATCGCGGCGTCAGTCCTGCTCGGCCGCAAGGTCAGGGACGGACCCTCCTCGTCGCGTCACATTCGGCAGCGTGATGAGCGGCTCCTCTTCGCCACCGACAATGCCCGCACTCATCAGCAACTTGGCGGCTTCTTCTACGGTCAGCTCGGTAAACACCACCTCATCTTCAGGTGCCATAAAGTAGAACCCGGTCGTTGGATTCGGGGTCGAAGGCAGAAAGATGTTGAGCAACCGTGGCGCCTCTGGGTCTGCCGGCTGTGCAAATGACTGCCCCGTGTAGAAGCCGATGCTGTACACCCCACGTCTTGGCCACTCCACGAGAACAACCGCCTGAACGGTGTCTCCGCCACGCGAAAGCGCAGCCTCCACGACCTGCTTCACACCGCCGTATACGCTGTTCAACAACGGCACGCGGGCAAGGAGATCTTCTCCCAACCCGACGATACGGCGCCCCAGCCAGTTTTGGGTCGCGAAGCCCGCAATCAGGACCAACGCTCCCGTGATGGCGATCCCGAGACCGGGAATCTCGCGCCCAAAGAACCGGCTCGGCTGCAGCGCATCAACCCTGCCGATAAGGAAGGACAGGATGGCAACCGTGACCCCGGCGGGTACGAGCAACAGCAGCCCCGCAAAGAACGCCGCCCGAAGCCGTTGCCACGCGACGGGCAGAAACTCGACCACCCGCTTCATGAATGCCAGACGGCCACGCTCATACAATCCAGGTTCCGACAACTCGACCCCCCGGTGCGTCAGCGCGCGAAGACCTCATACTGCTCTGCATGGTAGTGACCCATTGGACGAATGACCACGGGTTTCCCCACCTCGCGCTCCACCGCCTCAAGGTCGGCGTAGTGCTCATTGTAGAGCATGTCTGCAACAGCCACGGTGGTGTTGACGAACACGTTCGATGCCGTCGAGACACGGCTGACTTCGCGCTTGACCGAGCGCAAGATCTCAAAACAGAGGGTGGATCGGCTACGCACATGTCCCGACCCGCGACAGGTGGGACAGGCCTCCATAAGGTACCGGTCTAGACCTTCTTGAACGCGCTTTCGCGTCATCTCAACCAGCCCAAGATCGCTGATCTTCAGCACATTGGTCCTTGCCCTGTCACTCCGCAGCGCTTCTTGAAGCCGCTTGTAGACCTTGTCGCGGCTCGACTCCTTATCCATGTCGATAAAGTCGATAATGATGATGCCGCCCATGTTTCGGAGCCGAAGTTGATTGACCACTTCGTCCGCAGCCTCGAGGTTGATCCGAGTCGTGGTCTCCTCGAGCGAGCTACTGCCGACAAACTTGCCGGAGTTGACGTCGATCGCCATCAACGCCTCGGTCTGGTCGATGACGAGGTAGCCACCTGACTTCAGCCAGACCTTTCGACCGAGACTTCGTTGGATGTCCGTCTCGACGCCAAACACATCAAACACGGGCTCCTGGCCCTTGTAGAGGTGCACCCGGTCTCGGAGGTCGGGCATAAAGTCGTCCATAAAGGCACGAACCCTATCGAACAGCGGCTTGTCGTCGATGACCATGCGCTTCACGCCGCGATCGAACTGGTCGCGTACGGCGCGGAGCACGAGGCCGCGTTCTGCATGAAGCGCATGCGGTGCCTTCGCCCCTTCCGCCGCTGCTTGAATGCGCTCCCACGTCCGCACGAGGTAGTCCATGTCGGCCTTGAGCGCCTCGAGCGACTTTCCTTCGCAGACCGTGCGGACAATAAAGCCGCCGCCCTTTGGCCGATGCTTCTCTACGAAGTCCCGCAGCCGTCGACGTTCCTTGTCACGCTCGATCCGCCGAGAGATGCCCACGTGTTCGACGGTAGGCATGAACACCAAGAACCGCCCAGGTAGGGCGATGTGGGTCGTCAAACGGGCGCCCTTGGTGCCAATCGGATCTTTCGACACCTGAACGAGAATCTGCTGACCCTCTTTGAGCAGATCTTGGATCGGTGGATGGCTTCCACGCTTGTTCTTGGTCGGGATGGCCTCCGCCGGAGAGTCGCCAAAGTTGACGTGCTCCGGGAAGATGTCCCCCACATAAAGGAAGGCAGCGCGCTCCAGACCGACGTCTACAAAGGACGCCTGCATGCCAGGAAGGACACGCACGACTTTTCCGAGGTAGACGTTGCCTACGAACCCGCGCTCATCACCACGATCAACGTGAAGTTCGGCAAGACGGCCGTCCTCCATGACGGCCACGCGCGTCTCGCGTCCCGTCGTATTGCAGACAATTTCGGTACTCACTGGATACTCCGGTGCCCCACGACAAAGGGAGCACCAGCTCGGACGATCGCAGACTTGTGTCGATCACGAGGGCTCTCCTTGGTCGCCAGGGGCGCAACGGTTCAAAAGGAAGAATTCTGGCCGGACATCTCGTAGATATCCGAAAATAGGCTGCGGTTTTCCCGCGTCACCGTGTCCCATGACACGTGCAACCGGGTGCCGTCAAGGTCGATCATTCATCGTCGGCGTAACAGGCCAAATTTAAGATAGTGCCCTTCGCCATGCCCCATCGCTACGGGATGATCGGGTGGCGCATCCGACCGCCACAACCACGACCAGTCTCCGCCCGACCGCAAGCCTTCTTCGACCACTGTCGACCAGGTCTCACGGTCTAGCCAAGAGGTACAGGAGGCCGTCGCCATCAACCCATCCCGCGGAATAAACGGCCCCAATCGAGCGTGGAGCTTTCGGTATGCACGCCGCGCGGCGGTGTGGTTCTTGCGCCCTCGAGCAAGGGAGGGCGGGTCCACCACAAGCAAGTCGACCGGAGAGGTGGGCTCCCATGAAAACACGTCGGCGACTTCGAAGGCGTAGTCCTTCGGATCTAGGCCATTAAGCTCGAAGTTCATTCGGGCGTCTTCGACGGCCTCTGGGGCTACGTCCACCGTCACGACCCGCGACGCACCGCCGAGTGCTGCTGCCACCGAAAACCCGCCGTTGTAGGCGAAGAGGTTGGCCACTTGGCGACCCGCCGCCCACTGACCGACCATCCTTCGGTGCTCCCGATGGTCCAAGAACAACCCGGTCTTCTGACCATCCCATGGGCGCACATAGAGGAGCATCCCATGTTCCTCCACCACCATGAGCTCTGCGGGGTCTCCCCCCTTCAACGGTTCCAGCCCCTGGGCGTCATCCACACGCTTTACCCCGAGCCTGCGCGCGACCTGCTCTGCCCATCCTAGTCGGGTGATGGCGGCGACCACCTCATCGAGCCAAGGCTCCCACGCTGCGGCATAGACGCGCACGATCGCAAGGCTATCGTACCGGTCAATCACCAAGCCCGGCAGGCCATCCCCTGCCCCATTGACGATCCGGTAGGCATTCGTGCTCGGTGGCATGAGCCGCGTCCGAAGCCGATCAGCGCGATGCACTCTGTCCATCAGCAGTGCAGGGACATCGAGGTGTTTTGGGATCACCCGCCCCAGCACACGCACGGCGATGGGCCCATCGTCTGCGAGTCCCCATGCCACCTTGTCGCCCTCATTGTTCGTGAGGACCACGGGTGTGCCCACGGGAAGGTCTAGCTTCATGTCCCGAAACACCCACGGGTGCCCGTTCGACACAGGAACTGCAGAACTCCTCGGAATCCGAACCACGGATGCCTTGGCTGAATCCACCTTTCGACGCAATCTCGACATTGGGATCCACCTTTTTTCGATTCCGATTGAAGAACTGGACACCCGTGGCGTCTACGCGGCCGAACCTGAACTGACAATGTCACCGTGGAGGAAAAATGACCCGCGTCTTGACCCTCGCCCTGGGCCTTGCCCTAACCACAGGCTGCATCATCCACACCAGCGATGACCCCTACGTGGATAGCGTCGCCGTGATTGAGACCGAGGTCGTGGTGGTGGAAACCAACGCTGTGCCAGAGATCTTCAGTGCCGAGGCTGGCTGCTTCTACGACCCCTACAGCCTCGATGACATCCTATGGTTTGAGGCCTTCGTCGATGACAGAGATGGCATCTGGGACATCACCGAGGTGTGGGCCGACGTCTACGATGCGTGGACGGATGAGGTGATTGAATCCTTCCCACTCTACGCGTCGTCGGATCCGAACGTGTTCTTCAGTGACTGGTATGCTTCGACGACCCTGACCAACTGCGCATCGCCCGACTGGAATGTCGACATCGTGGTCTACGACGACATGGGCGACTGGACGGCGGTGTACGTAGAGCCCTACGCCTACGGCGTGACCTTCTGAGGAAAGGTGGGGTTGTAGACGACAGCCCACGTGCACACCGGTTAACCTCCGTTCCCATTTGTTTGGGAACGGAGGTTTCTTCATGGCGAATGTACGCATGTACACAACGGCATGGTGCGGATATTGCCGAGCTGCCAAGCGTTTTTTGGCGCAAGTCAAGGGCGTCCACGTACAAGAGATCGACATCACGGACCAACCCGAGCAGCGAAAAGCGCTCGCTGAACAAACGGGTCAGGTGACTGTACCGCAGATCTTTATCGGTGAGACCCATGTGGGTGGCTACACCGAGCTCCGCGCTCTCGATGCGGCTGGCGGTCTCGATTCCCTTCTTTCGTCCGAAGCCTAGACGCGACGGTCACTTACGCGTCTCGAAGCCTTGCTGCTCGGGATGCACTCTGCTAGGGTTTCGAAGAGCATCCCCGCTCTCGCCCGTCCGGGCCATGGCTTCCTGCCACCACCGTCCCCAACGCCCCCTTCCTATGTATGAACGCCCCGCTCTCTGGCGGCGCAGCTCTGGTTGAGCTCCGCTTCGTCGATGACATTCCGGTCTTGACGCTCGATGCGACGTCGGCATTTGACGACCTGCGGGCCGCTCTTCGTGCATGGATTCCCGAGCATCTGCCCGAGCTGGCGGGCCGCGCCGTGCGTCTCGACCTCCAGACACGTGGCATCGTCTTGTTCGACATCCGCCGGCTGGTCCACGACCTACGCGACACCCACAATCTGACGGTGAGCGGCCTCTACGTCGATCCGCAGGCCTTGCATCGCTACGGTGAGCGTGAACTCAAGCTGCGTCTCTTCCTCCATGATGGCGACTCACAGGTGGGGCCAAGCCCCGAGCCAGTCGAGGCGAATGAGGCCTCCGACGGCCCCATGACGAGCGCGCTTGAAGAGTCCGAGGACGACGATCCGACGGACATCACCGACATCCCCGGACTCGATGGCACCGACATCCCCGGTCTCGGTGAGCTGGCCGCGCTCTTGGGCGATGAACATGCGCCCGATCTGCTGGCACCCGCCCCACCGACCGGCGACGTCGCCGAGGCAGCGCGTGACGCACTCTCGTCCACCTACAAGCGTGCCCCTGCGCCCGCGACACCCACTGCCTCGACACCAGCGAGTGGAAAGACCACCCATACCGTCCATCGCACGTTGCGTTCCGGCGCTTCGATTCGGCATGACGGCGACGTGGTCCTCATGGGAGACCTCAACCCCGGGGCGCAGGTCATCGCCACAGGCGACGTCCTCGTGCTCGGCCGTCTACGCGGCATGGTCCACGCTGGGTCCGATGGCGATGAACGGGCGTTGGTCCTCGCCTTCGAGCTCAAGCCGAGTCAGCTGCGCATCGCACAGCACATCGCCCTTGCGCCGGCGTCGAAGGCTGCAAACCAAACCTTTGACCCCGTCACGGCGCGCGTCGACGACGGCCAGATCATCATTGAACCCTATCGCGGCCGAGTCCGTCGCTAGTCGGGAGTCCTCATGTCCGAATGCATTGTCATCACTTCTGGAAAGGGCGGTGTGGGAAAAACCACCACGTCGGCCAACCTTGGTGTCGCCTTGGCGCTGGCGGGCAAGTCCGTTGTGGTCGTCGACGCCGACATTGGTCTTCGGAACCTCGATGTGGTGCTTGGCCTCGAGAACAGAATCGTCTACGACCTCGTCAACGTCATCGAGGGAGAATGTCGACTCAAGCAGGCCCTCATCAAAGACAAGCGCGCCAAGGGCCTCTCCTTGCTGCCTGCAGCTCAGACGCGCGACAAGAACGCCGTGGGCCCAGAGGACATGAAGCGGCTCGTTGACGAGCTCAAAGAGAGCTTCGATGTCGTGCTGATCGACTGCCCAGCGGGAATTGAACAAGGCTTCCGAAACAGCATCGCTGGTGCGGACAGAGCGCTCATTGTGACGACACCAGAGGTCAGCGCCATCCGTGATGCAGACCGAATTATCGGACTGGTCGAGGCGCATGAGCTTCCCGAGCCCGAGCTTCTCATCAACCGCTACCGGCCCGGGATGGTGAATCGCGGCGACATGCTGGGTCGAGACGACATTCTAGAGATTCTCGCGATCCCTCTCGTGGGCATCATTCCAGACCACGAAGACATCATCACCAGTACAAACCGAGGCATGCCGATTGCCTATGACGAGCTGTCGATCGTCGGCCAAGCTTACCGCCGCATCGCACGACGTGTCCTCGGAGAGACCATCCCCATTCCGGAGTTCACCTCCGACAACCGGTTCTGGTCGGCCTTCAAGCGTTGGATGGGCCTCTCGGATGCCCAGGAGGTGGCATGATGCGACAACTCCTCCGCGAACTCTTCCGACTCGGTGGAACCAACACCAAGAATGACGCCAAGCAACGCCTCCAAGTGCTCCTTGTCCATGATGAAATTGCGCTCACGCCCGCACAGATGGAGCACATGCGTGCAGAGATCCTCGACGTGGTCGCCAAGTACTGCGATGTGGAGGCAGAGGGTGTGGACTTTCGATTGGAGCGCGGGCAAGGCAGCGTCTCTATCGTCTCCAATATGCCTGTTCGCCGCACCATGGGACGCACGCGTCGTTCGCCAGCCTAGCTCGAGGCGGCTGACTGTTCGAGCGTGCCCTCCGCGCATCTCCGGGACGCCAGAGCGGGACCTTGGTGCTAGGGTTCGCTCATGAATCTCGTGACCCAGCAATGTTGGAACTCCGGATGGGCCCTCGTCCTCGCCTCCGCCTTGCTGCCCCCCGTCCTCTTGACTGGGGGCAGTGCGCCGCTGGTGTGGGCTGCGGTCGTGGCACTCGGACTCATGTGGTTCTGCAGCGATGAACATCGTCTGCCCTATCCGCCTTCGCTCCATCAGATCCTGCCAGCAGGACTCGCAGCAGCGGCCGTGAGTCAAACCACGGGGGGATCCGTCCTCGCCCTCGCGACCCTCTGCGGCGTCTCCACACTCACTGCACACCGTGCCATTCGTCGCACGACCGCGGTTGGTGTCGGACTCGTCGTCTTGGCGGCAGCAGTCACGTGGGTAGGGGTCGGCCATGGTGCAGTTCCGGCCGCAGGAGGCGCGACGTTGCTCGAACCACAATGGGGCAGCCTCGACCAGTGGGGGCCGACCGCGACGATCTGTGGTGGCATGATCAGCATCGGCGCTCCACCGGTAAAGAGAGCGCCCCAATCCACTCAGGAACAGGCCGCCATGGTGCGAATCGGATGGACGTTCGTCATTCTGGCGTGCATCGGCCTCTGCTGGTCCATCGCATGGGATGCACAGCTGGTGACCCCCGAGACGCTCGCCAACGGGACCGTCCTTCCCTTGATCGGCATCGCATTTGCCTGGGTCATTCAACCCGGCGACCACGCCGAGCAACGACCGTCGACCAGGCCATCCGTTGCGCTCCTGGCATGGTGCGTCCTGATGGCGTGGCAGCCGACCGCAGCACAGTTTCTGCTCCTCGGATGGGCACCGGGCGTGCTCGCCCTATGGCTCGCCTATGACGGGTGGCACCAGCGCATGCTTCCGAAAGGGTTCAGTGGCCTCATGTTGGGTGCCGCGGCATGCGCATCCGTTCAACCGCCGACCTCCATGGACGAGGCGCTAGGAGCCGCCGCATCCTTGCTCGTGGTGCTCTTCGCACTCTCGGGTTCTGCCCTGGTCGATCGGGGTCGACGCCTGACTGCGGAGGGGGCATGACGATGTCGGCGGGATGGCTTCTTCTCCTGCTGTCACATGCATGGGCTGAACCTCGACTTGCCGTGGTCGGCGCAGTCCAAGAAGGCTCACCTGTTGATGTGCAGCTCGTAGATGCTGACAACCGGCCCATTGTCGGTGCCACACTTCGTGTCCTGCATCGGCCCGGGCTTCCCGGTGAGGTAGAGCTCGGCCTGGGCATCACAGACAGCAGCGGGCGGGTGGCGTGGACACCAGAGCTCTCTGGTCCGGCCACCCTGTCCACGCGCGTCCATCACGCGCCCGTCGAGCTCGATGTCGCCATTGCTCGAACCTCCTGGCCGCTCAATGCGCTTGTTCCCATCGGTCTGCTAATGTTCGCCGGACTCTCGCTGATGGCTCTGGGAGTACGCGGGCGTTCCCGACCCTCCGTGAGGAGTTCCCACACATGATTCAGATCCTTCATGCCACGGATATCCACTGGTTCTGCCCTCCGACGCCAGGACAGCTCTTGTCCAAGCGCGCGCTCGGCATGGCCAACCTCTATCTACGGGACCGAAAGTCACACTTTAGTCGTACGGTTCAGGCCCGTCTCTGTGAGCGGCTGAAGGCCATGGAGGCCGATGCGCTCGTCATCAGTGGAGATCTCACAGCGCTTGCCACAACGCGCGAGTTTGAGCTCGCGCATCACCACCTCGCGCCCGCATTGTCTCGCCGTCCGTCACTGGTCATCAACGGCAACCACGATGTCTACACCAGCGGCGCTGCGAGATCGGATCGGATCGCCACCGCCTTTGGCACGTGGTTGCACCGCGTAGGCGACGGTGTCTCGGAGCTGACACTTCCCGGGATTACGCTCCTCGGCCTCGAGGTCTGCCGGCCTCACCTGACCGCTTCCGGGCTCGCGAAGGCCCCTGCGCTACAGCGCCTTGTGGAGCGGCTGAACCACGCCCCAGCGGACCACGCTGTGTTGTTGACTCTGCACTATCCACTCGTCGGTCGCGATGGCGAACCCTACGATGAGTGGGAGCACGGGCTGTGGAATGCGCAAGAGGTCATCGATGCGATCGGCTCTGCCGCACGTGCTCCAAGTGCCATCGTTCATGGCCATGTTCACCATGGCTACCGCCAGACGATCCGCATCGGAGACCAAGAGGTCCCGCAGCTGAACCCCGGCTCAAGCGGCTATGCCTGGATGCCAGAGAAGCATCGGGCCGCCTGCTTCAACAGGTACACCTTCGAGGGCACGCGGCTCGCCGGAGTGGAGCGGTTCCGCTTCGATGGCGAAGACTTCGCAGTGGAACCCGGTGGGCCGTACGCCACGGGCCGCTGAACTGCGGCCGGATGGGGGTGGCGAGACTCGAACTCGCACGGTTTTACCCGGCGGATTTTGAATCCGCTGCGTCTACCATTCCGCCACACCCCCGTGGCCGCTCCCGTTCTTAGCGGTCTCGGGCGCGGGCCGCAATTGCTAGCCCGTGGAACCCCCGTCAACGACCCGCGGTGAACCAACGCCCCGCAGAGAATCGTACAAGATTGCTCTGGGTCATATCCTTGAGGACACCACGAATATCGGTAGGCTGAAGGTCGGGGTATGCCTCGCGCGCCCGGTGTCGCACCCCAGCGAACAAGACGGCCTCAAGCAGTCCGTTGGACTTGCCCGCAAGCCGCTCCATGACCATCTGGCGAATCCACGCCTCGCGCTCGGGATCTCTCGCCACCACCGTACTCTGCCGGGCCGTAGCGGTTCGCGCTGCAGCAGGTGTCGCGCGCCCACCACCGCGGGTGGGACGACCCGAGCCGCGGTTGTCGAGGACGGGTCGATGCGGCGCTGCACTCGCCTTCTGTACGCGAGGACTGCCCGTGGAGCCCACGACGAACGACCGAGGCTCCACACCCTCGACATGCTCCTGCAGGGGCAGCACGGCGTGTCGATGCGCATCGGTGGTCTGTGGCCGAGAGATGACCTCCTGAAACACCTGCCGTAGGCTAGTGGGCAACCGCCACGGTTCTAGCTCGACGAGCTGGGCTACGAACTGCTCAAGCTCGCCACCGGGTGGAAGGTCCACAATCGCCCGTGCAATGCGCTCACGAAAGCCCTTCATTTGCGAACGGATGGCCGCCGGACGGTCTTCGAGTTCGTCGAGGGCGAACAGGTCGGCGACCGTCGCGGGCGCGAGCTGCCCGAGGGTCTGACGCATCATGCTCCCGATCTGAATCTCGAGCATCAGGGCGTCCTGACCTCGTAGTTGGGGCGCAGACACACGATGCTTCACGGACCACCTCCTCACGTTCGTGACCCGACGTAACGACCCTGATCGGTCCGGTCACGCTATGTGGCGCGTCTGGAGGCACGATGCGGATCACGAAGGTCTACACACGCACTGGTGATCGGGGTTCTACCCGCCTTGTGGGTGGTCAGCAGGTATCCAAAGATGATGTTCGTATCGAAGCCTATGGCACCGTCGATGAGCTGAACGCCATCCTCGGCCTTGTGCGCCTCGCCAACACCCAGCACGGCGCAGATGCGCATGCACGTACCACCATTGACGACATGCTGAAGCACATCCAGAATGATCTGTTCAACGTGGGCTCCGACCTTGCCACACGCGCAGCAGACCGCTGGGAGGGCATGTTCCGTGTGGGTTCCGCAGACATCACCCGCCTCGAGGCGTGGATCGACACGTTGAACGAGGACCTCGAACCGCTACGTGAGTTCATCCTACCTGGCGGCGGGCCCGTCGGTGCGCCTCTGCATCAGGCACGAACCGTCTGCCGACGCGCGGAGCGACGCGTCGTGACCCTCACACACGTCGAAGAAGACGTGGGTGAAGGCTGCCTCATTTACCTCAACCGCCTTTCTGACCTGCTCTTCGTTCTTGGCCGATGGGCGGCGAACGCGCATGGTGAGGCAGAGCACTTCTGGGAGAAGCCGGCGAACTAGGCTGTCAGAACCGGAAGCGCAGCGTGCCGTGCGCACCACCGTTCAGCGATAGTCCCCAGCCGATGGTGCCCGCACCGGCTGCGAAGACCACACCACTCGCGACTGCGAGGCTGTTGACGGCCACAGCCGACCCACCGACCTCGTCGGAGCTCTGAGGCTCAAAGGTCTCAAAACGCCGGAACATCAGCATATTGGCTGCAAGCAGACCGCCACTCCCCGCGATGATGGTGCTCCCTGCAACAATTGCAGGAATCTGTCCTTTGGGACGGGCGCGTTCAATGACGACGGGACCTGCCGCTTCGACCTGCTGACCCTTCTCGCGCGCCCGACGAGCCTTCTTGCTCTCCAGCACCTCATCTGGCCACGTTCGCCCATCTACAATCCAGCCGGACACCACATCGGTATCGTCCATGCGCTGCAGCAGGTTGTAGTGCCCGGGGTAGACCACCGGAGACGTAAACTCCCGCCCATCGAGGTACCATGTGCCCTCGACCAACATCTCATCGAGGGGTTCTGGCTCGGCCACGGTGGAACGCGCCTCCTCGAACACGGCGCGAAGCGGATGATCCGTAGGCAGTTCATCGGCGTCGAAGCCACCAGAGGATTCCCCGACGAGCGCAGTGCGGAACCACGCTTTGGCCCCCTCTTCATCGGAGGCAAAGTACCGTCCGGCACCGAGCATGCGGTAGACCGTGGGCGCTACCCGCCGTGGGATCGGAAGGTCCAGGCACGGCAGCGCATCTTCGATCACCGCGGTCACTTCGATGACCTTGGCCGTATCGGCGGCCTCAAGGGCACGCTGACTCGCACCCAGATGCCCTGCAAGGTCACCCCGCGTATAGGCCTCGGTGCATTCCTGCGCGATGGCACCTTCTATGGTGCCACACGTAAGCAAGAAGAGCCCGCAGGCGAATCCTGACGCTAGCCGCACGCTGACCTCCTACCCCGCCTACGCTACCACAAGATCGGGCGCGCAGAGATCGAACTCTCAACCATCCGAAGCAGCGGGGCGTACCCAGAGAATCGCCTCACCCGTCGTGACCGCTTGCCCATCTTCGACATCGACACGCACCACCTCCCCCGCCATGGGTGTGCGAACCGGGGTGAAGGTCTTCATGACTTCGACAAGAGCGACCGTTGCCTTGGAGCCCATGTGGCTCCCCACCGCAGCGAAGGGCGCAGCACCAGGCTCCGGACGAAGGTAGACCGTCCCATCAGTCTCCGCACGCAGCGCCGTTGCACCCTCGAGGTCTGCAGGGACAACCTCAGCTGCGGTGGTCACTGGGAGACCACTCTGCGCTCCGCCGAGCTCCACGATTACGGCCCCGTAGCTGCACCACGCCCCCTGGTCGGCCACCACATGCGCCATACCCGCAGCCTTACGACCCGCATGCACGGCAACCGAACGGCCGCGCTGAATGAGGTGACCAAGGAGAACACCTGGTGTCACCAATGCACCCACGGCTAGTGCTGGATGCCATGTGCCGACCGTAGGAGACCCGAGCGTCATGCCCGTGTCTTGCTCATGTGTCAGTGCCTCGAACACAGGACCTCCAGCTCATGCAGACCCCAGATTCGGGGGTTCTTGGTACGACGCGCGCCAGCGGTCTGCCAGCTGGCCTCCACCAAGGCCTCGAGCCATGTGCGCAGCTGCCCGAGGGGTACGATCTCATCGGTGTCCATTCGAGCCGCCGCTGCCACCGGATCCATGTCCTCTTCGATGCGCGCGGATACCTCGGCCATGCCCTTCTCGATCGCCGCGCGCTCTTCCGGATCGGTGGTTGCGATCTCGAAGTTGTCGTCGAGCTTGCTGTTGAAGGTCGCGATTGCGAGGGTGCTCCCCTCCATCACCGATTGGCGGGTGATCGGCGTCGAGAGCTGCACCACGGGCTCGTAGGGCATCCCCGCCATAGCGAAGTACCCTGCGCCACTCGCCTTTCGCAGCAAGACCGTGAACATCGGCGTCTTTCGCGTGGAGTTTCCGTAGATGAGGTTGGACCCATAGCCCAAGAGCCCGAGCCTCTCGGCCTCTGCGCCGATGTCAAAGCCGGAGATGTCCTGCAGCCAGATGACGGGAATGCCATCCTCATCACACGTACGGGTAAACGCCGAAAGCTTGGCGATACCTTCGCGGTACAGCACGCCACCGGCGCGCTTGCCGATGCCTGGCTCGTCGACGAGGCCCTGCCGGTTTGCACAGAGTCCGACCCAGAGGCCGCTGATCCGTGCGAGCCCCACCACGATCTCCCGACCACGGTCCACCATCATCTCATGGAACAACGACTGGTCCACGAGGCGCGCAATCACCTCATCGACATCGTAGGCTTGGCGCGGATCGACAGGAAAGATGCCGCGAAGTTCTTCAGCGGCATGCATCGGTGGCATCGCGGGCGCACCGTGCCGGTAGAAGTCGACCGAAGAGCCGCCAAGCTTCGAGACCTCCTCTCGAATGACGGCAATCGCAGCAGGGTCGTCGGGTACCCGTAGATCTGCGCAACCCGACTGGCCCACATGCACTTCAGGACCACCGATGTCGAGACTAGTGAGCTTGAGGGACTTGGCACCGCGAATCAGCGCGGCCCCTGCGATGACCATGTAGGCCTGCTCTGTCATCACCACGCGGTCACTGATGATCGGCATGTACCCACCACCCGCGATGCAGTCACCAAAGACACCGGCCACCTGGGGTACACCAGCATCCGCGAGCCGGGCATTCTGGGTGAAAATGTGCCCGGAACCACGTGCCCCCGCGAACGAGCCAGCCTGCTCCGGAAGAAACAGGCCCGAGCAGTCCACCAAGTAGATCACGGGGATGCGGAGCCGACGGGCCACCTCTTGCGCACGCTCGATCTTCTCGGGCGTCTTTGGCCACCACGCGCCACTCGCCACCGTGTTGTCGTTGGCAATGACGACCGTCCATCGGCCGCAGACTTGCCCAAGTCCGGTCACCACGCCCGCCCCGGGTGCAAGCCGACGGCTTCCCTTGAAGCTGCGGCCCCAGTTGACCAAGGTGCCCAGGGCGAGCAGCTCGGTCCCCTCGTCGAGCAGCAACTCAAGGCGCTCCCAAGTGGTCAGCTTGCCCTTCTGATGGACCCGATCGCGGGCGCGATCGCCCCACCCATCACGGACTACAGCCACCTTCTCGGCCAGCGCATCGTCGAGTCCATCCATGTGGGTGAGATGGTTGGTCTGGTCTTCTTCACTCAAGAACTCGGAGAGGGCATGCCCCACCGGTCGCAGGTCAAAGCGTGCCATCAGGCCCCCATCAGGTCGTGTTCGAGCGAAGTGGTGTCGTAGTCGCCTGCCACAAATGGCGGCCACGAGACAATGCGTTGGTGCAGGGAAAGGTTGGTCTTGACCCCTTCGACGACCGTCGACTGAAGCGCTGCGGCACTCCGTCTCAACGCGTCCGCGCGATCGTTCCCATGGATAATGAGCTTGGCGATCATCGCATCGTAGTTCGGGGGTACGCGGTCGCCCGCGGTCAGGTGCGTGTCGACGCGAATCCCGTCTCCGGACGGGAAGGACAGCTCGCGCACAAGGCCCGGACTGGGGCGGAAGTCCGCGTCTGGGTCTTCCGCGTTGATTCGCCACTCCATCGCGTGCCCGGAGACCTTGATGTCAGCCTGGGTGAGCGTCAGTCGCTGGCGTGCTGCGATGCGAAGCTGCAGCTCAACGAGATCGAGCCCGGTGAGTGCCTCGGTGACTGCATGCTCAACCTGAAGCCGTGTGTTCATCTCCATGAACCACGCCGTACCCTGCTGGTCGAGCAACATCTCCACGGTACCCGCGCCTACATAGCCGGTTCGTCGGACAACATCGGCCACCAAGGGCAGAATACGCTGCCGCTCCTCATGGCTGAGACCTGGACTCGGCCCCTCTTCGACCACCTTTTGATGGCGCCGCTGCATGGAGCATTCCCGCTCCCCGAGCGCGAGGCAGGTGCCGAAGTGATCGGCCAGAATCTGGACCTCCACGTGTCGACCCCGCAGAATTCGACGCTCCAGATAGAGCCGGCCGTCCCCAAAGCTCGCCACGGCCTCGGCTGCAGCTTGCGTGTAAGCCGCCTCGAGGTGTTCGGGCGTCTCGACACCACGCATGCCTCGACCGCCCCCACCAGCAACCGCCTTCAGCAGCACCGGGTAGCCAATCGACGCCGCGACGTCGTGGGCCTCTGCGAGCGTGGACACGGGCGCACGAGAGCCGGGGATCGGATCAAGGCCGAGACCACGCATCGTCGCCCGTGCAAGGGACTTGTCGCCCATTTCCAACATGTGCTTGGCCGAGGGACCCACGAAGGTCAGGCCTACCGCTTCGCAACGAGCCGCAAAGACAGCGTTCTCTGCGAGGAACCCCCAACCGGGGTGAACAGCCGTCGCACCCGTGTGACGGGCTACCTCCAGCAGTGCATCCTGATCGAGATAGGACCGGGCAGCGGGCGCGGGCCCAATCGGTACCACCTCGTCCACCTCGTGGAGCCACTGCTGATCTTGGTCCGCAGCGCTGACCGGAAGTACAGTTCGGATGCCCATTCGTTTGGCGGTACGCACGACCCGCGCAGCCACTTCACCACGGTTGGCGATGAGGAGGGTTCGAAACATCTGTCCTCTCTTTCGTCGTGCGACGTGTGGCTGCGCACCGTAACCGGTTGATGCCAGAGAGCCCGGTCTCGCGTACCCCCCTAGACCTCGCCGGGGGGTTCCGCAGATTCGACTTCGATCGTCAGTGACAACGCAAGCGCCTCATCGCCGGGTTCTGGCACGGGCATGGCCTTGCTCTTTGCACCAGAGAGGGCACCAGCGAGTCGAAAGAACAGCGACAACAGCCCCATCAAGATGGCGACGGCCACCGCCGCTGGCACGGCAAGCACCAGCATTCGCCAGAGGGGCGTGAGCGCTGCGAACTGTAGGGCCCATGCGGATTCCGGTGCCTCTACTCCGCGCCCCGACAGCGCCATAGAACCCAAGGCGACAAGCATCGCCCACAGAGGCAGCATCCAGAGCAAGGCGGGCATCACACGGTCCTGCAGAGAGGCCTGTCGCAGTGGTGCAACCTCCGGGGTCATGCGGCGCGCGCCGCTTGATCGGGCTGACCATCGAGCGGCCATGCCGGCGCATCACGATCTCGTCGGAGAAACAGCACGAGTCCAAAGAGCCCGAGTGCGATCATGCCGTACTGGGCTGGCGTCAGACCGAAGTAGCGGGCGTCACTGACTGCAAGGTCGACGTTTCGGTAGAAGTCCAATACAAACCGCAGCGGCGCATAAACGATGAAGAACAGGCCCATGAACGTGCCATTCGGCTGATCTTTGCGACCGAGCCACGCGAACAGCGCGACCATCGGGATCATGGCGAGAAACTCGTAAAACCCCAGCTCATGCCGAACGCCGGCTGCCCAATGCCCCTCGGGAAATGCCATCCCCAAGGCGAACGACGTGGGCATGCCGACATGGTCATGGACCACGGCGCACCCGAGTCGGCCGAACAACCACCCCAACGGAAAGCCAAACGCAATCAGGTCTGCAAAGCGGCCAAATTCAGAGAGCGTCAGCGCCTCATAGGTCTCGTTCGGAACCTCGAACCCCAGACGACGCCAGAGCGAATCCCAGAGCGGATAGAACCGATGCCGAAGCACCAGAAACCACAGCGGCATACCGATAAACGCGCCTACAAATCCGCCTGTTGACGAGAAGCCCTCCCATACACGGAGAATGGCCCAGATCCCATCCTCTGTCAGTCGTTCCGGGTAGTACGCGACGACAGTGATCACATGCGCGAAAAAGAACCCAAGGAGGATAGTGACAATCACGCCGTCAATGAGGTCACGGACACTGAGCCCCATCTTGATACAGCGGTAGCGGCCCCACTCCATGCCGATGAGTATTCCAAGACAGACGAGCGTGGCCCATGGATCTACGGGAATGCCGAAGGTCGGAATCACGACGGACGTCGACCCCCACTGGGCCAACACGCCGTCAGTCACCATTCTCATCTCAAAAAACGGAATGGACGCAACCATCCTTACCTACCTTGTGAGTCGACCCACATTATCTCGCCGGCGGTCACCCGGTGGAGCGATCCGTTACCGGCGCGTACAAGCAGCGCACCCTTGGGACCTATCCCCTCTGCGATACCCTCCCCCACTGCGGTACGCACACGTCGGCCCAAGGTTTGGTCACGCCGCCGCCAGCGGTCGAGAATGACAGCATCTGGCTCCGCGACGAGCTGCACGAGCCGTCGCACCACATCCACCACGAGGGATGCGGGCTCCGGAGCATCAGAACCGAGGCTCGCGACGGGGCGCCCGACATCGATGGACAGCGGTCCCCGGTTGATACCGATGCCCACGAGAATGGCCCAGCGGTCGTTGACACGCTCGGACTCCAACAGGACCCCTGCGACCTTGGCCCCCTCTGCATCGACCACATCGTTGGGCCACTTCAACCCCCAGTGCGGCCCGCAGGCTTCGGCAGTGGCTACACCCGCCGCGAGGCTGAGAAGTCCCCACGCTTCGGGCGGGCGATGCGCCCACAACAGCACCGAGAGTGCAATGCCCTGGGAGGGCAGCATCTCCCACACGCGCCCGCGTCGACCTCTCCCGTTGGTCTGGTGTCCCACCACCAGCGCCGCGCCATGCGCAGCGCCCATCTTCGCCCACGTACGGACATGATCCTGGGAACTCTCGAGTTCCTCCATGTACGCAGGGGCCGGAATACCCGCCACGGATGCAGCCGCGGCGAGCGCCGCCATCGACAGCGAACTCAGGGCTCAAACCGCAGCGAAAGATCCGCCCACCGAGCCTGATGTACAAATCCACCGACACTGACCACGTCGAGACCGAAGTGGGCAATACGCGCCATGCGCTCGGCGTCCATGTTGCCGCTGGCCTCGAGAAACACGCGAGGGGCGAGCGTGCGCGCCTGCTCGATCGCTTGCATCAGCGTCGCATCGTCCATGTTGTCGAGAAGCAGGCCATCTGCACCCGCGTCGATGGCGGGCGCAATCTGGTCGATGCGGGTCACCTCGACTTCGATCTTGATGAGGTGATGGACCGTCGCCCGTGCACGCCGCACGGCTTCGGCCACGGAGCCCACCGAAGCGATGTGGTTGTCCTTGATCAAGACGCCGTCGAACAGGCCAAACCGATGGTTGTGGCCCCCACCGTGGCGGACCGCGTCTTTTTCGAGGTCGCGCCAGAGCGGTGTGGTCTTGCGGGTATCTACGGCGCGAAACGTAGCCTCACCCACCTTGGCCATCGCTGTATGGACGTGGGTGGCAATGCCACAGGCCCGCATCATCAGGTTGAGTGCAGGTCGCTCTCCGATGAGCATGGCGCGTGCATTGCCTTGGACCTCGGCCACGGTCGTGCCGCGTGCGACCCAGTCTCCATCGTCTGCCATCGGCGTGTAGCTGACATCTACACCCAACCGCTCGGCGGTGGCGTGGAGCGCCGCCGCGCCAAAGCGGTGGCCACTGACCACGAGGTCTTGCTTGGCCACAAGCTGCGCGCGTGCGGTCAGGTCGGCGGGAATGGTGGCCTCGGTCGTCAAGTCGCCAGGACCGAGGTCCTCCTCAAGGGTCCAACGCATGCGATCGCGGAGGTTCATAGTGCAGCCTTCAGGCGCTCAAGGCTACGTGACAGCACGGCCTCTCGCGCCTCTGCGGCTTCGAGCTTGGCCTTCAGTTCTTCCACGACGTCCTCGGGTGCGCGCTCCACAAACCGCGGATTGCCCAACTTCTTACCCAAGAAGGCAAGGTCTTTGGCCACGGTCTTGAGGACCTTCTGCAGGCGCTGGACCTCATCGGCCACCTCTACGATGCCTTCGACGGGAATGAGCAGCTCCACCTTGCCCACCACGGCCGTCGCACAGGCCGTTGGGGCACCATCCGCAGACTCCAAGGTCACCCGAGCGAGACTCTGGAGCGCTCCCGTATGAGGGGCAAGACGCGCCCGGAATGCCGCATCATCACAGAGAAGTCGCAGCGGAACCTTGGGAGAGATCTGCATCTCTCCTCGGATGTTGCGCACGGCCAGAATGGTTTGCTGCAACAGGGCCACTTCTTCGAGCACTGCGGGGTCGGAGGTGTCCGAGGCCGTGGGATAGTCGGCGACAGCCACAAATCCGGACGTGCCTGGAAGCTTGGACCAAATCTCTTCGGTCAGGAACGGCATGAACGGATGGAGGAGGCGCACGATGGTCTTCATGGTCTCAAATAGCGCATGCTGGGTCGCGTTCTTACGCGCTGGGTCGGCCGTCTCGCTGTAGAGGAGTGGCTTCGAAAGCTCGAGATACCAGTCGCAGAACTCGCCCCAGACGAAGCTGTAGATCTCTCCGGCCGCTTCGTTGAACTTGTAGGCATCGAGCGCTGCGCGTACCCGCTGCGTCGCGGCATTGGCGCGGGCTTCAATCCAGCGCTCATACACCCCGGGTGTCATGGGCGCGCTGGCGTCGTAGCCCTCCGCTGTCAGGAATGTGAAGCGCAGCGACTGCCAGATCTTCATGATGAAGCGGCCATAGTCTGACACCCGCTCCTCTTGCCAGACCACATCGCGGCCCTGGGCAGAGAGCGCCATCAGGGTGAATCGGAAGGCATCCACACCGTACTTGTCCACCACCTCGAGCGGGTCGACCACATTGCCCTTGGTCTTGCTCATCTTCTGCCGCTTGCTGTCGCGGATCAGTGCGTGAATGTAGACATCCTTAAAGGGAACGCTGCCTGTCAGGTGCTGACCGGCAAACATCATGCGCGCGACCCAGAAGAAGATGATGTCGAAGCCCGTGACCAAGACACTGGTCGGGTAGTACTTCTGCATGTCGGCCGTTCGCTCCGGCCACCCAAAGACAGAAAACGGCCACAGCGCCGAACTGAACCACGTATCCAGCACATCGGTGTCTTGCGTGAGGTGCGCATGACCGCACGATTCACACACCTCTGGCGCACCGTCGCGGGTCACATGAACATGCCCGCAGGCATCGCAGTAGAAGGCCGGAATACGATGGCCCCACCACAACTGACGGCTGATGCACCAGTCACGGATGTCTCGCAACCACGCGAAGTACGTGTTCTCCCACTGCTTGGGCACGAATCGGGTCAGTTCATTCTCGACCGCCGCGAGGCTCGGCCCCGCCAGAGGCTTCATGTTCACAAACCACTGGGTGGAGAGGTAGGGCTCGACAATCGCCCCAGAGCGCTGGCTGCGACCAATGGACATCATGTGGTCTTCGACACCGCGGTGAAGCCCCAGTTCGTCGAGCTTGTCTTTCACGAGGGTGCGAGCGTCGAAGCGGTCAAGCCCCTCGAAGGTCGCGCCCCCCCGCGCATTGATGGTGCCGTCGGGGTTGAGGATATTGATCATTGGAAGATCGTGGCGCTTGCCGACCTCAAAGTCATTGAAGTCGTGTGCCGGCGTAATCTTCACGGCGCCAGTACCGAAGGCAGGGTCGACCAGAATGGCGTCGCCCACAATGGGGATCTCGCGATCTTGGAAGGGGTGCTTGACCGTCTTTCCGATCAGGTGCTTGTACCGCTCGTCCTCGGGATGAACCGCCACTGCGGTGTCGCCCAGCATCGTCTCGGGGCGTGTGGTCGCCACGACGATCTCGCCCTCGCCCGAGGCCAACGGATACGCGAAGGAGAACAGCTCACCCTTCTCAAGCTTGGGCTTGCCCTTGCTGTCCTTCGGATACTCCACCTCGAGGTCTGACAACGCGGTCTGATCCATCGGGTCCCAGTTGATTAGGCGCTGACCTCGGTAGATGAGCCCTTGCTCGTAGAGACGAACAAAGTGCTCTTGAACGGCCACCTGCAGATCAGGGTCGAGCGTGAACCGCTCCCGAGACCAGTCGGCACTGATGCCCATGGTCTTCTGCTGCCGGATGATGATGTCACCGGTCTCTTTCTTCCACTCCCACACCTTGGCCACAAAGGCCTCGCGGCCGAGCTCGCGGTAGTCGATGCCCTCTGCCTCAAGCTGTCGACGCACCACCCACTGGGTTGCGATGCCGGCGTGGTCCGTGCCTGGAACCCAACACGTGTTGAAGCCGTCCATACGCTTGTAGCGAACCAGCACATCTTGAATCGTGCAGTTGAGGGCATGCCCCATGTGCAGCCGACCGGTCACGTTCGGCGGCGGAATGACCACAGAGTAAGGCTCGCCAGGGGCATCGGGGTCTGCCACAAACAACTTTGCAGCGTCCCAGGCGGCAGCCCAACGGGCGGCAGATTCATGAGGATTGTACTGGCCGAGATTGTCGTCAGACATGGTCACTCGCAGAGCATTGGTTCGGGTCGGCCCTTAACGGAGTCGTGTGCATCAAGCCGGAAGGAGTTGTGCCGATAGGATACTGAGGCTCTCGCCGCCACGCTCTACCTCGGGGTTTTCCTTGCGAATCGTAGCTTTTCTCATCCTCCTCTCCGGATGCACAGAACTCACGATTACGGACAACGACCGCGCCTACATCGCGCCGCTCGCTGGCCAGTCTGGTCTACCCCTTGAGGGCTCGCTCATGGTCCGAACGGGGGGAGAGCGGCTTCCCACCGACCTGGGGCTCCCCTCACTTATCGCGGTAGCCGATGCAGAAGGAAGCCCGGTGTCAGGCTCGCTCACCGTCGATCGCGACGCGCTGTTGTTCACGCCAGACCAGCCTTGGGAGAGCGACGCGACCTACACGTGGTCGCTGGTGCAGCCAGCGCAGCAGGGGCATACCCTCCAGATCCGACTTCCGGAGCATCTTCTGGGAACTGCTACATTCACGACCTCCCAGACCCTTCGCCCACTCGCGGCTAGCTTCGACGAGGTCACGCGGGAGACATGCATCGTGTTTTCCCGGTCGTTCACCTTTGATGACCGTGAGTTGATTCTCCTGTCCGTCGACGGGAGCCGCCTCGATGATGCCGTCATTCGACTGACGCCAGAGCAAGACTGGCTGCTTCCCTACCCCCTCCTCCCCGGAGACCTCGGCGTCGACATCCTCTGCACGGACCCGGACGTTCTCACGGGCCCCAACGTGCAGCTTGAAGTGCAACGTGGAACCGAACCTCCATGGACCCTCGAGGTGACGGACCAGCCCATTGGAGACGTCATCACAACCCTTCGCCGAGGAAACTACTGATGTGGATGGTGCTCCTCGCCGCAGCGCTCGCCCAGGATGCCGGTTCCAACCTTGAGCCCGTTGAATCTGCGCGGGCGGCATCACCGGACCTTGAGACGGTCATTCCGCTCGGCGGGAACGCGCCCGCTGTCCATCGAATTCGCGGCGTCGGACACGGCAGCGGCGCGACGCTCTCTGGCGCGTGGGTCATTGGCGAAACGGGTGGGACAGGACTGTTTTCGGTCGGTGGGCGCTACAGAGAGGGGCGGTATGCCACCAGCGTCTCGATCCCCCTGGTCATCTGGGACGGCTCCGAGGGTCGGACAGTGTCCTTCGGCAACCTTCAGGCCGACGCTTTCATGGCGGTCTCGGGGAGCAACTGGCTGGGCCACATCGGTGTGGAGTTCTTCACCAATATTGGCGAGCGGACCTACACATGGCTCAACCGCCCCGACGACGCATGGCCGGGGTCCGGCGTCTTGGCCGTGTGGGAGATGCAGATTGACCTTCCGGTGACGGTCTTGGTTCGCACGGCACTGGGCGTGCAGGGCGCACGTGGCTTCGACCCGTTTCCACGTGCCTTTCCACGGGCAGAGCTCGCCCTTGGGCTAGACCGTACGCTCGTAGGCCCGCTCGGCTTCTACGCCGAGGCCGCCGGGGCCTGGTGGGACCCCTCCCCGCTCGAGCTGTCCTCGGGATTCCGAGTGGACCTTGTCGAGGGCCTGCGATTGAGCACAACCGCCGTCCTCCCCATTGGGGTCTGGGCCGGCCTCTCCCCCGCGTTTACGGAGAGCCCCGGTGTCAGCGAGTTCACGTGGTGGGTGCGTCTCTCAGCCGCCCGCTGACGCGTTCTACTCGAGCGCGCTCTGAAGTGCCTTGAACGCACCCTTCCAGCCACGTTCCACCTCGGCGCGTAGCGCTTCGTCTTCGTCAAAGGCGGCGCAGGTATGCACCACGTGCACACGAGTCTCATCGCCATCTCTGCCGAGCTGGAACTTCAAGCGGGCGCCCGGCGTCGGGCCATTGTTGCCCGTGTCGAAGGCGATCTCAATCAGGCGAGTGGGCTTGACCGTGTGGAACACGGCGCGCTCATGCAGGTCCGACCCGTCTTCGTTGCCGCCGAGGTGAACGAGGACCATTCGTCCACCATCTCGCGCATCGACACGAGCCTCATCGGACCACCAGGAAGAGACCCCGTCGGCGGTGGTCAACGCGTTCCATACGGTTCGGCTCGACGCCGCGATGTTGATCTGGTGCCGCACACTGCTCATATCAGGACCTCACTGTCCGTTGGCCGGGGGCAGGTGTAACGCAGTGGGTCCAACTAGACCCGTCGCAGCACGGTGCGAAACGGCCCCACGGCCTCTTCGATGCGCACCAACGCCTTCGCATCGAGTCGATGGTGGCCCACATCCCGAAGTTCGAACCATCCCGACGCCCATGCCGCATGTGGACGGTAGGTGAGCGCATCCAACGAGGTGCTGCTCCCACATCGACCGCATGTGAGCTCAAAAGACCCGCCGGACCGCCAGTCCGCCACACTGCGATGAAGCTGATGGGCGACCGACCCACCACATGCTGGACAGGCGACCCGAAAGCCACCGATGGCGTTGGCCAGCAAGCGCCGCTCGTGCGCGTGCCCGCGCGCGACACGCGTCACGCCACCCTGCACGACCTCTGAAGAACGCGGTGTTCCTTTCCCATCCTCAGTCCACCACCCCGCCGAGGTTCCAAGCGCGAACAGACGATCGAGGGCCGCCGTCCAAGGGTCATCGGGGTGTGGCGCCACCACAAGTACATCAAGTCGGTGAGTCGGAAGAGGCATGGCGGGCTAGAGTAACGCGGGGGAAGAAGATGCTCCGCTCTACAGCTGCGGATCTGCATGGCAGGCGGCTCGGCCATGAGCGTGACCACCAGACCATGCGCGTGTCAGGGGCCCTCTCCCTGTTGTTTCACCTTCTCCTCTTTCTCGATCTTGCGGGGACCTCCTCGGCGCCTGTCCGCGGTGTGGCGAGTGGAACGCCCACGCGAGCAGTGACACTCGTCTCCGTTCCTGCGCCCACTACCAAAAATGACGTCTCTCCTGCCGCTCCTCGAGACCTGACCGGAACAGCACACGCGTTGGAACCTCGTCCGCCCACACCGTCCAAGAAGCAGGAGGCTCCCCCCCCACCGGAAACGAGGGAGGAGGAGCGAGAACCGGCCCGTGGTGACTGGCTGGAGTTTGTCTCCACCGAGGCCATGGACGCGACAGAAGCCAATGGGCGCCAGTCCGCTGTGATCTCCAGCCGGTCGGTGGTCTTGGACCGTACCGCCGTGGCACCCACCATCTCCGTCGAGGCCGGACGCCCGTCTCCGGCCACACCGACACGCCTCCCCAAACAGCAACGCTCCGCCAACGACCCCGTCGCGTCAGACGACGCCGAGCAGCCGGCGACGGATGCTCGAGCACCCGTGGCACGCGGCGCCCCACGCACCGGTGTCTCTGATGGCCGTGAGGCCTCCTCCGGAACGGTCGAGCGTCTCGCCCGTCGATCCGACACCCCAGAGAAAACACGCCAGACGCCAACCGAGGTGGGTGCAATCGCCGCCGTTCAGCCATGGACGGCGATGGATAGATCTGCGTGGACAGGCGGCATCCGTCGCGTCCTTGTGCGGTCTCGTGTACCGCAGTTGGCGTCGCCCGAATCACCTGCATTGGTCGAGGTACCTGCCGCATCCAGGCTCCCTCGGGGGGAAGACCGGCCGCCGGTTCCAGAGCCCATTGCAGAGGAGGCCACGCGCTCTGCGCCCTTCAAGGACCCGGTCGAGCAGCCCATCGCACCCCCGACGCCAGACTTCTTGGCGAACCTCCGTGAAGACCTCGGCCTCACTCGTCCTGATCGTTCCGAGCTCCAAGAAGCAGAGACCACCCAGGCCAGCACCATGGCGCGCCCCAATGCCGGCTACCAAGCGGTGGTGGATCTGCCCTACGAGTTGGTCGACCAACCCATGGTCGTGGTCTCCGGCAGCGCGCTGGGGGTGTACCTCGAAAAGGTGGAGTCGATCATCCGACGCCGATGGAACCGCGAAGAGCTCCCGATCTACGACAGAGCCATCGGCGTCCAAGGCAAGGTCACTGTTCAGTTTCACATTGATGACAAGGGGCGAATCAGCCAGTCGTTCCTTGTCAGCAGCTCCGGAAATGACGAACTCGACCGCCTCGCCCTTCGCGCAATTCCCGACCGGTTGCCACCCATTCCGCGGGAGCTGGCGATGGCCGGCCTGCGCCACAAGGTCACCCTCCGGTACAAGAATCCTCTCATCTCGTCCTCGCAGCCCTAACGATGCGGGTCCTGCAACGACCATCCCCCTTGTCGACGGCGAAACCGCCACGTAAACTGGAAGGACGGAGGCATGGTGGGCCGTTCTCGACTTGAAGAACGACTACGAAAACAACGTCGGGGCTCGCCAGCCCGATGGATGTCGTTCTTCATCTTGGCCTTGCTTCTTCACATCGTTGGCGGGCTTGCGATCAACGAGTCCAACCTCTTTTCCGCCACTCAGCGGCCCCATCGTCCACTGTCTCTCGTCATCCTTGAGCCGCCCGAGACCCCCGAAGACGAACCAGAACTCCCGCCAGAGGACCCGAAGAGAGACGAGCCTACCGGACAGATTGTCGAGCTGCCCCCACCTCCCGAACAGGTTCCCCCCACCGAGGCGGACTATCTCGCGGAGTTTGATGTCACAGTGCCCAATGAGACACGGGCAGAGCAGTTTGAGGTCAATCCAGAGGTCCTCGCTCCGACCTACAGCGAAGAGACGAAGCTGGCTCAAGAAGACCTGATCGACCTCAATGTCGACCAACCGAGTACGGGTGCGCAGGTCGGAGACACGACGTTTCAGCAGGACAGCCGCGGATCGGCCGCAGCCATCTCGTCGCCTTGGCAGGTCACCAATCGAGAGGGTACACAGAGCCCGGTACCGGCCTCCCACCGCGCTCAAGAGGTGCTTGGTGCGCCTCAGAACGACTTGCTGAACGAGAAGCTGGGGGAGCAGACCGCCCTCAATGCAAAAGAGTACCTCTATGCTGGCTACCTCAACCGCATTCGCCGGCTCGTCAACTTCTACTGGGAACAGAACATCGACAACCTGCCTGCCAGTGAGCGGTTGATCAAGAGCAGCTATGCGACCGTCGTGGAGGCCATTCTCACGGCCGACGGCATGCTCGAGATGATCGCGGTCACGGACAAGAGCGGCTCTGACGCCCTCGACAACTGCGTGGTCCGGGCGTTTGAAGTTGCGGGTCCTTTCCCTAATCCCCCCGAAGGTCTCATTGAGCGTGATGGTCGGGTCTACCTTCCGCCCATGAGCTTCACCGTGCGCCTCGGGCAGGCTCGCATGCGGTACGACGGCATCGACCCACGCGCCGGGGTTCAGTTCCCGGGAATTCTCAAGTCGCCTCGGTAGGCGTTTCGGCGTCGCGCGTCTTGGTGGATGACAACCACGCAATCACAATCGCAACCCCGTAGAGCAGCACCATGGGGATGGCCAAGAGTGTCTGCGTCAACGGATCGGGGGGCGTGATCAGCGCCGCAATGACGAAGATCACCACGATGGCATAGCGAAAGCCACCGGTGAGATCTTGGGCGTCGATGAGGCCGATGCGAGATAGGAAGAAGCTCGCGACCGGCAACTGAAAACACGCGCCGAACGCCAGCATCATGCTGATGATGCTGGAGAGGTACCCGTTGACGGACAAGTTGACGTCGACCTCAAGGATCTCGATGAACAGCGGAAAAGCATACGGGAAGATGCCGAAATAACAGAACGCGGCACCCATCAGAAACAAGACCACGGACGCCACCGAGAGCGGCCAGACGATGTTGCGCTCGGTCTTGTAGAGCCCTGGTGCCACAAACTGCCAGATCTGAAAGCTCACCACGGGCAGCGACAGCACAATGCCTGCCACAAGGCCCACACGCAGGTAGGTGTACACCCCCTCAAACGGCGAACTCACCAGGGAAAGACCACCGTTGATCAGTGGGTTTTTCGAGATCGCGATCTCGAATGGCATGATCAAATAGGCGTAGATTTCTTTCGCAAAGTAGAGCCCGATACAGGTGCCAATCACCAGCGCCACCAACGAATACAACACCCGGTCCTTGAGCTCGATCAAGTGTTCCATCAGGGGCATTCGGTAGGACTCTACCTCATCGAGTTCCTTCTCAAGACGCTCGAGCGCACGCTCATCTGCGAGCTCTGCACGCCGTCGCGCGACGGCCTCAGCCCCCGGAGGTGGCCCCAGATGGGCGCGTTCGTTGTCTGCCGTACCGCCCTCGCCCGGTTGCCGAGGTTGTTCTGGTGGGCCGCTCATGGGGACTCCCTTCGCCGGCGGCGAATGATCTCACGAACATGCGCGGGCATCTCTGCCCATTCGGCCTCGTCAAAGCCCTCTGGAGGCTGCTCCAAGGCCTCGGCATCGGTCTGCTCTTGCGCCGCCATCAGTGGATCTGGCTGGGCCATGGTGCCGTCGCCAGCGCCATCTTCTGCCGCCTTGCGCTGGGCGGCCGCCTCAACCCTCCGCTTTCGAAGGTCGCGGAGCCGTTCTTCCTCGTCCATGCGATCGGCCTCAATGACCATCGCGCGCCGGAGTTCGTCGGCCGCTCGTCGTAGCTGACCGTACGTTCGACCCATCCAGCGCACCGTGTGCGGGAGGTTCTCGGGCCCCACAAACAAGAGCAGCATGATGCCGATCATCAGAATTTCGAGAATGCCAAGACTTGGCATGAACTCTCCGCGTTCGCAGCGCCTCAAGTGGTACCACCACGCCCCACGCTACGGCAAGGCTAGAGGCGTCTCAGTCCGTTTCTGCATCCGACGGCGCCAATCGCGCCAGCACGGCTCCAGCCTCCACAGCTTGGCCCGCCTCGACCGATAGCGCCTCGACCACGCCATCGAAGGGCGCACGAAACTCGTTTTCCATCTTCATGGCTTCTACGACAACGATCACCTGCCCCTCGGTGACCGTATCTCCGACGCTGACCGGCACCCGGACGATGGCGCCCGGCATCTGGGTCGTCAGCACGCCTTCGCCTGCACCATCTGCATCTTCGAGACCACGTTTCCGGGGATCGAGCACGGTGCCGTGACGAGGTACGCCGTCGATCACCGTGGAGACGCGGTCTCCCCGACGGCCCACGCCAACCCGATGGGTGTCTGCGTCGTGCGTGAGTCGCCATCCTGTCGCGCCGTCGCGCACTGCTCGGATCTCGCGCGCTGGCCCACCATCGACACGCACCATCCAGACACCATCGTTGTTGGACAGCTCAATGCAGCGCGTCACACCGTCGAGTTCCACATCGTATTTCATCGGAGGCCTCCCCGTGTGGTGTGTTGCCACCGTGCCGTCTGCTTCCATGGGCTGACCGTATGGCCTCCTCCGTCGACCTTTGTGGCGAGCTCAAGGTCATCTGTCGCCCGAGCGATCGCGGCTGCAATTGCCGCCCACTCGGCATCGTCCTCGGACTTGACCATATTGGATTCCAGCCAGGTCCCCTGAAGAAAGCCCGTGGTGTACTGGCCCGCGATGAACGCCTCGTCTTCGAGCAGCGCCTTGAAGAAGGGTATCGACGTATCGATACCCACAATGTGGTAGTCGTCGAGGGCCCGCTTCAGCCTGCTGAGGGCCTCGGAGCGGTCGGAGCCCCAGACGATCAACTTTGCGATCATCGGGTCGTAGTGAATCGGCACTTCGCCGCCCTCCCACGCACCGCTGTCGACGCGAACAAAGGGCCCGACCGGCTCGACGTAGCCGAACAGTGGACCCGGAGCGGGCCTGAAGTTGGCGTAGGGATCTTCGGCGTAGATTCGGCACTCGATCGCGTGCCCCCGAATCGAGAGATCGGTCTGTGCGAAAGGCAGTGTCTCACCTCGGGCAACCCGAAGCTGCATCCGCGCCAGATCGACACCCGTGATCATCTCGCTGATGGGGTGCTCTACCTGCAGGCGGGTGTTCATCTCGAGGAAGTAGAAGCTTCCGTCTTCGGCGTAGAGAAACTCGCAGGTACCCGCCCCAACGTAGCCCACGGCACGTGCAGCCTGAACCGCTACCTCCCCCATGGCCGCCCGCGTCTCCTCGGACAACACGGGGCTAGGCGCCTCCTCAACCACCTTCTGATGTCGTCGTTGAATCGAGCAGTCACGCTCAAACAAGTGCACGCAGTTGCCATGTCCGTCTGCGAGAACCTGAATTTCGACGTGGCGAGGATTGACGACGTATTTTTCGACGTAGACCGCATCATCGCCAAAGGACTTGGTGGCCTCGCTCTGCGCCGAGGCCAGCGCGTCATCGAGGCGGTCGACGTCATCCACACGCCGCATGCCCTTACCACCGCCACCCGCCGCAGCCTTGAGCATGACGGGAAGTCCGATCTCGAGGGCAATCCGCCTTGCCTCTGCAGCATCGGAGAGAGGATCGGCAGTGCCCGGCACGACGGGGACGCCGGCCGCGATCATCCGCTGACGCGCCATCGTCTTGCTGCCCATGGCCTCGATGCTGGACGGTGGAGGTCCGATCCAGACCAGTCCAGCTTCTAGAACGCGACGAGCGAAGCCAGCATTCTCGGAGAGGAACCCATATCCAGGGTGAATGGCCTCTGCGCCGGTCGCGCGCGCCGCCTCCAAGACCTTGTCTTGAAGCAGGTAGCTCTCGGAAGACGGCGCCGGCCCAAGCCGCACCGCCTGGTCGGCGAGTCGCACGTGCAGCGCATCGGCATCTGCGTCTGAATAGACCGCGATGACACGCAGGCCTTCTTCCTTGCAGGCACGGAGGAGACGAACCGCGATCTCGCCACGGTTCGCAATCAAGACAGAAGAGTAAGGTCGAAGATTCATGGCCCCCGGCTAACGTACCGGAGGCCGGTCTTCACCAGCCAGTGGGGCTATTCTGCAGCCTTGGCCGCAAGACGCGCCCGAGCCGCCGCGAGTTGGTCATCGCCGAGCGTGTACGACAGGACTTCTTCCATCCGCGAAACAAACTTGAACTCGAGCTCCTGCTGGATCTCGTCAGGCACCTCGACGAGGTCCTTACGGCATTTGTGCGGGAGCAAGACCGTCTTGATGCCAGCACGATGTGCCGCCAAGACCTTCTCTTTCACACCACCGACGGGCAACACGGCACCACGAAGTGTGATCTCTCCTGTCATCGCCACCGTCGGGTCCACGGGAATGCCCGTGAGGAGACTGGTCAGTGCGGTGATCATGGTCACACCGGCGGACGGGCCGTCTTTCGGAATCGCGCCGCTCGGGACGTGGACGTGCAAGTCCGCTGTCTCAAAGTCCGCCTGATCGATACCAATCTGGTCGGCCATGGAACGGAGGTAGCTGCGCGCAACACTCACGGATTCCTTCATGACGTCGCCGAGCGAGCCTGTCAGCGTCAGTCCGCCCTTGCCCTTCATTCGGGTGGCTTCAATGAAGAGGATCTCACCACCCACAGCCGTCCATGCCAGTCCGGTCGCCACACCCGGCACACTGGTGCGCTCTGCGATGTCCTTCCAGAAGTGGATGGGGCCTCGGATTTCTTCGACATGTGCCGCGTCAATGACGATGCGGCCATCCGCGTTCTCAGAGGCCACTTCCTTCGCCACCCATCGACACACGGCTGCCAGCTCACGCTTGAGCGAACGGACGCCAGCCTCACGGGTGTAGTTCTCAATCACCTTGTCGAGTGCCTCATCGGTGAGCTCAACGTGCTCTTCCGTCAACCCGTGGTCCGCCATCGCGGTTGGCCACAAGTATCGGCGAGCAATCTGTGCCTTCTCTTGATGGGTGTACCCTGACAATCGGATGATCTCCATTCGGTCACGGAGCGGGCCAGGAATCGTATCGGGAACGTTCGCCGTTGCGATGAACAACACCTTGCTCAGGTCGAACGTCAGGTCGAGGTAGTGATCCTGGAACGTGTCGTTCTGCTCGGGATCGAGCACTTCAAGAAGCGCAGAGCTGGGGTCTCCACGGTAGTCCGCACCCAGCTTGTCAATCTCGTCGAGGACAAACACGGGGTTGCGGGTGCCGGCCTTCTTGAGGCCCTTGATGACCTTACCCGGCATAGAGCCGATGTAGGTCTTTCGGTGGCCGCGAATCTCGGCCTCGTCTCGGACACCACCGAGCGCCATGCGAACCATCTTACGATTGAGCGCCTTGGCCACTGACTTGGCGAGCGAGGTCTTTCCGACACCAGGAGGACCCACGAGACAGAGGATCGGTCCCTTGAGGTCGTTCTTCAGCTTCAACACACTCAAGAACTCGAGAATACGCGTCTTGACCTTATCGAGTCCGAAGTGATCTGCATCGAGCAGCTCACCAGCCTCGTTCACATCGAGGCGGTCTTCGGACTCGATCGACCACGGAAGCTCGATCAGCCAATCGAGGTAGGTGCGTGCCACGGTGTACTCAGCGGCTCCCGGGCTCATGCGCATCATACGCTTGAGTTCTTTGAACGCCGCTTTCTCAACCTCTTTTGGCATGCGCGCGCGCTTGATGCCACGCTTGATCTCCTCAAATTCTTCTTGGCGCTCATCGACCTCACCCAGCTCTTTCTGGATGGCCTTGAGCTGCTCCCGCAGGAAGTACTCGCGTTGGGCTTTGTCCATCTCGCCTTTGACTTCCGTCTGGATCTTGTTGGACAGCTCGAGGACCTGAATCTCTTTGTTCAAGAGGGCAATGACCTTGTCCATGCGGGCACGCGTGCCGAAGGTCTCGAGCAACTCCTGCTTTTCGTCTGGCGGGATATTCAGGTTGCTCGCGACGATGTCGGCGAGCACACCGGGCTCGTCAATCGACCGAACGAGGAAGCTCGCCTCTGCAGGAATCTGCGGCGAGAGATCGATGATCTTCTGGGCCAGCTCACGCAGCGTGCCCATGACCTCGGTGACCTCGGCCCCGGAGACGACCTCTTGTGCCTCGGGCGTGACGCGCGCAGACAAGAACTCATCGCCAGCTTTCCAGTCTTCGATGCGCGCTCTCGACAGTCCCTGAATGATGACATTCAGCTTGTTGCCCGGCACCTTCACCATCTTGAGGATCTTGACCACGGTTCCCACCTGATGGAGGTCGTGCGGGTCGGGATCTTCTGTCTTGGGATCGCGCTGGGCGACAATCGCCATCAGCTTGTCTGGAGACTTGAGGGCCTCTTCGACGGCGCGCACTGACTTGGTCCGGCCGACGTTGATGGGGAAGGCAAGCACGGGAAAGATCACCGTGTTGCGAATGGCAAGGACAGGAATGTCGAGCGATTCTGGAAGCTCGGAGCCTGTAGGGTCAGTAGGATTCTCGAAGGCCATGCGCTCCTCGGAGGTTGGGTGATGGGGACTGTAGCCACCCCACACACAATGACAACGCAACCTAGCGCACGTCTTCCCCTCTTGTCCGCAGCGCGGACGGATTCTGCCACCAAGCGGGACGCACAACGTAGCGCAACCACGCTATACCCAAGATGATCCCGCATGCGAGCAAAATGCAGAACACCTCTGATGGCCCGACAATGAATGGTTCATTCCACGTACCGAGGTGCACTTCACCCTCCACGCAACGAATTAACCCGCTCGAGCGACCCCACGAGGTAGGTTCCCACGGAGCTTAAGATGGCCAACACACCCCCCGCTAAATCCGTCTACGTGGTCTCCGACGGTACCGGTGATACGGCCGAAACAGTTGTCCAGGCCGGACTCCGGCAGTTTCAGACGCACATGATCACTGTGAGAACATTTCCACAGGTGCACACGCGGGCTCAGCTCGAGAACCTGTTTCGGCACTCAGCCAAGACTGGCGCCTTGTTGGTCACCACACTTGTCCGGTCGGACATGCGAGCTGCAGCCGCCCGCTACGCGCATGAATACCAAGTGCTCCATGTTCCGCTGCTCGGACCCATGCTCAGCCAGCTCGAGCTCTTCTTGGATGTGACTGCAGCCGGTACGCCAGGTCTTCTCCACACGGCCGATGAGTCCTACTTCAAGCGCATCGAAGCCGTGGAATACACGGTCCGCGCAGACGATGGCAAAGACCCTCGAATGTTGCGTGACGCCGACGTCGTCCTCGTCGGGGTGTCACGTACCTCCAAGACCCCGCTCTCCACATTTCTCGCCCATAAGGGGCTCAAGGTATCCAATCAGCCCATCGTCCTCGACCACCCAATGCCGCCGATGCTGTTTGAGGTCGACCCCCGACGGGTGTTCGCGTTGACGATTGACCCGGACGTGCTTCAGCAGATCAGAACCTCGCGGGTCAAGGCGATGCGAATGGGGTCTGCCAAGACAAACTACTGCGACATGTCCTACATTCTCGCCGAGTTCGAGTTCGCTGACCGTCTGTTCCGTGGCAACCGGTGGTCCGTGCTCGATGTCACCAATCGCGCCATCGAGGAAACCGCAGCATCGATTCTTCGCATCTTGAATGAGCACGGTCTTACCGGTCAGGCCGGCGAGGCCGGTCAACTCTGACCAGCCGACAGGTGTACCGCCCCTTCATCAGGGCTATGGTTGCGCTGCACGCACGCCGGAGGTCGCGCTGAAGGGTCGTCAGCCATGATTGGGGCCATACTCGACAAGTATGAGGTCCTGCAGAAGATCGGCGAAGGAGGCATGGCCACCGTCTATCGTGGACGGCACACCAACCTCGGTCGGGATGTGGCCATCAAGGTCCTCCATCCCCATCTCTCCAGCTCCACGCGAAACCGCAAGCGGTTCGCCACCGAAGCACGTGCGATCGAACACCTTCGCCACCCGAACATTCTCGAGATCTTCGACTACTCCGGTGTCGACACGCAAGAGTGCTTCATCATCACGGAGTTTGTCGACGGAGAGAATCTCACGGAGATGGTGGACCGTACCGGCCCGCTACCGAGCGAGCTTGTCGCTCACATCGGTGTCGATCTCGCTGCAGCCCTGACCTACGCACATGACAGAGGCATCCTCCACCGTGACCTCAAGCCCGAGAACGTCATGGTGCGGTCGGACGGACGCCTCAAGCTGATGGACTTCGGCATTGCTCGTTTTCTTGATGAGTCGCGTGTGACACTCACTGGAGCGCTTGTGGGTAGCCCCGCCTTTATGAGCCCAGAGCAGGCCCGTGAAGAGTCCCTAGACACGCGCTCCGACCTGTTCAGTCTCGGCACCTTGCTGTACTTTCTCGTGACGGGCGTTCTCCCCTTTACGGGGAGTAACCCCAGCATCATCCTCAAGAATATTATCGAGGGCAACCACCGCCCGGTGGCGGAAGCCGCACCCAAAATGTCGGCGACGCTCGCCGATGTCATCGAGCAACTCCTCTCGGTCGATCGCGACATGAGACCGCGGTCGGCCGAGGCCCTGCATGACACGCTCAAGAGTGTCGCCATCGAGACCGGCATCGACACGACGTCTGCCCCCTACGCTCTGGCCTCGTTTCGCCGCACCCCTGAAGACGTCACCGAGGCCATCGAATCCCACCTTCGTCAGACACTGCTGGATCTCGGCAGGGCCAAACTCGAATCTGGCGAGCATCTCGCGGGCATGCATCTCCTGAATCGGCTGCTCTCTCTCGACGAGGACAACCCCGAGGTCCTCGAGCTCATTCAGACACTCCATGGCATGGAGACACCCGCATCCACCAGTCGGCTCCGGATGGCGGCAACGGGCTTGGTGGTGGTCACCGTCGCGGTTCTCGTGGGCTTTGCGATCCAGCCCAAGCCGAACAGCAGCCCCCCCAGCGGGATCCCAGAACCCTCCTTGGAGCCTGACGCGCCCCCTACGCCAACGATCGCGATCCCCGGGCCGGCGCGGCCCGAGCCGCCATCCGCGCCTACGGACGACACACCACAGCCGCCGACGACCAAGCCAGCTGCAGGCGCTGGGGACCGTGCCAAGACACGCACGGCACTGCCCAAGCCACTGCCTTCGCCAGATGCCTCGACACGCCCATCACGCGCGCGTGTGGTCGCCAGCCCGCCTCCCGAACGCATGGAGCGTGCAACTCCAGACCAACAGGCACAGATCGCATTTCGCAGCCTCAGCGGCTACGCCACGGTCTACCTCGACGGTCGTGCCGTGGGGACGACCCGAGATGCGTGCTGCATCATGGTCCCGCCCGGCTCGCACACCTTCATTCTTGATGAGAAGCCGTTTAAGCCAAAGACCGTGGTGGTCGACCTTGCTCCTGGTCAAGTGATCCGCTCCTACGAGGTCGATCTCGAGCGGGAACCAGCCGTCGTCAACCTCGACCGTCGATTCCCCGCGACCTGCGTGGCCATCGTCGATGGACGACCCACGGGCGTCGTGGGTGAGATCGGCCATCGGTTGTCCATCGAAGCCCCTGATACACCGCACGAACTGGGCATTGTCTGCGACGGCCAAGAGCTCGCCACCGAACAGTGGCCGAGAGGCATCGCCGATGTTGAGGTATACCTCCCCTACCCCAGCCCCTGACCGCGACACTCACGTCGGGGTAGCGGCGGACGGAACGAAACCACCAAAGTCACAAACCCCGATGAGTACCACGATACCGTCCATGTGCATTCGTTGGCACACATGCTGCATCCTCATGCCTCTCATGGGCACGGGGTGCTTCTATCCCAAGCCGTTGTGGAGCCCACCTGTGAACAATCCACCGGTCATCATCTTCCCCGTTGAGGAGTCGACCGATGTTCCGGTGACCAGCGATGTCCTGACGCTTCGGATTCGTGTCGTGGATGAGGAGGACCCCGTGACGTTTGACTGGCTCTCTCCGCCTGGCGTTGTCGTGACGCCGAGTTTCTGGAGCGATGGTTCACGACAGTATTCGGAGATCCTCGTCAACCGTGACGATGTGCGGGATGGCATGCGGTTCTATTGTTTTGTGGATGATTCGGTCAACACCGATGCCGTTCAACTCCGTAGCTGGACGATGAGGTTGCCATGAAGACCCTGAGGTATGCGACCATCGTGCTTCTGCACGCATGCAGCTCCGCAGAGAACGGCGTGTCAGACGTCGCGACAAGCGTCCTCGACACTTCATCACCGGCGCCGAGCGGAACCAGCTTCACGCTGGAAGTCGACCCCGTGGAGTCTTCGTCATCCCTCATTGACCTCGCCTTCGGTCCATTTTTCACCTCTGGGATCTACAACCTCGCCCTCCCGACGCCGTACGAGCTCAACGGAACCATCCTCGCCAACGCACCCGCACCCTGGTTGTCCTTTCCCACCCTGCCATCCACTGAAGCCTCTCCGGAAGCCTCCCTGATCTTCACGCACCGTACCAATGGCCGCGAGACGTTCACGGCCACGGACAGCGCCGGTGCCTTCCAGGTCTTGTTGGAGCCGAGCGCTGCCTACGATGTGCTCGTCATCCCCGATGACCCCTCGGTGCCACCGCTTTCTACCGTCTTTGTGGCTTTAGGCGATGAGGAGGTCTTCTATGGTTTGGACAGCGCTACGCCGATCTGGGGCCACATCACCGACACCGCCGGCGCGCCAGTCCCCGACGCGCGGGTCACCGCCAGCTCGCTGACAGGCAGTATCGCAGCATCCGTGCGTACAGACTCCGAAGGTGCGTTTCTGCTCCAGGTACAACCTGGCGAGTGGCAGGTCGACGTCGACGATGCGTATGCGGGAACCGCCCCACGCGTACCGCTTGAGCGCGTCACGGTAGATGCCCTAGGACGGCGCATCGACGGGACCCTCCCGCCGTCGGGCAATGGCACGCTCCGCCTACGCATGGTTCAGCCCAACGGCGCTGCGCTGTCAGGTGTGGCCCTCGACGTGACCTCGGTGGAGCTCGACGCTTACCCGAAGACCGCCCGTCTCAGTCGCACCCTGATCAGCGACAGCACGGGCACCATTCAGGTTGCCCTGCCGACGGGTACCTACCGACTCGTCGCCTCCCCCGGTGCCGACCTGCCGTTCTCCTCGGAGGTCATGACCGATGTCCTCGTCGGTACAACCACCAATGACCTCGGGGCATGGACGCTTCGTCGGCTGTCGACCGCGGCATCATCGGTGCTGGACTCTGCAGGGACGACGGTCCCGGGTACAAACCTGATCTGCCAAGAGCGTGAGGGTGCACAACGCTTTTGGGCAACGATCTCGGATGGTCTGGGTATCCTGTCGATCACCCTGCCTCATTCCGGTGCAGACTGTCTTCTCGTGCCACCCGGGGACCGTCCAGACCTCGCCTCACGACGGTTCTTCATCGAAGGGGCCTCTCTACCCGTCTCGCTTCCTCTCACCGTGGGAGAACCCTTTTCGGGCGTGCTCACACGTGAAGACGACGAGGCACCAGTGGCCAATGCGACCGTCCGACTCAGGGACAACCAGCAGCGAATCTGGGGCACAACCCTCTCCAATGCAGACGGAGCCTATACGCTACGCGTCGACTTCGACGCACTCACCGACCAGCGTGTTGTGCCCGACACCACATCTTCGAAGGAGTAGGCAGCGCTACACCTGCGACGACGCACCAGAAGGCTCGAAGAGCTCGCCGACACAACGGATCGCGCGCACCGCCGTTCCCAGCCCGAGCTGCTCGAACTGCGAAAGAACCTCGCTCATCTCCTGCCCGATGACTACACGCGTCGTCTCCGTGCCCGCCGATTCCCAGGTCACGGACCAGGCACGCTGTACACCTTCTTGATTGGGACGCTGCATGAGGCCTGCGCCATCTCTACCGGCTGCCGCGATACCACGCTTCACCCGGTAGTTTCGGACTGCGTTAAGCGACACGCCAGCCCGCTCAGCGACCACCCGATCCGGGACCTGGCCGAGCAGCGACACATGAGGATCAATCCTCGACCTGCGGGGCCCCCGACGCCCCGACGCACGTCGTGGACCGCGGTACCCCGCGATGCCATTGCGCGCCCGATAGGCTGCAATCGTTCGTGGGCATACCCCTGCCCGATCTGCCACGTCGGCATCAGGAACCTGCCCCAAGAGGCTGCGAAACGGCTCGATCAGGCCGTCTTTCGACCCGGGTCGTACCCTCGGGGACACACGATCATCACCCGGCTCTGGGGGAAGTAGGTCCCCTTGCGTAGGCGCCAGTGACGGTGTCCGAACCCTCGTCCGACGCATCGCAGCGACGATGGCACTGGGGGTGGTCTGGTAACGACCCGCGAGGGTGGCGAGGGGCAAGGTATCCAGCTCTGCCGCGATGGCGGGCCACGATTCTGTTTGCTCCAATCCAGACATCTGATCTGCTCACTTGCAACGTTCCCCGTGCGTGTACCACTACCAGCCATGCAAGTGCAAGAACCAAGCCATCGTCCCAGCGCCAGAATCGTACGACGCGAGTCTTCAGGAAGAGCGTTACGCTCCCGAAGCATGACGACGACTCCTCTCCTATTTCTACTGCTCGCGCTTGCGATACCAAGTCCTGCTTGGTCCCAAGACGTACCGGAGTCTACTTCTGCGAAACCACTCGACGAGGCGTACGAGACTGCGCGACGCACGTACCTATTGCTCGGCGATCGCGCAGCTGCACAGCGACAGTTCGAGGCGATGTGGGCTGGCGCCACCGAATCGCAGCGCCGCACGAGCAAGGCGCTCGCGGATGCAATGACCTACCTCGGCGAGATTCAGCTCCTCGAAGGTGACCCCTCGTCCGCGAGGGCGACATTTCGGCTGCTTCTCGAACAGCAGCCCGAGACCGAAGTCTCTCCCATCGAACACCCCGTTGAGGTCATTGGCTTATTCGAGCTTGTTCGACGCTCGGTGCTTCCCAAGCCTGCACCTGCGGTCACCGAGGTTCCGTTCAAGCCCGCTCCCATGCCGTGGTGGGGCTATGCACCCCTCGGCATCCCCCAATTTCTCCAAGACCGTCCCGTGCGCGGCGCCATGTACCTTGGTCTGCAGCTCGGCAGCCTCGGCGCCAGCATTGGGCTCTGGGTGAAGCTCGACAGCTACCAGAACATCAGCGGGCAAGTCGATGATGACGCCGCAGCCCTCCTCGTTCGCCAGCAGCAGCAGCTCCGCGCCATCCAGTGGAGCACGGCCGGTCTGGGCTGGCTCGCATGGGGCACGTCGATAGGTGACAGTGCTCTATCGTGGCGCCGAGACAGGCGTCTGGAGCTCAAGATGGGTGCGGTTCCACGTCCGGGCGGCGCGGGTCTTCAGGTTTACGGTCGCTGGTAGGCCGCACGGCTCGTGCCACTCATGCTAGGCAAGGGGTAGCCGGAACCCGTTCCCCCTTCATGGAAGACGCTATGCCGTGGCTTACGTGCGCCCACTCCCCCACTCACCGCCAGCAGACGCACCGCTTGCTCAAAGCGCTGACGACCATCGGACGGGACCCCGCCAATGACATCGTCATTGACGACCCTCGGATAGCCAAGACACACGCCAGCCTCGTCAAGACCGGCCGCAGCTTCACCATCGCGTGCAATGACCGTAGCGCGACGCTTCGACAAGAGGGGCGCGCCATCAAGAGCCTGCGCCTCACCTACGGCGATCGGGTGGAGCTTGAGGGGTGGGTGCTGACCTTGCACGAACACGAGCCCGTGCAAGCCCCGGCCCCAGACGAGGTCGACGTCGACCTGCTCACCCGCCTCGTTCAGCTCTCCGCAGACATGATGGACGACACCAGTCCAGACAGGCTGTTCGCCACCCTATTGACGGGCTTGGTCTCCGTCACAGGTGCCGAGAAAGGATTCTTCATCCTGATGAAGGACGGGCAGCGTCATCTCGCGGCCTCCCACAACGTCTCGGACGAGACGCTCGACCTTTCTCGCGTCAGCGACTCCATCATTGAGCAAGTGGCGAAGTCTAGAACACCGCTGATCGTGAGCGATGCACTCCGTGATGATCGGTTCGGTCGCGCCAAGAGCGTCGTGGATCTCAAGCTCTCGAGTGTCATGTGCGTCCCCCTGATCCATCAGGGCGACCTGCTAGGCGTGATTTATCTCGGCAATGACGCGATTACTGGCCTGTTCACCGCTCGCGACCTCACAGTGCTACGGATCTACGCAAGCCAAGCAAGTCTCGTCGTCTACCATGCCCTCCTGCTGAACCAGCTTCGACTCGACAACGAGGCACTTCGAACCGCATATGATGCAGGCCAGGGTGCCATCATCGGAACCAGTCGGCCCATGCGCAGTGTCTATGGGGTCCTCAAGAAGGTCGGTCCCACAGATCTGTCGAGTCTGATCCTCGGAGAAACGGGTACGGGGAAGGAGCTTGTCGCCCGCGAGATTCATCGGTTGTCCACGAGAAGCAGCGGTGCGTTTATTGCCATCAACTGCGGAGCGATTCCCGAACACCTCCTGGAGTCCGAGCTGTTTGGGCACCGAAAGGGTGCATTTACAGGGGCGACCGCTGACAAGCTTGGCAAGATTGAAGCCGCGGACGGCGGCACGCTCTTTCTTGACGAGATCGGAGAGATGCCGATGAACCTGCAGGTCAAGCTGTTGCGCGTCCTTCAAGAACGGTCCATCGAGCGCGTGGGAGACGTCCAGCCACGCCCCATCAACATCCGTGTCCTCGCCGCCACCAACAGGGACCCCGAAGAGATGATCGCCGACGGGACCTTTCGCCAAGACCTCTTCTACCGCCTCAATGAGATTGCGATCCCCCTGCCTGCACTCCGCGATCGTGGTGAGGACATCACGGTACTCGCGACGTTCTTTCTCAATAAATACAAGCAACAGTACGGAGCGCGGGCTCATGGCTTCACCAATCCCGCCTTCGTGGCCATGAAGTCCTACTACTGGCCTGGCAATGTCCGACAGCTGGAGAACCGCATCAAGAAAGCCTTGATCATGAGCGACCGAGCGCTCCTCCGCCCCCGTGACCTTGGCCTAGAAAACGTCGACAAGGCCCACATCGTCCCGCTGTCCGAGGCACAAGAAGCCTTCAAGATGGACTACATCCAGAAGGTCCTCGACATGAACAACGGCAACAAGGCAGCTACGGCCCGAGACCTCGGTGTCGATGCCCGAACGATCTTTCGGTACGTCGAGAAGATCGAAGCCCAGGAGTAGCCATGCATCTCTTCGGATTGACGGGGGGTATCGCAACCGGAAAATCCACCGTGGCAGGCCTGCTTCGGGAGCTTCATGGGATCCCGATCATCGATGCCGACGCCGTCTCGCGCGAGGTGGTGGCTATGGGCCAGCCTGCGTACCAGCAGATCGTTGAGCGGTTCGGAAGCCGGATGGTGTTGCCCTCCGGTGGGCTTGATCGTGCGGCATTACGGGCACACGTGTTTTCAGATGACGCCGCCCGGAAAGACCTCGAGGCCATCACCCATCCTGCGATTCGGGCACGAATGACGCAGCACCTCGAGCAGCTGGCAAGAGAAGGCCACCTGCTCGCGGGCGTAGAAGCCGCACTCCTCGTGGAGACCGGAAGCTACAAGATGTATCAGACCCTCGTCGTGGTGAGTGCCTCGGATACCGTTCAACGGCAGCGTCTCATGGCACGAGATGGGAGCACCTCGGCCCAAGTGGAACAGATCCTTCAGGCGCAGATGCCGCAGCAGGCGAAGATCGACGTGGCCGACCTTCATGTCGACAACAGTGGCGGGCTAGAGGAGCTTACCCGCCGCATCGACGATCTCGCGCTCGAGCTCATGGCACGCTGTCAGTAGTGGACCAAGCTGTCGACGCGCGCCTCGCCTAGTGCAGACCGTCCGCCGAGGAAGTCCAACTCTACGAGAAACTGGAATCCTGCCACCGTGCCCCCAAGATCGTGAATCAACTGCTGGGTCGCCTTGGCCGTGCCACCGGTCGCCAAGAGGTCGTCGATAATGAGCACACGTTGCCCCTTCGCAATGGCGTCGGTGTGCATCTCGAGGGTGTTGGTCCCATACTCGAGCTCGTACGACGTCGAGACCGTCGAATAAGGAAGCTTTCCGGGTTTACGCGCAGGAGCGAACGGCACGCCCATCTCGATGCTCAGCGGCATCCCGAACAAAAAGCCTCGCGACTCCATGCCTACAATGCAGCCGATGTCATCTCCATGCCACTGCTTGGCCATGTATGCGATGACGTCCGCCATCAATGAGGCATCCGAGAGGACGGGCATGATGTCCTTGAATAAGATCCCGGGCTTTGGAAAATCGGGAATGTCGCGAATGGCAGCACGAACGCGGGTAGCAAGCTCCAAGGCCATCTCTCCTCCAGTTCAGGAAGGCACCGTATCAGTGAAGAAACGCACGCACCGCAAGGAATCCGCCAACCAGCAGCAGCCCGAAGGCGACCGTCAGCTTCTCGAAGTGCTGCTCGATAAACTCGGCGACGCGCTCACCTAGCACAAAGAGCAAGCCCGCCTCGAGGAAGAACCGGAACCCTCGCCCAATAACGCTCGCCCCCACAAAGGCCGGCAGGTCCATCTGCGCCACACCGGCCGTGATCGTGACCAACTTGTAGGGGACCGGTGTGATGGCGGCGATCAGCACCGCGAGATTGCCCTCGTCCAAGAAGCGCTGCCGAATCACCTCGAAGTCTTCGACCTTTCCGTAGGTCTCTAAAATTGGAAGCCCGAAGGTATCGAAGGCAAACATCCCGATCGCATACCCAAGGAGCCCACCGAGTACACTCGCGAGCGTACAGAGACCGGCAAACCACCAGGACTTTCGAATCGCGCCAAGACAGAGGGCGAGCAAAAGCGGATCGGGCGGAATCGGAAAGAAGGAGCTCTCGACAAAGGACACACAGAAGAGCGCAAGCGGCCCCCATGGACTGTCTGCCCAGCTCAAGACCCAATCGTAGAGTCGCCGGATGGGCCCAAAGATCCCCGTCCGGGGTGCAGGTTCAGAGCTCTGGCCAGTCACGTAGCATCTCCAATACGGCGTCATCTGTCGAAGAGAGACAGAGCGGGGTCACTGGCGCGTAACCAGCTTCGAGAAGTGGGCCATCCGCTCCTCTGTCGGGCGCGTAGTCCACATGGTCACCACCGATCCAGTAGTAGCTGCGACCGCGGGGATCAGTGCGGCAGTCGACGCGTTTGGAGTAGCGCCGCACGCTCAACGGAGCTGCCCGCATGCCCTTGATGTCGTGAAGCGGGCGTGGTGGTACATTGAGGTTCAACAGCGTCAGTGGGGGAAGCCCATCGGCGAGCACGCGTCGCGCCAGCTGGACGGCCAGCTCTGCCGCGGGGCCATAGTCGGGTTCGCGAGTCCCAGGCTCAAGATGAAGGCTCACCGCAAGCGCATGGGTCCCATGAAGGGTGGCCTCTCTCGCCGCGGCGACAGTGCCCGAGTAGTACACATCGCTGCCGAGATTGCTCCCCCGGTTGATGCCCGACAACACCAGATCGACCTCATCATCGATGAGGTGATGGAGCGCGAGGTAGACGCAGTCCGCTGGGGTCCCTTTGACCGCAAAACGGCGTGGCCCTCGCGGCTCCGCATAGACCGGCTCGCGCATGGTGAGGGCATGACTCATCGCCGACTGCTCTTGCTCGGGCGCGCACACCCAAACCTCCCCGAGTGCCTCGGCCGCTTCTGCCAGCTCAGCGAGCCCCGGTGCATCGATGCCGTCATCATTGGAGATCAGAATCCGCACCCTTCCTCCCCTCGTTTTGCCTGCGCATCGAACCACGAAGGCCGTTAGACCGTGGGCGCCCGGAGGCCCGCATGTCGTCCCCTACCACATCTCTCGACCAGAATCCTGACGCCGCACGGCTGATCGACCGGGAGGTCTCATGGCTTCGATTCAATGAGCGCGTGCTCGAAGAGGCGGCGGACCCCACAGTGCCGCTCCTAGAGCGCATCCGCTTCCTGACCATCTTCCACACCAACCTCGACGAATTCTTCATGATTCGCCTGTCCGGTATCCAGCAACAGGTGGAGGCGGGTGTCGAGGTGCCGAGCGTGGATGGTGTGCTACCTCGCGCCCAGCTGGAGCGGATCCTCGCCTCCGTGCGCGAGACCCTCGACGAGGCTGGAGCCGTAGAGACAGCGCTGCTCGATGAGCTCGCCAAGCAAGATGTCGAGGTCGTGCACTTTGCAGACCTTCACCAAGACGAGCAATCGCATTGGTCGGGGTGGTTTGCCGCCAATGTCTTACCCATCCTCACGCCACTTGCGGTGAGTCCCACCTTTCCCTTCCCGTTCATCTCAAACCTGTCACTCAACCTTGCGCTGTTCGTGACCGATCCCCAAGGTGAACGGCGGCTCGCCCGCGTCAAGATCCCCAACAAGCTGCCTCGACTGCTGCGCTGCCGTGCGCGAGAGGGGCATCCCACGCAGCTGTTTCCTATCGAAGAGCTCGTAGCCGCCAATCTCGAAGCCCTCTTTCCAGGATTGATTGTAGATACCCCCGCGGTCTTCCGAATTACCCGTGATGCCGACGTGGAGATCCGAGAAGACGAAGCCGAAGACCTGCTCAAGTACCTTGAGGAGGAACTACGAAAGCGACGGTTTGGCAAGGCCGTTCGCCTTGAGATCGCCGCACATGCAGATGACGACCTCGTGCGACAGCTCCAGCAGGGCCTCGAGATCCAGGAGACCCACACCTTCAAGACCGACCGTTTGGTCGGCGGGTCAGGCTACGCCACCTTGACCCGTCTCGAACGGGCAGAGCTCATGTGGCCTCCCTTCGTGCCCCGCCTGCCACGAAACCTTGACGGCGAGTCCATCTTCAGCCGCATCGGGACAGGAGATTTGCTCGTCCATCACCCCTTCGATTCGTTCGTGACGATCGCGGAGTTCATCCGTCAGGCCGCACGGGATCCGGCCGTCGTCGCCATCAAGCAGACCCTCTACCGAACGAGCGGCAACAGCCCCGTGATTGCCGCACTGTTGGAAGCCGTCGAGCAAGGCAAGCAGGTGGCAGCGGTGGTCGAGCTCAAGGCAAGGTTCGACGAAGAAAACAACATCACATGGGCCCGACGCCTCGAGCAGGCTGGAGTTCACGTCATCTACGGGGTCCCCGGCCTCAAGGTGCACGCCAAGCTTGCACTCGTGGTCCGCGAAGAAGCCGGACGCTTGATGCGGTACGCACATATCGGCACCGGCAACTACAACCCCATCACAGCCCGGGTCTACACAGACCTCGGTCTCCTGACCTGCGACGGTGCCATCACGGCCGATATCGCCACGCTGTTCAATCGAATCACGGGCTTTGGCTTGCCCACGGGCTACCGCGAGGTGCTAGTGGCGCACCGCTTCATGCGTTCCGCCCTCGTCGAGCACATTCAGTTTGAGACCCGAGAGGCGCGCGCGGGACGACCATCTGCCATCGTCCTCAAGTGCAACGCCATCACCGAAGCCTCGGTCTGCGAGGCTCTCTACGAAGCCAGTGCCGCCGGTGTGGAGATTCGGCTGATCGTTCGAGGTGTGTGCGCAGTCATCGGCGGACGACCCGGTCTCTCTGACCACATCACGGTGCAGTCTGTCGTCGGTCGCTTTCTCGAGCACAGCCGTGTGTACTGGTTCCACCGTGCAGGTACACCGGCCTGTTTCATCGGTTCCGCCGACCTGATGGAGCGCAACCTCAACCGTCGCGTCGAGATCCTCGTCCCGATTAAGGATGCAGTCATTCGACAGTGGCTACGGGAGACGTACCTCCAGCGCTACCTCGATGACACCGAGCGCACCCGGGTCATGCGACCCGATGGTTCCTACAAGAGAATCCGAAACACGGCACAGCCGAGCGATGTACATCAGGTCTTTCTCGAAGATGCCAGAACAGGGCATGCGACCGAGCTCTAGCGTCTCCTACGACGCCGCTTCGTTAGTCGGGGAAGATGTGGCTTGAGCTGCCGCCAGACCTCCGGCTCGAGTTCGAGGTCACGCGCATGCGGTTGGCCGCGAGCCGCGAGCCGCTCGAGCGTATCGATTCGCACCATGAATCCACCAGCTCGCACAAAGCCCAGACGCGACAGCGACGCATCCGCATCACTGACCGCAAGCGGGCGGAGGCCCTCGTCACTCGGCAACTCCACCGGCTGGTTCCGCCAGACCCCCAGCCGGATGGCCCGGTGCCTCACCATCTCGACCATCCGAGGTGCCCAGAGAAACGCTCGTCCTAGCTCCACCCCCGCTTGCCGAAGCTCGGATACCGCCTCACTCGAAAGGGCCTGCACCTCATCCTGCACACCGCGACGCTCAAGCCATCCCCCAGCCTCGACGACGGCGTAGAGCAGCCCACGAGCACTTGGGTGTGAGGGAGTGTGATCGGGGAGCGCCCCGCGGTAAGACGCCAACCAGCCGTCAAACCACTTACGGACCCGTCGATCGAGCAACGTTCGCTCCTCTCCTTCCAGCATCTCATGCCTGAGCAACCGAATCGACGGTGTACCTACGCGTTGTCCCTTGAACAGCCGCGCCACTGCCGCGCCATCCCAGTGGACCTCGCCGGCTTGCGTGACGCCAAACGCTGCGTCGGGCGAGGCCAACAAGGCTTCAAGACGTGACACCACCATGGGTCGCACCACCGCGCGAATGGCCTTGCGAGCGAGACGGCTCAGGTCCCGGCCTGCTTCGGTCACGAATCGAAGACCACGAATCACCCCCACGGGATGTCCTCCCGCCACGACACGTCCTCCAGGCCGGAGCTCTGCGGCGGTGACCTCCCCCATGGCGAGGGTTCGAACCAGCGCAGAGGCCTCGGTGTCAATGAAGCGGGCCATGAGGCGCTGATGCATGGCATCGGAGAGCCGGTCTTCGATGGCAGCAATCCGTCCTCGCCACATCTGCTCATCTGGCACCCATCCGGGCCGGTGGACCACACTGTTCCAGATGCGAATCGCGGCCAAGCGAGACATCAACGCGCCAAGATCGCCATCGGGACGATCGATGCGTCGCACCTGACCGTCAAGCCACGCCTCACTCACCTGCCCGTCATGATCTTGCAGCTCGGCAAACAGGCCGGCCAGCAGGTCGGCATGATGCTCCGGTAGAACATTCCCAAAGTCTGGAATGCCACACACGGCCCAGACCAGACGCACATCATCTTCTGACCCGACACGCTGCAGAATGCGGTCATCCGCCATCAAGCGAGTAAGCACCCGCACATCATCGGGGCGTGCGGCAGTCTTTAGCAAACGATGGGGCGATGGGGCTTCCAAGCACTCCAACAGAGCGTCGAGCGAGGAAAATTCCCGCTCTGGCGTGCGCCAGTAGAGACGACGGATCGGTTCGAACAGATGTTGCTCAAGCCGTTGAATGGTCTCGGTCTCCAGAGGCTCCGTGTCTCCGGTCGTCCCGAACGTACCGTCTCGCGTATAACGTCCAGCTCGCCCGCAGATCTGGGCCAGCTCGTCGTCCCGAAGGGTGCGAAATTCGACACCGTCAAACTTCGCCGTCCCTGCAAGGGCCACATGGTGAACATCCAAGTTCAAGCCCATGCCGATGGCATCCGTCGCCACCATGTAGTCCACCTTGCCTTCCGCATAGAGCTCGACCTGCGCGTTGCGGGTGCGGGGAGAGAGGGCCCCAAACACCACCGCGGCCCCCCCATGTCGCCCCTTGAGGCGCTCCGCGAGCCGGACGACTTCACGCATCGAGAACGCCACGACCGCAGTCCGTGGCGGCAAGGCCATAAGCTTTCGATGACCGGCATGACGGAGTGTCGACAACCGTGGACTTGTTGAGATCTCCACCGTTGGAACAAGCTGACGCAGGAGCGGCGCAATGGTCTCTGACCCCAGAAACCATGTCTCCGAGACGCCGCGAGCATGCAACAAGCGATCCGTGAACACGTACCCACGGTGCCGATCTGCCGCGAGCTGAATCTCATCGACCGCGAGAAACGCCACCGGCTTATCGACGGGCATACTCTCGACGGTACAGACCCAGAAGCGTGTGTGCTTGCCCACTCGCTTCTCTTCTCCCGTGATCAGCGCCACGGCATCGACGCCGACCTCATGAACGAGCCTGTCATAGACCTCCCTCGCAAGAAGCCTCAATGGGAGCCCAATCATGCCGCTACGGTGGGCGAGCATACGCTGGATCGCGCGGTAGGTCTTTCCCGTGTTCGTAGGCCCCAGAAGCGCACGGATCGCGCCCTGTCCCCCAAGATCCATCAGCCCGCCGCGCCCCATCGTCCACCCTCCCCGAGGCTCCACCTCGACCCTACCGAGGGCTGCGGTCGATCTCCACAAAGAAAGCCACCGCCGACAAACGTCGACGGTGGCGAAGGGGTGAATCTCTCGAATGGGGCAGAGAGATTCGTGAGTCGGGGCGACTGGATTCGAACCAGCGACCCCCAGCGCCCCATGCTGGTGCGCTACCAGGCTGCGCTACGCCCCGAGGGCCCAGCGGTGGTAACAGAAGCCGATCACGGCGTCAATGAAGCCACATCAACTCTCGGAATCCTGTCCAGGAAACGCGCCCACAAGACGTCGTCGAGCCCTGCGCACCACACCACGCAACCGCTCGAGATGCTCTCGCACCTCACCGAGATTTTTGACAGCCCCCGGAGCATCACCCACGGGAGCACTCACGGACTTCTCGCGCGTCAAGGCCTTACGCGCACCCGCGATCGTGTAGCCCTCGTCGTAGAGAAGGCGCTTGATCTCGAGCAAGCGTTCAAGATCACGGCGCGCATACATCCGCTGACCTGACGGAGAACGCGCGGGCCGAAGCTTGAACTCCTGCTCCCAATACCGCAGGACGTGCGGCTCCACCTCGAGAAGAGAAGAGAGCTCGCCGATGCGATAGTGAAGCTTCTGCGGTGTTTCCTTTGGCATACGCTATGACTCCGGATCTTCGATTTCGAGAAGGCCCGTGGTATCGAGCTCAAACAACTCTACCGTCATCGTGTCAGAACGCTGCTCATCTGGTGTGCCGTAGGTCCGAAGCTCCAGAACCCAGAGCCCCACATCCGCAGAGTCCTGCACCATCTCGAAGGTCTCACTACCCCGGTCGCCCGCATCGAAGGTCACCGTCGCACGCTGCACCGATGGCCCGTAGGCCTTGTCGAGACGAACCTCGACCCTGTGCAGTGTACCCACGGGGCCGGATCCCGGATCCACGGTGACTGCGCCAATGACCGATCCACCAGTGGTCGACAGGAGGTCTTGTTCAATCGCGGGGCCCGGCGTCGAGCCCTCGGCGGTGACGTCCACTTGGACGATGTCATTGTCGCCATTGAACTGTACCCAGACAGCCTCGACGACTTCGCCACACGCGGCAACCGCGCACAACAACCAGAACAAAGACCGCATCACGCCTCCGCGTCATGGAGACGTAACGCAGCAGCCATTCTGATGAAAACCATCACCAGAACGGCCAGGAAGCGTCAGCCGAGTGCGGCCTTCGCTGCATTCACCACAGCTTCGAACGCGTGGGGTTCACGCACTGCGAGGTCGGCGAGCATCTTGCGGTTGAGCTCGACATCGGCCTTCTTCAGTCCGTGGATGAAGCGGCTGTAGTTCAGACCGTGCGCACGAACGGCAGCGTTGATGCGCTGGGTCCAGAGGCGACGGAAGTCACGCTTGCGGAGCTTACGCCCCACGAACATCTGCGCATCAGCCTTCATCGAGGCTTCGATGGCCTGACGGAGACGACGACGCCCCATGAAGAAGCCACGCACGCGACGGCGGAGCTTGCGGATACGGGTACGGCGGATCATTGCGCGCTTAATGCGTGCCATGTTGAGACTCCTTTTCTGCCGGTTCCCGCCCCAGACGGGGGGTAGCGGCGAGTCATTGGGGGTTAGCACCCCGTGGTTTACGTGAAGACCGGATGGTCCTCACAAAGACAGTGTTCAGCCGTAAGGCAGCATCCGTCGGACATGCTCGGCATCCCCCTCGAAGAGGGTGCCGCCGCGACGGAGCTTACGCTTCGCGCTCTTGGGCTGCTGCTCAAGGCAGTGGCGCAGGTACGCACGCTTGAACTTGACCTTACCGTTACGGTTGACCTTGAACCGCTTGGCGGCCGCGCGGCGCGTCTTCATCTTAGGCATAGCCCACACTCCAAATTCTAGACCCCGGGCGGTTAACGCAAGGCCGCGGTCTGATCCACCGCCATTTTCTGCCGGGACCGCCGTCTACTCTTCGGCGGCGGTCACAGCAGCATCGGTTTCCTGACCGTCCGTGACCACAGCGTCGTCACCCGTTTGGGCTCCGTCATCATCACGTGGTCGAGCTTTCGCCGCAGGCTTCGCAGGTTTTGGCTGCTTTTTCTTAAGCGGCGCGATGATCATGAACATCTGCCGGCCTTCCATACGTGGCCGAACTTCGACAACACCCACATCTTCGCAGTTCTTCGCAATCTCGTTGCACTGCTGCTCGCCGATCTCGCGGTGCGCCATCTCTCGACCACGGAAACGCACGGTCAGCTTGACCTTGTTGCCCTCTTCGAGAAAACGTCGCGCATGGCGCAGCTTAAAATTGAGGTCGTGCTCATCGGTCTTGGGCCGGAGCTTCACCTCTTTGAGCTGGACCTGAACCTGATTCTTACGCGCAGCGGTCTCCCGCTTCTTCTTCTCGTACTTGAGCTTTCCGTAGTCTGCGATTCGGCAGACAGGCGGACGGGCGTTGGGAGCAACTTCAATAAGGTCAAGTCCGCGCTCCTGGGCAAGTGCCCGAGCGTCAGACGTCATGAATTCCCCGAGACGGGTGCCTTCTTCATCGATGAGAAGCACACGAGGTGCACGGATTCTCCCGTTGACCTTCATCTCGTTTTCGTTTCTGACCATGGGCCTGTCGCGGCGTGGACGTCGTCGCAATTGCTCTCCTGTACGAAATTCGCTCTATGTTGCGTTGGGCAGCAGTTCTGCCCCCGCACTCTAGCGCACGCGAGCGCGTTGAACCACCCATCACGATGGGCAAATAAAAACGGCAGGCTCCAATGGAACCTGCCGTCTGGTATAGGCGCGGGCGGGTTCGAACCGCCGACCCCTGCCGTGTCAGGGCAGTGCTCTCCCGCTGAGCTACGCGCCTTCAGCAGTTGCGCAGGCCGAAGCCTTGAGCGCGGTGGTGTTTAAATGCCTTCGGTGAGCATGTCAAGCATGAGCCTCTTGAATCGCATCGAGCAGGTGCTCCGACAGCGGAAACGCAAGGTCTTCTGGTTGTTTTACCAGACCGCCGCAGCGCCGCACGTCGACCGGCGTCACGCCCACAAGCCCGCAGGGAACCATCCCCTCGAAGGCGCCCTCTCCGAGACAAAGGTTGAGGGAAAGCCCATGCATGGTCACCCCCCGCTTGACGTGCAGGCCCACCGACCCGATCTTCCCATCTTGAACGAACACGCCCGGCGCGCCCTCGCGGCGCGATGCTTCAACCCCAAGGGTGGAGAGGAGACGGATCATCCCCGATTCCATCCCGTGAACGAACTGACGCACCGACCACCCCATCTTCGGTAGATCGACCATAAAATAGGCCACGAGCTGTCCCGGACCGTGCCACGTCGCCAATCCGCCGCGTCGGGTCTCGACAACGTCAGTGCCCCTCGCCGCGAGTAGCGCGCGATCTACCTCACCACCGCGCCGTCCCAGCGTCACGACGGGCTCATGTTCCAACATCCAGACGGTGTTGGGTGCTTCACCACGAATCACAAGCTCGCGGCGTGCTGTCTGTTCTGCGAGCGCATCCGCGTACTTCAGGCGTCCACGCCAGCTGACCTGCCACTCGGCGTCGGTCACGGGTCCACCACGATCGCCACGGCCCCAGAGCCCAGAGGTGCCCGACCATCCATCGCGCGACGAAACCGTCGTGCATCTTCGGCCGACAACACGAGCGTGGTGTCCGTGGCCCCTGCAACGATGAACAGCTCCGGAACATTACCGGCGACTCGGACGGCATGGTCGGTCGGATCGGTCGCCCAACGCACGGGCGGTACCGCCTTTTGAAGGTTGGACCACACCTGGCCTCCCCAGATCACCGTCCCCTCCGCATCGACAATCTGTGGTGCCAAGGATGGGCGAATGTCGAGCCCACGCGCATCGAGCACAACACCGCTAGCGCCTACCTCTTCGGTCTGGATGGGCATGGTCTCAGCCGTGGCGCGAAGCCATGGGCCCGCGAGTGTGACCAGATCGACCACAAGCTCCACCACCACAGAACCCGAGTCGAGATCGTATCGAGTGGAGGCCACCCGAACCTCTCCGGGAAGCACCTCGGCGATATCCGTGCGCACATCGCCAAGCATACGATTTCGTCCAAGCGGAACTTTCCCCGCCCAGTACGCCATGGTCTCTTCTGCCGACATGGAGGCCTGCTGCTCCACCTTCAGCAACTGGCGCGGAGAAATCCCCTCCCCAGCCACCGACGTCCGCACCCGGATGAGCGACTGGGTCCAATCGACCTCCACGCCCTCCGAGAGGGTCGTGAGCACGGGTGGGGCTACCCGCGGTTCTCCCGCCATTGCCCACGTCAAGAGTCCAATACCGAACCACATCGCTCGACCCCTACGCCATGGTGACTGTCACACCCTGCCCCAGCACACCCACGATGCTCTCCTCTAATGCCACGGACGGGAGCACGCCGCGCCCGGTAGACTCAAAGGTGGCCACAAAGGCGCCGGTCCGGCGCAAGCGAAGCTGGAAGACCGCATCTCCACGCTGGTCGTCGAGTATGGCTGCGAGCGTCCGGAGGCGCTTTGGTGTCAGCGACGACGCATCGACATCTACCCGTACCCGTCGAACGACACGGGCCCTCGCATCCCCGATTTTTTCGGCAGCCGTGGCAATCACCTTCAGCGACTCCCCATTGCGCTCCAGCCGCCCCGTGACCACGATGGCCTCTCCGGACTTCAGCGTGGCCTGGCTCCTCGCCCACGGGTCGGAGAAGAAGACGCACTCCACCACGGCGTGCTCATTTTCCAGCATGACAAACGCCATGCGATCGCCACGGCGGGTCTTGGTGGTCTTGACCTCGGAGGGAACGCCGAGCACACGGACTTCGGTGTCTGCTTCCACCGACCCCAGCTCATGGAGGGCCGCCGAGCCAAAGCGCCGCACATCCGCTTGATGGGACGCCATGGGGTGTCCCGTCAGGTAGAGCCCCAGAACCTCGCGTTCACGGCTCAAGCGGTCGCTCAGGTTCCACGGCAACACATCGGGAACCTTGAAGCCCGTGGGGTTGACCGTCGCGGTTGAGGCCCCGAACAGACTGGTCTGACCTTGCGCCGCATCTCGCTGCTGTTGTGACGCCAAGGCCATGCCCGCCGGCAGACCTGCGATCAGCTGCGACCGCGCCACACCACAGAAGTCCATCGCGCCAGCTTTGATCAAGTTTTCCCAGGCACGCTTGTTCACGCGGCGCGTATCGACACGACTCCATGCATCGAGCGCACCCTTGAACGGCCCGCCATGCTCGCGGGCCTCTACGATGGCATCGATCGCTCCACCGCCAACATTCTTGACCGCAGCCATCCCAAAACGAATGGGTGCATAGCCAGCGGGATCAGCCTCCTCATGCGGCACGCTGAACGCCCGCTGCGAGTGGTTGAGGCACACGGGCAAGATCTCCATCCCTGCACGACGACAATCTTGGATGTACATCAGGATCTTGTCGGTGTTGGCCGCTTCGATCGTCATGAGCGCAGCCATGTACTCGGACCGGTAGTTCGCCTTGAGAAACGCGGTCTGGTAGCTCACATACCCGTAGGCGGCGGAGTGCGACTTGTTGAAGCCGTAGGCAGCAAACTTGGCGAGCAGATCAAAGATCGCCTCTGCCCGTTGAGGGTCGATGTTGTTGCGCTCGGCACCGCCTACAAACCGAACGCGCTGCTTCTCCATCTCTTCGGCTTTTTTCTTGCCCATGGCGCGGCGAAGCATGTCGGCCTCACCGAGGCTGTACCCACTCATCACCTGCGCGATCTGCATCACCTGCTCTTGGTAGATGATGGTGCCATACGTACTCTTGAGGATGGGCTCCAACATCGGCAGCGGGTAATCGATGGCCTGCCGACCATGTTTTCGGTCGACAAAGTCATCGACCATTCCGGACTTCAAGGGACCCGGTCGGTAGAGCGCCACCAAGGCGACGAGGTCATCGAGCACACTGGGTCGAAGCCGCGTCAGCAGCTCTCGCATACCGCTGGACTCGAGCTGAAACACCCCGAGCGCATCGCCCCTCTGAAGCAGCTCATACGTGGCGGCATCATCGGTGGGGATCAGCGCCATGTCGAGCGCCTCCCCATAGTTGGCTTCGATCATGACGACCGCGTCGCGAATCTGATCGAGTGTCTTGAGTCCAAGAAAGTCGAACTTAATGAGCCCGATGGTCTCGGCCGACTTCATGTCGTACTGCACCACGGGACCACCGTCTGGCCCATCGCGGTATAGCGGTGCGTACTCCACCAACGGGCGGTCGGCGATCACGACGCCTGCTGCATGCACGCCCGTCTGACGACACAGGTTCTCGACGCGAAGGGCGGTGTCGATCACACGTCGGACCTTCGGATCACCGTCGCGCAAGCGCCGGAGCGCTTCGACCTCATCGAGGGCCTCGGACAGCGTCATTCCGAGGGTGTCGGGAATGAGCTTCGCGATGCGGTCGGCATCGTTGAAGCCCAAATCGAGCACACGCGCGACGTCCCGAACCGCGGCTTTGGCCTTGAGCTTCCCGTACGTGATGATCTGTGAGACCAGCGGTGAACCGTACTTGTCACGAACGTGGGCAATCGCTTCTTCGCGACGGTCTTGGCAGAAGTCCACGTCCACGTCGGGCATGGACACACGCTCTGGATTGAGGAACCGCTCAAACAGCAGGTCAAACCGAATGGGGTCAATGTCCGTGATGCCCATGGCATAGGCCACGAGGGACCCTGCAGCTGAGCCTCGGCCTGGACCGACCGGTATCCCGTTGTCCTTGGACCAGTTGATGAACTCGGCCACGATCAGGAAGTAGGCCTGAAAGCCCATCGATGAAATGATGGCGAACTCATGCTCGAGGCGCGCCCAATACGTCGGGTACTGCGCCTCGTCGATGGCCTTGAGACGAACCTCGAGACCGCGCTCGGTGTACCAGCGGAAGAAGCCATCCATCCGTCCCGCCCCCTCTGGTCGGGGAGGTATGGCGACCTCAGGGGCGGTCAATCCGTAGGACGCCGGGGGTGGGAATGCAGCGTAGAAGTAAGCCCAGTTGGCGTCGCTGTCGGCATGCTGGCCGTCTTTATCGACATCTGGAGGTGTCGTCGCCGGGAAGTGGTGCGTGTCGAAGTCAAAGTCGTAGTGGCACCGGTCGGCCAACTCCACAGTTCGGTCGATCGCTGGCCCGTCGTCCGGAAAGATTGCCCGGATCTCGTCTTCTGACTTGAGATACGCCTGGTCGGTCGGCGCAATGACACGACGGTGGTCCGAGAGGGACACGCCGAGCGCGATGGCATTCAGCACCTCGTGCGCTGCTGCATCGAGAGGCGTCTCATAGTGGACCGCGTTGGTGACGACGGTCTGGAGACCCAACTCGAGGGCGAGCTCTCTGGCCAGCTGATTGACCTCAACCTCTCGGTCCAACCCCAGCGACTGAAGCTCAAGGTACAGCCGATTGGCGGGAAGCACGGCCGCGAGGTCACGAAGATCTTGGCGTGACGCCGCCGAGTCACCACGAAGGAGGGCACGGCCAAAGACCCCTTTTCGCCCCCCGGTCAGGAAGATTAAGCCCTCGTGCCGCTCCGCGAGTTGTTCGACCGACACCCGCGGCTTGTAGTGAATGCCATCATAGATGGCCTGGGTCACCAACCAGCAGAGGTTTTGGTAGCCCGTCGCATTCTCGACGAGCGCGATGACTTGCCCTCCGCCCTCCTCGCGTTGCGGATCCTCGTAGTCGACGCCCTGCGGTTGCAGATGAAGCTCTGCACCAAGGATAGGCTTTATTCCCTTCTTTTTCGCCGCCTTGTAGAAGGTGACAGCACCGTACAGGTTGCAGGTGTCGGTGAGCGCCACAGCCCCCATGCCTAGCGTGTGCACACGCGCGGCAAGTGTCGACGGGTCCATGGTGCCATCGAGCAGGCTGAACTGGCTGTGGCAATGAAGGTGAACGAATCCCATGGGTGCTGTTATGGTCCGCTTCGGTCAATAAACGACCGACTCATGGCACGCAGTCCGTACCGTCCACAATCTGGGACTCGAGCGCCCGATCGTGTTCAACCCAACGCTCGATAATGTCCGTAGGCACACCACGGTCTGCCAGCACGGTCTGAACAATCGCGAGCCGACGACGAAACTGACCACGGTTGATGCGCAGGCGACCATGAACGCGAGCGATGGGCCGCCCCGTGTAGGGAGACGATGCCCCCAGATGCCGCAGGGCGAGCTCAGATTCGTGGGTCATGATCCGCTCACGTGATCGGCCCACAAACTGAAACCCGATAATCATGTCATCGAAGAAGGCCTCCACGATCGCCTTCACATGGGCATGAACAGCCGACTCCCCTCCCAGGCGCTCCAGATCTGTCGGCATGGCGACCTCACCCCCTGATATGCAGCCTACACCATCAGCGAGGACCAGATGCCATCCCCGTTTCCCCATCTAGCCCTTGAGCGACGTGGCCGTCTCGACCGCTTTGCCTTCGATGCCGACTGCCTAGCGGGTAACCCCTGGAATGACCCGACACGACGCGACGTGCTCGTCTACTCTCCGCATGGGAGCCGCGACGATACGAAGCTTCCCGTCGTGCTGTTCCTGCCCGCTTTTGCCGGGACTGGCGAGGGGCTCTTGGCCCGAGGGTTGACCGATGTCCCGCTTACGACACGTCTCGACCACCTGTTTGCCGGTGGTGCACCACCGTTTCGAGCCGTCTTTCCGGACACCATGACCCGACTCGGCGGTTCGCAGTACGTCAACTCACCCGCGATCGGCAACTACCGAACCTACGTGACCGAGGCGATTCCTCACGCGGTGAGCGCACGATTTGCATGCACCTCCCGCTGGGGTGTCGCTGGACGGTCGAGCGGCGGCTACGGCGCCCTCTGCCTCGCCATGTCCCACCCGGAGCGCTTCGGTGCGACCGTCAGTCACGCCGGTGACCTTGGCTTTGATCTCTGTTTCCTCGGCGACATCCCGGGGGCCATCCGCGCATTGCAGCGCCACCCGCCGACCGCATTCCATGAGGCATTCTGGGCCGGACACCGGCCCTCGGGCGAGATGTTCGCGGCCTTCAATCTTCTTGCCATGGCGTGCGCATACTCCCCCGACGTCTCCGCCGACGGGTTCCCCGCAAGGTTGCCCTTTGACCCCAGCACGGGGGCCATCCACCACGAGGTGCTCGACGAGTGGCAGGCCTTTGACCCGCTGCAGCTGATCGAGGCCAAGCCCCATCAAGACGCACTCCGGACCCAGAGACTCCTGTTCCTCGATGCGGGCCGAAGTGACGAATACAGCCTACAGCTCGGCATGCAGCGCTTCAGTCAGCGCTTGAACGACTTGGATATCCCGCACCAGACCGACCTCTTCGATGGCGGCCACCGCGGTACAGCGTACCGGTGGGACGTCAGCTTGCCCCTCTTGGCCACGGCTGTGCAGGACCTCGATTAGTCGCGTCGCATTCCGGTGTTGTAGCGACCCATCTCTGGAAAGAGCGGTGCATCCCTGTCGTACAGAAGCCGGTAGGTCTGCCAGGTCGTCGAAACCCGCTTCGCATAGCCACGCGTCTCGCGAAGCGGAACTTGCTCTAGCCACTCGTCGAGTGGTGGGTTTCCCCACTCAGTGATCCACCCCGTGACCCGACGCGGACCGGCGTTGTACGACGCGAGTGCAGCCCACGGATTGTCGTCCTGCATCCGGTAGACCTCGTCGAGATAGCGGGCACCGATCTTCAGGTTGATGTCTGGTGTGGTGAGGTCAGACGTACGAAACGGCATCTCGAGCCACGCAGCTGTCGCCTTGGCTGTCGACGGCATGACCTGCGAGAGCCCCCGAGCGCCCGCAAACGAGACGATGTCCTTGTTGAAGTTGCTCTCCTCGCGGACCAGCGCCTGAAACAGCAAGGCTGGATAGCCGTATCCTTCGGCACTCTGGTCGATCAGCTCACCATATTGACGTGGATACGCCACGTAGAGCAGGCGATCTCGCACCGTCCCGAGCGTGTCGACGGGATGATCTCGCAGCCAGGCGTGGAGTCGCCCGTGCGCCATCAACCAATCTCCGGCCGCATAGCGCAAGGAGGTCCACCACCCCATGACCGAAGGCGTGACCATGGCCTCTGGCACGCGTGACCATGAGGCCAAGGCCTCCCGCGCAAGCCCCATCCGCATGAGGCGTGCCGCATCACGTGCGTCTTCGTTGTGGTGCAGCGCCTCTGGAAGCGCCCATGCCGGGGCTTCATCCACCGGCTTGGGCCGAGCGAGCTCGTCCAGCACGTCCATGGCGTGACCCGGGTCAAGCTCCAGCAGACGCGCGTACGCCATCATGGCATAGACCGAAAACGGTACCCGTCGGCAGAGCTCTGCGTACCGACCTCTCGCAGCCAACAGCGCGTCGGCGTCGTTCGTGACTGCACCGCCCGGACGCGGATGGGACCGCCAGCGGGCAGCCCAGTAGGCGCCCGCCCACACATGCACTTCATCGACCTCCGAGGACATCTCGCTGAGTTGGTCCGCGATCGCGATGGCCTCGGCCACCTCTCCCCGCTTGAAGAGCGTATAGGCTAGTCGAAACGCCGCTTCTGGAACCGTATCACCCTCTGAGAATTCCCGAAGACCGCGGCGCCACATCGCCTCGGCACCCCGCGGATCTCCTGCTTCGAGCTTTGCGATGCCTCCTAGGGTCAGCCCATCATCGGCATAGGTCGTCTGCCCGTAGCGATCGGGTAGGAGTGCGTAGAGCTTCGCAGCCGTCTCGTATTGCCCACGCCGAAACGCTGTCTTGCCGTCGAGGTACGCAATGAGCTTTCCTGTCTCCGGCGCGCTGTCTGCACACTTGGATGCAAAGGCACCAAATGCAGAAGCCGCACGACTCAGGCTGTTTTTCTTGTACCAAGACCGTCCATGTACGTAGGCGGCGAGACAGCCCACCTCGTCGGCTTCGGTGAGCGATGCTCGTAGCGGCGCCACTGTAGAGATGGCCCGGTCATACGCACCGCGATCCATCCATGCCCGCGCCCGATAGACACCCTCGGCCAAGGTCGGCGTCCACGATGGGTCTTGCGAGAGAATCTCCTCGGCGCGGGACACGTGAGACCCGCCTGGGTAGTGCGCCCAGACCCGGCGGGCAGCTTCGGTGGCTCCAGCACTGCCTGGGCCCCGAGACTCCGCGAGCATGAGCAAGGCGGTATCGCCACCATCGGTGGGGTCGACGCGTTCGGCGAGCCCCTCGAGGACAGGCACGGCCTCCGACCGTCGCCCGAGCTCTTGGAGAACCCGTGCGCGCATCAGCAGCGCGCGGGTGCCGACAGGACTCTCCTCGCGAACGTCCTCCAGCTGTGCGAGGGCACCGAGGAGGTCCCCATCCGCCACGCGAATCTCCGCAGACAAGAGCGCGCGATGGGAAGATGGCATCCACTGCGACCGGTCCACCATGTCGAGCAATGGAACCGCCTGTTGCGCCTGTCCTGCATGGACATGCGCCCAGGCCAATACGGAAGCCCTCTCCGGGAGCTCTACACCGGCCGGCCGGCCTTCGAGACGGATGATCTCTGACGCCGCGCTCCAGTCACGGGTTCGAAGCGCCTCGGCCTCTTCCTCCGACCATGCGAGAACGGTCTGGGTGTCTTCGAACGCGGGAACCGACGTCACCATTTCGACCGGCGGCTGCGGCTCCGTCGCTTCTGACCGACACGCCGCGACCATCAAGAGCAGCCCACACCAGTGTCTCACGCCCCACCCCCACACACCCCGTACCGCGGCAACCAGAAATCACCACCAGAACAGGAACGCAGGTCGCAGACGCATCATTCCATCAGGCTTCAGCGGCCGGCGGGTCGTACTTTCCGATAATGACCTGCGAGGCCTTCAGGACCTTGCCATTGACCGAGAACCCGTTCACATGAACCATGACCACCTTGCCGTCGAGCTCGGGCTCGGTCACGGGCTGCACGGCGAGCGCCTCATGAAGTGAAGGATTGAACGGGGATCCCACGCCTGGAATCGGCGCGAGACCAAGGCTGTCGAGCGCATCGCTGAACTGCTTGTGGACCAAGGTCAGGCCCTCGAGAAAGCCCTCGCTGCTCGCGTCACTCTCGAGCGAGCGACCTAGGCTCTGCACGGGGTCAAAGAAGGCCTGCACGGCACGAAACGCCTGAGCTTCTTCTTTAATCTTGGCCTGTGCCGTCTGCCGCTGCTGAAAGGAGGCCATCTCTTCTTTCATCTGCGTGAACGCCTTGCTCACCGACCGGAGGCGTGCCGTGGTCTCGGCCAGCTGGGCCTCGAGATGTTCGATGCGTTGCGTCGACGGGTCGAGCTCAACCGTGGGTTCGGCCGCAGCCTCGGTGGCGTCTGCTGTCGGGGTATCGGCTGCGGTAGACTCGGGAGAGGTGGACGCGTTCGTAGAATTGTCTTGAGGATCATGGGCCATGGGGACCTCCGAGGCCGCCGAAGTAATCATCCGACTCTGGACGGCAACCCGTTTCGCGTGCATGTACTTTTTTTTCGACACCCTGAAATAGTGTGTGACCTGCCCCGTACGCGTGCGGGAACCCACAAGGAGTCAGATGCAGGCGTTGAAGGTACACGACACAGAGACAGATGAGAACCTGCACATTGCGGCAGCCTGCGATGGCGACCCCGCCGCGCTGAAGTGGCTGGTGGAGCGCTGGACACCTCCCCTCTACCGGTTTTCTCTGCGCATGCTCCGCAACGAGCAAGATGCGATGGATGCTGCACAGGACAGCCTCAGCAAGATCTTGAAGAACCTTCACCGCTTCGACCAGACGCGCGCCTTCTCGACGTGGGCCTACCGCATCACACGCAATACTTGCATCGATCAGTACCGTCGCAACAAGCGCATGGCGTGGGATGAAGTGCCCGATGTGAGCGACGGCAGCCCGCTCCCCGATCAGGTCACCAGCGCCGCCCAGCGCGCCGAGTTGCTGGGCCTCGCCCTCGACCGTCTCCCCCCACTCTACCGGGAAGTACTCGTCCTCTATCACTTCGACCATCTCAAGTACTGCGAGATCGCCGAGACGCTCGACGTGCCCATGGGAACGGTCATGAACCGGATCTTTCGCGCGAGGCGCAAGCTCCGAGATCTCTACGTCGATGCCGGAGGTGAAGCATGAGCCTTCATCCCTCGCGCGAGGTGCTGGAGCAATTTGCGCTCGGCGACCTCGGTGAGCACGTCGCTGTCTATATCGCCAGTCACCTCGATGACTGCCCGCAGTGCGCCGCTGCCGCTCGCGCCCTCGATCCCCTCACCGCAGCGTTCACGGCGACGCCACATGCCCCCGTGCCCGATCGTCTCGCCGCACACATCCTGGAACAACACCACCAACGTCCCGTCGAAGCCCGTATTGAACGGACCATTGGCCTTGGACTGCTCGCGTTGAGTCTCCTGCTAGCCTTGACGCAGCTGCATCTCGAGGTCACCGCACTCTCGACCATCAGTATGGTCACCGCGATCCTTGAGGCCGCAAGTCTGGTCGCTACAGCCGATGTCCTCGTGGCCACCATGACCTTGGTTGCGGCTGCTGGGTTTGCGGGATGGGTGGTCTTGCCCCCGGCACTCCGAGACTGACATGAGCAGCTTGTGGACCCTGTGTACCGTGATGGCCGCCATGGCTGCACCCCTGCCAGACGTGCAGCGAGGCGAGGTGCTCGGGTTCTGGGATGATGTCCACATCGACGTCAACCACACGGCCGACCATGTTGTGGCTGTCGGCGGGACCATCGTCGTTGATGGCCACATCTCGGGTGACGTGGTCGCACTCGGCGGCCACATCCAGCTCAACAGTTCGGCGCGGGTAGATGGACACGCGATCGCCCTTGGTGGGCGTGTCCTTCCGGAACCACACGCCCAGATGACCTCCAGCGCAGCACTCCACCTCTACCGCCCCGAAGTCGAGGATTCACAGTCTGGTGAGCTAGCCGTACTTCCTCTACATGGCGCCATTCTCGACCGGCTTCGATGGTGGCTGACGACAGCTGTCGCCATCTTTGGCGCGGGTCTGTGGGTGTGGGGCTCTCCCCACCGTGAGGGACACCTCGACGCGGCACCACGTCGCGCGTCCCCGAGAACGACATTGCTCGGTGGCGTGGGGCTCCTCTCGGTCACCGGCGCGACCGCCGCGAGCCTGTTGCTGGCAAGAAGTCTTCCCGATGGGGCTGCTGCGCCCGTTCTTGTGTTTGCCGCCGTGCTCTTGACCGCAGTCCTCGCATTGTCCTGCGTCGGCCTCGGCATCACAAGCCGCGACTTCGGCCGCTGGGCCTTACCCGACCAAATCCCACGCCCCGCACAAATCCTCGCCGGCGCCGTGGGTCTCACGGTGCTCTTCAGCCTGCCCATCGTCGGGGTGTTCGCGTGGGTGCTCACGTCTGCTCATGGCGTCGGCCGCGGGATTGCCGCCTACCGGTCGCAGCAAGCCTCATGAACTGCCCTTACGGTTGAAGACCGGAGACGAGGTCGCGAAGCCGCGCCTCGAGCACCTCGGGTTCGTCGACAGACAGCTGGTCTCCGCCCTCCAGATGAGCACGCCCACGCTGCAGCGCTTCTTCCGCCTCATGCCGTTCGCCCATGCCGAGCCGCGCGAGTGTCACCGTGAGCTGAACCGCCCCAAGATGCGGCTGCTCTACGGCTGCCGCAGCACGCTCTGCGAGGGACACCACCTGGTCAAACTTGCCCGCACGGAGGAGCAACTCCATCAGCAACAACCGAGCAGTCGGCTGGTTCGGGTCGAACGCAAGACTTCGCTCGACATGCTGAATCGCCTTGTCGATACGGTCCAACTTTTGATCGAGCACATGGGCTTTGACGAGGTATGCCGCCGTAATGTCTGCATGAGACGTCGCGTGGTACACCACGTTGTTGTAGACCTCCAACAACTCGCTCCACTTCTCTTCGGCAAACAGAAGCCGCGCCTTACCTTTCAATGCACCGATGTGATTGGGGTTTGCAGCGAGCGCTTTTGCGAATCGTCGCTCCGCCTTCCCGGGGCGGTCCAACGCGAGCTCCACGTGTCCAAGATTGGCGTAGAGGCTCGCCACACTATCGGGCTCGCCTTGCCCTCCCGTGAGCTGCAAGAGCCGACGAAAGACGGCTTCGGCCTCTGTCCACTGTTCGCGCTCCATCAACAACGGCCCAAGCGCCTGGAGACTCGGCAAATGAGTAGGATTGAACTCTAGGACTTTCTCATACCGCTCACGCGCCTCGGCCAGACGGTCCGACCTACAGAGCATATCTGCGAAGCGGTACAAGAACTCTCCAGCTTCGAGTTGCACATCGAAGTCATCGAGATCTTCGTCCTGCAAGACCAATGGCTCAAGACGCTCCGCGAGCGGCATCGCCTCCGCAAAGCGATCCTGCCCATAGAGGTGCGCCACCGCGTAGCGCAGTGCATCGACATCATCGGGTACGAGCTCGATGATGCTCTGGAGCGTCTCGAATGTGCCCTCGACATCTTGGAGGCGTGTCTTTTGCACCTCGGCAACTTCTCGCAGCTTCGTGAGCCGCTGCTCGCTGTCCTCCATGGCTTCTGCTTGCACACGGAGGGTCCGCACGACGCCAGCCCAGTCCCCGCGAGCGCGGAACATCCGTTCGAGATGGGCAGCCGCTTCGCGTTGCTGTGCCTTGTGCGTCATCGCCTGCTCAAAGTGCTGGAGCGCATCTTCCATGCGTCCGAGCTCGTCACACACCTCGCCCATCTGCAAGAGCACCGCACCACGATCTTCGGGGGCAGCATTCACCAGCTGAGCGGCGACTTCAAGGAAGCTCTCCTTGTCGCCATGCGCGCGACACAACGACACGAGAGACTGCAGCGCAGGCACATCGCCGGGGGCTTGTGCAAGCACCGCCCGCCATGACTCAATGGCACGCCCGGGGTCGTTGAGATGTTCTTCCGTGAGGGTGGCGACCTCGCGCAGGAGGTCGGCACGCGCCTCTCCCTCCGTCATGCCCACGTTTCGGTTCAGCACATCGAGAACACTCGACCAATCCTCGGCCGAACCGGCCAGCTCCCGGAGCTGATGAAGGGCATCCGCGTCTTGGCCGTCACTCTCGAGGACCGCCATCAGCGCTGTTCGTGCGGCCGCATCATCCCCCGCTTCGCGATGGATCTGCGCAAGTCTACGCGACGCTTGAGAGACCTCTGTCGGGGTCGTCGCCATCTCTCGGAGCTTGGAGACATACTCTACCGCTGCGCCCACATCGCCACGGGCACTCGCAATCCCCGCCAGCGCATCGAGCACCGATGCGTCTTCAGGATGCGCGCGATGAAGTTCGCGGTACCGGTCCCACGCGATATCGGTTCCAGCGAGCGGGTTCGCGAGCAGCCAGCGTAGCTCCGCGTCGAGCGCCGAACGGGCCTCTCCATCCTCCGTCGACGACGCGCGCGCCTCGAGCACTGCGTAGTAGGTCTCCCACCGCTCGGCCGCGGACAGGGCGACCTCAAGCATGAGCGTGTCCGAAACCCAGTCACTCTGCTCGGCGCACTCCTCCCAGACATCCGCCGCGCGACCGTACGCCCCACACTGCGCCATGGCGTAGCCACGCCCACGGGTGTCTTCAGTTCGATGTTCGACAAAGAGCTCTTCAACGGCGTCAGCCGCGTCAGCACCGCTGGAACACAGCGTCCGAAGCGCGGCATAGAAGGCAATCTCTGCGCCAGGCCGAAGCGACATCAGTGTCTGCGTCGTCACCTGAAGTTGAGGATCGTCGATGGCCATCAGACCGACCGCTAGGGAGAGATGATGCGCCTTAAAGCCCTCGCACTCTGACATGTCGGCAGCTCGGAGGTGATTCGCAACCGCCGCGTCGGTCCGCCCGAGCCTCGTGGCAATCTTCGATGCCCACACAGCGTGCACCAGATCGTCTGTCTCACCGTCCTGACCGTCCTCAAGACACGCCAAGGCACGCTCGGCATCTCCAAGGCGCTCAAGCGCGAGCTCTGCCCGTTCTTGGGCCACATCGGAACGGTTCCAACGGGTGAGCATGAGGTCGAGTTCTTCCCATGCCATGAGCTGAACTGCTGCATCCTCACACGCTACAGGCGGCAGTTCGGAGGCCTCGACCAGATCTGTGAGCAGCTGCCGCGCATCCTCCACCGATTCTGGTGCCATCGCTCCGAGACCGACCAACTGCTGAACCGTGGAGAGGCTGTCGGTCAGTGCCCACCGCGTCAGGGCCGGTTGGTCACCGACATTCAGCATCGCGAGCACGCCCATGCGGTGAAGCATGGGCACATCCGCAATGTCCTCCGCATCGAGCGGTAGAGGGCGTCCATCCAGCATCTGGAGCCATGCCGCCGCAGCAGCCTGTTCCATGGACGCGTCCTCCACCAGGGCATCCACAGCAGCATCTACTGCGGCGGTGATACCCTCCTGCGACTCACCATGTTCGAGCAGAGCCTGCGTTCTCGCCGTGACCTCGCGCTCGTGCACACAAGCCACAGCTTCGCTCCAGCGACCGGCCGTCGCTGCCCAGTACACGCCGAGGTACACACACTCTGCAGTCGCTACATCCGTGGCCACCAACGCCGTGTCTTCCGACGTGGCTTCCCATGGCGCAACCACCCAGGCCCCCATCGAGGCCAGCGCATCACCAGGTCGAGCCGCGAGCGCTTGTCGGCATGCCGCTGCGATGGACGCTGCTGGCGCCTCGCAAAGGGCCGAAAGCAAGGCCGCGTCGGCAGCATCTACGCCCACACCCGTGAGTCCCTGCACCGCATGAGCGCGCGCATCGGCGTCACCCGCACGAACGGCCGCACCGAGCAGGCCCAACCACGCGCACCGGTCGGTCTCTGCATGGGCCGTCAGCTGGCGCCAACACGCAACCGCCTCCTCCTGCATCGATGCGTGCGACGACGCGAACTCGGCCATCGTGTAGAGCACCTCGCCACGAGCCTCGTCGTCGGAGATCGTCTCGAGACGCGCCTGCAAAAACGAAAGGTAACCCGCCGGATCGCCTGTTCTAACGAGGCGCTCTACGCCACGAGTGGCGGCCTCAAACCCACCATCTCCCGCCGCCTTGTTGTAGGCCTGAACGGCAGCCTCATGGTCCTCCAAGCACCACTCGGACACTGCGCCGGAGGCAAAGGCCCACGCACGCCCCATGGAGGCGTCGCCATCACGTTCCGCCCACGTGTCGAGCAGCTCACGGACGAGAGACCACTGCTTGGCACGCATGGCACGGGAGAGCACATGCAGCTCCACATAGGGATCTGTCGTGGCGAGCGCTTGGGTCTCGGCCTCACGGCACTGGTCTTCGTCTCCATGACGCATCCAGTGATGGGAAGCCTCCAACCACCAGAAGGCCGCAGATGCAGTGTCCTCGGCTGCCGCTGCGCGTTCTCCGTAGAACGCTGCCAGCCGTGACGCATCTCCCACATCGGTCAGGATGTCTCGCGTCGCACGTCGAGCGGCAGGTGTGACCAGCTCCGCGAGTGATGCCAGCGCCTCCGTCGTGTCACCACTGGCGTGCTGAAGCAACGCGCGGGCAACGGTCATCGGAGGTACAAGGGCGGGGTCCGTATGGGTCGCCGTACCATCGAGCGCCTCACGCTGCAGCGCCGCATCTCCGGAGGTCGCGCCGATGGCGCCGAGAAGCTCCCACGCGGCAAGCAGGTGTGGCTCTGCACCAAGCGCCCGACGGGTCAACCGCAGCGCGGCGTCCATGTCGCCGGCCGCATGGAAGTTACGGGCTGCCTCCAGCGCGAGGTCTGTGGCCGCAGCGCCGGTCATCATGTCGGCCAAGTCCTCACACGCACGGCCTGCCTCTGCCGTATTCGGTGCTTCGGAACGTGTGGCGAGCACCCTGTCACGGATCAGTTGAGGGTCCCGGCAACCGCCATCGGCGGCAGAGCGCAGATAGGTGAGGGCGCGAGCAGCATCCCCAACCCGGTGGAGTGCCACGTGCCCCGCCTCTGCCCATCGCTGGGCTTCAACAGAGCCATGGGTGCCTTCAATACGGGCCAGTGTCATCGCGAGGTGCTGCGCAGACCGCTCATCGGCCGTCGCTGGGGCCGCCAGCACGAGCTGCGTACGTTCCACGGCGGCAGCGGGCTCAGAGGATTCGGCAGTTTCGGCCAGCGTCGCATCACCGACAGCACCCGTGGAGGCTGTCTCATCCGGCAATTCGCCTAGGGCACTGTGGCCACCCAGCCCACCCATAAGCATGGGCGCAGGACTTGAGCTCTCGGCCGAGGTCGTCTCGGCGTCTTGCCCCTGCTGCTCAAGGTCGGACCACAGCTGGTCCGGATCAGAGGCCTCGCTACCTGCCACCTCACCCGGGTCAAGCACGGTAGCGACGGTCGAAGGTGCTGGCTGCTCGGTTCTCGCAGGCAGATCGTCGAGATGAAACCCTTCAGGCGCAGCATCGATGGAGCGCACGTCCCCCTCAAAAACGGGGGGCGGGGGTGGCACGATCGTTGCGCCAGCCCCTCGCTCGCCGGCGTCTGCGTTGGCCTTGGCGTCGTCAGCCTCGGCAGCTTCGGCAGGCTCTTGCGCCGGCGGCGCATCTCCTTCGGCGTCTTCTTCATCGTCCCACATGTCGTCGTCGCCGAAAAAATCGGCCAGTGCACTTCGAGCATCTGTCTTGGAGTCTTTTGGACCTGACACGTTCGAGCCTCCGCGGAGTGGACTGCGCATTCAACCGTTATCTGTTGCCACAAAGAAGTGGAAATGTCGATGACTCCACCGTCATCCTACCGAAAAGACACAATCTAGCCCCATGGAGACCACGATAGTGGTGGTTCAATCGCGCTAGAAGTTCAGGGGCAGCGTAGCGAACAGCAGCTTGATGTCATCGTCATTAAAGCGGAAACCGGCGCCTACAAAACCGGTCCCATACCCGTACTTGGCGCCAAGGAGGATCTGCTCCGCCCCAGCTTCAATGTACATGTGCTTGAACGGCTCCACCCGGACGAGCGCGCGGGTATTCGGAAGGCCTGCAGACTCGATGGCTGGGTAGCTTCCGAACGCAAAGTCAAACACGTCGGCCTGGACCTGGACGCGGTCCCGAAACGCCCAGAGCGTCGCCCCGATGCCACCACCATTTTCCTTGATGCCAAGGCGGAGGCTCATGGGACCCCATCGCTTCTCGACCTGGAAGGTGAACCGATAATTCAGTTCTCGGTTCCAGCGGGTCTCAACCGTGCCGTCTGACTCGCGAAAGACCTCGGTCTGGCTGATGACACCCTGCGGGTGGTCATTGATCTCGAAGAGGTACCAGAAGTCCTCGTGTGACCTCAACCGCAGGCCGATCGTATTCGAGCCAGAGTTCGCGAGCGGGTTTCCATAGAAGAAGGCCGGATCGCTCGGTTGAGAGCCAAAGTAGAAGCGACCGGTGTAGTAGAACTCGGTCCGAAGGCCGGCAAAGCTGTTGACCACGCTGTTGACGCCGTCAATCGCCTCGTTGATCCCGTCAATCGTCTCACGGTCGTTGATCAGCGCACCGATGGTGCCTTCACCCCGGTCGACTTTTCCCGTGATGCTCGACAGGTCGGTGGCCGCCACGTCAAGCTGATCGGTCAGCTCTTTCAGCTTGTCAAACTCTTCATCGATGTCGGCCGCCGCTTCATCGGTGTAGCCCTCGAGGGACTCGCTCAAGCGACGGATGCTGTCGACAATGGCATCGACATCTCGTCGATTGGTCTCGGCCATGAGCCGCAGCTCCCCCGTGAGCGCATCGAGGTTGGCAAGTGTCGACTCCACCGCATCGGTGTTGCGCCGGTCTTCGATCATCTCTCGAAGCACGTCGGTAATGGCTGCCACATCCTCCGAGACCTCTTCGAGGTTTCGGGTGATGGTGTCGATGTCACCCGGCACGGAGCGAAGGGACAGGGCGTCACCATCGCCAAGATCTTCATCCAGAACACCGGGGTAGACACGCACCATGTAGTCCCCGAGCAAGCCCTGAGCCTTGAGCTCTGCAGAGCTGTCGGTGGGGAGCTGGTAGGCATCACGGACGCGAAGCACCAGACGTGCCTGCCCCCCCGCAAGACCAATGGACTCGATGGAGCCAATCTCCACACCCGCAAGCTTGACCGGCGAGCCCTCGTAGAGGCCATCTGCAGCCGGGACGTCGAGCGTGAGGACATAGCTCGCCTCATCCGCACGAACCCCGTCAAAGCTCCAGAAGTAGCTACCACCGACCAACGCACCCACGGCCAGGACGAAGACGCCCACGCGGAATTCTGTGGAATAGTTGGCCATGCGCTCCTCGGTGTCGATGCGCTCGCAGTGCACCCTAACAGAGTTGGTCGCCTCGTCAGACCTTCATCGGGCCATCGAGGCTTCCCGCCAGGAACTGCCGCACCAACGGGTCATCGCTGTTCTCGAAGTACGCGGCGTCACCCTCGTGGGCGACAACGCCATCCACCAGCATCACAATCTTATCTGCGATGTTCATCACAGCGCGCATATCGTGGCTAATCACCAAGGACGTCAATCCGGGGTGCGCAGACTGCGTTTCTCGAATCAAGGCGTCCATGGCTGCGGTAAGGATGGGGTCGAGACCGGTCGTGGGCTCATCATAGAGCAAAAATTCAGGCTGACGAACAAGCGCGCGGGCGAGCCCCACACGCTTTGCCATGCCTCCCGAGAGCTCACTAGGAAACTTCTCTTCGGCGCCATGTAGACCCACTTGAGCAAGCAGCTCGCGAACGCGCGAGCCGACCTCACGCTCACTCATGCGCTCATGCTCGCGGAGTGGAAACGCGATGTTCTCAAATACGGTCAGCGAATCGAAGAGAGCCGCGTGCTGAAAGACCATGCCAAACCGTAGGCGCACCGCCCGCAGCTTCCGGTCCGTCATCGCGGTCAGCTCGTCATCTCCCACCCAGATCCGTCCTGCGTCCGGCCGAAGGAGTCCCATAATGTGCTTGATGGTGACCGACTTTCCTGTGCCAGACCGCCCAATAATCACGGTAAGGGCATCACGGGGCACCACGAGGTTCACGCCGCGAAGAATATGATGTGGCCCAAACGACTTGTGCACATCTTGGTAGACGATCGCCGCAGGCTTGCCCGTGACAGCACATGTGGTGACGCGATCGCTCACAAGAGCACCCAGCTGATGAAGAAGTTGGCGACGAGAATCGAGACACTTGAGATGACAACACTCGAGGTGGTGGCGCGCCCGACGCCCTTGGCACCACCGGTCGTGTAGAAGCCCTTCCAGCAGGCCACGGCACCCATGATGAACCCAAAGACCAAGCCCTTCAGCAAGCCCTGGTAGATGTCGTCCCAGTCCACCCAATCATGGAGACGCACCAAAAATTCTGGCTCGGACAGCCCCTTCCACGGGACGGCCACGAGGTACGAGCCGGCAATCCCCACGCCATCGAAGACGGCTGTCAGCATGGGCATCGCCAGCACGCTTCCCCAGAGGCGGGGCTTGATCAGGTAGTTCATGGGATCGACGGCCATCGCATCGAGGGCATCAATCTGCTCGCTGACCCTCATCGAACCCAGCTCCGCCGCCATCGCGGACCCCGCCCGGCCCGTGACCAAGAGGCCTGTCAACGTAGGGCCCAACTGTGTCGTGAGCGCAACGCCGACGGTGCCTCCGACCATCCCTTCGGCCCCGAACATGCCGAATGCGGCGAGCGACTGGAGTGTGAACACACCCCCGGTGAACACCGACGCCAAGAAGATGATGGGAAGACTCTGAACCCCGATGAACTCCAGCTGTCGGACGATCAATCGAAATCGAAAGGGCGGGATCAATAGGTTGAGCGTCCCCATCACGGTGATGCGAATCAGCTGCCCCCACGACTCCACGAGACGGTAGCCGGCACGGCCGAGGCCGAGAAAAGACCTGCCAACCGACGCCACGGGGCGCGTCAGCAAGGGTGCTGGCTGGGGAGATGGAGAAGACGGTGGGTTCACGCCAGCAGTCTAACGCACGCGCGCCAAACGTATATCGACAGCGCTGTTTCGGATCTGACCGCGCATCCGGAGGCGGGCGCCATCTTCATCGATGTCCCATCGCCACGGCGACTCGGTGAGCCCCTGCATGGCCGCCGCCAGTCCCACGGAATCCGCAGGCATGGGAGACGTGGCACCCTCGCGATCATGAACGGTCACACCCAACGGTACGAGTTCGGTGATCTCGAGTCGCCGCGGACCGTCAACGCGCCATCGCCCGCGCATGGTGCCGGAGGTGCCCACGGACTCAGATGCCGACACGTCGCGCGCCGTGCCCACGAAGGCATCGGCCAACACCACATCAAACCGGCCTGAACCATAAAACTCATACACGAGGCCGCGTCCCCCGAACACCTGGCCCCATGCGCCTGCGCTACGCATCTCCCATCGTCCGATCGGTCCGCCGAGGTCAGGAACAAAGCGACAGCCGCTGCCGGTCGACACCGCGACCGCATGGTGCACATGACCACCGGGGGCCCAAGCGGGCGCCACACCACCCCCACCCGCTTCGACGCGGATCTTTCCGCCGCGACGGTTGGCCGGAATGCAGAGCGGCATGGCACGCCATGGTGTGAGTTCCAGGGGAATGTCTTCGGCCGCAGGCAGCGATGGCGTCCGGGCGAGATGTTCCTTCAGTCCTCTTCTGCAGAGCCAGACCATGGCATCAACGAAGGCGCGTGTGGGTACCTTTCCGTGATCGAGCCATGCGAGCAGATCAGGTAGCGTCCCTAGACCCCGCTCGCGGATGGCGGACACCACGGCGACGCCTGCACGGGGTTCCGCGCCTAGATCGAGCCCGAGGGCGCGTTCCCAATCCGCTCGCACCATTGAGACCTCAGGCAAGACCGCCTGCGCGCGATCAAGAGCCAAGCCTGCCCGGAGCCACGCGGGTCCACCTGCGGGAAGGGCCGAGCGCACGTGCGCCTCAAGAACGGCCAGTGTGACGTCTGCATGGCGGGAGAGATCGTGGCCCACACCCTCGAACAGCTGCGCATCGAGAATGACGACACCCTCGCGGAGCTCAAAGCGATCACCGCGGTACGCCGGCGTAATGTCGCCGCGACGACATGGAAGTGGGTCGATATGCAGCGGGCCCTCAAGCCGACCGAGTCCCAGCTGGACCGGGCCCCAGACCGACGGCATGGCTGCAATCAGGCCCTCGTCAATGTCCCACATCTCACCCTCCATGGGCCCTCACCGTGCACACGCGTCCACGTGTCGTCTACCGTTCGTGCTACATCGGGGGTCTGGTTTCTCTTGTCGGAATGGTCATGCCCCGGTCCACACCATGCTCCATCGTCTCGACCATCGGCGTCCTCTTGCTGGTCGCGTGTCCCGAACCCGCCGGCACGGATCTGCCCGCGCCGTCGGACACCGCACCCGAGCCGCCGCGTCCTCCCGACCCCACACTTGATGCCGAGCTGGTGGTCATCCGTGAACCCTCTTGTGCCGACCCTGAACGGCGGCTTCAGCAGCCCTACACCCTGCAGCCCGCCCTTCCTGACGAGGCGGTGTTTCCCAACAGCAACAGTCTGTTTGTCGGTGGTGGGCTGACCTTGGCCGACCTCAATGCAGACGGCATTCTCGACCTTTTTCTCACGGCACGTGGCACGGCTGTCGGGTTGTTCCTCGGCCTTCCTGACGGAGATGGCTTTCAGTTCGAGGCCGCCACAGACCGGCTCCCGCCTCTCCCCGAGCGCACCGCGGGGGCCTCCGCGGTCGATGTCGACCTCGATGGTGATCTCGACCTCGTCGTCAGCGTGTTCCGCAACTTCGATCGGGTGCTGCTGAACGATGGAGAGGCGCGGTTCTCGACCGCACCGGATGCGTTGGGGATGGCGGGGCCCCTGCTGCGGCGCTCCATCTCCTCGAGCTGGGCAGACGTCGACCAAGACGGTGTGCTAGAGGGCTTTTTTGCGTCCTACGGGGCCTTATCCCAACCCGAGGGCGGTCTTCCAGATGGGGACCCCAGTGCGCTCTACACGCGTCAATCCGATGGTACGTGGACCGACATCGGCGCGTGGACCGCGCCCGACCCTATGGCGACCAGTCACGCCTTCCAGGGAGCCTTCACGGATGTCGACCACGATGGCTGGCTCGACCTGTTCGTCGTGAACGACTTCGGCTGGACGACGCCCACCGTGTTGCTGCCGAACGAGCAGGGCGTGATGGGCGCAGCAGACACCCGTTCGGTCAGCCTGAAGTACGAAAACATGGGTCTCGGAATGGGCGATTTCAACCATGACGGCACCCAGGACTTTGTCGTCGCCGCGTGGGACCGGATGTCCCTGCTGATGAGTGAACAGGGCGGCTGGTTTGATGTGGCCACCGCACGTGATCTGAGGACAGACCCCACCACAGACCGCCATGTGCCGTGGGGCACCCAGGTCGGCGACCTCGACAACGATGGCGATCTCGACATCTTCGTGGGCTACGGCCACTTGGACGTCACGAGCAACAGCCTCAATCCTCTGGCCCAACCCGACGCGGTCTACCTCCAGAACACCAAGGGGCAGTTTGTTCAGCTCGCAGAGACACTCGGCCTCGATCATGCAGGATGGACCCGGGGTGCCCTACTGGTAGATATCGACCGAGACGGCTGGCTCGACGTGATCGTACGTGATCTCCGCGGTCCTACTCGAATGTACAAGGCACAGTGTGGGTATGGGTCGTTTCTTGGGTTTGAGCTCCGTCAGCCCGGCCACAACCCTACCGCCATTGGGGCGCGCATCCGCGTGCACGTCAATGGGGTCACTTATACCGAAGAACTTCGCCTCGGCGGCACGGGATACGCATCATCGGGCCCCGCAGAGGCACACTTCGGTCTCGGTGAAGCCACCATGGCCGAATGGGTGGAAGTCCGTTGGCCGGACGGCGAGGTGTCCGTGGCAGAAGACGTCCCAGTCAACCGGTGGTGGAGATGGACCCGTGAGCCGTCCTAGCCTACCCGTGCTGATGTCCGTGCTGTGGGGATGCCCTGCGGCAGAGCTCCCGAGACCACCCTCCGAGACCGGGCAGCTCGATGACGGTGTCGACGCCACCTGGACGCCAAGCGGAGTGGTGTCGTGTGAAGGCGCCACCACTCTGCCCTTCAACCAAGTGCACACCGATGCCCTCGCAGCGGTCCCATTTGATGCCACCGCCACCGAGTTGTTCGAAGGAGGCGGCCTCGCGGTGGTCGATCTGAACGACGATGGCCATCTTGACCTCGTTCTCTCTGGTGCCGACGCGCCGGCGCTGCTCTGGGGAACCTCCAAAGGCTTCACGCCCGCCGATGCCTCCCTGTTGCCCTCCGCGCCCGACCGAGGCGTTGGCGTCACGGCGGCAGATATCGATGGCGATGGCGACCTCGACCTGTTCCTCGCCCGCTACCGACGTCCGAATCTCTTGTGGCGAAACGACGGTGACCGCTTCGTCGACATCACCAAGGCCGCCGGAGTCGCGGGTGAGACCAACGCGCGAACCGTCACGGCGAGCTTTCATGACATCGACCGCGATGGCATTCTCGACCTGTTCGTCGGAAACTTCGGCCCCTTCTTCGCCCAAGACCGGCCACCGGGGGAACCCAGTGAGCTGTACCGAGGCATGGGCGATGGGACCTTTGTTCCATGGGACGATCCCCTCCCCGCCGCAGTTCAGGATGGCTACGTGTTCAACGGCGGGTGGATCGACATCGACCAGGACGGCTGGCATGAGCTCTACACGGTGCATGACTTCGGCCCCAAATATCCGAACGCGCTGCTCCGAAACGACCGTGGCATCTTGACCCTTGATGATGGCCTCACGGGTCTTCACGTCGGCCTCGACGGCATGGGGCTCGATTGGGGCGATGTCGACCGAGACGGCGACCTCGATATCGTCATCGCGGGATGGAATGAGAATCGGCTCATGCTCCAAGAAGAGGGCACCTTTTTTGATGCCCACGTGGCACGAGGGGTTCGAGGTCTGGGCGCTCAGCAGCAGCGCATTGGCTGGTCGACCATCTTTGCAGACCTCGACAACGATGGCCGCCTCGACGTCGTCGAGGGGTATGGGAAGATCTACAACCAGAGCGTGCCCGATCTTCAGCCGGACGCCGTCTTTCATCAACAACCCGATGGCCAGTTCCTTGAGGTCGGTGCGTCATGGGGCTTCGCGCACCCCGGCCAGACCCGCGCGGTCGTAGCAGCGGACCTCAACCAAGACGGAACACTGGAGCTGTTGCGTCGCGACCTCATCGGCCCCACCACGATTCACCAGCGTCCCTGCGTGCCCGGTAGCTGGGTAACGTTTTCTCTTCGCCAGCCCGACCGCCCGAACACCCATGCCGTCGGAGCGACGATTCGGGCGCGCACGGGTGATACCATAGTGCGCGCGGATGTCCGCGCGGGTGGTGACGGCTTATTCAGCACCCGTCCCTACACAGTTCATCTGGGCCTCGGGACGCATGAGACCATCGATGTGGAGATTACGTGGCCCGACGGAGCCCGCTCGCGGTACGAACAGCTACAGACTCGCCAGCATGTCCGGGTCATCAGACAGGAGAATACACCATGAATCGCCTCGCACTTCCGCTCGCAACGGTACTTTTCGCCGCATGCAGCCCCCCCGAAGAAGCGCCAGAAGAGCTCAATGAGCCCGTCGTTCACCTGTTTTCGAACTTCGACGACCCCACCGCAGACTTGGTTCCGTACGTCGAGGCGCTCGACGAGTACGCACGAACCTTCGACCCCACCCTTCCTCCCGCAGATCGGGCCTTCACGCAGACCAACCTTACTGATGCGGACCTTGCCGCTGTCGAGCATCCAGACACGACCACGTACCCGCTGTCCGAGATCTCACCGGTCGCTATCGTGGGCCAGAGCCGACACAATATGGCCGCGAACCGCAGTCTCGTGAATGAGCCGAATCATGTATGCATTGAGTCCGAGACCACCAAGGTCTATCGACGCACCATGCTCGAGGGCGACCCCTGCTTCGTGGACGGCACCTGTGACCGCGCCAACACCACCAACGAAGTCTGGAAGAAGAATGTGCTCGCAGACCTCTGGTACGACATGGAGAAGGACTACCGGTGGATGGAGCTCTCGGATGGTCGCGAGGCCATGATCGCGCGAACGTGGACCAAGCAAGCCTTCGCCGGTGAAGGTGGTGCGAACGGTCTCGACCACGGCCACGGCATCGAACTCTGGGCCGAGCATCCCGACGATGCCAGCGTGACGACACGCGTCTACGCCACGTGGTTCAACCTTCGCATCTCACTCCTCGGTGCAGACGCGGTCGCCAACCTGACACGCGACGGCATGGCCGAAGGCATGACCTTCGCCGACGAGTTCCTCGACGGCAAGATCGTCAGCTGCGGCAACGACCGCGACAAGACGGCCGAGCGTCCGAAGCCCTGATTAGCGCAACACCACGCCATCGGGGCCGTGCGCAGACGCCACGGCCTCAATGAGCGCCTCGGTGGCCCCATTGAGCTCGGCTGCCGTACGGTTGCCCTCCGAGTTGTCCCATGACAGCTCGAAGGTGATCGTACGCAGTGGCTGGCCATCTTCGGACGTGTGGGCGAAGAGATCTGCCACCCGAACACCCCGCAACCAGTCGGGCCCCGATGACGTGAGTGTCTGGACCACCCGATTCACTGGAACCCGAAACGGTAGCGTAAACGCTAGGCTACGCCGGACGGGTGGGACACGTGGTGGTGCTTCGAAGCGGAATGGCTCGGGGGTCGCATGCCACACCGAGGCCTCCATCTCGAGGTAGACCGGACGAGACTTCTTGAGCTTGAAGCTCGCACGTAGCCTTGGATGAACCTCACCGAAGACCCCCACCTGCTCGCCACGCAGATGAATGGCTGCCGATCTGCCCGGGTGCAGCAACGCTGCCATGGCATGATCGGGCTCCAGCACGTCGATCGTGAGCGGAACGCGCAGGGCAAGGGCCAGTTCTTCGACCACGCCCTTCATGAACATCAGGTCTGCATGGTCACCACCGCCTGTCCACCGTGGGCCGCGAGCCAGACCATGAGCGAGCGCCCAGCACACGTGGCGCTCCGTGCAGATGCCGTTGTCCGCGGTGGCGTCCGGGTGGAAGGTCCGCGTAAACTCGAACGCTTTGACCTCGTCCTGCTGCAAATGGAGATTCGATACCAGACCTTCGAGTGCTTGCGGAAGCGCACAGTTCTTGAGCAGCGAGTACGCCCTATCGAGCGCGTTCGCGGTCTCGACATGCTGAAGGAGCGCGTGCCCGTCTGGCAACCCCAACCGCTCGCTCAAGGGTCGACCGTGAAATCCGTCGGTGATCACTTCAAAAAACCCATGCCCGATGAGCACGTTCTCAACGCATTCACGCGCCTGCTCATCCGCCGAGGGCGTCGTGCCTTGTCCAGCGTTGGGAAGCGTGGTGGGAATCACGTCGTAGCCGACAGACTTCGCCAGCTCTTCGTAGAGATCGGCGGCATATGCCACATCCCAGAGCCGCCAGGCGGGTACCGTGACCTCCAGATGGGTTGCATCGCACGCAGCCACACCAAATCCGTACCGTTCAAGACGCGCTGTCATGTCCTCTGGCGTGAGCTCCAGCCCCAGAAAGGCGTTGGCCAGCGCAGGGTTCAACGTGACCACACGCTGCTCCGCCTCGAGAGAACCCAAGACGGTCGACGTACCCTCGACACGCCACCCACAGGACGACAGCAGCTCAGCCACGCGACCGGCCGCGACGAGCGGAAGGGTCACATCCGACCCGCGTTCGAATCTCGCCCGGGAGTCGGTATGGATCTGCAAGGCGGTTCCAGCCTTTCGAACTGCCACGGGGTCAAAGCTCGCAGACTCGAGGAGCACGCGCGTGGTTGTCTCCGTAGCCTTGCTGGACTCACACCCAATCACACCTGCGATCGCCAAGATCTTTTCATCGTCTGCGATCACGAGTGTTCCCTCCGGGACCTCGATCTCTGTCTCGGCGAAGAGGGGCAGCGCCGTCTCGCCCGCGCGAGACTCTCGGATCACCACCGAGCCCATGATCTTGTCGGCATCGAAGGCATGGGTGGGCTGTCCAAGCTCGAGGTTCACCACATTGGTCGCATCGACAACGGCGCCCTTGGACTCCAGTCCTGCCGCCTCAAGAAGCCCGAGAACGTCTTCGGGTAGCGCGCCCTCCTCTCCGTCCCGAACAAGCAGCGTCGCGGTGTAGTTGGTACATCGCTCGGAGACCCGCCGCACAGGAATCGCAGCCTCTCCAATGGTCAGCTCATGCGTCTGAGGAAGACACAACCCCTTGCCGGTACGGCCATGGACTTCACGGGCGAGACCCGTGACACAATAGTGATCACCGCGGTTCGCCAGAAGCTCTACCGTGATCGGGACGCCAGGCATCGAATGGTCAATCCGCTTGACCTCAATCCCCACTTCATCGAGAAGACGTCGGGCTGCTCTCGAGCACTCTGGAAGCACGGTATAGCGGCTAATTACGGCAAGAGAAGTATGCATCACTGCCCCCGATGAAGTGCGTGGAGTGTTCGCAAGTCAGGCTCGTAGAGGCTGCGAACCTTGGTCACGCCCGCGGTCTGCGCGGCCATACGTGTCGTCCCGAGTCCGAACGCGATGCCAGAGACCTCGTCTGGGTCATACCCAAACTGAAGGAAGACCTTCGGGTGAACCATTCCTGCCCCCAAGATCGTGACCCAACCCGCACCATGGCAGGCAGGACATCCTTCGCCGTCACAGGCCCCGCAGGCGAGGTCAACGCCCACGCTAGGCTCGGTATACGGGTAGAACTTTGGCTTAAATCGGACCCTGTCGGCACCGTAGACCTCGCTCACCACGTAGCCGAGCACACCCTTAAGGTCGGCAAAGGTCAACCCAGGCTCGATCCAGAGGCCTTCGAACTGGTGGAACATCGCAAGATGCGTCGCATCTACGGCCTCGTTTCGGTACACGCGTCCCATCGAGACCATCTTGATGGGCAGCTGAGCCGGTGCCCCCGCTTGAGGTCGACACGCCTCCAAGACGCGAGCCTGGACAGTCGTGGTGTGGCTTCGCAAGAGCCCACCACCCTGCACCCAAAAGGTGTCTTGCATGTCCCTCGCGGGATGGTGCTCGGGAATATTGAGCGCATCAAAGTTGTAGAACGCGGACTCGACCTCTGGACCGTCCACCACCGAGAACCCCAAGCGGCGAAGGACGTCGAGACACTGCCGCTCCACCGTCGTCACCGGATGACGTGCGCCCCGGGGTGTCCCGAGTCCGGGCATGCCGAGGTCGACCCACTCGGCGTCCACTTGCTTCGCCATCTGCCGTGCGGCTAGGGCGGCCTTGGCCTCTTCAAGTGCCGAGACCACCTCGCGTTGCGCGTCGTTGAGCGCCTTGGCGACCTGCGGACGTTCCTCTTGAGGCACCTGACCCAACCCACGAAGCGCGAGCTTAAGCGGTGACTTCTTACCCGTGTGGGTGCGACGGACTGCTTCGAGAGCGTCGAGCGTCTCGGCGGCGGCCAGTTCTTGGCGAAACGCCTGCAGCAGGGCGGCAGGATCGGGTCGTGTCATCTCGGACTCCGTTCGTGGCCAGCGGCTAACACGAAAGGGGCAGAGGGTCGGCATCTCGTTCAGCTTCCAGAATCCGCATCAGCAGCGCATCGGACCGGAGGCGCATGGTTAGCGGTCAGGTTCTGCCTTTACCTGACCCCCGAGGGGCATTACTAGCCGGCCCCAAGCGCCCACTGACGGGCGGCATGTTGCCATCAGGAGCAGTCATGAATGACGCCGAGATCCTCGACCTTCTCAAGAAGGCCCTTCTAGAGGTCGCCCCAGACCGCGCCTCCGAGTTCAACGATGTCCAGATGACCAATACCATCGAAGACCTCCAGCTCGACTCCATTGCACTCATGGAGATGGTGGGTTTCCTCGAGGATACCCTCGACGTGACCTTCCCAGATGAGGCACTCCCCACGGTGAACACGCTCGCCGACCTCGGCGCCCTCGTCCGCGACCACCAGTAAGCGGACAATGTTCTCGCGCGCTTCTCGCGCGCGTGCTTCCTCTGGCGGAGCGACCCGGTTATACGGCCGGTCGTCCGCCGCCGGAGGATCAGGATGACCAGCCTGCTACGCCACCCAGAAGATGTGCGAACACTCGGGTTCATCCTCACCTACTACACCCTCGCTCTGGGCAGCTACGTCGCAGCTCCCAGCGCGGCCATTGCGATCATTCCGCTGATTGTGCTGACCTCCATCTTCAGCTTCATCACAGCGATCGCCACACACAATGCCGTTCATACCCCGGTGTTTAAGAGCCGAACCGCCAATCGCGTCTTTCAGGTTGTGCTGACCCTCGCGTACGGCCACCCCGTGAGTGCATTCGTGCCGGGGCACAACCTGTCCCACCATCTGCACACGCAGTCGCGCCGTGATGTCATGCGGACCACCAAGCTCCGGTTCCGATGGAACCTCCTCAACCAGCTCTTGTTTCTCTTCGTGGTCGCAAAAGACATCACACGAGCAGATCTCGCGTACGCCATCGCGATGCGCACGGAACGGCCACGATGGTTTCGTCAGTACATTCTTGAGTACACCGTGTTTATCGGGACGCAGTTGGTCCTGGCTTGGGCGAGCCCCTGGCCGTTCGTACAGTTCATTCTGATTCCACATCTCTTCGCTGCATGGGGAATCGTGGGCATCAATTTCGTCCAACACGATGGGTGCGACCCGGACCATCCCTACAACCACTCGCGCAACTTGGTCGGCGACTGGATGAACTTCTGGTTCCTCAACAACGGCTACCACACCATCCACCACCACCATCCGGGACTGCACTGGTCGAAGCTCCCCGAGGCCCACGCCAGAGAGATCGCCCCGTACATCCACCCCAACCTCGACCAGCCATCCATGCTTGGCTACGGCTTTCGTGCCTACATCTGGCCTGGGACCCGCGTGGACTACCTCGGAAACCCCGTGGTCCTTCCGGAGGAGGGGCCCGATGAGTCGTGGATTCCAGGGGTCGACACCACCCCGTCCAACGTCTCGCTCGGAGCGGAGGCCTGATGGATCCCCGAACGCTACCGCTCGATCAGATTCTTGATGACTTTCACCACGAGTGCCTGTACGAACAAGACAGCTGGTTTTGCCATCGGATCCTGACGCTCGATCGTGATGCCGGCCTGCTGCGGGTCGAGGTCGACACCACCCGTCTCGGGCCGCTCGTGACGGCACAGCGCGTCACCCCAGCGCATCCCAAGCACTTTCCCGGTGCTATCGCCGTGCAGCTCACGGGAACGCTCGGGCAACTCTGGGCCGTCTATGGCATGGGCCTGAGAGCAACCGAAGGGTGGTCGGGCTTTGGCACCCACATTCACGACGCACGCTTCCAACGCATGGGCGAGATTGGGCCTCCAGCCGTCGCGGAGGCGCGCTGCACGAGGCAGCGCAAGCTCAGAGGCACGTGGTTCACCAGCTTCGAGTTTCAGTACCTACAACACGACAAGGTGTTCTACAGCTCCAAGCAGACCGCGGCCTGGGTATGTGCACCCTCCCCTCAAGATTGACTGCATCTGTCGCAATCCGTCGACCCGACCCTTCATTCGACTACGACACTCGACTACGCCTGCTGGAGGACGCCCATGGTCATGAGCCGCCACGAACGCCTCGGGAATGCCCTTCGGGGACTACCTGTCGACCGAACCCCCGTATGGTTCATGCGTCAGGCCGGCCGGTACCTCCCCGAGTATAGAGAAGTTCGGTCCCGCGTCAGCTTTCTCGAGCTCTGCGGCGATGCTGACCTCGCCGTTGAGGTGACGCTTCAGCCCCTTGACCGCTTCGACCTCGATGCGGCCATCATCTTTTCAGACATCCTGACCATCCCCGAAGCCATGGGCGTCGAGGTTCGGTTCGAGCCCGGCAGAGGCCCGGTCCTGCCTGATGTCATCCGTGACCGTTCGGACATCGCGCGCCTGGTTCAACCCGACGTCGCCGATGCATTGCCTGTTGTTCCTGCCAGCTTACGCACCTTTCAAAAGGCACGGCCCGATGTCCCAATCCTCGGCTTTGCTGGCGCACCATGGACCCTGTTTTGCTACATGGTCGAGGGCGGGGGAAGCAAAGACTGGCGTGAGGCCAAGAAGCTTCTGTGGAGCGACCCCGAGGCGGCCACAAACCTGCTCGACAAGCTCGCGCATGTCGTGGGCGACTACCTTCAGGCACAGATCGACGCGGGTGCCGCCGCCGTCCAGATGTTCGATACGTGGGCCGGCGCGCTCTCCTACGAGGACTACCAGCGCTTTGCCTTGCCCGCGGCGCAGAAAGCGCTCTCAAGGGTCAAGGGCGCACCTCGTCTGTACTTCACACGCGACAGTGCCCCCTTCCTTCCGCTTCTCCCCCAGACGGGCTGCGACGCCCTCGGCCTCGACTGGCGGGTCGACCTGACCCATGCACGCCGCGTGCTTGGGACCATGCCCATTCAAGGAAACCTCGACCCTGTCGCCCTGTATGCGCCGCCAGAAGAGATCCGACGCCGCACCCACAACATCCTCGATGCGGCGGGTCCGCTCGGTCACGTCTTCAACCTCGGACACGGTGTTCTGCCCACAACCCCGATCGAAGGGGTTCACGCCATGGTCGACGCCGTGAAGACCCATCGGAGGTCATGATGACGACAGGTGCACTGCTCCTCAACTTTGGTGGGCCGCAGCGAAAAGAAGAGCTGGAGCCATTTCTCGCCAACCTTCTCTCCGATGTCCTACCGCTGCCTCGCCCGCTCGCACGGGTCGCAGGCCAGCAGCTTGCGAAGCTCCGCGCGCGCAAGGTCCAAGCAAACTACGAGCACATTGGCTGGTCGCCACTCGTGCCGGAGACCCAGCAGCAGATGGACGCGATTCGTCACCAGCTGGGTGACAGCGCACCTCCCATGGCCATGGGCATGATGTTTTCCGAGCCCACCATTGACCACGCGCTGAGGGAGCTAGAGCGCGCAGGGGTGACCCGACTTGTCGTGCTGGGGCTGTTCCCACACTACAGCTTCGCGACGTCGGGATCGGCCTACGAGATGGTCCACGAGGCGCTCGGGCGTCTGGGGCTCAAGCACTGGCCCGTGCACTACCGGCGGCCATTTTTCGATCAGCCCGCCTACTTGAGCGCACTCGCAGACACGGTCCGTGAGACCGTCGCGTCTCTCGATGGCGAAGGGCCCATTCATCTTCTCTTTAGTGCGCATGGCATCCCGGTGAGCTTCCTCAAGAACGGCGACCCTTACCCCTCGCAAGTCGAGGCCAGCGTCAGAGGAACCGTCCAGGCCCTCGAGTGGACGCACGGATGGTCTCTGGCATGGCAGTCGCGACTCGGACCCATTCGCTGGCTGACGCCCGACACGCCCCACGAGATCGATAGGCTTGCAGCGCTCGGCGTACGCCGTCTGATCCTCATTCCGGTGAGCTTTGTGGGTGAACACATCGAGACACTCGACGAGATGGACCTCGAGTACGTCGTCCAAGCCCGTAAGCGCGGCATTCCCCATGTGGGTCGTGCGCCAGCGCTGGGAACAACACCCGGATTCATTCAAGCCATGGCCAACGAAGTTGCCGACGCCATGACGCGCTTTGAGGCCTACAGCTGCATGCGATGCGCGCTGCCCAAGCCCGATGCACACCGTCGGCAGAAGCAGTGTCCGAACTGTGCCTTTAGCTTCCCGGACTTCCTACGCCACGGCCGTCACCGCACCTGAAGCAGGCGCTCAGCAAGCTCTCGACCGAGTCGCTCGCCATCGCTCGCGGACCCCTGCAGCACTGCCCGACGAAGCTCGCCGTCGACCTCGAATGCACCCCGCAGCTGTAGCTCATCGCCGTGAAGAACGGCATGGCACGCCGCAGGGACGCTGCAGCCGCCCTCCAGACGAATCAGAAAGGCCCGCTCGGCGTCGATGCAGGTTCCCGTGGCCGAATGGTGAATCTGCGCGAGCGCTGCACGCATGGATTCGTCAGCTCGCCGGCACTGAACAGCCAGCGCCCCTTGGCCTACTGCCGGCGTCATGTCTTCGGGGTCGAGCAGCTGGGAGATGACGTCTTCCATGCCCAGTCTTCGAAGCCCCGCTGCCGCAAGGACCACGGCGTCCACGTGCCCATCACGCTGTTTTTGAACGCGCGTCCCGACATTACCGCGAACCCCCACAATGGTGAGGTCAGGTCGAACTGCCCGCAGCTGCGCGGCCCGGCGCGCACTGCCTGTTCCCACCACTGCGCCCTGGGCAAGCGTCGTCAGGGATGCGCCCACCAAGACATCGCGAGGGTCCTCACGCTCGGGAATGGCACCAATCATGAGCTCCGGTGGGTTCTCGGTGGGTAGATCTTTCATGGAGTGAACTGCCAGATCGGCCTGGCCGTCAAGGAGCGCGCGCTCAATCTCTTTGGTGAAGAGGCCCTTGCCACCCACCTTGGCAAGTGGGCGGTCTTGAATCCGGTCGCCGCGGGTTGACAGGATCAGGAGCTCCACATCTCGTCCGGACTGCGCCCGGAGCGCATCTGCCACCAGTGAGGACTGCGCCACAGCCAGCTCACTTCCGCGTGTGGCTAGAATCCAAGGTCGACCCATGATGTTCCCCCGCGCATGGTCCATGCCCATAGCCGAGCTTGCCAGACTCTGCGACACGACAAGTGACGGGATGACAGGTGTAGAATATGGGCCTTGTCGGTACGGAAGGAGAACAGCCGCGTGACGATTGATTCCCCCCACATCTCCTCGGCACGAGGCCCGCTCAAAGACGCGCTCGGGCTCTCGGCAGTGCTGGCCGTGCCCTACATGGCCATGGTCTACGCCTACTGGTTCGTGTGTGACGATGCCTTCATCACCTTCCGGTATAGCCGCAACCTCGCAAACGGACTCGGCGCTAGGTACAACCTCGGCGATCACGTTCCCGTCGAAGGCTACTCGAACTTTTTGTGGATGCTGCTCGCAGCCGCATGCGAAGCGGTCGGTATCGACCCGGCCGTACTCATGCCCATGCTGTCCATCGGGACAGGCCTCGCCACCCTCGTGCTCGTGATGTGGTCGCTGCGAAAGCACTTTGACCTGTCACTGATGCTCACCGGTGCTGCGGGCCTGGCCGTCGCCATCTTCCCCCCGTTCGCAGTCTGGTCAACCAGCGGTCTTGCGACGATGCCCCAGACCTTCTTCATGCTGGCGGCCTTCGTATTTCTCGTGCTCGATGACGATGAGCACGCGCCCCGCTGGGCAGGTCTTGCTGGGCTTGGACTTGCCTTGGTACGAACCGAAGGCATCGCATGGTGCGTGGTGATCGGGGGTCTAGCGCTCCTCGTTCGCGCGCTTCAGGGGCGGAAACTTGTTCGGCCTCTCGGCCAATACGGCGCTGTCGTACTGGGCCCGTATGCCCTCTACTGGCTCTGGCGCTTCAGCTACTATCAGTCGGTGGTGGCGAACACGGCGACTGCCAAGGTCCACATGACCAGCTCCACGCTGGTCCGAGGGATGAGCTATCTCGGCCTCTACGTGACCACGCTCATTACGCCCCTGTTCCTCCTGCTTTCGATCCCCGTGGGCGCAGCGAAGGCCGCTGCAGATCGCCGGTGGGCTGTTCTTGCGATCGGTGCCATGGCCGTCGGCGTTCCCGCGTACGGCATGGTGGTGAGCGGCGACTACATGACGTGGTTCCGCATCCTTGTGCCAGGCGTTCCCTTCTACGCCATGTCCTTGGCGCTCGCCGCCCACGGCATGGCTCGACACGCACCACAGGCGCTTCCAGCCGTCGGGCTTGTGGCTATCGCTGGCCTCTCCGTGCTCCCCGCAGCCGACATCTACCTCGTGCCACAGTCTGTTCGCGCAGATCTTCAGGTTCGCGACAAGCTCGGCTTCTTCCGCACGGAGAACAAGCAGTGGGAAGCCATGACGAACCACAGCGTCACCTGGAAGGAGAAAGGCCAGGCACTCGCCGCGTTTGCCCCAGCGAACACCACCTACGTGGCCGCCGCCATTGGCAATGTCGGCTACTTTTCGGACCTCCATATCCTCGACCGAAATGGCCTCGTAAACCGCGAGGTTGCTGCGCAGCCTTGGAGCGGTGAGCTCCGGAGCCCTGGACACGACAAGGTCGTCGACCGGCGGTTCTTCTTCGATGCCGAGCCCACCATCCTCGACTCCAAGGTCGTCGGCTGGCCGGGCATCGAGACACGAGCGAAGGGTGCACTGCGCGAGATGGCCTTCAGCGAAGTCTCCCGCACGTACTATCCCGCGTTGTACCCCGCTCCGGGCAACCGCAAGATCCCTCGCTACCTCATTGCGTTGGTCCGGGCAGATGACGCGGACCACGCCACGACCAAGACCAAGCACTTTCACGATGACCTCGCAGCACTCGCAAGCCATGGTGCGAGGCCCGGTGCACCGGTGGCATTTGCCACGCTGACCGAGCTGCTCGACAACGTTGAGCTCGCCCGCCCAGAGGCCACCGACCCCACCCCACCTGTTGAGCGGCGCAACAAGCCACGAGGGAAGGTCAAGGGTAAGCGCCGTGGGGCCAAGGGAGGTAAGCCATGAGCTCAGCGACACGATGGATGGGTGCGGCCGCATTTGTCGGCCTGCTCGGTGCTGCTGGCTACATGCTGGGCCTGCAAGAGAAGCCACTTCCGCCAGCTCCGCTCCCCATGCCCGCCACCGGCGAAGTCCATGACGGGCCCAATGTGCTCATCATTCTCTGGGACACCGTACGCGCTGATCGGCTGTCGCTCTACGGCTATGAGCTACCGACCACGCCAAACCTCGATGCCTTTGCCAAGAATGCCCGCGTCTATGAGCGTGCCATTAGCCCAGGTATCTGGACGCCCCCCTCTCATGGCTCGATGTTCACTGGACTGCCCCCCAGCCAACACGGCGTCCGGGCGACGTACAAGTGGCTCGACGACCATCATGAGACCATGGCAGAGGTCCTCAAGGCGCATGGATACGACACCTATGCCTTCTCCGCGAATCCCTTCGTGGCACAGACCACCAACCTCCTCCAAGGGGTAGACCTCGTCGACCACAGCTTTGAGGGCAAGTGGAAGCGCCAAGCCCGTCGGGCCACCGTGTCGAAGTTGATTGACGGCGATGCCAGCACCGACATCTCACCTGCTTGGCGCCCCATGCAGGGCCAGAAGACCAGTGGCACCAGCCATGCCTACAAGGACGCGGGCACGGTCATCGATGATGCATTCTTCGAGTGGGTGGAAAAGCGGCCAGACCAAAACCGGCCGTTCTTTGCTTACCTCAACTACATGGAAGCACACATCCCTCGCGTGCCATCCATGGCGGCACGCAAGAAGGTCATGGACGACACGCTGATCGACGTCTCCCTTCGTACCGTGGTCGCACAGATCAACCTGTTGTCCTACACCTTCGGGAAACACGACTTTTCCGATCAAGAGCTTGAGGCCATCAACCGCACCTACGATGCCGCCCTGATCGACCTTGACGCGGCGACCGGTGAGCTGCTCGACGGACTCAAGTCCCGAGGACTTCTCGACAACACCGTCGTCATCTTGACGTCCGACCACGGCGAGAACCTCGGCGACCATCATATGTTCGGTCACAAGTACAGCATCTGGGACACCCTGCTTCACGTGCCGCTCGTCATCCACCATCCGGGCATGGTGGAGGCCGGACGCGTGGACACCCCGGTGAGCAACCTCGACATCTTCGGCACGGTGTTCGACCTTGTGGGCCTCGACAAGCCCGAAGAAGCCCCACTCTCGGCCTCCCTCAACAACCTACCGACCCGCAACGACGTCTTCTCGGAGATGGTTGAGGCCACACCCGTAGCGATCCAGCGCGTGGACAAGCTCTACGGTGTCGAAAATCAAGAGCAATGGCTCACGACCTATCGCGCGATCGAGCGCAACCGTCGAAAGCTGGTCCTCGGGAGTGATGGGTCGACACGGCTCTATGATCTCACGGCTGACCCCAAAGAGCTGACACCCATTGCACCGATGGACCCCGACGAAGTGGCGTCTCTTACAGCTTCTCTCAATCATTGGCATGACAGCTTCCCAGCCTATGACCCGGCTGCCCGGTCCAGTTCCGATGCGCCGCTTGACGTCGGTGCCACCGAGATGCTCGAGCAGCTCGGCTACATGGTGGACGACAAAGACGCTGAGCCCGAAGAGGCGCCACCCAAGAAGGGCGGCGGCCGCGTGATGCCAAAACTGAAGGTCCCAGCCGGCGCGAGCGCCCCCAAGAAGCGCAAAGGCCAACGGCGACGAAGCAACCCGAATGGTCAATAGCTGGCCTCTGTAGTGTTGCAGGGGCACGACATCACCGGCAAACCGGACTATACGCCCCTCATGCTGTGTGAGGTGAACACATGATGATCGGACCTTCAGAATCGTCCCCGCGGATGTTCGAAAACGATCTCTTCGACCTGTTCTCGCGAACGCCTTGGTACTTTGTGCCCATCATCTGGGGCCCCGTGGTGACCCTTCTGGCGTGGTGGGGCTACTCGGCAGGTGTCGCACCGGCACTCCTCTTGGGTCAGGCCCTTATCGGCTTGTTCGTGTGGACCTTCGCCGAGTACTGGCTTCACCGCACCCTCTTCCACTGGATCCCGGATGCGCCATGGGGCGAGAAGTTTCACTTCCTCCTCCACGGCGTGCATCACGTCTGGCATAAAGACGCGCTGCGTCTTGTCATGCCCCCAGGCGCCGCCGTGGTGCTCTACGCCCTCTTCTATGTCGGATTTCAGGGGCTCGCCTACCTGACGGCGCCCGTGGCCAACCCCTCGTGGTTCTACGGGTTCTACGCGGGGTTCACGTTCGGCTACATCGTCTACGACGTCACCCATTACTTCATCCATCACGCCCGCGTCTTGGGTACGAACTGGTTCATGCGCCAGCTGCTCGTCCTTCGCAAGCACCACCTCGCGCATCACCACAACCCCAAGGACGCCGAGCGAAAGTTTGGCGTCAGCGCAACCCTGTGGGACCACGTCTTCGGCACGGCCTGACAGATGGCCGATGACGGCGCCATCGCGACGATCAAGGAGGCGCTGGGCGATGCCCGGCGCTGCCGTGAGCAACACGACGAGCGCGGGCGGGAGGCTCACCTTGAAGCAGCCCAGCGACTCGCGGTCGAGCACGCACACGCCGAACTTCTGACCATCAGCAGCTGGCGACTCGCCAAAGCCCGGTTCGATGCATCGAGGTCGGGGATTGACCGTGCACTTGAGCCCTTGCTGGCGCACCAGCACGAGCAACGAGGGCTCTGGGGCATCAAGCACCGTGTCACCCCGTTCACGCACTATCCGACCGGTCTGGCGGCGTTGGCTCGGTTGACCAGCGCCCACCGCGACCGCGAGGGCTATGGCAGCGCAATTCTCGACCACCTATGGACCGAAGCCATTCGGCTTCATGAGGCGCAGGGCGAACACTACCTCGCGTGGCGGGGGCGCCAGGTCCGGGCATGGAAGCACGCCTGTCGTGGTGAGCTTGAACCGCTGCATGAGCTCTGGCTCGCCTCCCAGAGGCTAAAGCCCCGCGACTTGCGAGAGAGCCCGCATCGGCACCCCTCGGCCGCGGATGCCCCGTCCAGCGTCTTCTGGATCCAGCAAGATCTGGCTCGGACGTACCTGAGGGCATTGACCTGGGGTGAAGCCGCTGGGTCCTTGGAGCGCAACGCGTGGCAAGTCCACGAGGCGCTCGAAGAAGCCATGGAGGACACCCGCACCCAGCGGTCCGCTGATGTGTGGTACCTCGAGGCCACGCTTCATGCGGCGTGGCGGTTCGGATGGACCACCCAGCAGCCCGCACTAGCCACATCTCTGCGCCAGATGCTGGACCACGTACCCTCGAACAGCCATCGTCTACGGATGACCGCACTCCTCCAACATGTCGGTGGAGAATCCAGCAGTGCCGCCTTCGCCAAGAGCGCCGAGTACGCGAAGACCGAACAGCCAGGGCCAGAGTGGCAGGTCCTCGCGTTGGTGGGCGCCGGTGAGCCTCATGTGGCATCACAGGTCGGCAACACGATGACCGTCAAGATCTCGGCGAAAGCCTACTAGAACTTGTCGCTCACATCGATCACGTGCAGCTGGCGCCAATCCGCGCCCTCGCCGGGCAGTGCTGTAAAGGCCAGCATCATCTTGCCACCTGCCATACCGACCGCGGGCTCGCGGGCACCGACCAAGCGCGTGGGCACGACCATCGTCTTTCCATTGGTGATGTTGACTGCGTAAATGGCCTGTGCGGCCACCGGGTCGGTGACGCCATAGAACACCCACTGGCCATCGGGGCTGAGCGCAGGCGCTGCCCGCTCTGGCAACGCCACACCGCGCGCGATGATCTTTTCGGAGCCACCAGAGATGGCATTGGATGCAATCCGCCACTCCTCAGAACCAGAGGACTTCACGAAGTAGACCAGACGGCCACCTGCAGCCTCTACGGGCCGGGACCGGTACCCCTTGCCTGTCGCCACAATGGTCTCACTTCCGCCACCCGAAGGCACACTCACGATCTCCTCGCGGTCCGCCTTGCGCCGGGTGAAGTAGAGTCGCTTTCCGTCGCGGCCATAGCTGGGGAAGGTCTCGGGAGAGCTGCTGCGGACGAGGTCACTCACACCACCTGTTGCCCGGTTGTACAGCAAGATGTCGCCTGAACCCGACCGCGCACTGACGAACGCGAACTCTTGGCCGTCTGGCGACACTGTCGGGAACGAGAGGGCGCCATCGACCTGGGTGCGCTGAAGCAGTTCACTGGCTTGTCCACCGTTGGGTGGCGTAAAGAACAGCCGAAACTCCCGGCCACTCACGGCACCGGTCAAGACCAGCACTTCCGGGTGCCAAACCGGCGACGACGCCACGACAGAGCTGCTGCCAAAGGTCGCGTTGCCCCCAGGGAGCGACACTGGATTTGCTCGTCCTACACTGCCGCTGGACACATCCACCACGAACATGTCGATACGATTGGCCATGTCGTTGACTTCGACAGCGAGGCGTCCTGTTCCACGCGACCACGTCGGGTTGGTGGCATGCCCCTTCGAGGAGAGACTCACCTCACCGGCGAACGCAGGGGAAGCGGTCAGGGCTGCCATCACGCAGGTGGTCCAAAACTGGTTCAGCATCGCGATTCTCCATCGCCCGGTAGACCGTTAGGGTCACTTAAATCGGGGCACGGTCGGGACAATTCCAAGGTGTAGGCCAAAGGTCACTTGCGAACGAGGCCCCGCCTGCCAGGCGCCGGTGGCTCCGATCGATGCCTGCAACCCGTTCGAGACAGGGAATATGCCGTATCCGATCCCGGCAGAGACGCCCGGACCGTAACTGACCCCGCGGTAAGCCACAGAATCGCTTGAGCGCGGATCTGCATCGTCGGTGCGCGGAATCCACGAAGCAATACCCGTGGCCGATTCTTGGGTGACACCAAACAGACCGCCAAGCGTAATGCGGAGATCACCGGGTCGCAGGACTGCATCAGCCCAGACAGCGCCACGATTTCCGAAGTCCTCAGCCGACCATGACCCCGTGAACCCCACGCCGCCTGCTACAGCAAACAGCCTCGTAAACCCGAGCTCGACGCCAGCCTTGAGATCGAGGCCCGCACCGACCAACGAGCTGGGCGCCACGGAACCCTCGGGACCAAAGCTACCCGACGTCCCCGGGCCAGGCTCCGGAAAATACCCACCAGACGGACCGAGCAACGCCACCGGCCCCCAGTAAAGGACGGCGCCATCTGCTTCTTGATACCCTGCACCCACAGCACCGGTCGAGCCCGACGTCACATCCATCTTCGGTCCGGGGCCATCGGTCTCTGGCCCATCCGTCGCCGCCACTGCAGTACTCGGCGCAGCGGACTTCGCTTTCTTGACGTTGACCACGAGCTGTTCTGCGGCTGCCTCGACGGTGAAGCTCACATCACCGACAGCGTAAGCCCCCATCGGAAGCCAGCCCTCAAAGCTGCCCGACGCTTCGACCCGCTCCTTCGCGAAGGCCACACTCGCCTTCTGGTTCGTGTCGAATGGCGGACTCGGCCGCGTGAACAGTGGCCGTCGTCGCGGATGGCCCACGATCTTTACCGGCCCATAGAACGACGTAATGTTCGAGATCTCGAGTTCAACGTCGTCACGGGACTCAAGCGCGCTCGCTGCACGGAGACGCTCCAGCGCTGCGGCCGTGTCGCCGACTTTTCTGGCCGCCTCAAACCCGAGCAGATGATCATCCGGTGAGAGCACGACGTCGGTCAGCGCGACCAACTTGTTGTAGGAGCGCGTGACCCCAGCCCATGCTCCTCGTTCCGCATACCGCTTCATCTCGAGCTGGAGGCGTGCCTTTTCGGCCTCTTGTACCGGGTCAGCATAGGCCGGTGACGACAGCGCCACCGCGCCCACCATCGCGGCGAGTATGCCTAGACGTTCATGCATTGCGATCATGGCGTCTCTCCGGGCTCTGACTCATCCGCAACACTCCACGGGTCGAATAGCATTGTCGCATAAGGATGGGAGGGTTTTCCATCCGGGAGTTCGACACGCTCGACAACCTCACCCTCTAGCATCACAAGCGCGCGATCTGCGAACCGGGCCGCAAGCCCGAGGTCATGGGTGACCCAGATGACGCCGGTGCCCTCTGGGCGGGCATCAATCAGGTCTTCCAGCACCTCATCCCGACGGCGCGGGTCGAGTCCACTCGTGGGTTCATCCGCGACAATGATGCGTGGTTGCAGGCACAGCACACGCGCCAACGTCACCCGACGCTGCTCTCCCCCGGACAGGTCGCGGGGCAGCGCCGATGCGCGATGGCCGATCCCAAGCGAATCGAGGAGCTGCTGCGCTTCGACCCGCGCTTCTGCAGCGGGACGTCCGCCCACCACGGTGACCGACTCGACAATGTGCTCCAGCACAGTCTGCTGGGGGTCGAGTGCCGAGAGCGCATCCTGCGGAATGTACTGCACCTGTCGCTGTAGGGTGGTCTCCGCTGCAGCATCAAGGCGGTCCCATGCAAAGCCCAGCACAGAGATCTCACCCGCAGAGGGCTGCTCCGTGCCGAGAATACATCGGGCTAACGTCGTCTTCCCAGAACCAGACTGGCCCACCAAGGCCACGACTTCACCCGGTGCAAGAACAAGGTCAACGCCTCGCAACGCATGAACCTCGCGATGCGGAGACCATGGCCAAGGCCCGGGATCGATGAAGGTCTTGCGGATACCACGCGCGACGACGAGAGGTTCAGTCATGACCGCCTCCCAGTGAGACGACGGTATCCGCCACGCGATCCACCGTGTCCCGGTGATGGGAAATCAGCACAAGCGCTGCGTTCCGGCGCCGCGCCACCTCGACAAGCAGCAGCACCATCCGTTTTCTGAGCAGGGGGTCGAGGCCTGTCTCGGGCTCATCTGCAATCAGCACCGAGGGCGCAGGAGCCAGCGCGACCGCGACCGCAGCACGCTGGGCCATCCCGCCCGACAGGGAGCCCGGCAACACATTGGAGACGCGGGGGGGAAGTCCCACCTCATCGAGCAAGGTTCGTATCTCCTCCGGAATCGAGGATGGCAGCGCGTCTCGACGTCGAATCGCCATCTCCAGCTGCATGCCGATGGTGCGGCCCGGGTTCAGCGCGCTCGCCGCAGCTTGGGGTGCGTAGCTCACCCAGTGCCCCCGTAGCGGGGCCGTCTCTCGCGCAAGGCGTCGCTGTGCAGCCACGCCTCGGCCCACCACATTCGCGAACAGGTTCACGCCCGGGCGAGCTCCCCAGTAGAGCTCACCTGCAGAGAGTCCGGGCGAGACATCCAAGACGCCCATCATGGCGCGAGCCGACAGGCTCTTGCCGGATCCGCTCGCGCCCACCAACGCAAGGATCTCGCCCTCATGGACAGACACATGGACGTCCGAGACCAACACCCGCTCGGAGGTCCGGATCTCAAGGCCCTTGAGCTGAATCTGCGGTGTGCTCATCGTGCCGCCGTGGCTCGGGTGAGTGCAAGAGACGTGAGCGCCATCATGCCGACCAACGCCAAGCCGAGCACCAGTGCGTGAACCTGTGGCTCACCGAGGAGCGCCGTATACCCATAGTAGAGGATATCTGCCCACGACTTGGAGCTGTCGGGGTGGGTCAGCGCGGGGTCGTTCTGGCTCACCGCAAGGTAGCTCAGCGCGATCTCCAGAAACGCCACATGCCGCAAGACCTCGGCCCCCTGCCGAACCAACACGGGTCGAAGGTTGTAGCCGAGGACATGGATGCCAAAGATGCGCCATGCCCCAAAGCCATGCGCGCGCAGGGCTTCGACGAAGCGCGTCCCCCCCATTCGTTCCGCCGTTGCGGCCGCCTCATCCATCGCAGCCGGTGCCGCAAGAAGCGCCCATGTCAGCGCGATGGGCCACAAGCTCCTGGCGTCCCATGGCGTCAAGACAGCCACGACCAGAATGACCACCCAACGCGGAAGCGCTCCCACAAGCTCCCCAGTGGCGCCCATGACCGCATCGATACGTGAGAGGCCGGCGCTACGGACCAGTCCAGCGAGGGCGCCCGCACATGCCACGACAACTGCAGCGGCCAACGCAGGCAACACGATGATTCCAGCACCTTGCAGCGCGACATCCCAGAGTGGACGTCCGCGGGGCCCCGTGCCGAACGGCGGATACGCCGCCGGCCCGAGGTTGGCCTGGCTCGGATCGATCGAAGGCAGATGCTCCGGGGCCATCAGCCCGCCCACCAAGAGCAGCGCCAAAAGGACGCCTGCAACCAGCCACCACGCCCGGCGAGCGGTCATGCGACCCCCTGCGGCGCCCGACGCACCCACAGTCCAACACCGAGCTCCAAGATCGCCTGAGCCAATAGCAACAAGCCGCTCATAAAGGCAAAGGCCCATGCGGCGCCGAGAACAATGCTGAAGTCTTGGCTCAGCGTGCCAGCCCAGAGAAGGTCTCCGAGTCCTTCGATCCCCAACACCACCTCTACCGCGACGCTCCCGGAGAGCACGTGCAAGATGCGTCCACGAAGCTGCCCGGCCAGCGCCGGCAACATGTTGGGGAGCATGTTCAGGAGTGCGGACTCCCCTCGTAGCACCGCCACTTCCACGTACCGTTGACGCCACTCCGCATCGAAGGCCTGCCGGGTTCCTGAGACAGCATCCGAGAGGGTGCCATCAAAGACGAGCAGAACGAGAGCACCAGCTACGAGCCTGAGCAATGCCGCAGAACCGCTGTAGGAGCTCGCACCAAAGCTGATCATGATCCATGCCGCCGCGAGCAACGCACCGATCACGGCCGGCGGAACACCAGCGATTCTCCAGACGGTATCGGCGCGTCGTGGCAACCATCCGACTGCCGTCAGGATCATGAAGCTCACGATTCCCATGGAGGTGAGTCCCACAAGACCGAGCGTCGACGGCAGACTTCGCCAGACCTCTTCGGCGACCGGAACCCCCTGAATCATGCGCCAAGACGTGCCAAGATCGCCTTGAAAGGCCGAACTCATCCACACGCTATAGAAGCCAAGGGGCCCCTCATCAAGGTGGAGCGATGCCGCCAATGTCTCGGTGCCGGCACAGAGGCCGGGGGGGCAGATGAGCTCGGCAGGGTCTCCGGGTAGCGCCCAGAGGGCGAGTGTGATCAACCACGGCACGAGGAGCGGCAGCAACAGCGCTGCCCCAATGCGCAACAATGGTCTCGTCGTCCAACCCAACGGTCGACCCCTCGCCTAGCGGCCTACTTTGACGCGATGTGCCAGCTGTCGAAGGCCGTGAAGTAGTAGTACGGCGCGATGTTGGCATCGCGCACCTCATTGGCCCATGCGCTCTTCGTGTCGAGCTTCCAGAGGAACAGGTAAGGCAGGTCCTCGGCGAGCGTGGCATGCAGCTCATGGTAGATGTTCTTGGCCTCGGTGTCCGTGCGTGCACGCTCGAACTTCAGCAACAGGTCATCGACATCGGAGTTGTCATACCCAAAGATGTTCAGCGCTCCACGAGAGGCTTCACGCGAGTGGAACAACGGCTGAATCTCCTCCGAGACGCCGAACGACCACTTTCCGATCAACAAGTCCCACTGGGCGACGTCCGCACCGGTCACGACGCGGCTGTTCCATTGGTCGCGCTGAACGAGCGTCACGGTTCGTTCGAATCCACCGGCAGCGAGCTGGTTGCCGACCTGGTTGTGGAGGTCTTGTGCTTCGGCGCCAAGCGGGGAGTACATGCCAATGTTGAGCTTGACGGGCTTGTCACCCTTCACCCATCGACCCGCGAGGTTCTTGTAGCCCGCCTCTTTCATCAGCTCCGCGGCACGCCCGAGGTCATCGGTCGCCTGAACAGGAACCTGTCGGTTGTAATACGGTGACGACGGGATGAACGGCCCCGAGATCAACTCATGGGCTGGACTGATGTCGCCATCTTGCGCGCCGATGGAGAGCGTCACCAGCTCTTCACGATCCAGCGTCAGGTTCAAGGCCTGACGCACGCGGAGATCCTTGAGGGGCCCACGGTTGGTGTTCACTGCGATAAACCACCAAGACCGCAGATCGTAGCTCTTGAGCGCGACATCGTCCTGGCTGGCGATCACCGGCCGGCGAGAAGGGGGCACGGTCACCATGCCCTGAACGCCCCGGTTGAACAGCGTCTTGACCTGCGACTCTGGGTCACCGCCCTCGAGCAAGGAGAGCTCACGAATCGAAGGCTTGTGATGGGCATTCTGCACCCGCTGCAGCTTGAGCTCCTTACGGCCCAGTCCACCCTTCATCGGCCCCGTACCCACGGGCCGGGAACTGAAGCCATGCTGCGGCGGAATCGCGGTATTTCCGCCAAAGACGTGCTCTGGAAGCACGGCGAAGCCCAGCTGCTCACGTGGACGAATGTGGGGGCGCTTGAAGCGAACCGTCACCTCGTTGCGCTTGGCGTTGGCATCACACCCGGCGATCGACTCCCGAAATTCCCGCGCTTCGGGACTTGGCGTCTTGGGATTCAACATCGCGTTGATGGTGAAGCAGACGTCGTCTGCCGTGAAGAGTTCCTCATCGTGCCAGGTGATGCCCTCACGCAAGTAGAGGGTAATCGCCTTGCGATCCTCGGAGGTCTGAAACTCCTTCACGAGGTTGCTGACGAGCCGGTTTTCTCCCAGAGACCTAAAAAAGAGCCGATCAAAGATAAGTTCTTGGGTCCGCCGGTCCACCATCGAACGCGCATAGAGCGGGTTGAGCGTCGTGGGCAGGTCTTCTTCGAAGTAGCTGACACCCGGCCCGGCAAGTCCCACAGAGAGGAGCGCAAGACATCCGACGTGAACAAGGCTTCGATTGATACTCACGGGTTCTCCAGAGTTTAGGATGCGCCAGGCCTACATTCCTGGCGTCTTGGACACACCGGACCGCCCCACTCGCAAGGAGAGGGCATCGAGACCATAGCGCGCCTTTTGAAGGGATGGAATACGACGTTGAAGCAGGTGAAGGATCTCTGGGGCGCGCGCCACATTTTCGTTGGCTGCATCAAAAGCCACAAGATCGAGCAGCCCCACTGGATTACCCGCGGGACCACCAGAATACTCCCGCGCCTGCAAGCGCAAGAGGCCTGCGGTCTCTCCTTCTCCCGAGCGATCCGCAGCGCGCGCCGCCAAGCGCATCAGACCCGCTTGAGCCACCTGCGCAAACGTTCGATGGTGCGGAAGCTCTTCTCCCGCGGCGGCGACCGATGCTTCAAGAAGCTCTTCCGAGACACGCGTGGCGCAAGACGAGATCCCCGAGGCGTTGAGCGCTCCGGTCTCGGTGCGTTCGCAGTTCATGACAGCCGCAAGCACACTCCCCTCACCCATCGCGCCATAGGCCACGTCCCACCCTTCCGTGTGAAGGAGGGCCATGAACTGCAGATCGGCCATAGAGGTCGCATCGCCACCAAACAAGAGCTCGAGTGGCGCGTCCACGGGTTGAGGACCGACCTCTAGCGAAGGCACACCGGGGGCAGCCAGCGTGCGCCACGGTGCAAGCGCGAGGCTGACCGCCAACGACGGCGCACCCTCCGTCCCAAAGGCCGACAGCTCATGATGCGCTGCAGGAACCCAATACGACAGAGGGCTGACGATCTCCGTCGATGTGCCAGCATCAGAATTCTCCGCCAACACGAAGTCTGGCGCGCCATCGATCACTGACCATGCTGCGGGACCATCGGCGGCCGGCACGGTTCCCGGGGCCATCGGGTCAGGCAGTCGATCGGCGAGGGGGCCCGTTCCCGGGGTGGGTGCGTCGCTCAAGAAGCCGAGCGAATAGGCTGCAATCTGTCCGGCTTCGGGAGCGTCGGTGGGCACGCGATAGTCTTGGTAGGTCGTCACGTTGGCCGCGGCGACAACCGCGGTGGCGCGATGAAGGAGGGAGGCAGCCTCGATATGGCCTCGCACGGCGGCGAGGCCTCCCATCTCCCCGAGCTGCTGCACAGCACGCGGGAGGTCACGCTCCATGACCAGCGTGGCCCAGCCCGCTCCCGCCAAGAAGGGTGCCAACCCGTCATTCGACGCGACCTGCACCTGCCAGGTAGACGCAAGCTGCCCCTCACTCAGCAACGCAGACGAAGTCGGTGCCTCGCCGTCAGCGGCCGGTGACTGGGGCTGCCCCGTGCAGGCGAGCAGGCCGAGTGCGAGGAAAGACCACATCAGCCCGCCTCACAGAAGGACTCGGTGCCCGCCGCGCTCGCACAGAGCTGCAACGCACGCCGCTTCGAGTCTCGACCCGCCTGCTTGGCAAACTCGTACCACTCCCGGGCGTAAGTCTTCGCGTTGTTACGCGCGCGCTCGACGTCCTCGGGACTCGCGCCTCCACTGGAGACGGCCTTGGCACGTGAGTTCCAGATCTTCATCGCGGCGTTGGCCCTGAGGTCGAGCAGCTTATCGACGCTGCTCGCATAGGTCGCACCCGTCCAGACGTGCTTGTTCTCCAGCGCGACTTCAGCCCAGCGAATCACCTCGCCTGCCTTGGACGCACCCTTTCGTGAGAGGCTGCGGGAGTACGCATAGGCCATGTCGGGATCAGAGCTATCGATCCGCGTCAGGTGACGGCTCACGAGACGGGCCCATCCCGACCTGTCGTCCTTCGCATCTGCGGACACGATCAGTAGGCGGCTGTAGCGAGCCTTGTCGGTCTGCCGCGATGCCTTGGCCAGCTCACCTTCGAGGCACTCCTCCACCAAAGGATCGAGGGTACCCATCTTGGCGTCGTTTTCCCATGGACCGACGTCGTGACAGTCGATGTCCTCGAGCGTCAGCGTTGGTGGTGGGGTCACGGCGGCAGCGACGGTTTCATTCTCCACCGGAGGTGGAGGCGGCGGTGTGGCCACCGGATCGCCGAGTGGCGGAAGATCTGGCAGGGCCGGGGGATCGTCTTTGGCCGGTGGCGGGTCATTCTCGACCGGGGGTTTGTCCTGCACGGGCGGCGGATCGTTCTGCACGGGAGGCGGCGGATCGTTCTGCACGGGAGGCGGCGGATCGTTCTGCACGGGCGGAGGATCGTACTGCACGGGCGGAGGATCGTACTGCGCAGGCGGAGGCTCTTCCGGAGGAGGCTCGCCGTAGCCGTCCTGCACGGGAGGCGGGTCCACGACCTCTTCTGGCGGGTCACCGACATCCGCGTCGGCAATGGGCTCGGGCGGGGGTTCAGGTGGTAGCTCCGGAGGGGCCTCTACACGGCCCATGTAGTTGGACAGGCCCGCAAAGGTGTTCGTGGCGGCTGTCGGCTGGAGCGAAAACCAGTCGACCCGAAGGTCGGCGCGCATCGGTGCCCCGTTCGCACCGGGCAACGGCACACCGGAGACGGCGCGCCCGGAGACGACGCACCCCGCCCAACCATCAGGACAGGACGCCACAACAAAGCTGGAATCATAAGCCTCTGGTGCTGCAAACGCGGCCGTAACCAACGCGAACCAGAATGAGGATCGAATCATAGGGAGGCTCCGTGGTCTCAGCGACCATCTAGGGGGTTGTCCTGCTGCAGCTGGATGGATGGTCCTTCATCCACATCCAGGTCATCCAACTCGAGGGGCTGGAGCACCACCACAAAGGTGTTGGCGCGGCGCCGTAGGGTGAACTGCGCAGGGGTATTCTGAAAACCGGGTGCGCTGACTTCATACGTGAGCGACATGCCCTTCTCGAACAGGACCTCTCGTCCGTCCTCCATGAACAGCGCGTCGGTGGTGTACTCGCCCGTCGCCATGTTGACGCCGTGACGATCCCGCTCCTCCGGGTGCCGTACCGACGCTGTCGGCACGGGTTCTCCTGAAGGATCGACGACCTTGATGGTCACCGCCATCCGTTTGCTCGGGCCCGCCATGCCTTGTTTGGGGCACCCAAGGAGCAACACCGCCCCCATCGACAATCCCAATGCACGCCTCGACATCATGAACGGGGTCTTGGCCATCAGGCACCTCCGAGATGGCGCGCCAACAGGCTGCCAGATGGCGCATGCGACTTGGCATCTTCGCGCATCTTGCGCCCGAGCAGCGCCACGGCGATGCTCTCAGCTTGGATGTCGCCGGCCAGGGACCGTGCCTCTTCATCGGTCATACAGAGGCCGATGGCGGTGGCCCGCGCATCAATCACACCTGCCTCTGGGGCATCGCCGGCATCGAGTGCCGCAAACGCCTCAAGTGCTGCAGGAACATCGTTCTTGCCCACCAGGTTGATGGCGCGGGTGGCATCGACACGCCACGCTTGGTTTGGAGGTGGATTGGGAACCAACGCCAGCAACTCATCGGTGGCCGATGTATGCCCCAACGCCGCAGAGCGCCCTGCCCAGACCAACACATCGGTCGGGTCGAGCTCCTCCCACTTGCCCTTCATCATGCCGAAGAGGTTCTTCGCCATGTCGACGGCATCGTGCTTGTAGCCAAGTGACCAGAGCGCTGCCGCTTCAGCCCCGGGGCGCATCAGGCGGTTCGGATGGTCCATGCGCTCGAGATATTGCTGGGCCACCGTGCCGAACTCGTTGGACTCGCGCGAGATCTGCTGGAGAATCGGCCGAGCCTGCTCAAAGTCCGCAGTGGATACGAAGTACTCTGCGAGCAACATCTTGGCGGCTGGGAGAGGATTGTCCGCCAACAGCTGCGGAAGGATGTCATCGGACTTGCCTTCGATGAACACGAGCGCACGCCGAACGCGGATCTGCTGGGCCTGCTCGGGCGTCGCGCGTCCCTCGGCATTGACGAGCAGCGCATCCGCCGCTTCTGGGTCGCCCTCAAGAACTTTCACGTAGGCCGCTTCCACAAGCGCATCCACGCTCATGGAGGCCACATCGAGTGCTCCGAATGCCATCGCAGCAGCTTCGAACTGCCCGGCCGCGAGCTTGTCATGCGCTGCAGCGACCTCCGCAGCGAGCGGATCTGCCGGCGGGGGCGGTGGTGCACCACCGGAATCATCGCTACCGCCCAACATTCCGCAACCTGCCAATCCGATCAGCAGCGAGGCCACGACGCCCAAACGACGCTTGTCCCACGCTGCATGTCCCTCGGTTGTCATTCCGACTCCATGGTTTTGCTGTCATGTGTGCCACAAGTGAACCGCCGCAAGCAATGCCTGCACGTCGACATGCTTACACCTGAAGGCGATTCCTGTTCCCGAACACACCCCGATGGCTATGCCGCCGTTTCGAACGCATCGGCATGGCCGGCTTCATACCGACGCAACCGGTCAAAATAGGTGCGAAGTGCCGCCTCTGCTTCCGCGATAGACTGGCTGTGAAATACAGACATTTTGAGGTCGTCACCGTGGGGTAGCCCCTGGGTGAAATAGCGCGCAATCTTCTTCATCCGTCCGAGGGTGCCCTTGTCGGATCGAAAGCGCGTTCGCAGCTCCGCATAATACGCCATCAGGACGCGCTCCTTTTCGGTCGCGTCTGGGACCACGGCCGGTTCGCCGTAGAGTGCGTGCCGAATCTCTCGGAACACCCAAGGGTTCCGGATAGCGCCTCGGCCAATCATCAAGCCATCACACCCCGTGTAGGCCAACGCTTCGGCAGCACTGGCCGCATCGATGATGTCGCCATTAAAGAGCACCGGAACATCGACGGCCTGCTTGACCGCTGCCACGGTGTCGAGCTCTCGGTCACCGCCGTAGAGGTCTGTTCGGGTCCGCCAGTGAACGGTGACCGCCTCCGCGCCTTCTTCGACGCAGATGACCGCGAGTTCGGGTGCATTTTTGGAGTCCACATCCCAGCCAGAACGCATCTTGACTGTAAACGGAATGGAGACTGCGGCCCGCATCGCCCGCACAATGTCACGCACCAAGAGGGGCTCCCGCATCAAGGAGGAACCACCCGAGTTCTTGCACACTTTTTTGCTTGGGCACCCCATGTTGAGGTCCACCACATCAGCGCCGAGTTCCTGAGCTGCCCGGGCCCCATCTGCGAGCGCCCCGGGGTCACGACCGTAGACTTGAATCGCCACCGGCCGCTGATCCGGATCGAACTTCGCAGTTTCCCGGCATCGCTCAATGTTCTGGGCGAGTCCCTTCGCGGGAATGAACTCGGTGAACACCATTCCAGCGCCACCCACATGCCGAATCAACCGTCGAAACGTCAGATCGGTCACGCCTTCCATCGGCGCCAGCACCAGTCCCCGATCAACATGTACGTCTCTAATGTACACGGCATCCCTCCGACGGACGCCGTCTATCGTCCAATACATCCCGCGTCACGCCTTGACGGCATCGACCGTGCAAGACAAGTGCCCGCACTCTGGAGGCTAAATGTATGAAGTTGGGATGTCTTTCGTCGCCGGTGCCGCAGTCGGCGCCCTGTTCAGCGTCTTAAACCTACCCCTTCCGGCCCCACCCGTGCTGTCGGGCGTCATGGGGGTCGTTGGCGTCTACGCGGGCGGTCAGGCCGTCATCTGGCTTCAGAGCCTCGGCTAGTCAGCGCCTCGGCGGAACCTCGACCAGGCGCAGCGTGCGGATGAGGCTCTGTTCGACGGCATCGTTCTCTGCATGAAACCAATGGCGCGCGTAGTCGCGGTCCATGATGGTCTCCTCCAGACCCGACGGGACGCCATGGCCGAGCAGCACGTCCTCCCAGCTCGGGTCATCTGGATAGCAGTACAACACGCCGTCCTTGTCGAGCACGAGTTGCTCGCCCATGGCCCCGCGGATCCAGAGCTCGCATCGGGCATCATGATGGAGAAGCGCGGTGTGCGCGCGCACGGCCTCCACCACATCGACCGCCTTGAGCTCCAACGCCACGAAATCACGAGGCGGTGAGCCCTCGGGACGCGGGTTGGTTCGATGCACGACCTGCCGGTAGAGGAACCCGAGAGGCTCTGCCACCATCTTGATGAGATCGAGATGCACGCGCATCAACGCGTCATGCGGGACGCTCACGACGAGGCGCGTCTGTCCGCCGGGGTCCATCTCACGGCTGTATCCCAGCGGTGAGGACCACCCATCCGCTTCGCCCTTTTCATCGACCGAGGTCGACTTGGGCGTCTGTCTTGGGTCAGGTGCGTCCGTCACTGGGCATCCAAGAAGCGACCCACCGCTGCATTGGTCTTCTCGAGGTTGGGCTTGACCATCCCGATGATGAACGACTCGATCTGCGGTGCGACCCGGCCGGCGATGAAGCTTGGGATCCCAAGCTTCTTCACGTTGATGGTGAACTCACCCTCGAGCACGACGCGCGTGGTCTCCCCTTCGTCGACAAAGGTGTTGGTGCCCACACAGGTCACGGCGTCCACAAACGCACGGGTCTTGATGTCGTAGCGACACTGCCATGCCGAGGCATCCCAGATGGCATGGTCGTCCCAGCGGAGGTTCTCCGGCTTGATGAAGGAGCGCGCGACCGCTGGAATCTCGCTGTTGGAGGCCCATTCGTTGTGAAGCGTCACCACGCCATCGGCCTCGCTACGCGACACCACTCGAATCTCGGAGATGTCATCGAGATAGGATGCAATGTCAGGAAGCTGGTCCCGAAACGCGCTGAACACCGCAGCCCTAGGGTGCGCAATGACCGACTCACTTCGAAACTTCATGACCTCTCCCATGCTACCGAGCGCGAATACTCTCCGACTCGTCAGATGTCGACACGCGGATGGCGCTCGGCCACAGTTTCCGGTACCCATGCCCCGAGAGCGGAGGGTGCCATGCGTGTGGGCCGACTGGGCGAGCAGCATGCTGAGGCGCTCGAAGAGTTGCTGGTGGGGTCTCCGACCATCAACATTTTTCTCTTGGGATACCTTGACGCGATGCCCGTGGAGCAGGGCCAATGGTGGGGCGCCGCCGAGGGCGACCGGCTGGCAGGCGCAGCCATCCTCGTTCCTGGGCGTTTGATGGTTCCCTTTGCCCCCACCGCAGCGGCCGCACAAGCGCTCGGACGGGCCTGGCATGGCCACATCCGCCCATGTATGGCCGTGGGACCGCGGAAAGATGTCGACACGATCTGGCATCATTGGGTGGGCGACCGCCATGGCGTGGACCGCTGGTATGACCAACGGCTCTATGTCTGCCGAGAGCCAGTTCCGGGGGAACGTCCCGATGGCTTTCGACGCGCGCATCACGACGAGCTTGAGGCACTGATTGCCAATGCTGCCGAAATGGAGCTCGAAGACCTCGGTCGGGACCCACGCCACGTCGACGAAGAGATGTTCCGCGCGGCGGTCGAGCGGCGTGTCCGTCAGGGAAGCACCTGGGTCATGGTCCGTTCCGGCAAAATTGCATTCCAGATCAACGTCGGGACACGCACGGCGTGGGGCTGCCAGGTGGGAGGAACCTATGTTCCACCAGAGTTCCGCGGCGCTGGACTGGCCGCCGAGGGCATGCGTGCGCTCACCCGAGCGCTACTTCCGCGGTACCGGTGCATCACCCTGCATGTCAATGAGGCCAACCTTCCCGCCGTTCGCACCTATGAACGCAGTGGCTTTGTGGCCGACAAGGCCTTTCGCCTCACGACGCTGAAGGACGCGTGACCCATGCTCCACACAGACCCAACCTTCGCAGAGGCCGTCTCCGAGGCCGTCACCGAGATCGAACAGCACACAGATGTCGAGCTGGTCGTCGTCGCGGCACGTCGTTCGTCGGACTACCGGGTCGTCCCGCTCCTTGCGAGCGCCGTGGTGACATGGGTCGCCCTCGGGTTCATGCTCTTTGAGCCCTACCCTCTGTCTGAAACGACGGTCTGGCTCGACACCTTCTTGGTCTTTGTCGTCTGCGGCTGGCTGTGTTCCCGCGACATGCTGCTCGACCCCATGCTCGGGATGCTGCCCGCCTTCACACGCCCTACCGTACGGGCAGCGGCGCAGTGCGCCTTCATCGAAGAGGCCGTGCACGCCACGCCCCGAAGAACAGGGCTGCTGATCTATGTCAGTGCGGTCGAAGGACACATCGAGGTGCTCTACGACCTTGGCGTCGAGGGAAGTATTCCGCATGGCCACCTCGACCCCGCCATCGATGCGTTGACCGCGCGTGACGTCCCAGCCTTCTTGACATCGCTACGGGCACTCGGAGACGTGCTGGCCACCTACATGCCAGCGCGTGACGACAGTGACGACATCGGTCTTCCCAATGCGCCGAGGGTGCGTCGATGAACGGTCTTCATCGGGGTGCCCGCCTCTTCGTGGTCATGGCTGGCGTTTGTCTCCTCGCCACCGAGGCAGATGCCCGTGTCGGCGGGGGCCAAGGCTTTGGAGGTGGCACCTCCTCCCCGTCGGGCACTGGCGGCGCAGCGGGTGACGCAGAGGCGGTCGTCCTCCTGATCCGGTTGCTGATCGTCTACCCGGAGATCGGTGTTCCTCTCACCCTGGTTCTCTTCGGTGCATGGGCGTGGAATCGTTGGGTCAATGGCCAAGATGGCGACCATGTGGTGCGCGCGTCAGGGCTTGATTCCTCTCAAGGGACCACCACGGTCACGGGGCGTCGGCGTACAACATTCGCTCGCCTGACCGAGGCCGATCCTACGTTTTCTGCACCGGCATTCATTGACTTTGCCCAGATGGTCCATGCCCGCTGTTGGGCTGCAGCTGCCGCCAGTACGTGGGCCCCCCTCGAACCCTTCATCACCACCTCCGCGCGCCGCACGCTCGACGCCGTATGCAGCGCCGCTGCACCCACCGACATCGTGCTGGGTGGCATTACGGTCGTTGAGGTCGACGTGACGGCCCGCAACCAACGGGTCGACATCGCCATGGTCGTCAGCATGACCCTCGGTGAACAGCGCATCGCCCAACCAGCCACATGGACCTTCACTCGGCCGCCGGGCACGCAGAGTCTCGCCCCGGCCGTCGCACGTCAGCTGGGCTGTCCCGCCTGCGGCAGCGCCGTCGAGACCGACAGCCTCGGCGCATGCACCAGCTGCGGCACGCCGCTTACCGAGGGCCACCTTCAGTGGCGTGTGGCCGAGATTGCGCTCGGCCCTGTCGAAGTGCTCGGCGCCCCCCTACATGCCGTACAGCCCAGCGGTGTCGAAGTTGGCGCGACTCTCCCGAGTGTGGTCGATCCCGACCTCGCGACCCACATGAGGGCCTTTCAGGGGCGGCACCCAGACTTCGATCTCAAGGCATGGGAGGCACGTCTCCACCACATCTTCTATGCCCTGCAGCAGGCATGGTCCAACAACCGCTGGTCACGCGCACGTCCCTACACCACGGACCAAGTCTACCAGAGCTTTCGATTTACCCTCGAGCGCTACCAGGAACATGGCCTCGCCAACCGCCTTGAAGAGGTGAAGATCCTCAAGATGCAGGTGGTCAGGCTAGAGCTCGATGCCTGGTACGAGACGATTACCGTCCGCTTCTGGGCTCGCATGCGGGACTTCCTCGTCGAGATCGACTCCGATACGCTGCAGGGCGGTAGTGACCGTAGCGCACGTGAGATGAGCGAGTACTGGACCTTCATTCGGGCCGTCGGCAGCGGTGGTCACTCGGCGGACCCAGAATGCTGCCCCGCCTGTGGTGGTGCACTCGACAACGTCGAGGCGACGGGAGCCTGCGGGTATTGCGGTAGCATCATCACGACAGGGCACTTCGACTGGGTCCTTCACCGTATCGATCAACCGGAGGCCTGGACATGACGGATACCCCTCGGGATGACAAGAGCACCCTCCGAGACCTTCAGCAGCTCACCCAGGCCTTCGTGGCAGAGCGCGACTGGCATCAGTTTCATTCGCCGAGAAACCTCGCCATGGCCCTCTCGGTCGAGGCGGCCGAGCTGCTCGAGCTCTACCTCTGGAGCACGGACGAGGGCCCTCAACCGCCTGTCTCGACACGGCATGCCAAGGTGGCTGATGAGGCGGCGGACGTCCTGATCTGCCTGCTCAACTTTGCGGCCATGGCAGAGATTGACCTCGCAGCAGCGCTCCACACCAAGCTGGAGCGTGCACGAGAAAAGTACCCGATCGACCACGCCAAAGGGCGCGCCCTGAAATACGACGAGTACACATGACAAGAGGTCAACCGACGTTCTGACAGGTTTTTTGGCGTCGTCAATGCGTCGTCACGTTGTGTTGGCAGTTCGGCATCGCATGCCCACCTTAGGACATATAAATCCCGGAGGTGCGTGTGAACCGACGCTCGTTTTTGTCCTTCACGATGTCTTGGGCCGCCTGCAATGCGCTCTGGGCCTGCGGGTCCTCTTCCGAAGCGGCTGCACCGGGCCGGCGCAAGGCGCCCGATGAGATCACGCCAGACCGGGTTCAGCTCTCGGCGGAACGGTGGCGTGAAGTACTCGATGCCAATGAGTTTCACATCCTGCGTGAGCAAGGCACGGAGCGGGCCTTCACGGGAGACCTCTGGGACAACAAAGCCGATGGCATCTACGTGTGTTCCGCATGCGGGAATCCCGCGTATGACAGCAAGCACAAGTTCACGTCCGGCACCGGGTGGCCGAGCTTCTACCGTCCTATTCAGGATGACCGCGTCGGGCGTGTGTCCGACAACAGCTGGGGTATGATGCGCACCGAGATCACCTGCGCCCGGTGCGGCGGGCATCAGGGGCATGTCTTCACTGATGGCCCCGCACCGACAGGTCTCCGCTACTGCATCAACAGCGCATCACTGGACTTTGTACCGCGCAAAGACGCGCGCAAGCTCGCTGACCGCAAGGTCTTCTTGGGCGGTTGGCCCACCAAGGGAGGTTCCCGATGATCCGACTTGCTACCGCCTTTCTTCTCTCCATGACCGCCTGTAAAGTGGGCACACCCACCAACGCGACAGCCGAAGCACCCAAGACGCCTGTCGCAGCCGCACCCCTCGCCCCAGGCCAAGCCGAGGCCGTATTCGCAGCCGGCTGCTTTTGGTGCATCGAGTCAGATTTTGAGAAGGTGCCCGGCGTTATCGATGCAGTGAGCGGCTATGCCGGGGGATTCAAAGACAACCCCACGTACCGTCAGGTCGGTCTCGGCGTGACGGGTCACACCGAGGCGATCCGCGTCATCTATGATCCCAACACCGTCCAGTACGCCGAGCTCCTCGACTACTTTTGGCATCACGTCGACCCGTTCGATGGCGGGGGTCAGTTCTGCGACCGCGGGTCCCAGTATCGGCCGGCGATCTTCCCGGGTAACGATCTCGAGCGCGCTGCAGCCGAGGCCTCCAAGACAGCGCTCGAGACCACGTTCAAGACGCCGACAGCCGTAGAGATCATCACCCTCGGAACCTTTTGGGTCGCAGAGGACTACCACCAAGATTTCTACAAGACCAATCCCGACCACTACAAGCGCTACCGGCTTGGGTGCGGCCGTGATGCCCGCGTGAAGGCCATCTGGGATAAGGTGGGGTCTTCGGGCCATTGACCGAGACCAGGCCCCGGATGCTATGCTTCCGCCGAGGGGGGGTCTCATGCGCTGGGTTGGAACGCTCGGCCTGCTCGCGGCATGCGCTTCAGGCACCGACACGACGTCGATGGTCACCGAACCCCTGCCGCAGCAGCCCTTCCGCGCGGTCATCATGTCTGACCCGCACGTCATCGACGATGAGTACAAATGCTGCGAAGGCAATGAGCTGGACACGACGTCCATCTACGAGACACGCACACGCCTCGCGGCGACTGCAGCGATCACGGCTGCCATCTCACCACGCCCCGAGATCGGGTTTGTGACCGGTGACGTCTTTCATCAAGCGTACCGCAGCAATGACGTGTCGTGGTACCTCGACCCCACCAACGCGAGCGCCCCCTTCTTGGCCAAAGAGGCCCTCGATGCGTTCGCGTTTCCGGTGCACGCCGCATGGGGCAATCATGACTATGAGCTCGACATCATGAGTCGGGAGGGCACCCACCAGATCTTCAAAGAGCTCTTCGGGGTCGACCCCTACTACAAGGTCGACCACAACGGGGTACGCTTTCTGATGGCCAACAGCCAAGCCGGTCCTACGTGGGACGCCACAGACAAAGCCTTCGATACGTTCTTCGGATCGTTCGGCGTGGATCAGCTGAACTGGCTCGCAGAACAACTCGATGAGGGGCTACCCTCGGTGTTGATGTTTCACCATCCGCCTTACGTCATGCAGCGCAACGAGAGTCCAGACGCTCGGGTGGCGGACATGTTCGAGCTCGTCGAAGCGTATGAAGACCAGTTGATTGCCGTCTTCGTGGGTCACTCCCACAGATGGATCGAGCTGCCCGGCTTCGATGTGCCCACCCACGTAGTGGCCGCAACCCGCTACGATGCCGACAACTTCTGGGTGGCCTCGTTTGACGCAGCGACACGATCCATGGAGATCCTCGACTACGACAAGGCCGAGTGGGGTACGGTCTACGGAGAGACGTGGTCCTATGACGGTACGCCCGTACCGGCCGAAGATCCCCAACCTTCGACAGCCACCCCATAAAAGTCGCAAAAGGCCTCACGTATTTGGCGCAGATTCCGATGACACCTGCAGACGCCTCTCGCGTCTGGGGGACCCATGGCGCGCGCGCGTACGGTACAAGCAGCACTCTGGGGCGTCGTCTTTGCGTCCGCGTGTAGCTTCGAAGCGCCACCCGCCGTTGGAGAGTGGGCGGTCGAGCCGCCCCAAGGCGAGGAAGCTGTCGGAGACGCACTGGATCCCAACCTGTTCTGGACCGACACCACCCCCGTCATCTGGCCGCACCGGTGCAAGGCCGGCATCTTGACTGCGACCGGGACTGCGGTCACCGCCGCTGACGGTACCGCCGCCTTGCTTCTGCCCACCTTTGACGAGATCCGAACCCTCCACATCGTCGCGCACACACCGGGCCACTCCCCCACGCTTCATGAAGTCATCGATCCCGATGGAGAGGTCGTGCTCGAGGGGGAGCAGTGGTGGGGTGATGAAGTCTTGACGCAATCTGTGTTCGCCGCCGAGGGCCGGGAGACGCGCGGCCTCCAGTGGCCCATCACGGGTGACCAGAGGCTCGACACGCACGGCACGTGGACCTTTCACATCGGGGCGGCCGATCCCACCGCACGACTGACAGAGGGCGTCGACGTCACATGGACCGCATGGGCCGCGCTCGATACGGCGCCCGGTCAGGGGTGTGTCCAAGTCGAGCTCGCCGCACCTCATGAAGGCGAGGAGCGCACCACGATCAGGGAAGCCGCCGAGGCTGCGATGGCGCACGCCGCTGCAACCTACGCTGCCGCCGACATCGACCTGCTTTGGTCGTGGCGGGAGCAGCCTGTAGCGATCGACCCTCACTACGACGGCCGTGGGAGTCCAGCGCTCGCAGCCTTCGCCGAGACCACCCCCCCGTGGGTCATTCCCATGGTGGTGGTGGACCAGATTGGAGAGGAGCCACACACCCTCGGGCGCTCGGTCCATGGGGGTCCGATGGCGGCGACACCGGTCAGCGCCGTGACCATCGCATGGAAGCCTCACGTACGCGCCAATACCGGGACCGACCTCCTCTCCACCGAGTTGCTGGGCCACACCATGGCACACGAACTCGGGCACTACCTCGGGCTACCGCACCCCGTCGAGTGGGATGCCGAAGGCCATGCCGTCCGATGGGACGCGCTGGAAGACACCCCCCGATGTGACGAAGAAGCAAGCTGTGCTCAAGATCTTGGCCAGAACCTCATGTTCCCGACGTCATGGTGCTTCAACCATCCTGACGTGTGCAGCGCGCCAGATCGCCTCACCGCAGAGCAAGTGGCCGTGCTCCATCACTGGGGAGGAACGTTGTAGGTTGTTGCAAGGGCATGAAGGCTCGCCGCTGACGCGCTATAGTGACCGGCCCAACCGTTGGTCCTCTCGCTTCCGGAGCCCACCCATGAATGCCACACCCTCTCCTCTCGAAACGCTGACTGCCATGCGGGAATTCGGCGGTGCACGTAAGACTGTCGGTCTGTCCGATGAGGTGATCGCGCGCTTCCTCGCTGCCGACCCAGAGCTCGGACGCGCCATCAATGAGGCGTGGGAGAACCACCAAGAGCTTCAGGCCGACCGTGCAGACGAGCTCAAGATGGACGAATCAGACCTTGTCGTACACCTGCAGCAGGACTTTGTGAACTTCTATGGTGCGGCGGCCGTCAATCCCTACGTAGCGCTCGCCGCGCGGGGGCCATGGATCGTCACGGCGCACGGTGCCGTGCTGCACGACAACGGTGGCTACGGGATGCTCGGCCTCGGCCATGGGCCGGACGCGGTCATCGATGCCCTTGAGGAGCCCTGGGTCATCGCCAACATCATGACACCGAGCTTCTCGCAGAAGCGCTTCGGTGAAGCCATGCGTGCCGAGTGCGGACATGCCCGCACCGATGGCTGTCCATTCCACCAGTTCATCTGCATGAACTCTGGCTCGGAGTCCGTCACGGTGGCCGCACGCATCTCCGACATCAACGCGGCGCAGCTGACAGGCCCCGGTGGCCGGCATGAGGGCAAGGCCATCAAGATGCTCGCCATCCACGGCGGCTTCCATGGACGAACAGACCGGCCCGCGCAAGCCAGCCACTCGACGAGCAAGACCTACCGCAAGCACCTCGCCAGTTTCCGCGGCCGCGACAACTTGGTCACTGTCCCACCCAACGACATTGCAGCGCTTCGTGAGGCCTTTGCACAGGCCGAGCGTGACGGGGTCTTCTTCGAGATGATGCTCGCCGAGCCGGTCATGGGCGAGGGCAACCCAGGCATGGCGATGACCCGCGAGTTCTACGATGAGGCCCGTCGCTTGACGCGAGAGAACGGAACGTTGTTCCTCATTGACGCCATTCAAGCAGGTCTCCGCGCCACCGGCGACCTCTCCATCGTCGACTTCCCCGGGTTCGAGGACTGCGAGTGTCCTGACCTCGAGACGTGGTCGAAGGCGCTGAACGCGGCCCAGTATCCCCTCTCGGTGTTGGGACTGAACGAGCACACCGCCGCCATCTACCAGCGCGGGGTGTACGGCAACACCATGACCACCAATCCGCGGGCACTCGAGGTCGCCATCGCCACCTTGGCGCACATCAACGATGACCTCCGACAGAACATCCGCGACCGAGGTGTCGAGTTTGTCCAAAAGCTCGAAGGCCTCATGACCGAGTTCCCCGGGTGTGTGACCCAAGTGCAGGGCACCGGCCTGCTCCTCTCTGCCGAGCTGGACCCCGAGCGCTTCCCCGTCGTCGGCTTTGGTGGCGTCGAGGAGTACATGCGCTGCCGAGGCATCGGTGTCATCCATGGTGGGCAGAACGCGCTTCGCTTCACGCCCCACTTCTACCTGACGAGTGCCGAGATCGACCTGGTGATCGATGTGACACGCGAGGCCATCGCACACTTCGCGAAGGCCTGATCATCGGCCCGAGTCTTCGGTCCCGGTGTCGATAAGTGGCACGGCGGTCTCGATCGTCGATGTCTCAATAGGCACCGCGGTCTCGTGGACTGACGAATCGGTCGGGGTCGGTGCTGCCGTCTCACGACCCGCGCCCGTATCCGTCGAGGCGGTGTCTGGCGGAGCCACAGACGTGTCGGATGCCGTGTCCGAGTCGCGTGCCGAGGTGTCGCGTCCGGTGGTTCCGGAGTCGGGTTCGACAGCAGAATCGGGGGTCTTGGGCGCGGTATCCCCCGTATCCTTGCCATGAGGGCCACTGTCTGCCGGGTCCGTGTCCTCTGGAAATGACCCGCGGAGACCAATGAACCCCTGTCCAAACTGGCTCATCGACACGTCTGCTCGGCCCTCGGCCCGTACCACATCAAAGGCCTCGAACACCACCCCTGGCGGACCCCAGTGGAGCTGCAGAGGCGCATCGGTCTCGACATCTACACGAAACGACATCTCGACGGGCATGGAGAGCGTCACATCCAGTGGAAGCACCCAGAGTCGCTCCGAGGCTCGCGCATAGCCATCGACTGGACGGGGATCGAGGTAGACCTCTATCTCGGTGTTGGTCGCAAACGCGCCGGGCGGGACCGAGATCGTAAGGATATCGAGCACGAATTGCCCGCCTGCTTCACCCACAATCGTGGATCCGATCTTGGAGAGCGCGTCTGGAAGTTCAGGCCCGGAATCCTCGGCTGGCTTACATGCTGACAAGGCCAAGCCCACGACAACAAGAACGATGCTGACCCGCATGGCGCGCTCCTGCTGGTACCGGTATCTTGTTGCCCTATCGCTGACCGCAAAGGAATGGAGATCGCATGCCAAAGGCCACGCACATCGCGGAGCCCATTGCCGTCGTAGGCATGTCCTGTAGGTTTCCCGGGGGCTGCCATTCCCCAGAGTCCTACTGGCAGTTTCTCTCCGAGCGAGGCGACGCGATTCGTCGCGTGCCCGAGGGGCGTTGGAATCTCGAGAGCCTGAAGGCCCTCAACCATGGAGAGCCTCTTCCAGACCTCGCGCTGCTCGGCGGCTGGCTCAGCGCCTCAGAAGTTAAAGACTTCGATGCAGCCTTGTTCCGAATGTCGCCACGAGAAGCTCGGGCCCTCGACCCGAAGCAACGACTCATGCTCGAGGTCGCCTACGAGGCCATGGAGCACGCCCAGATCGTTCCTGCCCAGCTGGGTGAACGAACCGTAGGTGTCTGGGCCGGAACAAGCCATAGTGAGTATCTGATCCGCTTCTACAACCGAGGCGAGATGGCGGGCCCCAAGGCGGATCGCTACGTCGGAACCGGAAACGACATCTCGTTCACCTCCGGCCGAATAAGCGCCATCCTCGGTCTCGAAGGCCCAAGTGTGAACCTCGACACGGCATGCTCCACCAGCCTCGTCGCCATTCATCAGGCCTGCGAGGCCCTGCGGCGCGGTGAGTGCGACCTTGCACTCGCGGGCGGCGTAGCGATGGTGCAGTCCCCCGAAAACAACCTCATCATGGTCGCGTTCAACATGCTGTCCCCCGATGCGAGGTGTAAGGCCTTCGACGCCTCGGCCAATGGCTACGTGCGCGCAGAAGGCGCGGGTATGGTGGCGCTCAAGCGGCTCGATGAGGCGACCGCCGATGGCGACAACATTCTCGCCGTCATCCGAGGTTCGGCTGTCAACCACAACGGTCTCTCCGACAACCTGATGGCACCTGACGCGGGGGCCCAGACCCGACTTATCAACGCTGCACTGGCGAATGCAGGGCTCACGCCCGACGAGGTCGACGCGGTCGAAGCCCACGGTACGGGTACAGGCCTTGGCGACCCTGCCGAGATGACCGCCCTGATGGCGACGTATGGTCAGCGCAGTCCCTCGCGCCCTCTGGTCGTGAGTTCGGTCAAGACCAACATTGGTCATCTGGAGATCGCCGCCGGCGTCGCTGGGTTCATCAAGGCCGTGCTGACCCTGCAGCACAAGACCTTCACTCCGCACTTGCACCTCAACGCCCTCAATCCGCGGATCTCCAACGACCAGCCCTTCACCATCCCTACGAGAGCGATGCCCTTTGATGCGCCAGAGGGACGTCCACGACGCATGGGCGTCAATAGCTTCGGCATCAGCGGTACCAACGCACATGTCATTCTGGAGGCCGCTCCCGAAGCTGGGGCCCACGATTCCACACCAACCGGAAACCTACTCCCCCTGCTCCTCTCCGCGTCCAGCGACACGCCGCTCCGTGAGCTTGCCGGTTCCCTTGCAGAGCAGCTCACCGACTCCGCTTCGCTCGATACCGTTGCTGCACGTCTCGCCCTGGGCCGCATGGCTCACCCACGACGTCTGACCGTGCTCGCGCGCACCACTGCAGAAGCTCGTGACGCCCTCACGACCTGGGCTGCGGGGCAGCCGCATGATGCCGTACTCGTCCACGACGCCTCACCCAAGCCACCCGCCGTGGCCATGTTGTTCACCGGTCAAGGCAGCCAGTACGCCGGCATGGGCAAGGCCCTCTACGAGGCCGATCCGTCCGTTCGTCGGGTGGTCGACCGATGCGATGAGCTGTTGAGGCCTCACCTCGGACGCTCCATCAAAGACGTCATGTTCGAAGGTGTCGAAGAGGCACCCCTCGTCGATACGGCCTGGACACAGCCTGCCCTCTTCGTGCTCGAAGTCGCGCTTGCGACACGGTGGATGACACTCGGCATCCAGCCCGACATCATGGTTGGTCACTCGATCGGTGAGATCGTGGCCGCCTACCTCGCGGGTGTCTTTTCTCTGGAGGACGCGCTCTCCTTCGTCGTGAGACGGGGTGCGCTCATGTCTGCGCTACCACGCACCGGCAGCATGGTCGCCCTCAAGGCATCAGCCGCCGTGGTGCAGGCTGCGCTCGATGAGCTTGGTGGTGCCGTCGACCTCGCCAGCGACAACGGTCCCGAGAGTGTGGTCATCAGCGGCGAGACCTCGGCCGTCGACGCCGTGGTGGCACATCTGGCTGCGCAAGGCATCGACGCGCGTCCGCTCAACGTCAGCCATGCGTTCCACAGCCCACTGATGGAGCCCATGCTCGAAGACCTCAAGGCGCACCTCGCGACGATGTCGCTCAAGCCACCGAGCCGCCGGATTCTATCCAATGTGACCGGTACGTGGGCCGACGAGAGCATGGCTACGCCAGCCTATTGGGCGCAGCATGTACGTGGCTGCGTACGGTTCCGTGAGGCCATCGAACACCTCGCAATCGAGCGGATTGGCGTGGTGCTTGAAGCGGGTCCCGCGCCCGTACTGTCCCGCATGGCACGGCGGGTGGACCGCTCCTTCAAGCCCACCTGGCTCGCCTCCCTCCGCGAAGAGCAGCCTGTCCGCGCATGGTGCGAGGCCCTCGCCACAGCCCATGGTGTCGGGCTTCCCGTCTCCTGGTCGGCGTGGTTCGACGGCCACACACCGCACATCGCGCTGCCGACCTATCCCATGCAGCGCAAGACCCACTGGGCAGAAGACCCCGGACCGGGACACGCTTCGGGTCAGGCGCCCACCGCCCTGCCCGCCACGCCCTCGGCCCCTGCAGAGGTGGATCCGCTCCAAGGACCACGCGCATGGCGACCCGCATGGGCGCCCACGGCATTGTCGGGAGCGGCCAGCCCGAAGGGCACGTGGATTGTGTCACTCGATGCGCACGCCGTGGTGCAGCCGCTCGTCGAGGCCTTGACGAATGCTGGCCATGCCGTCATCTCCGTGCGTCAGGGTGCCACCTCTGGGCCCGAAGGTGATCACTGGCTGCTCGATCCGCTGGATGCCGCCGGTCACGATGCGCTTCTCGAGCACGCTGGTGATGGGCTCCAAGGATGGATTCACGCAGGGTCTCTCGATGCGCCCGAGCCCGGTGACGACGCCACTGGCGAGGCGTGGGTCAAGGCACAGCACGCGAGCACCTTCGCAGTTCTTCACGCGGCCCAAGCGCTCCTCCGCAACGCACGTCATGAGGCGTCCTTTGTCACGCTCACCCGCGGCGGTGTCTCGGCAAGACCTCATGAGCACGCCATGCTGGCGCAAGCCCCCGTCTGGGGACTCCTGCGTGTGCTGACCCTAGAGCATCGCGATCTCCACAACGTCCGTATCGACCTTGACCCCAATGCAGAGGGTGCCGGCGTCGATCAGCTCGCCATTCACATCGCTCGGCTCCCTCGGGACGAGGACCAGCTGGCCATCCGGGGAACCCAGTGGTGGGCGTGCCGGCTCCGGCCACACACGGCCAGCGGAGAACCCTTCGCACCCCGCCACGATGGCTGCATTGTCATTACCGGTGGCCTCGGTGCGCTCGGACTGGCCGTCGCAGGACGGCTGTCGGAGCTCGGGTTCCCACGGCTGTGTTTGTTGGGTCGTAGCGGACCCAAGCCTGCTGCCAAGGCAGCCATTGCCGCGATGACCGCGCGAGGCACAGAGGTCATTGTCGAGTCGGTCGACATCAGTCAGCGTGAGCAGGTCGACAACCTCTTCACCTACCTCGACAAGAAAGGCGTCCCTGTACGTGCGGTTCTCCATGCGGCAGGCGTCCTTCGTGATGGCCCCATCGCGAAGCTTCAGGACGACAGCTTCAACGAGGTCATGTCGGCCAAGGTCGTGGGGACGTGGAACCTCCACCTGGCCACACGTGGGCGCGACCTCGACGCATTTGTCTTGTTCAGCTCCGTGACCGCCAGCCTCGGTGCTCCGGGGCAAGGCAACTACGCTGCCGCCAATGAGTTCATGGATGCGCTCGCCCACAACCGTCGCCGCATGGGTCTCCCTGCTGTCGCCATCGACTGGGGACCATGGGGCGAGATCGGAATGGCCGCCCGCCTGTCCGAGCTCATGGCCAGCCGTGGCATGGCCGGCATCAAGACCCACGATGGCCTCGATGCCGTGTTGGCGCACGGCGCAGACCATGCCCATCGCGTCCTCTATATGGACATGCGGGTTCGAGATCTGCACCGCAAGGACCCACGGTTCAAGACCGTGCCGTTTCTTCGTGAGGTCATCGAGCTCATCGAAGGCCCGGAGCATCCATCGCCCCCTGCGGCAGAAGGTCGCGTCACCAACGATGCGCCCGTTGCGGTGGTGCAGACGGCGCTCGGACGACTTGCGCGGGTCCCCGCCACAGGGGTCGAGGCCACGCTGCTGAAAGAACTGGCGCGTCTCGCCGAAGACCAGCTTGGGGTTGACCCGGGAACCGTCTCCCCGACACGGCCGCTCTCCTGGCAGGGATTCGACTCCGTCATGGCCCTCGACCTTGCACGAGCCATCGAAGACCAGCTGGGTGTGCGTCTCGACCAGCAGACCGTCACGGTTGGTCCCCCACTCAAAGAGCTGGCCGAGCTCATTCTGCCTCGCCTCGATCTCTCGGCCGCATCCAAGGAGCCCGTGGCCCCAACGCCCGCGGACACGCCATCCGCCGACAGCCCCCTGTCTCGGCTCGCCGCGCTCCCACAAGACGCACGCGCCGAAGCATTGCTCCAAGGCCTCACCACACTCGCCGAGCAACAGCTCGGTGTTGATGCCGGTGAGGTGTCGACGTCCCGACCCCTGTCGTGGCAGGGCTTCGACTCCGTCATGGCCCTCGACCTCTCGCGGGCCATCGAGACGGCCTATGGCGTGACCTTGGATACCCAAGCCGTGACGGTTGGGCCTCCACTCAAGGAGCTGGCCGAGCTCGTCGCCTCAGCACTCCAGCTCGATACCCTCAAGGCACCTCGCGTCTCCGCTGCCCCACCCACAGGGGTGTCGGCGGCATCGGTCGCCGTCCCCGATGAAGCTCCCGCACCGTTCAGCACCTACCCCACAGGGGCCTCTTCTGCCTCTAGTGAGGCCCCCGCGTCTGAACAGGGTGGGCTCCATCCCGCGGTGTACCTCATCGTGGCCCTTCTGCTCGGCGGTCTGTTCCTCGGTGCTACCAGCCTCATGGACGGTACGGACACTGGGGAAAATCAAGCTTCGGAGCAGATCCAGCAAAAGGCGAAGAAGGGTAAGCGCAAAGCGCGTTAAACCGCCCCGGCAGCTGATGGTGGAGGCCGGGTATGCATCTCATCGCGTCACTCCTTGAGAAGGGGTTCGTACCCTTCGCGTTCGGATCACGGGCCAACCTTGACCTGCTTCATCCTGCGCCGTTTGGTGCAGCGCTCACCATGTGGGCCGCAGACGACCCTGAACATCTCGAAGTCCATCAGCTGATCAACCGCATGAACGGTCTCGCCTATGGCAGCAAGGACATGGGCATGCCGGCATGGGTACAGATCGACTGCGGCATCCTCCCGTCCTCGTTCATTGGCTTTGCGGCCCCCGCCTCCACACTCCCCAACCGTATGCGGTGGGACCTTGGCATTGCCGATGGCGACAGGCTCGTACCCGTCGCTGAAGCCATCTCGATTCCGACCGCAGAGCCTGGTGTCTGGAGCAGCTTCTCCATGTGCACGGTCATGCCGGGGCACAAGCTGGGCTACGCTGCCAAGGTGATGAGTCTCCGCGCCTATGGTTCTCGCCAGACCCTTGGGGTGGCCCAGTACGACAACTTCTCGCTGCGCATCCACACGCGCTTCGGCGCCCTCCGGATCTCCGAGCCGCTGGTGCCCTACCACACCTGTCCGGACAACACCTTCGTCTACCGACTCGACCTGAGGGGCGGCCACATCCTCGACCGACTCGACCGTGGCGAGGTCATCGATGACGACCGCGAACCCTCTTTCTGGCTTGATGCCACCGACACCGACCGCATGCGTGAGATGGCTGCCCGCACACGCGCAGGCACCCATGACTACTGGCTGTTGCCACCCGGGGCGAAACGGGAGGGGTCAACCATCCTCAACCCCATCCTCGAAGTCCCCAAGCGGTAGTCGGTTCAGTCATACTCACAGATGAACTTGAATGAGCGGCTGCACGGCTCATCGTTCCACGTCTGGTCACCCCAGCGGTTGAACTGGGTACAGTCTTCCCCGAGAGAACCAAGGTTGTTCGGCTCGCCAGGGTGCCAATTTGTGTACCCCAACGGCGTGCCGTCATCCCACACAAAGGTGCCTTCCACGGCGATGTCGTTGAGGCCGATCCACCACTTGGCGTTGCTGTAGGTGTCAGACACGCCGTCGGCCCAGATGTTCTCGAGCGCGTCGTTGACCGTCAACAGGTGGTAGCCATAAGACGCGCAGAAGTCGCGAGCGTCCGCCCAGGGCTCCTCGTTCGTGCAGAACATGTAGGGCCGACCGTCAGCGAAGGTGTAGTTCACATCGCAGGGGCAGACGCCAAAGTCATCGCCCTGCCCCGTACAGTCGTTGTCGAGCCCATCACAGACCTCTACGCCATTGGGATTGACGTTGGCCAGCGTGTCATCGCAGTCTTCGTTGTCTGCGATAAACCCAGCGGGCTGGGCACATGCAAACTGGACAACCGCAGGGTCACCATAGGTGTCACCGTCAGCGTCAGCGTACCAAGGTGGTGCATCGAGGGCGCTGCTCTCGTCTACATCGCCATCGCAGTCGTTGTCGACGCCATCGCAGAATTCGTTGGCCATGGGGTTGATCGTGACCGCTGCATCATCGCAGTCTCCCCCCACTGCTGCGAACCCATCGGGCTGCTCGCAGGCTGGTGTCGAGACGCTCGACACGCCATAGCCGTCGCCATCGCCATCCTGGAACCAAAGGGCCGCGTCGACTGCCGTGGACTCGTCAAAGGCACCATCGCAGTCGTTGTCGAGGCCGTCACACACCTCGATGCCACCCGGCAGTGCTACGGCGGAGAGATCGTCGCAGTCCGAGCTGTCGAGGACATATCCTTGAGGCTGACTGCAGCTCTGTAGCGGCTGTCCGATATTGCCGAACAGGTCACCATCGGCATCGGCGTACCAGGTCTGGGCGTTCACTGCCGAAGCCTCATCGATCTCGCCATCGCAGTTGTCGTCTTCCCCATCGCAGGTCTCGACCGCAGCAGGATTGATCGCAATGGCTGCGTCGTTGCAGTCGCCACCGGTCGACGTCCAGTCAGGCCCCGACGGGAGCGTACACTGGAACACCGCCGTGGATGGGTCGCCGAACCCGTCACCATCAAGGTCGAGGTAGAACGCCGGTGGATTGGCCACATCTTCATCGATGGCCACATCACAGTCGTTGTCGACCCCATCACAGATCTCGGGGGCCCCAGGATAGACGTCGCTTCGACCATCATCGCAGTCCGAGACGGTGGCGAAGTACCCGGCCGGGGCGGCGCAGGACTGCACGCTCACGCTTCCACCAGCGGCTCCATCCGCATCAAAGTCGAGGAACCACGTCGGTGCGTTGGCGGGATTCGGGCCGTCGACCGTGCCGTCACAGTCCGTGTCGAAGCCGTCACACTGCTCCGGTGCACCCGGATAGACCGCGGCGTTGCCATCATCGCAGTCCCCGGAAGCCACGCTCTGGGTGGCCGAGGCCTCGCAGGCGAGCACGCCGGCTCCCGCCCCCACGCCGTCTCCATCACCATCTGCGTAGACCGTGATCTGGTCGACGGCGCCTTCATCGATCTGGGCGTTGCAGTTTTCATCGACGCCATCACAGGTCTCCACTGCGGCTGGACTGATGCTGATGTCCGCATCTTCACAGTCACCACCCGTGGGCACAAATCCAGACGGCGGTGCGCAGGAGGCCACCACGGTGGCGTCATCACCGAAGCCATCCCCATCACCATCGCGGTACCAGTCCGGGGCGTCGAGCGCGTTGAGGTCGATGTCGCCATCACAGTCGTTATCGAGGCCATCACAGACTTCATCAGCGAGCGGATTGACGGCGAAGACGCTGTCGAGGCAGTCTTCGTCATTGGCAACATAGCCCGAAGGCACGGCGCAGCTGACCCGTGTGAATGCCCCATCCCCAAACCCGTCGCCATCAGAGTCGCGGTACCAGGTGTCGCCATCGACCGGTGCGTCATCAGCCAGACCGTCACAGTCGTTGTCGAGCCCATCGCAGACTTCATCGGCACCGGGGTAGCTCACCGCCGAGCCATCATCGCAGTCGTTCGCGTTCGAGACTGCGTCCGCTGGCTGCTGACACGCGCTGACCGGTGAAGCCGCATCACCAAACCCATCGCTGTCTGCGTCCACAAAGTAGATGGCAGCGCCTTGTGCATTGTCGTCTGCAGCGCCGCTGCAGTCGTTGTCTAGCCCGTCACAGATCTCGACCGCTCCGGGGTTGATGGCTGTCGCATCATCATCGCAGTCTGTACCATCGAGGACGGTGCCCGGCGGCTGAATGCAGGACTCCGTAGAGAGCGTCGGGTCACCATAGCCATCCGCATCTGCGTCGACGTACCACGTGGCGGCCTGCAGCACGCCATCATCCGCTGCGTTGTTGCAGTCATTGTCGAGGCCATCACAGAGCTCTGGAGCACCGGGATAGACCGTGTTGAGGCCGTCAAAACAGTCCGTGGCATCTCCCACAAAGCCGGTCGGTTGGTCGCACGAGAGCGAGGTGACCGCGGCGTCGCCGTATCCGTCAGCATCCGCATCGCGGTACCACGTGGAGGCATCAGCAGCGTTGTTGTCTGCAGTGCCGTCACAGTCTTGGTCTACGCCGTCGCAGACTTCGGTCGCACCCGGATTCACGGCGTCGAGGCTATCGTTGCAGTCCCCGTTGTCAGCGGCCGTTCCCGCTGGCGCCACACAGGCGAGTACGCCAGTTCCGTCGACGCCGTAGCCATCGTCGTCTGCGTCGACATACCAAGTCGATGCATCAATGGCTCCATCGTCGGCCACGCCGGAACAGTCTTGGTCGATGCCATCACAGATCTCCACAGCCGCAGGATTGACGCCGATCGCATCGTCATCGCAGTCCGTGTTGCTTGGCACGGTGCCTGGGGGCTGGCTGCAAGAGAGTGTGCCGGTCGCGGGATCACCGAACCCGTCACCGTCGGCGTCGTCGTACCAGACGATCGCAGCAGCACCACCATCATCGACCACACCGTTGCAGTCATTGTCGAGGCCATCGCACTGCTCCGGTGCACCCGGATAGCTGATGTCACTGCTGTCGATGCAGTCCGTATTATCCGGCACAAATCCCACGGGTGCCACGCAGGTGGTGTTGGGAACGTTCACATTCCCGAAGCCATCCCCATCGACGTCCCGGTAGAACGTGGGCGCATCGATGGCGTTGTTGTCAGGGAACCCGTTGCAGTCCTCATCGATCCCGTCGCAGGTCTCGACCGCCCCAGGGTAGATGGACGCGTCATTGTCCAAGCAGTCGCCATCGTTGTCGGCCAGTCCGGGTGTGAGCGCGCACACAAGCGACGGCGCACCGGGAGCACCAAAGCCATCTTGGTCAGCATCCGTCCATGCAGGAACAGCATCGATGGCTCCCACGTCCGTGAGGCCGTCGCAGTTGTCGTCTAGACCGTTGCAGACCTCTGGCGCAGTGGGTGACACCGCAGCTGCGCTGTCATCACAGTCGCCCGCCGCGGCCACATACCCTGCAGGTTGGCTACACGCGTCGAGCGTTGACAGCGCGCTTCCAAAGCCATCGCTATCTGCGTCCGCAAACCATGTGGTGCCACCTGCGGCATTGTCGTCGATGAGCTGGTTGCAGTCGTTGTCGAGCCCATCGCACACTTCGGCCGCACCCGGGTAGATGCTGCTGTTGTTGTCCGCGCAATCCGTGCCGTCGAGAACGCGCGTTCCCAAAGGCGTACAGCTCGCAATGCCTGTTGTGCCGTTTCCAAAACCATCGCCGTCGGTGTCGGCAAACCAGACCGGCGCATCGACAGCCAGCTCGTCAATGCTCTGATCGCAGTCATCGTCGAGGCCGTTGCACGTCTCGAGCGCACCCGGGTTGATCTGAGCATCGTCGTCATCGCAGTCGAGGTCATTGCTGACGTAGTCGGCGGGCGCCACACACGCGAGCACCAAGGCATCTTCATCGCCATAGGTGTCGCCATCGTCATCGAGATAGAAGACGTCAGGGTCGATCGCGTTGTCGTCAATGACGCTGTCGCAATCATCGTCCACGCCATTGCAGATCTCGACACCACCAGGGCGAACGGCTGCACTGGCATCGTTGCAGTCCTCGTCGTTGCTCACAAAGTCCGCCGGTGCCTCGCAGCTCTCGGCCGTCACATCGGCATCGCCGAAACCGTCGCCATCAAGATCGGCGTAGAAGGTCAACGGCACCGCCGGATTGTCATCAATGAGCAGATTGCAGTTGTCATCGAGGCCATTGCAGAGCTCATCAGCGCCAGGGTAGGCCTCGCTGCGTGCATCATCGCAGTCGTCCGAGCTGCTCGAATAGCCGGCAGGCTGCGCGCATGCGGCGATGCTCACCAATGAGCCGCCCACGCCATCTTGGTCGAAATCAAGCCACCACGTCTCGGCGTCTACAGCCGTGTTTTCATCGATGGTTCCGTTGCAGTCGTTGTCGTAGCCATCACAAAACTCTGTGGCACCGGGGTAGGCCGAGAGGTTCGCATCGTCGCAGTCGCCTGGTGCGGCCACATAGCCGTCGGGGGGCGTGCACGAGAGCAGCGTAGTCCCCACATCGCCAAAGCCGTCGCCATCGGCATCGGCGTACCAGGTCGCGTTGTTGACCGCGCCCTCGTCGATCTCTGTATCGCAGTCGTTGTCGAGCCCATCACAGAGCTCGGTCGCACCGGGGTAAACGCTTGGAATGGTGTCGTCACAATCGGTACTATCGACCACCCAGCCCAGCCCGGGCGCGCAGGCCTGCTCGGTCGTGAGCGGATCGCCAAACCCATCCCCATCCAGGTCACGGTAGTACGTGCTGCCGCCCAGTGCGCCCGGCTCGTCGACGAGGCCGTCACAGTCGTTGTCGAGTGTGTCACAGACCTCGTCGTTTCCAGGGTAGACACTGGCCGCACTGTCATCGCAGTCGCCTCCCGTCGCCGAGAGTCCCTTGGCCACATCACAGGCCAGTACCGGCGTCAGCCCGCCGACACCGTCACCATCTCCATCCACGAAGAAGAGCTGTGCGTCAACCGCGCCCACATCGATGGATCCATCACAGTCGTCGTCCACACCATTGCAGACTTCATTGACGTTGGGATGCACGGCCGGATCGGTGTCATCACAGTCCGTGGCATCGGCGGCAGCACCATCTGGCAGCTCACACCCGAGGACTTCCACCAGCGGGTCGCCATAGCCGTCATCGTCCGTGTCCGCATAGAACGTCAGCGCATCACCTGCATCGTTATCGACGAGGAGATCGCAGTTGTCATCCAGACCATTGCAGACCTCGTCGGCTCCCGGGAACACCTCCGCACGCCCATCATCACAGTCGTCCGGGGAGGCCGACAGCCCGAGATCGGCGTCACAGCTCTTGACCGCTTGGGTCGGATCTCCGAACCCATCCCCATCTGCATCCACGTACCAGATGTCTCCCACGGCATCGTCGACGAGGTCGTTGCAGTCATTGTCGAGCCCGTCACACACCTCGGGAAGTCCCGGCGCCACGAGCGGGTCTCCGTCATCGCAGTCGTCCGCAAGGAGCGCACCGTCGCCGTCCAGATCATCATCCGGCGTCGTCGGATCACAGTCATCATCCACCCCGTTGTAGGGCACTTCGGGGTTGTCGGGGCTGATGGTTGGATCCAGAGGATCGCAGTCTTCGTCGTCAGGAACCCCATCATCATCCGAGTCCACGGAGTCGGGGTCCACGGCCACAACGTCGGTATCCTCGACGATGTCACTGTCCGTGATGACGAGCGCAGCGCCGTCCTTGTTGTCGAGCACTTGGCGACAACCAGACACGGCAAACAACACAGCAACCAAGATCATTGGACGCATGATTTCCTCGGGGTGGGGGCTAAAGAAATCTCAACTGGATCCGATAATAGATCGGGGAAGAACGTCCCTCTCCCACTATTTTTGGCCGTACTCCTACATTCCGCGTGGATCGGTGGTTTTCCCGCAGTGCATTTCGGAAAAGCCACAATCCATGCTGGGCAGATCTCGTAAATCCCGTTTTCGATTGGGTAGTTAGAGAACCCTCATGATGGCCGATCCGGTGCCGTCATGGGCTGTTGTAGGGTGTCCAGCCATCCGGACGCTGCATCAGGGAACGCGTCGCAGTACGGAACATAGGGCTTTATGTCGATAATTGGCGTGCCATCAAGAAGATCCAGCCCCTCGACATGCACCCGATGCCCCTCGATGCCCACGATCCGCAGGGCCGAGAGCCCAAGATGATTGGGGCGATGCGGAGCCCGCGTCGACAGAACACCACGGCGCACCCTCGGTCCACGTGGCGGTACGACCGTCGGGTTCCAGTGCTTATTGAGATGCAACCAGCAGATGACCCACACGTAGTCAAATCCCTCAAGGCCACCGAGCGCACGTGCGGGGACGACGTGCTCGAACAACTCGAGCGTTCCCCGCTGCGCAGCGTTGCCCCGCGTCCCTTCTGTGACGACCGCTTGGCGGGGAGTTCCATGACGCTCTCGGTAGGGAGAACGCACGATACCGATGGGCTGCACAGGTACCGACTCCGGAAAGGCCACCGCGTCGATGTAGTCTTTTTCTGGAATGTCCTTGGCCATGTGTCCTCCAAGGCGATGCCGCACCACATCGCGAAAATGTTGCCATCGATGGCATTTAAGCTTGACGCAGACCGCCGTAACGGGCCACCTCTAGAGCGAATGGAGGACGGATGCGAGCCATTTCCCACAGCCTACTCGTCATGAGCATGGTCATCGGCACCGGTTGTGCCGGCGACGGCGACAAGACGGACACCACGGACACCGACACCGACACCGTGGAGACCGACACGGTCAAGAAAGAGACCGGCGACACAGACACGGACGAGCCTGTCGAGACCGACACCGACCCCGTCGTGCCCCTCGAGGGCATCTATGCGCTTCAGTCCATCGGCATCAATGATGCCTCGGTCGGACCCAACACCGATAAGGCCGAGCCAGATGCCATGATCATGTTCACCGCACAGGCCACCATGCCGGGTCCTGCAGGCTTCTACAATGGCCCCGGGTTTGGCAATACGGCGATCATGGGCCTCACAGATCTCAACGGGCCGCTCGACGATCTCACCGACATCACCGCCGAGATGCACTTTGAGACCGGTGACCTCGGCCCCCATGTGCGCCTTGTGGTTGACCTCACGTGCGATGGCAAGAGCTACAGTGTGCTCGAGGCCAACCATGCCGTCTGGTCGGGCACCGAGACCGACATCGATGGGTACTGGGCCTCGTTCTCCATCAGCCCAGACGAGCCCTACTGGACCGCACTGGTCGCTGTCTGGTATCCGGGCGAGGGTCCAGGCCAAGGCTTCGATCCCCTTGTGATCGATGGCAGCTTCGCCTTTGACAAAAACGCCCCGCCGCCGGTCGCCCTCTCGGACGTCACGGCAGTCTACCCAGATGCTTGCTTGGTCAAGGCCAACTCCGGCGACCTGTCTATGCCGAAGCTCGAGCCCACCGAGGGCGTCATGTTCTACTTGGGTGGTCCGAACAACACCAAAAAGAACGAGTGGCACTTCCGCAAGATCACGGTCGGCAAACAGGTCTGGGAGCTTCCCTAGGCGTCGAGGGCATGACACCGCCGCGTGCGGTGTCTGCCGTGTGCTACTGTCCACACGACGGAGGACCGACCTATGAGAAGCCTGTTTCTTGCGCTAGCGCTGTGCTCGGCCACCGCGTGGGCGGCACCTGAACTCACGCGGGTCACGGATCACGCCATCAGTGTCGACATTCCCTCGGGCTGGAAGCACGCGGTCTACCCCAAAGAACAGAACCTCGTCACGTCGCTCAACCCGTTCACCAACATCACGGTCTACTGGTACCGGCACAAGCCCAAGGCCACGGCCGACAAGATGCTCGATACCCTTCTGAAGGTGACCAATGAGAATCTTCCGTTGGGCGAAGCCACGGAAGTCTCCCGAGCGCCGACAGCTGATGGTCGCGGTAAGCAGATGCTCGCCAACTTCAGCACGTTTGGGTACACCATGAAGCTCGGCTTCGTCGCAACCATTGAGCCCGAGAAAGACCGTATGTTGGCCAGCGTGCTGATCGCATCACCGTCGAGCTTTGACGAGATCGAAGGCTTGGCGACCCTCGCGCAGGTCACCAGTTCCCTCGACTTCACTTGGCCAGACGCACCAGCTGAAGCCACCGAGAAGTAGGCTTCACCAGGGTCATCGTCCCTTGGCCTGGGCCTTCTCCCACTTGGCGAATCCCTTGGGGTCCGCCGTTTCGTGGACGTCTTTGGCGTGCTGCATCCAGTCGAAGCGGGTGTGCTCAAGGCCCTCTGCGCTCAACGACGAGGCCAACTGGTTCTCATCCCCGCGCCAGACCGCCGCGAGCGAGCCTGCACATGCTGCAGCACTCGCTGCAAGGCCCTTCGCATCGAGCGTTGACAGCGCGTCTGCGTAAGCGTCACCGCTCATCGGATCGAGGCCCGACATGGCCCGTGCCGTCACCAGCCCAGCGAGGTGTTGGACCGTCCGACGATCAGCCGACAGCCGTCCCGCATGCACAAGCGCTGCCCGACGAACCGCTGGGTCATCGGAGGCGTCGGATGCCTCGGTCAACAGGCTTGCCAACGCAGTATGGACCTTGCCCGACATCTGCGCGTCGGTCTGTGCGCGCACCGTCAGGAGTGCTGCCCCATCGGGTGCAATCGTTGCCGTGGCATCGAGACCCGTAAGAGCGCCTCCCGAACCCTCATTCAGTCCGAGCTCGATCAGGCTTCCGAGCACGTGAGGACGAGGGTCATTGAGGCCATCTGCAAGTCCGACACTGCAGCGCGCAGTCAGCGTAGCGGGACCATCATCTGCGAAGATGGCCGTGCCCGCGGTGCCCGCGATTGCGGATGTTGAGGCTCGGAAGGTCACGGGCGTGGTGGGCGCGCCGCTCACTTTGTAGTCCCCGAAGTAGGTCTCTGCGGCGTCGAGAAGCGTCTCGGGATCCTGTGGCCCCACCAAGATGAGCTTCATCCGCTCTGGCGCCCACTTGGTCAGCATCATGTCCTTGACCTCGGTCGTGCTGACTTCTCCCCATGCCGCGAGGTCTTCGAGGCCGGGACGACGCATCAGGTTGGGGCTTCCCAGCTGTCGCTCGGCCCATCGGTAGGCCTGAAACTCTGGCGTATAGTGTTCGTCGAGCATCGCCTTGCGTTGGTCTGCGAGCCACGTGCCTTTTTTGTTGAAGGTGACACGAAGCTCGTCGAGCGTGAACCGCAAGCCGTAGAGCGCCTGCTCATGGTTATCTGCCGCCACCTCAAGGTCGATCACGTGGGTGTTGTCCCCTCTCCACGAGGAGAGCCGGCCACCATACTTGGCAGGCTCCGCAGGACGGTTGGGCCGCACATGCTGCCGACCAAAGGTCCAGTGGTGATGGTCCGTGGGGTCAAGCGTCGTGCCGTCGAGCGCGACCACGCGTGCATGGAGAATCGGCGCAGCCCCCGCAGACACGGCCACCACTTCGAGACCGTTACCGAGCGTCCGGGTCATCACACTGTCTTCTGGGATCCGCGGCGCGGCATAGTCGATGGCCTCCGCAGAGAGCGCTGATGCGGAAAACGCCTCCCCTGATGGCGCAACCGCCAAGGTCCAGTAGCCCTTGGCACGAGCGGTGGCGTCTTGGTCATCCTGCCGCACGAGTTCGGGCACCATCGCCATCGGATCGGCTGCTGGGGGCTCTAGGCGTACACTCGCCACACGGTCCCGCTTGAGCCACGTGTCGACATAGGCCTTCACGTCGTCGACGGTCATACCGCTTGCCCCTTGAAGGCGGTCAATGTGCGCAGCCGGATCCATCAGGTAGTGCACATACTCCAGCACCAACCAGTCACCGCCTGCACCGAGACGCCCGCCCGCATCCATGCCCATCAGCGTATCGCCGAGCAGCTGATTGCGGGCACGCATGTAGGCCACCTCGACCGCCTGGGCATACTGCGGATCTGGGTTGTTGATGAAGGAGAGCTGGTCGACGATGGCGCGCCCCACGCGGTCACCCGTGTCGCGGCCCTCCTTAAGTGTGGCGAGGCACACCAGCAGGCCAGAGCGAGCGCCCGACACCACGTTGCAGCCATTGAAGGCCTCCACGGAGCCGACATCCATATTCTGTGCCACAAACTGGTTGATCACGCGAGCCGTCACGCGCTGGAGCACATCATCGTCTCCCCACGAGGCAGGAAGCGCCCAGCCCACAGCGACCATCGGCTTTTGGACCGGACCCGTCTGTACCGAGTACGCACCATCCACGGCGGCAGCCGGTGGATCTGCCATCATCTTGCTTCGACGACGCGTCTTGCTCTTGCCCTCTGCCATGGGCTCCGAGGGGTTCTCAGGATCCATGGCTACGGTAAACCAGTGGTTGGGGTTGTCATCGGCCACATCATCCACTTCACCCTTGGCCAGACGCTTCATGTGGTCGGGCTTCAGCTTCGGATGAAACATCGTCGGCGGTAGGTTGGAGAGCAGGATGCTCGGGCCGTAGAGGTGGTACCGGTCATCAAACCCGCCCAACAGTCCGATGGTCACGTTGCGTGGCACCAGCGCCGTCTTGGCAAACTCGGCGAGGTGCGCCAAGGTCACCCCATCCACGTCTTCGAGCGGCTTACGGTCATACCCATGGCCCTCGGCATACAGCTTGGGGCGCAACCAGAGTGCCGCCTCTTGGAAGCCCGAGCCCGCACCCGCACGGCGCAGCGAAATATCGGCCATGAGGCGCTTCTTCTCTTGATTGAGCAAGGCCTCATCCACGCGCTCCAACGCCTTGCCGGTCAGCACGTCCGACAGGACAGCCATCGCCTGGTCCGCCATGTCGCGTGGACAAGAGGCCGACCATGCCATGTGGTCGTGCGCCACGAGACCATCTACGTCACATCCGAGCCCGCGAAGCCTACTCGCCGTCGATGCGTCACCATCTGGACCCGGCGCCATCATCATGACGCGCTCCATCAGCATGGCCGTTCCCGAGGCACCTACCGGGTCGTTCGCGATGCCGGCCCCCACGAGAAGCGTCATCGCCACGGTGGGTGACGTGGCGTCCGGAAGCATGAGCACTGACATGCCCGAGGGCATCTGCCGCGTCTGCGCGTTGAGTCCGAACGCGGGTACCAGAACTTGATCGTCAGGCCGCTCTGGGGCTGCGTGAGCCGATAGGCTCCATACCAGAAGAGAACTGAGGGCTAGCGCACGCATACGAGACTCCTGCATTCAGACGGACGAGACCTTAGCGCACTTCGCGCTTGCCGCCGCTCTCAATGCCGAGTTGCCCCATTCTGTTCCCCTTGAGTGCAAGGAGGCTCCACGATTCTCGGCAGACCATGTTTCACGCTGCGGCGTGACAGGACGCGACACCTCGCGCCGGTCCGCCGGGCATCACAGTTGAGGCGAGGTCCCCACCTTGGGTAGCGTCGGGCATTCCCAGAGACCGAGCGTCCCGTGCCACCTGTTGTCGACATCGAACACTTGTCCATGCGCTTTGGACGACGGACCGTCCTCAGCGATGTCTCATTGGCGCTACAGGCCGGGGAGGTGATCGGCTTTGCTGGCCCCAATGGTGGCGGCAAGTCCACGCTGATGACCTGCATCGCAGGGTTGGTCCGTCCCACCATGGGAACCGTTCGTGTCGAGGGCATGAACGCGCATGACATCGCACTGGAGCGCGGGGGCACCATCGGACTCATCACGGCGGAGCCCGGTCTCTATCCGCTGCTCACAGGTCGGGAGAACCTCTCCTTCTTTGGGCGTCTGTACGGTCTCACGCCCAGCGAGACTGCCGAGCGTGTGGATGGCCTCATCGCCCGCCTTGGCCTCACAGAGCTGCTCGATGTCCGCAGTGCGGCGTACTCGAGCGGCATGAAGCAGAAGGTGTCGCTCGCCCGAGCCCTCCTCATGAGGCCCAAGGTCCTGTTGTTGGACGAACCCACGGCGAACCTCGACCCGATCTCTGCACGTACCATCGTCGCCACCGTCAGAGAGCACGCAGATGAAGGAAACACCTGCGTGTGGGTGACACATGACCTCCCACTCGCAGAACAAATCTGTGACCGCGTCGCCTACATCAGCGGAGGCTTGGTCCATCTCGAAGCCATCGCTGGCGACCGACGCGTCCCCCCACCGAGCAGACTCCTGTCGATCTGGCAGGACGTGTTGGGGGACCCATGACCCGAATCTGGTTCATCGCGCACCGAGAGTGGATGGAGAATACCCGCCAACCCGCCATGATCGCATCGATGGCATCGCTTCTCGTGCTCTTCGACGGGTTCATTCTCGGTGTGCTCACCCTCCTCGATATGACCGCACAGACGGCGTCGGGTGCAGAACGCCTCAACTACCGGATGGGTCTCTTCGGGCTCCCCATGGAGGACGCGCTCGGCACACTGACCCAAGTCTGTGTGTTCTCCTTGAACTTCCTCGCCGTGAGCCAGCTGCTTGGTATGACCGCAGTTCTCGCCGGACATGCTGCCATTCACGACCGTCTCTCGGGAACGTTGCCCTTTCTCCTGCTCGCACCCGTACGGCGCGTAGAGTTGATGGCTGGAAAGGTCATCGGCGCACTGTCGGTGCCTCTCGCGGTCTACCTACTTATTGGCGGCGCTTCTGCACTTGTCGCGTGGAGCTTCCCTGTCACTGCGGACCTGGCCGCGTCGCTCCCCGCATCGCCGAGCTGGTGGGTTGGATTTCTCTTCGCCGGGCCCGCGTGGGCGCTGACCATCGGCGCGCTCTGCGTCATCGTCAGCTCGAGCGCCCGAGATGTGCGCACCGCCCAGCAGATTGCATGGTTCCTCGTCTTCTTCGCGACACTCATCCTCGTGCCGGTGTTGGTCCCAGGGCCAGGAAGCACGGCCCTCGGGATGACGATCACGGCGGTCTCTGGCGTGGCGGTGCTGATGCTGATGCTGGTGGCCGGTGCACGATGGCTGTCTCGTGACCTCGGACGGTAGTGCCGCATGGCACCCACTCGACCCCGAGTATTACCGGGGTCCGGTCGTGCGTGTGGTGCTCGGAACCCCCCCAGAACCCCACCATCGGCCACGCAAAATCGAAGGTATGGCGCTGATCGATACAGGTGCAACGCACTCCATGTTGGACTTTCAGCGCGTAGCGACACCGCTCGGCCTTCGTGCCGTTGACCATGAGACGATGCGCTTCGCCGGTCCTCGAGGACCCCGCGACGTCCCCGTCTATGAGGCCGCACTCGCCTTCCCAGACTTCGACCTGCCCTCGCGAATTCACAGAATCAGCGGCATTGACCTTCCCGGTCCATTTATCGCGCTTATTGGCATGGACCTGTTGAACAACACCCGCTTCAGTCTCCACTGGAGTGACGACGGGTGTTTCCTTCACTGGACCTCCATCACGTGACCATGCGAGGCGACCTATGCCAGGTTTTATGCGGAGACAGGGACGAGGACGTGGACGTGGACGTGGCGGCGGTGGCGGCGGAGGTGGTGCCCCGAGGCGTCCCAACGCCACAAGTGGTAGCGGGTCCTCCAACGGCAACAGCTCGATCATCGCTGCGAGCGCCACCAGTGAGGCGCCCGAACAGGCGCGCTCTGGCGACGGCTCTATCGATTGGACAACAGGCGAACATCGACCCACCAACAAGGGGCTCGCCGAGATCTACGACGACCACGCCCAACAGAACGCCAACCTCAGCATGGACCTCGGCAGGCATCAATACTCGGTCGATGCCTTCACCGAATCGTGGCAAGCCAACCGCTCCCGCTACGAGAGCGTGGCATCCGCAGCGGGCGTTCCAGCCGAGCTCGTCGCAGCCATTCATTTCCGCGAGAGCTCTGGCAACTTCAACACCTACCTCCACAATGGCGAGCCACTTGGAAAAGTCACCACGCTGGTTCCCGCAGGCATCTACTTTGAGAACTGGGAAGAGGCCGCGGTGGATGCCCTCGAGCGGTTTGCGTGGCTTCGTGACGCCACGAAGATGGATGCCGAGACGCGCGACCTCGCGGCCATGGCGACCTTTGCCGAGCACTTCAATGGGCTCGGATACCGCGACTACCGCGGGCACCAGTCCCCCTATGTCTACTCCGGCACGACGGCGTACGAGCGCGGAAAGTACGTAGCTGACGGCCAATACAGCGGCAGCACGGTTGACAGTCAGCTGGGTGTGATTCCGATGGTCCGACTTGCCGCAGGCGACTTGACCCCCGCAGAGCTCGAAGGTGAGAACGACCTCTGGATGCTCGGCGACCGAACCTTACGGGATGGCCTATCCGGCAGCGATGTGCGCCAACTCCAGCTCAAGTTGAACGAGGCCGGCTACCCCGTTGGCGTCGATGGCAACTATGGTCCCGGCACTGCCGAGGCCGTTCGCCGATTTCAGCAGGACTATGACCTTGGTGCCGATGGCATTGCAGGCCCCGATACGCTCGATGCGATTGGGGCCACGTCCTACCCCGCGAGCATGTGGGGATTCGGCGGAAGCGCATTCCCCGTGACGAAGGCGGTCGAGCTGCGCGAAGCGGGCACGGCCATTCCCGGACTCACCACCAAGACGCTCACTTTTGGTGCCTCGGGAGAAGATGTGCGTACCCTGCAACGCATGTTGCTAGACGCTGGTCACCAGCTCATCGTCGATGGGAACTTCGGTCCAGCAACCGAGACGGCCGTACGCGCATTTCAAGCCCGGAACGGCCTAGAAGCCGATGGCATCGTGGGTCCCAAGACGAGAGAGGTCATGAGCGGCGCGTCCTTCGCCTCGGGTTCATTGCTGTCTGCAGGTCCCGTGCCGCCAAGCGTAGAGCTTGCGTTCGGCGACCGTGGCGATCAGGTCGCAGCGCTTCAGCGTAGCCTGAATCACTGGGGCTCCATGCTGACCGTCGATGGGAACTTCGGCCCCAATACCCAAGCGGCGTTGATGCTCTTTCAGGCCGACGCGGGCTTGTCACAGACGGGCCAACTCGACCGGCCTACACTCAATCACATGAAACGCCTGTCCTCTACCTACACGGCGTAGCCGAAGGACCTCTCGATGTTTGCTGCGGTCGACCTCTCGGATGAACAGATTGCATCCTTTCGCCGCGATGGCTGGCTGGTGCTTCGACAAGCGTTCTCGCCGACCGAACGGGCGCAGGTCGACGCATGGATGGAGACCGTCCAAACATGGGCCGACACCGGTGGACCTGGCCTTCACCATCACGAGCAGACACACGACGGCCCCCGCATCGCACGGAGCGAGGACTTTGTTCCCCACCATGAGGGACTAGCCGCCTTGCTCTGCGACGGTGCCCTGCCGCACTGGGTGGGCCAGTTGTTCGACGAACCCGCGGTGCTCTACAAAGAGAAGTGCAACTACAAATACCCTGGAGGTGGGGGCTTCGCGCCGCATCAAGACGCCTCGGCCTACCGCTTCGTCGACCACCACATCTCCATCATGGTGCCGCTTGACCCCGCAACCTGCGAGAGTGGCTGCCTCTGGGTTGCCCCGGGCTTCGACGAGGGTTTTCTTCCGACCGACGACCGAGGGTGCGTCGAGGACGAGGTTGCAGAGCGCCTGATCTGGCAAGCCGTCGAGGTGTTTCCCGGTGATGTCTTGCTCTTCGATAGCTACACACCGCACAAGAGCGACACCAACCGCAGCGACCATCGCAGACGGGCCCTCTACCTGACCTACAATGCCGCATCAGCAGGAGACTTTCGAGACCGCTACTACGCGGACAAGCGACGGGAGTTTCATGAACTGGAGCCCAGTATTCACGACGAGCGTGTGCGCATTAGCGTGACAGATGACTTTCTCGGTGTCCCCGTAAAGCGAAAGCCTCCCCTCTCGGAGCTGGTCGTCCGCTATGCATCGACCAAGGCACAGGCCCTCTACGACGAGTCCGTCACCGAGCTTGACCATGGACTGCAGTGCGCAGCACTCGCTGCCGCGGCAGCCGCGACACCATCGTTGATTGTCGCGGCACTCCTCCATGACGTCGGCCACCTGCTGATCGGTGACCTGTTTCCCATCGACGAAACACTCCCGAAGGACTTTAAGCACGAAGAGGTGGGCGCCCGCTACCTCACCCGATGGTTTGGGCCAGCGGTGACCGAGCCCATTCGCCTCCACGTCGCCGCCAAGCGGTATCTCGTGGCGGTCGACAGCGCGTACCGTGACGGTCTGTCACCGTCGTCGTTGCGCAGTCTAGAGGTCCAAGGTGGCCCCATGACCCCAGAGGCATGTGAGGCCTTTGCAGCCACCCCATTCGCCCTCGATGCCGTCGCCCTTCGTCGATGGGACGATACCGGCAAGAGGCCAGACGAAGAGACGCCCGCCTTCGACCACTGGCTGCCCCTCATGAACAGCCTTCTCTAGCTCGCGATCAGTCGCAGTCAGACGCCGTGTCTGCTGCACCACCGGTGTCTACGCAGTCCGTGTCATCCGCCGGCACAAGGACTCCACCAGGGCCCTTCTGCGGGTCGAGCGAGTCTTTGGGTAATGAGGTGTCGGACACACCGGTGTCGATTCCAGACGCACCCGTCTCGCACCCACCAGAGTCTTCGCATCCCGTCTCAATGAGCGGTGGAAGAATGTCTGTGTCGGGTGGCTGTACCGTGTCGAGACCAGTGTCCGTGGTCAGCGTGTCTTTGCTGTCTTCGGTGTCCGTCTCCGTGTCATCAACATCGACACCATCGGCGACATCAGAGTCTGATGTCGAATCGTCGGACGGATCTTCGATGTAGCCTGTCTCATTGACGCCAAGCGGCTCGGCACACCCTCCGACGAGCAATGCCCATGTGCCCCACAATCCCAGCATGCTCATGGTTCCTCCCCACGCGGAGCTACCGCGATGGTCATGACATATCGGACCTGATCTTCAGGGCGACCGTCAAGTGCTGCCTCTTCCATGGCCACCGCTTCTGCACGAAGCATGCCATTCAGCCGCTCAATCGACGCCGCGGCATCCTCTGGACGAGCCAAAAAGCTCCACGAGCGCGCACCCGCGCCCGCCTCATTGAGCTTGACGAACCTCGCCCAGACGGAGTCGGCCACCACTTCGAGTTGGTGCCCCACCGCATCGACGCGACGGTGCTGGTCTTCGTCCACGAAGACGCGGAGCGCACCCGTGAGGGCCTGCCGACCCTCATCGTCGAGCTCCACCCATCCAAGCGCGTGCAGGTTTTGTATCAGCCGGTCGAGTTCCTCTGCGGGAATGTTGCAGGCCTCTTCGATCTCCGGCAGCGTCATCGGGCGCCCCGTCAACGCCCGGGTGATGGCCCGTAGCGGCTCTTCGTGGTTCTCTGCAGAGTACGCCGGGTCCTTCATGCGCCGATTGAGGGTGCCCGCTGTTCGAAGCGAGACACCGAGGCGGTCGCTGATCGCCTGAAGGTCACGGGGGTATCTCCGCCGATATTCCGCGAAGTAGGCGGTTCGCAATAGATCTTGGAGGTGCTTCAATGGGAACTCGACGCGCGCAGCAATGCGCACGGCACCGCGGAGCATAGAAAAGACGAGCCGCCCAATCAGCGAGAGGCCATCTCCAGTATCGCTGGGGGATTGATTCCGAGTCATGCGCTCATCCTACCGCAATGAGCGCGTACGCGCACCCCAAACCGGCAAAATGTTGCATACTCATCCCGAGTTCTCAACACGCCCCGCGTAGATCGTGACAGGAATGCCCCCATTGTTGAAGGCGATCACGGGCGTCAAGGGAATCCCCAATGCATCGATATGACCCTGCGACGGCGCCACCAAGGCCACATTCCATCCCACCCAGTGGCTACGAAGTGCGCGGCCTAGGGACGACCACGTCCCGAGGGCGCGCGCCGTACCCAAGCGGCCTCCATAGGGTGGATTTGCCACAAGCCACCCTTCGTCTTCAGGAGGCACCCGCGTCGTAGCATCCACGTGGTTCCATCGAATCACCTTGTCGACACCTGCGCGACGGGCATTGCTCTGGGCGGCTTCAAGAATCGCGCCATCTCGATCACCCGCCATGATGGTGGTGAGTACAGGTGATGCGCCCGCGCTCGTCGTGATCGAAGGTGCCGCGGGAAAGCGTCGCCACGACGCAGGGCGTCGCTTCGCTCCAGGCGCGAGACCACGCGCCCAGGTCGCTGCTTCGATGGGGAAGGTTCCCGAGCCACACATCGGATCCACGAGCGTCATGCCGGGTCGCCAGCCAACGGACCATAGAATGGCCGCCGCGAGGTTCTCGCGGATCGGCGCACGCCCCGTCTGCCGTCGCCAGCCTCGGCGATGCATGCGTTCCCCTATGGCATCGAGACTGATGTCCGCCTTGTCTTCCACCAACCGCACCACGACACGAACGTCGTCGCGGACGGGCCGTCCACCTCGTCGTGGTCCGCGCAGCGCATCACGAATCGCAAGCCCCACTTTTCGTGAGACCGCATCTTTTCGCTTGAGGCGAGACCGGTGGGAGCTGACATCCACCACGACCTTCTGCGTCGGATGAATGACGTTCTTCCACGGTAGCTTCCGCACCGAGTCCGCCAGCGCCTCGAGCGTAGGGGCCCGAACCCGACCAAGCCGAACGAGGAGCCCTGCCGCGACGCGACTCTGTTGCTCGATGCACGCCAAGTTCTCCCAAGAGAACGGGACACGGCAGACCCCCGTGCTCACTTCGGGCTTCAACCCGAGTGTGCGCAGTTCATCGGCGAGCACATGTTCAAGCCCCGGTGCGATGGTAGCGATGATCGCGCCGAGGTTGGGTACGCGGGCGCGGCGACCGGACTTCATGGCTCCCTCCTCCCGCCCTGTATCCATCATTGCTACACTGCCCACAACTTCTTCGCGGATGGGATGCAGCATGGCAGAACGACGTCGGATCATTGAGGGCACCTGGACATGCCGGGAATGTGGCCACACCCCCATTGCGGGACGACACAAGATCTGCCCGAGCTGCGGCGCTGCGCGCGAAGACGGCGAGGCCAGCTTCGACTTCGGGACCGAGGATGCCTCGGGGCGACGGGACACCTCGACGGTCACCGATGACGCAGCGCTCAACCTTGCTGCCGCGGGTAAGGACTGGTTTTGCTTTTACTGCAAGGCATCCAACCGCGGCGATGCAGAGCGCTGCCACACGTGCGGTGCCGCAAGAAAAGAAGGCCCTCCTCCGCCAGCGGTCGCACCTCCACCGCCCCCCGCCAAAGCGGGTCCGAGCCTCACCACATGGATTGGTCTCGCTGTAGGTGTGTGCCTCGTCGGCGGGATCATCTGGTGGGCCACCTCCACGAGTGATGCAGGTGGTGAGGTCGTAGGCTTACGTTGGCAACGCACGATCACCCATGAACGCTTTGCAGAGGTGGAGAAGGAAGGCTGGCGTTCCGACCTGCGGGAGTCTCGTCCGCGCATGCCTACCAACGGAGCCGGTGAGAACCCAGGGGTGTTCGACATCCGTGACTGCGTAGAGGAGGAACGGGTCGAGGAGGACTGCCGCACAAAGACCGTTGACGAGCCCTGCGGTACCGAGGAGGTCTGCAGCACCAAAGACCTCGGAAATGGCTTCGCAGAGGAGGTCTGCAAGGATGTACCCAAGACCTGTACAAAGCGGGTCGAGGAATGTACGCCGGCCATCTTCGACGACCGCTGCACCTACTCCACATGGAGCTGGAAGCAGCTTGAGACCCGACAATCCCAGGGAACCGACGGAGCCCCCCACTGGCCCGAGGCGCCTACCCTAGGGCCGGTCGATCGGGAGCTGCGGGGAGAGTCTTACGAGGTCACGGTCCGCTATGGCGACCAACAGACCACAACGCTCGCCCCTGCAGATCTCGAGAGCTTCAGCCGATGGTCCATGGGGCAGCCCGCCGTCGTGACGGTCAATAGCCTCGGGTTTGTGGTCGACGTCCAGCGCGTCAGCGAATGACAGACGCACTGCACCGTCACGACGCATGAAGACAACAGTTCTCGGTTGACGACGACCGACGTGGCCGACGTGGCGATACGATCCGCCGTGAACTTGGGGGGACCCAGCATGCGCGCATTGGTGATTGGAGCAAGTGGTGGCATCGGCCAAGCGGTCACCGACCTGTTGGTCCAGCGTCTCGGACGGGAACAGGTTCACACGGCCTCACGCAGCGTCGATGACCTCGACATCACGCAAGAATCAAGCGTGGCATCCCTCGCTGCACGGTTCACGGACACCCCACTCGACCTCGTGTTTGTGGCCACGGGCGCACTCACGGTCGATGGCGTGGGGCCCGAGCGCGGATTTTCCCGTCTCGACCCCAATATTATGGCCCGTTCCTACGCCATCAATGCCATCGGACCTGCCATGTTGCTCAAGCACCTGACACCGCGCCTCCAGCCCAAGGGCCGAAGCGTTTTCGCAGTCTTGTCCGCAAGAATTGGGAGCATTGAGGACAATCGGCTGGGCGGCTGGATGTCTTATCGGGCGTCAAAGGCAGCCCTCAATCAGACGATTCGATGTGCTTCTATCGAGGTTGCACGCCGACGCCCAGAGGCCGTCATCGCCGCACTCCACCCCGGCACCATCGAGACACCACTCTCCACACCCTATGCCCGAGGACGGTTCACGATGACGGCTCCCGAGTGCGCCCAACGGCTCTTGGCGGTGCTCGATACGCTGACGCCCGATGACAGTGGGATGCAGTTCGCCTACGATGGCACACGCATCCCGGGATGACTCACGGCTCGTAGAGGAACCCTGGCACAGCCTCGATCTCGATGACTGCCGACAGTTGGGTGCAGTCGCCATTTTCATCTGGCACGAGGTCTGCGACCGATGGCAGGACCGCCTGCAGCAGCGTCTTCACCGACTGATCGATGGCGGCGTTCAACAAGCCATCGAGGAGTGGCTGGTAGGGTACGCCGCCCGCCAAGACCCCAGAAAAGCCTCCGTCTTCGGTGGGCTCGAGATGGGTCGTCGCGTTGAGAATGCTGAGGTCGAGGTCGGCAGAGAAGATCTGAACGGGCATCTCCACCTCAAGTCCAGACGCGAGCACCGCACCATCCGAGGTGACCGTGGCCGTGACGGGCGCAGCCTGCTCGCTGTTGGGATCGAGCTCGAAGGTCTGACCACCGAGAATGGTGGCGTCCGCACCGACAAGTGGATTGCCGCCGCCACGAAGCACAGCCACCGAGGGGCAGGTCTCATCACCGCCCTCATGACCCGCCACCTCGACGAGCAGCAACAGTTCCCCTTCGGCGATGAACTGCGCAATCAGCGGCTCGAGTGCAACGGCCTCGGTGCCATCGAGCAGCGGGAGCACGGCCCCCAGCGCATTGTCGATGCCCGCTACCCCATTGGGGTCGACCACATCGGCGCCTCCGCATGTGCTGTCGCTCGTGGTCGAGACTTCGTCATCGAGGTCGAACCCCAGACTGACCCCGCCTTCAGACCGCGCGAAGGTCAGCGACTTGATGGCAGCCACCTGGTAGCCCTCACAGACCATGTCTTCGACCGCATCCTCGGAGCCAGCCGTACATGCCATCGTGGCCACAAGACCACATCGAATCCCCAGCGTTCTCCAGCGCATGAGCCCCCCGCACCGAAAGCATAGCGCAGAGGACCCAGTGGAGTCGACCACCTCAGTAGCGCCCTGGTCGCCCTTCTACACGGGCTCGCCACTGGGCCGCCAACCCATCAAAGTCCTCATCGTGACAGGTGAACACGAGGACCTGTAGGTACTGGCTCATCCGACGGAGCACCTTCACCATACGGTTACGACGGCTTGCGTCGCTACTCACAAGGGCATCATCAAGGATCACGGGGAGTCGACGCTCCCCCGCAAGTACACGTGCCAACCCGAGACGGACCAGGATGCCAAACTGCTCTTTGGCGCCACCGCTCAGATGTTGGAAGAACTCCACCTGCCCATCGGTACGAAGACCCACCACATCACCGTTGTCGTCGATGTGAAGTTCGGAGCCCGGGAAGAGCACCTCTACACCCATGGAGACAGCCTCTCGCACCGGCGCCTCAATGCGCCGCTGGAGGTTCGACTGTGCCGCCATGATCACATCGTACAGCTGTCGGGCAACCGCAGCCTCATGCTCGGCACGCGCCCACGCCGCAGCCGCAAGGCCCTCGTCTTCTTGCGCCTCCGTTAGGCGGTCGTAGAGACCATCCTGTTGACGGGTCGCGAGCTCAGCCTGACTGGCGACCGCGCGTTCCCGTGCTTGCGTTCGGCGTTCTTCCAGCATCTTGACCGCCTGACGATGTGCCTCGAGCTCATCGTCCAGGCCCTCGCCTCCGGCTTCTCGATAGGCCAACTGCTGCATCGCGAGACGCGCCTGCGCCTGTTCGTGCGCTTGGCGCGCGTTGGCCTCCGACGCCTCCAGCTCGACCATAGGCGCGAGAGACTGCAGGGCCAGTGACTTCCGTTTCATCTCATCTCGATGACGCTGAAGGTCAGCACGGCAGCGCTCGGTTTCTTCTCGGGCTGCCTCAAGCGGCGCCTCGAGGCCATTGACGTCGGCCCGTCGCTCTGCGAGCACGGTGGAGAGCTGCCGCATCGCCTCTGCAGCCTCGGCCTCGCTGACCGCAGCCGTGCCCGCACCCTCGTCTTCGGTCGACAACGCAGAGAGCTGCTCCTGCAGCTCCCGCAGTTCTTGCCGCAGGACGCTTGTGCCCTCTGGCGCACGCGCATGGAGCTCTGCGGCGAGGCCCTTTCGCTCAGCCTCAAGCTGAGTGACGCGGTCGCGGCGCGCCAAGGCCCGTGCATACGACGTCACACCCATGCGGGTCAGCAGGGCCGACAGCGCCTCGCGGGCTTCTCCCTCATGCGCTTCAAGCTCCGCCAGTGTGCCTTCTCCGGGCTCCACGTCAATCGTGATGACACCGTCCACCGTCAGGCGGGTGGACGACGTGACGCGAACCTCGTGCGTGGCGCCAGTCCCGAGCGCATGCCCTTCGACGGTCACCGGCTGAAGCGCTATAAGGACCACACGTGCCGACGCAGCCTCAAGCCGTGCCTTCGCTGCAACATGAGCCTGCTCGAGCTGGTGCAGACGCTCAAGGTCCGCAGGGTGAAGCATGAGTTGCTTGTGCTCTTCGGACAGATCACGCTGACGTTGCTCGAGCGTCTCGGCACGCTCAAGCTCGCCCGACAGTTGACGCACACGCTCCGTGATGCGCGTGCGGTCCGCCGCACGCCGAAGCCGCGTGAGCCGTTCGTTCAGCTCGATGGCCTGTCGTTCCACCTCTTGCAAGGCCACGCGCGCCTCTCGTCGCTGGCCCTCAAGGTGCTCCTGACGCTTGAGCTGACGTGCATGGACATCCTCAAGCGCAGGCAGCCCCTCCGCTAGAACGTCACCTTCCTCCTGAAGGCCGCGGCGATGCAGGAGCGCGCGCTCTGCTTGCTGGTGCTTCAGGCGAGCCACCTCCACTTGCTGCTCGACCAGCGTGATCTCCCGTCGAAGGGTGGCGACCTGCTGCTCTTTACGCTCGAGGTCTGTGAGCCTCTCACGTGAGGCCGCCAGACGGCTCCCCAGCTGGGCATCCTCTTGCTTCAGGTTGGCCACAGTGTCTGCAAGTGCCGCCGTCTCCCGAATCTGGCGCTGGAGGTCGGCCACGGTTCGCTGCGCGTTTTCGGCCGCGTCTTTGACCCGGGTGGTGGCCGCATTCAGCCGACCGGTAGCCGTCCAAAACTGATGGTAGCGCGCCACGACAGACGAGAGCACCGAGGACCCTACCGGCCCTGCCGCCACCTCGCCTGTGAGCTCTGCTAGGGTGTTTTGCAGCTTTTGCCGCGTGTCTGTGTTGAGGGCATCGGCTGGCTTGGTTCCTGCACGTCCTTGCTGAACCCAGAGCAAGGGCCACATGCCCAAGTCCTCGTCGGTAATGCCCTGACGTCCACTGGCGCGCGTCCCGAACAATGACCGCAAGCGCTTCTCGGCATCATCGCCGGTAAAGGTCGCGTTTCGACCCGAGAGCTCCACCCGTGGCGTATCGAGGAACCGCTTGTAGACCCGCCACACCTCGCCATGGGCATCTTCGAGCTCAATGGTGATCTCCGGCGTGGCCGTGCTTCCCCACGTGCGCAAGGAACGCTTGATGCCGGTGGTCCCCTTGACCCGCTCAAATAGGCCGATGTAGAGCGCCGAGACGATGGTCGATTTACCCGACTCATTGGCACCATAAAAGAGGTTCATTCGATCGGAGAGCCCGGTGTACTCGGCGGACACCACCCCGCGAACATGCTTGAGCGCGATACGACGGATGATCATGCGCGTGCCTCCGCGAGAAGCCTGAGCAGCAGCCGAGCCGCATCCTGATGAACCACGTCTTCTCGGGCGAGGAGTTGCTCCAGCGCTTCTCCTACAAAGCCGGGCGCGTCCATCTCGCCCAGCTCCGAGGCCTCGAGGGCCAACGTGATCTCGTCGCTCCGGATCTGCAGATGCAGCAGGCGCTCAGCTGCGCGCTCAAGGGCGACGTCGAGACGGTTGCGGTCCGCGGGCGACAGCGCGCCGTCCAGCCGGAGTTTCACCAGCGTGTCGGCGACGGGCGAGAGACCGTCCAGCCACGCGATCAGCGCATCGACCTCAGCGGGCATACGCAGAGACTCGCTTCGCTCCAACCAATGGAGCCGCGCGACCCGCTCGGGGGTCAACTGTGGCTCGGCACCCGCATGCGCGATGTCGACCAACAACACCTGCCCCGTGTTCTGCTCCTTGAACCGCGTCGCTTCTGGCGCTCCGCTGTAGGCCACCCGAGGGCTGATCACCTTCAGACCGTGCCAGTCTCCTAGTGCGACATAGTCCACACCCTTGGAGGTGAGCTCCTCGGTATCGATCCGGTTGACCGCGTCTCCGTCGCCACCAAATCCGTGCGCAGCACCGTGGGCGACGACCACCCGAACCCGGGTATCTCCAGCGTCGCGACAGGGTACCCATGCTGCTGGGTCGTCGAGCGTATGACGCGTGACCAGAGGGCACGGCAGCACCTCCACCCCTGCCAACTCTACGGGCGTCGCCTCGAGAAGCACATGCACATGATCGCTCACCCGATCTGCCAAGCGCGCCAAGGCACACTGGGGAACACCTGCGTCATGGTTTCCGGGGATAAGAACGACCGGAAGAGGCGCGAAGGCCTCAAGCGCCGCGCAGGTCCGCTCGATCACATGGGGAGAAACCTGATTGTGCTCGAACACATCACCCGCCACAACCACGAGTTCCACGCCCTCTCGATGCGCCAAGGCGGCCATGGTCTCCACCACCGTGAACCGCAGGTCACGGGCACGGGCGCCTCGGTCGCCGGACATCGCGCGCAGCTTGAGTCCCAACTGCCAATCTGCGGTGTGCAGCAACTTCATGGTGTCTCCCGAACCCGGCCATCACGCGATGGCGTGAGGTCTGGTCGCTCGTAACAGACCACGGCGAACCACCCTTGCTCATCGAGCCATGTTCTCACATGATCCAGCCGGTGCGCGGCCACGCTCCGATGAAAGGCCTCCAGCTCGAACTTGTACGACGACTCGGTGTGGAGCAACTCGCCGACCTCAAAGGTAAAGACCTCGCCACCGATCGACACCTGCTGGCGCTGCAGGGAACGCAGCTGCATCTCCACCCGTCCTGCTGCGGCGTTGAACCGGGCCACATGCTGAAACTGATCGGGCACAAAGTCTGCACCCGCCAGGCGATTGAGATGCCGCAACAGGTTCTTATGGAACACCGCGTTGATGCCTTCGGCGTCGTTGTACGCGCGCTCCATAATCTCGACATCCTTGACCAAGTCCACCCCGATGAGGAGTCGGTCCCCGGGTCGGAGCAACGCCGTGATCCGACCCAGGATCGCATCCACGTCACCGGGTTCCGCATTGCCAATGGTCGAGCCCGGGTAGAACACCACCCACTGGGCGGACGGATTGAGGGGTGGCAGCACCACATCTCGCTTAAAGTCTGCATGCACTGGCTGCACCCGCAGGTCCGGGTGTGAGCGTGCCAGCCGCGTCACGGCACGGTCCAGCGCAGACTGGCAGATGTCTACAGGAATGTAGGTCGTGACCGAGGGCGTGGCGTCGACGAGGCACTCCACCTTGGTGCTCGAACCGCTCCCAAGCTCAATCAAGGTCACCTGCTCACCAAAGCCCGCCGTGATGTCCTTGGCCGCATCGCGAAGGATCTGGAGTTCACAACGGGTCAAGTAGTAGTCGTCGAGCTGCGTGATTTGGTCGAACAGCTGCGAGCCCCGGTCGTCGTAGAAGAACCGAGACGCGACACGCTTGGGCGTCTCGCGCAAACCAGCGGTCAGTTCCTCTAGGAAGCGGCCTGTCATGCCAGAACCCCGACCGGCGTTTACCGGCATTCTGATTCCTGCGGCGGACGTGCCTCAGGTGACGTCTATAGCGTGTCTGTTCAGTCCGTCACACCATCCTCGCAGATGACCCAGCGGCAGATATTTACCCATCCGTCCGCGGTTTTAAGGTCGTAGCTCCACCCGTTGGGCCGCCCCGTGACCAGAATGTCACTGGGTAGGATCCCGCGCTCCACGACAAGCCGAGAGAGGGCCCGCACGGGCAAGGTTCGCCAGGCGCGGTCAAAGCGACCCGGATGGTCGGCACGCCATCGCATCAACGTCCGGATTCCGCCAAGATCATGCTCGAGGACGTCTCCATGCAAGACCAGCGCCGCAGACCCCCAAGCCACCACCTCGGCTGGCCGAAGCCATCTGGGGTCAAGGCCTTGAAGTACGCGCACAGACGCAGCCAGCGGTATACCCACGGACGCTGGCGCTTCGGTCAAGGCCACCACGGTGTCGAGGCCAAAGCCCTGCGCAAAACGGTAGTGCCCAGCTTCAGGGACGCGCTCGGGTTCGACGGCCTCCGCACGGACGGAGCGGACCCCCACAGTGCCATCTGGATCGACACGTACAAACACCCGATCCTGAAGCACGATTGCGGGCACATGGGCACCATCGTGCTGGGCCACCACGGTCATAGGTCCCAATTCGCCCACCCGCTTGTGTACGTCTGTCAGGCTGCTCGCGACCTGTTGGGCGTAGCGGTCGAGCATGTCCATGGCGGCACGATCGGCGTTCGCATCACCAGTGCTCACCATCACGTTACGCTGTCGGGCTTCGAGTACGCTCTGGGGGGTAAGGCGCACGAGGCCATCGACAGAGAGGGGAGCTCCCACATCGACGTCTGAACCCTCAAGCTCCTTGAGCCACGAGGGCGCGGGGCCGAAGACAGACTTCTCAAATCGTAGCTTGACCGGTGGCCCCTGTGGGGACTCGGGAAGTGCCTCCACGCGCGCAAGCAGCGCATCGAGCGATGTGAGCACACGCCCCGCAGACGTCGTGGTGGCTTCAAGCCATGCGGTCCGAGCTTGAAGCATGTCCGCATCCACGCTGTCGAGCACGTCGAGTGCGGAAAGCCTGGCACTGATCTCTGCAAGGTCGTCGAGCATGCGACGAGCCCGACGCTGCTGCCGCCGGATTTCGTCGATACGCTCCGGATCACGCATCGCCGCATAGAGCGTTGCGTCCTCGGAACCGACAGGCCACTCGACCCGCGAGGGCATGGGCACGCTAAGGCGCTGCGCGGCTTCGCGTTCAGACATCCGCGCTGCCACTGCACGACCAGCATCGAACGCGAAGCCCTCGGGAGCCTCGACACCGTCAGGCAGGCTCCAGCTCGGTGCGTCATCCGGGAACCACACCGAGGGCAAGACGCCCGATAGGTCCACGCGGACCACCACGGTACGGTTCGACGCACGCGCGGCCTCTCCCGCCACCCGAATGGCGGTCTGAAGGACGTCTGATGACGGCGTCTCACCGCGCACTATGGCCAATGTGTCTCGACAGATCTCGCCCTCCGCGAGCCCCTTGAGCGCATCGAGCGTCGGCGTACCCACCGACGGGGACCACCAGAGTCCCACGGCCCACGCCTCGGCCTCTCCCGGTGGCAAGACCCCAGACAGCGCCATGGCGCACGCGCCCTGCGGTAGACCGGTGACAAGAAGCGAGGTCCCATCGGTCCACGCCGTGGCCGTACGAAGCGTCGTCCATGCGAGGGGCTGACGTTCCACTGTTCGCAGGTTTGGATCCGCGAAGGCCGAGGCGTCCACATACCGAATGGGCGGCGCGGCCAAGGCCAGCGACACCAGACTTATCCAACCGACCAGTGTCATCCACACCCCCGCGCACATCGTAAACTCGATCGATGCACGAAAGAAACACCCTTCTGCAGACAGAGGGTCATTTTTTTGATCAGAACCAGAAATGCTGTCGTGGTGGCACTTTCTGACTGCACCGAGATGGTGCCAATTGAAAAGTTTCTGTTCACATCTTGTTTTCGTGATAGGGCGCCGCCCCGGTCGCGGGGACTCCCGTTCTCGCCCCGCGTTCTTCCCCATCTCATCCTGTACGTTGGTGCATCACGCGTGCCTCCACGTACTTCTCCCAAGGAGACATCATGCTTCAAGAGTGGCTCGACGGTGTTCGCGCAGTTCCTTCACGACTTCAAGAGTCTGGTGAAAAGCTGATCTCCGACCTCGCCGATGCGCCCACGAAGATCGTGAAGCGTGGTGAGTGGGCTCGAGATGCTGTCGAACAGGTCGTGACGAACGCGGTGGAGACCAGTGGCTCCACGCTGCAGCGTGCGAACATGCGGGCGCTCACCTCGGCGCGTACCCTTCTCGAGCGCGTCAACCTCCCCGAGGGCGTGTCCGAACAGGCCGAGCAGGTCATGGACCAGCTTGAGAATCACCTGCTTATCGCGCCGATCACAGGCTACGACGACATGGGCGTGCGCCCCATCCTCAAGCAGCTCCATACGCTGAATGACGAAGATCTTGAGCGCCTGCGTGTCTACGAGACCAAGCACGCCGGCCGCAAGACCATCCTCACCGCCATTGGCAAAGAGCAAGGTCGACGTGAGCGCCGGACCGTCGCCTAGGGCCCCGCAGCCGCGATGGTCGAGAAGGCCATCACACCGGCCTTGCCCGTAACGTCAACCGCTTGACGTCAGCCCGTTCGCAGACGATCATCACCCCATGAGTGTCAACAGGAAATGGGGTGAGAACGCCTTCGTGGCCTGCGCGCTGTTCCTCTTTATGGGGATCGGCTCGGTGGTCTGGCTCGCCCTGCGCCCTGGCGTGTACAGCAAGATGCTGGTCGTGTTGTCCGTCAACCCGTGGTTCTATGCCTTCGCCTGCCTCGGAGCCCTCGTGCCCGTGGTCCAACACATGCGACAGCGGCAGGCACTCGAGGCCCGCGGCGGTACGCTGCGGGTCACCCTTCAAGAAGTGGGCGCGCACATCGTCGCCGGCACCCTGTTCCTTCACCTCGTCTGCGTCATCGTGTTCTTCCTCTACACCGACCTCTCTGATACCGAGATCTGGAACGGCTACGTCACCGAGGTCACCTACCAAGAGGTCTATGACACCGAGACCTGCACGGAGTCCTGTGACGCCGACGGCGACAACTGCACCACCACCTGCACCTGCGATTCTCATGGTCCGTACTGGACCATTGGCACCAACAATGACGAGGCCATCCGCACATCGTCGAAGGTCTATCGACGCTACACCTCGATGTTCGGAAACGAGACGTACATCGGGTCTGCGGGTGACCAATGTGCAGGTTCGCGGGGCTACACATGGCAGACCACCTACACGGGGCCGGCGTCGTCAGGTGTGCCCACCGCACATGGCCACCCCTATGTAAACTTCCTCCGCGCCTCGAAGGCATTTCAGCGCGACAATCCTGCTCCACAAGCGCTCGTTGATCTTCTTCCGGACTACCCGTCGATCACCGGTAGTGATCTCGGGCCCATCGCGTTTGAACGTGTTCTGCCGGGTGAGGTCCCCCTGCCCGATGGCTGGGCGAGCACCGTCGATGGGCTGCTCGACACGGCGCTCATTGATCTAGGGACCTCTCATCAGGTCAATGTGATCGTGGTGCTGACCACCCACGACGACCCGACATTCGCTGAAGCCCTCGATTTCCACTGGCGACACGGCAAGAAGAACGATGTCATCGTCATTCTTGGCGCGCCCGAATTCCCGAGACTCGCCTGGGTCGAGACACTGGCGTGGACGCGAGATGCCACCTTCCCGGATGCACTGACCGAAGACCTCACGGGCCTCGGAACGCTCGACGACCCGACCGCATTCGCCGAGCGCATCATCCGACGTATCAGGCGTCCCGCATCAGAGGGCGGCTTCGAGCGTCAGCCGATGGCGGAGCTCGCCCACCTTGCCGCGGATGTGGAGATCAGTGCCCCGGCCCTGCTTCTCATCTTCGTTCTGTATGGCTTGGTCACGACCGTTCTCGCCGTATTCTTCGCCCACAACGAGACCTACCTGCAGTTCCATGGGCGCATGAAGGGTGACAGTGATGGGGGCGCCGAAGCCCCCGCCCACCCTCAGACGTGACCTGAGAAGGCCTGAACGAGGTCGTCGATGGCGACATCGGCCAAGAGGTTTCCAACACCTGCAGTGACCTGGAGGCCTTGGCCGGACTTGACTTGCCCGACGACCGCATGCGCAATTCCCCCGAGTGCGGTACGCATCTCATCGAGCTTGAGCGGGTCGACCTCGAGGACGTAGCGCGCCTGGGTCTCACTAAAGGCCAGCGACACGGGTCGCCTGCCCTCACCCGCCCACCGCACCGCGTGGAGCTCGAGGTTGGCCCCGATCCGACCGGCGAGGCACATCTCCGCCACTGCGACTAGCAGCCCGCCTTCGCTACAGTCATGCGCCGCGCGAATCGCTCCGGTTCCCATGGCCGCGTGAATCGCCCGCGCAGTCTTCAGCCCATCGACAGGTGGCTGCGGTACATTCGCGCCGAGCGCGTCATGCAGCTCGTAGAGCGCCGAGCCGCCGAGCTCATCACGGGTCACACCAACCACGACGATCGCGCTGTCCGCCTGCTTAAAGTCCATCGTACACGTGCTGTCCAGCTCTGGAGCGATGGACAGGGCGCTCACGAGAAGGGTGCCGGGAATCGCGTGCTTTTCTCCGTCGGCGCCCGTGTACTCATTGTTGAGCGAGTCCTTTCCGCTGATGAACGGCGCGTCATAGGCGACCGCCGCGTCGTGGCACCCCCGAGCACAGCGCACGAGCGCGCCCATTCGGTCCGGCAGGTTGGGGTTGCCCCAGCAGAAATTATCCAGCAGCGAGAGCCGGTCAGGGTCCGCGCCGACACACACGGCGTTGCGTACAGCCTCGTCGACGCAGGCCCATGCCATCGCATAGGGGTCGAGCTTGCCGTAGTTCGGGTTGATGCCAGAGCTTACGACCGCCGCTGGCCCGTCGGCCTCGCCCGTGTCGAGCACCACATCGAGGGGGCGCAACACGACCGCATCACCAGGTCCATCATTGGCTGGCCCCACAAAGGGCTTCACCAGCGTTCCCGCCTGCACTTCGTGGTCGTAGGTCCGCACTACGTCTTCTTTGGAGCGAATATTTGGCGTCGCCAGTAGCTCGAGGAGCGATGCCCCAAGGTCAATCTCAGCGAGCTCGGGCTCGACAGTCTCGGGGCGTTCCCAGACGCCCACCAACTGTAGCTGTGGGATGCCTTCATGGAGGGCTTCCATCGGGAGATCGACCACGACCACGTCTTCGTAGGTCACAAGCAGCTGGCCATCGCCGGTAAAGGTGCCCATGGCACACATCTCGACGTCCCACTGCGCACACAGCTCACCGAAGGCTTCGAGGTGGGCATCGGGCACGGCGAGCACCATGCGCTCCTGGGCCTCGGAGAGCCAGATCTCCCAAGGGACCAGTCCCGAGTACTTGAGGGGAATGCGCTCGAGGTGAATACGCGCACCGAGCTCCTCAGCCATCTCGCCTACGGCACTCGACAGGCCGCCTGCGCCACAGTCCGTGATGGCACTGTAGAGGCCAGCATCGCGGGCGCGCAGCACGACCTCCATCGCCTGCTTCTCGTGAATCGGATGCCCAATCTGCACGGCAGTACCCGCAATCTCGCTGGTCTCCACATCCATCTCCATCGAGGAGAAGGTGGCACCACGCAGGCCGTCACGTCCCGTACGCCCACCGATGACCACCACGTGGTCACCTGGGTTGGGCTCGGTCACATGGGAGCCCGCAGGAAGGAGCCCCACGCAGCCGCAGTACACCAGCGGATTCGCCACGTAGCCCTTGTCGTAGCGAATGGCGCCATCCACGGTGGGGAGGCCCATCTTGTTGCCGTAGTCCCCCACCCCATCGATCACACCGTGTGCGACGCGACGTGGGTGAAGCACACCCTCCGGCAAGGCATCATTCGGCAGGTCTGGTGGCCCAAAGCAGAGCACATCGGTCGTGGCGATCGGCCGTGCACTCACCCCGATCACATCGCGGATGACGCCACCGACACCTGTATTGGCGCCGCCGAAGGGCTCTAGCGCAGACGGATGGTTGTGGGTCTCTGCCTTAAACGCAAGCTGCCACCCGGGGACGAAGTCCACGATGCCCGCATTGTCGACAAAGACGCTGACCAGCCAAGGCTTGTTGGCTTTCTCAGTCGCCGCCATGATGTAGCTCTTAAACATCGAGTCGAGCACGTAGGTCTCGCCGTCGTCCGTCATGTCGACGCGGGCCTTGAAGGTCTTGTGAACACAGTGCTCGGACCACGTCTGGGCGAACATCTCGAGCTCGGCGTCGCGAGGCTCGCGCTCGAGTGTCCGGTAGTGACCCTGGACGGCCTGCATCTCTCCGAGGTTCATGGAGAGTCGACGCTCACGCGAGAGCGCCATGAGGCCGTCATCATCGAGCTCAAGAATCGGCACAATCTCGACCACAGGCTCCACGTCCACGGCATCCACAAAGGGAGCCCCGACCACGCCATTGACCACAAAGCGCTCCACCACCTCGTTGGCGAGGACCTCGGCGCCGAGCTGACCCGCAGCCTCAAGCGTGATGCCACCGGTCAAGCGGTACTGGGTACCGGTTCCTGCCGCGGTCAGGGCAGCCACCCCGAGGCGATGCGCAGCTTCGAGCAGACTCTCGGCCTCGGTATCTGTTGTACCAGGAAGGGGCGCAACCTCGATGACACACGCATCGGTGTCTTGATCAAGGGTCGCATCCCCGAGCGCCACCACCGACGCCGTCGTCACGACTGGGTCGCAGAGCAGCTCTGCAACCACGGTGCCGACGTCGTCTGCCGTCAGGTCGTCACCAGCCAGAAAAAACAGGTCACGCACCTCAACGGACGTCACGCCCTGAACGCCTAGGGTGCCCGCCGATGCGACCACTCGTGCCCCGCGGGCATCGAACGAACCGGCGCGCGGCGCGACTTCAACTCGGAACTTCATGGTGTCTCCAGGGGGGAGCAGGTGCTCCGATGCATGTCAGTGAAGGAAGTGACGGGTACCGGTGGTGACCATGGCCAGTCCAAGCGCATTCGCCGCTTCGATGACCTCTTCGTCGCGAATGGAGCCGCCTGGCTGCACCACCGCAGTGACCCCGGCCTCGGCAGCGGCCTGAAGGCCGTCCGCAAACGGGAAGAACGCGTCCGAGGCGAGCACGGAGCCCTTTGCCGTCTCCCCCGCACGCCACGCCGCAATGCGGACGCTATCGACGCGGTTCATCTGGCCCGCACCGACGCCGACGGTGGCCTCATCCTTGCAGAAGACGATGGCGTTGGACTTCACATGCTTGCACGCCGTCCAGGCGAAGCGGAGGTCACGCAACTCTTCGGCGGTGGGCTGTCGCGCGCTGACGACGGTCCATTCGTCTTCGACTACACCTTTCTGGTCTGCTTCCATGACCAGAAGACCACCGCTGATCTCACGCAGCACACGCTGCGGCAGCGCGGCTTGCCCCGTCCAGCGCATCAGTCTGCAGTTCTTCTTACGGCGACCGAGGATCTCGAGCGCTTCGTCGTCGAAGGCCGGCGCGGCGATGACCTCGACAAACAGCTTGCCCATCCGGCGCACAAAGTCGGCGGTCACTGGCCGGTTCATGGCAATGATCGAGCCAAACGCTGACACGGGGTCACAGGCCAAGGCGCGGTCGAAGGCCACCAAGAGGTCATCGTTGACGGCGAGACCGCTGGGGTTGGTGTGCTTGATGATGGCCACCGCAGGCCGGTCGAAGGCAGCGGGCATGGCCCAAGCGGCCTCAAGATCGACAAAGTTGTTGTATGACAATGGCTTGAGTCCACCCACTTGCTCAAACGCGGCGGGGCGCCCGTCGATGCGGTACACAGCCGCGCGCTGGTGACTGTTCTCGCCATAGCGAAGGAAGCGCTCGCGTGTCGCTCGGACGCTCACGACCTCGGGCAGCGTGTCCGGCCCAGCGATCTGCGCTTCAAGCCACCCCGAGATGGCAACGTCATACCGAGCGGTGTGACGAAACGCGGCGAGGGCATAGCGACGGCGCGTCTCGCGGTCGAGGGTTCCTGCCTGCAGTCCCTCAAGCAGCTCCCCATACCGTGCGGGTTCGCAGCAAATGGCCACACGCTCGAAGTTCTTCGCGGCCGCACGAAGCAGCGTCACCCCACCAATGTCGATCTGCTCAACGGCCGCGAGCTCCGTGACCTCGGGATCTGCCACCGTGGCTTCGAAGGGGTAGAGATTGCACACCACCACGCCGATGGGTGCGATGTCATGCGAGGCCAGCTCGGCGAGATGCTCAGCCGTCCCGCGTGCCAGAATTCCGCCATGAACCGCGGGATGGAGCGTCTTGACCCGCCCCCCCAGAATCTCGGGGTGCCCCGTGATGGCCCCCACCTGTGTGACCTCGAGCCCCGCCGCCTGCAGCGCACGGGCCGTGCCACCGCTCGCCACCAGCTCATATCCGAGCGCAGCGAGCCCTTGGCCCAACTCGATGAGTCCTGTCTTGTCCCAGACGCTGAGCAGTGCGCGCTGGCGTGGTGTCGTGGTCACGTGGTCTCCAAAGAAGAAAGTGAGGGGGTCTTGTATCTGGAAAGAACATCGATGAGCAGACCGTGTTCTGCACGGTGCATCGCTTGCTTGAAGGCGTCGAAGCCTTTGGAAATGTCTATGGCCACCGTCGCGGTGCCGAGCACCGGACCAGCATCGATCTCTGGAACGACCTCATGCACCATGACGCCCGTCTCGTGGCGTTGTCCGGCGCAGGCCTGCTCCCATGCACGCTCGATCGCCATCACGCCGGGCAGCTGCCCTGGCAATGCAGGATGGAGGTTGATTACCGGTACGCCCACGGACTGGAGGAAGGCCTCCGAGAGCACATGCATAAATCCAGCGAGGAGAATCGCGTCGGGGCGCACGGCGCGAAGGACCGCGGCGAGTGCCCTATCGTAGGCCTCGCGACCTTCGCCCCCAGCGCGGGTGTACGGGCGCAAGGGTGCGTAGTGTGTGGGCACGCCTGCGTGGGCGGCCCGCTCGAGCCCGTAGGCTGCACGGCGGTTGCTCACCACCAATGGGATCTCGACCTCGAGGCGTCGGTGCTCAATGGCATCGAGCACCGCCTGAAGGTTGGAGCCATGCCCCGAGATCATCACTGGCAAGCGAAGCGTCAAGCGAACACCACCGGATCACCGTTACGCGATGCGATACGGCCGAAGCAGCCGACAGAGCGCTCACCCAAGACATCGAGGGCGGCGGCCTGCTGGTCCGCAGGCACGGTCACGAGCATTCCCCAGCCACAGTTGAACACACGACGCAGCTCATCGTCCGGCACCTGACCGCGTCGCTTCAGCTCGGCAAACAGCGGTGGGAGCTTCCAGCCTGACCAATCCAGCTCATACGCGAGGCCTTCGGTCAAAATACGCGGTGGATTATCGACCAACCCGCCCCCCGTGATGTGGGCCAAGCCTCGAACATCAATGCCGGCGGCCTTAAGGTCGCGGAATTCTTGGAGGTAGCTCACATGGGGCGCGAGCAGGGCGTCGGCCCATGTCGCACCGAGCGCCTCATGATGAGCCGTGAAGTCGACACCCTCGAGGATCTTGCGTGCAAGGCTGAAGCCATTCGTGTGGAGGCCGGCGCTTGGCAGCGCGAGCACGACGTCACCCGCAGCCATGCGAGATCCATCGATCAGGTCGGCGCGGTCCACACACCCCACGATGGTACCTACAAGGTCAAACTCGCCCTCGGCATAGACACCGGGCATCTCGGCTGTCTCACCACCGAGAAGCGCACAGCCCCCAGCCTCACAGGCCTTCGCCGCACCGCCCACGATGTCGGCCACCATCTGCGGAACCAGCTGGCTTGAGGCGACATAGTCGAAGAAGAATAGCGGCTCTGCGCCTTGGACGAGGATGTCGTCGATGCAGTGGTTCACAATGTCCTGGCCGACCGTGTCGTAGCGACCCACTGCGCTCGCCACCTTGGTCTTGGTACCCACACCATCGGTGCTGCTGACCAAGAGCGGTGCATCCATGTTCTTCATGAAGCCCGCATCAAACAAGCCACCAAAGCTCCCAAGCCCCGCAAGCACGCGTGGTCCATGGGTGCGCTCCACGGCAGCCTTCATGAGCCGAACGGCTTCGTGACCGGCCTCGATGTCCACGCCCGCGTCTTTGTACTGACTCATGACTGTCCTCCGCGCCGTGCCAACGCACGGTGCCCGATGTCTCGACGGTAGGTGATGCCGTGAAAGCAAATCTTCTGAATCCCAGCGTAGGCACGGTCCAGTGCCGCCTGAAGCGTGTCTCCGCGGCCAGTCACCGCGAGAACGCGCCCACCAGATGTGCGAAGCACCTGCCCATCGCGTCGTGTCCCTGCATGAAAGACCGTCACGCCGTCGAGGCGGTTGGCCTCTTCGACACCATGGATCTCATGCCCTTTGGTGTAGGTCTTCGGGTAGCCCTCGCTCGCCGCGACGACTGTCGCTGCCGCACCGGTATGCCAGGCCATCGGAACCCGATCGAGGCCACCCTCGACCGTGCCCATGAACAGGTCGAACAGGTCGGCATTGAGCATGGGGAGGAGCACCTGGGTCTCGGGATCGCCGAATCTCACATTGTACTCGAGAATGCGTGGACCATTCGGCGTCAACATCAGCCCCGCGTAGAGCACACCCGTGAAGGGCGTTCCGGACGCACGCAGGTGGTCCATCATCGGCTGCAGCGCGCACGCCACCATCTCGTCCATGCGGTCCGCGATCACCGGTGCTGGTGTGTACGCCCCCATGCCGCCCGTGTTGAGTCCGACATCGCCCTCGCCAATGCGCTTGTGGTCTTGGGCCGCAGGTAGGACAGCGAGGTTCTCACCATCGCAGAACGCCAGGAGGCTCGCCTCTTCGCCCTCAAGCCGTTCTTCAATCACAACCTCGGCGCCCGCTTGCCCAAAGGCTCCGCCCTCGAGAATGTCGCGAGCTGCCTCGCGTGCTTCGTGCACGGAGTCGCACACGACAACGCCCTTTCCGGCCGCCAGCCCACTGGCCTTGACCACCAACAGATGGTCAACGCTCTCGATGTAGCGAAGGGCTGCCGGCAGGTCCGTAAAGCACCCCGAGGCAGCTGTCGGCACCCCAGCCTCACGCATCTGCTGCTTGCTCCACGCCTTGCTGGCCTCAAGGCGGGCAGCAGCCTGAATCGGCCCGGCACATCGGAGCCCCGCGGCGCGAAAGCGGTCCACCAGCCCGTCGGCGAGCGGTGCCTCGGGACCGACAACCGTCAGCGCGATGCCGTGCTCCTTCACAAACCGAATGGGGTCTGCGGCCTCCACGGACACCAGTCCGTCTCCATGCGTTCCGCCATTCCCCGGCGCCACGAAGACAGTATCGACCTTGGGGGACTGTAGAAGCTTCCACGCGAGCGCATGCTCACGTCCTCCACTTCCGAGTACCAGTACGCGCTCGGACATGTTCACGCTCCGGCGGCACGAATCGTGCCGGGGATAGCCGCCTGCTCTCGCAGCGGGATGGGATAGTTGCCGGTGAAACACGCATCACAGTGGCCACAGGCCACGGCATGGGTCTCTCGGGTGTTGACGGCGCTGTGGAGTCCCTCGACGGAGAGAAAGGCCAAGCTATCGGCCCCCACATGCCGGCGAATGCCCTCCACGTCCATGCGATGCGCAATCAGCTGTTCATAGTCGGAGAGATCGACGCCCATGAAGCAGGGATGCCGAATCGGTGGCGCGGCAATGCGTACATGGACCTCGCGCGCACCGCCAGCTTCGCGGACCAGACGCACCAATGGTCCCATGGTGGTACCTCGCACAATGCTGTCGTCGACCATCACGACGCGCTTGCCTTCGAGGTTGTCGCGAAGCGCATTGAACTTGAGCCGCACCTGGTTCTTTCTCATGTCGGGCGACGGCTGAATGAAGGTCCGCTGGATGTAGCGGTTCTTGATCAGCCCTTCACGGTAGGGAAGCCCGAGCGCCTCCGCGTAGGCCATCGCCGTCGGAAGCGAGGAGTCCGGAACCCCAAACACGAGGTCTGCGTCTGCAGCCGCCTCGGCCGCAAGCTGCTGCCCCATGCGCCGCCGTGCCCGCTGAACCGACTGTCCTTCGAGGACGCTGTCAGGACGCGCAAAGTAGACGTACTCAAAGACGCAGAGTGCCGCCTGTGCGTCGGAGACCATCGGTCCTTGGACCACCACCGGTCCTTCACGGTCCAGCCGCACAATCTCGCCCGGTCCAACCTCCCGCTCAAAGGTTGCCCCCACCGTGAGGAGCGCGCTGGACTCGCTCGCAGCGATCCATCCGATGTCATGGCCCTCTGCATCACGCAGGCGCCCTAGGCAGAGCGGCCGCAGGCCGAGCGGGTCGCGCATCGCATACAGATCCGTGCCCGCAAGCACCACAAGACTGTACGCTCCTTCCGCCCGCTGCGACAAGGCGATCAGTCGCTCCTCCCAGCATGGCCTTGAGAGGGTTGAGCCCTCGGGCGGAGTCGACAGAAACTGGGTGATCACCTCGGTATCTGATGTCCCCACCATGCCTGTTCCGCGCGCCATCAGCAGCTGCCGCAACGCGGAGGCATTGGTGAGGTTGCCGTTGTGCGCCACGAGGAGTGGACCATGAAGCGTCTGCACGTGGGTCGGCTGCGCGTTGACCAATGCCGAGTCCCCCGTCGTGCTGTACCGAACATGCCCCACGGCGAGGTGCCCCGTCATGGGCTGCAGGTCGCTCTCCGAGAAGACCTGACTGACGAGACCCATCCCACGGTGAAGCCGGACGAGTTGGCCGTCATGGGTTGCAATTCCAGCGGACTCTTGACCGCGGTGCTGAAGCGCATACAGCGAGAAGAACGCCAGCTTTGCGGTGGGGTCGTCGCTGTTCTCCCGCGTGCGCAGTCCCACCACCCCACATGCTTCTCGGGGTCGGTCGAACGCGTCACACGGTGGCATCATCGTCAGACCCGGTAGCTTGAGAGGGCGCGCGCAATCCGAGGCTCTGGGGGCTGCTCGCCAGGCTCAAAGACGCGACCAGTGAGGCGCTCATAGGCATCGATGTATCGGGCGGCGAGCTCGCAGGTCACGTCCATCGGCAAGGGAGGCACCTCACCTTCTCCGCGGTAGCCGGTCGAGGCCAACCATCGACGCACATACTCCTTATCGAGTCCCTCTGGTTCGCGGCCGAGCGGGTGGGCCTCGGCGTAGTCATCTTGACGCCAGTAGCGGCTGCTGTCTGGCGTATGAACCTCATCGATCAAGACAAGCTGACCGTCGATCAGGCCGAACTCGTACTTGGTATCGACGAGGATCATGCCTGCCTTATCGGCGACTTCTTGCCCCCGACGGAAGATCTCAAGCGCTGCGGTCTGAACCTTACCCCACAGCTCCGGCGAGAGGATGCCGCGCGAGACCACCTCATCCGACGACAGCCGTTCATCATGCTCCCCCGGTCCGCCCTTGGTGGTTGGGGTGATGACCGGTTCTGGAAGGCGATCGTTCTTGACCAGCCCGGCGGGGAGCGTCAGCCCATACGGTTTATCGACACCCTCGTTGTAGAGCGTCCAGAGGGCGGTATCGGTAACGCCCGTGATGTAGCCACGAACCACCACTTCGACGGGTAGCGCTTGAGCCTCGGCACCGATGGTCACGTTGGGATCTGGCACGTCAATGACGTGGTTACCGACGACATCCGCCGTCTGTTCAAACCACCAAGCGCTCAGCTGATTGAGGACCTGCCCCTTGTACGGAATCGCGGCGATGATTCGATCGAAGGCAGACAAGCGGTCGCTCGCGACCAACACCCGCCGGCCCTCTTGCAGATAGAGATCGCGAACCTTGCCCTGCAGTCGCGTGCCCACCCCCTCGAGGTGGGTCACACGGAGGGCGTGAGGTGCCGCAGCTTCGAGCACGGAACGGTCGATCATGACTCACTCTCCCGCTGGTGTGGCATGCATGGCATGGGTGGCCGCAAGGGTGCGCAGCTCGGCAGCCATCTCTCGTGCGCGTGTCGGCGCATCACCGACGTAGCCCGAGGCATCGAGCCAGCCGCGAATCTCCTCCGTGGTCGCAAACCGTGTCACCTCGGGGTCACGGCTCAGCGACTCGATCAGCGGATTCGCCTCGCCACGGCTCCGTGCGGCCCACGCTGCGAGGCTGTGCTCGCGAATGACCTCATGCATCTCTTGTCGATCGGCGCCTCTCCGAGCCGTCTCCATCAGGACACGCTCAGTCGCAGCGAACGGCCCATACTCACCCAAAAGACGCTCACTTGCACCGGTATCGATGCGCATCCCTCGCACGAGCTTCAAGGCACGTCGGAGCAGCTCATCGACCGCGAGGAAGGCCTCGGGAATAACCGAACGACGATTCGCCGAGTCATCGAGGGTGCGTTCGAGGTAGCTGTGCGCCGCGTTGTCCCACGCCACACGCGGGAGCGTGGCGACAAAACGTGCCAGCGAGTCCATGTTTTCGGCATTGATGGGATTGCGCTTAAACGGCATAGCGCTGGAGCCAATCTGCTTCTTTCCGAACGGCTCATGCCACTCCCCGAGGGGTGGCGACTGGAGGAGCCGGAAGTCTGCCGCAAATTTGTAGAGCGACTGCGCCAGCGACGCGAGCCCGCAGAGCACGCGGTATTCCTGCTTCCGAGGTGCGGTCTGAGTCGCCACAAGAAAGGCCGGAAGGTCGAGGCGCTTCATGACCTCCGCCTCGAACGTCGCCGTGTCCCAGTCGGAACCCGCAACCAGCTGGGCGTACGAGGCACTCGTCCCCACCGCCCCCTTGAAGCCCTTTCCGCAGACCTGGTTGTGCAGCCGAACCAGGTCCGTCATGTCCATGGCGATGTCTTGGCCATACTGCGCAAGTCGGTAGCCAATCGTCGTCGGTTCTGCTGGTTGGAGGTGGGTGAACGCCATGGTCGCCGTGTCAGACCAGGTGTCGACTTGGTCGGCGAGCGCGCCCACGAGTTGGTGCAGTTTGCCACACACAATGCGCAGGCCCTCTCGCAGGCGCAGCGCATCGGCATTGTCCTCTACGTCCATAGAGGTGGCTCCGAGGTGAATGATGCCACCCGCCGTGGGACATTGCTCGGCATAGGTATGCACTTCGGCCATCAGGTCGTGGTGAAGCTCAGCCTCACGACGATGCGCCTCGGCAATGTCGATGTCGTCTTGATGCGCGCGAAGCTCTTCGACCTGTGCAGGTGTCACGAGTCCGATGTTCGATTGGGTATCTGCAAGCGCAACCCAAATCCGACGCCAGAGGCGACGCTTACCCGCCTCGCCGAACGCAGCACGCATCTCGGGTGAGCCGTACCGCCAGGTGAACGGCGAGAGATACTGCTCGTGGGAAAAAGTCTCGTCAGCCACGACAACTCCAAGGGCGGCAGGACCGCTCACATGACGATGAGTTCTTCTCGCTTGGCGCCGACCGAGACGAACTCGATGCGAACGCCAGCCAGCTCGGCAATACGATGAAGGAACAAGCGCGCGTTCTTGGGGAGGTCGTCCCACGAACGTGCTCCGGTTGTGGGTGTCATCCAGCCATCCCATGTCTCGTACACGGGCTCCACCTGATCGTAGATGAAGGTGTCTGGCACCGTATGAATCAGACGGTCACCGAACTTGTAGGCCGTACAGATCTTGACCTGCTCAAAGCCATCGAGCACGTCGAGTTTGGTGATCGCCAGCCCCGTGAAGCCGTTCAACCATGCCGCGTACTTGATCGCCACACCATCGAACCAGCCGCACCGGCGCGGACGCCCCGTCGTGGCACCGTACTCATTGCCGACATCGCGCAAGTGTTGCCCGTCTGCGTCATGCAGCTCACACGGGAACGGGCCAGCTCCGACCGCCGTGGAGTAGGCCTTGACCACGCCGATGACATGGCTGATGGCCGTGGGTGGCATGCCTGCGCCCACCGCCGCGGCAGCCGCCGTCGGGTTGGAGGAGGTGACATAGGGGTAGGTCCCCCAGTCAAGGTCGCGCATGACGCCGAGCTGCCCCTCTAGGAGGATGTTCTTGTCGGCTTTGACAGCTTCCTGGATCATGGGAAGCGTGTCGACGATCCGATGACCGTGACGCGCCCGCCAAACAGCGGCCCGCTCGCAGAGATCGTCGAGGTCGAAGGGCTCACCACCCAGCTCTCGAATCTGCTGATTCTTCTTGGGGAGGACATTCGTCAGACGGTGGCGGAAGTAGGCTGGATGCAGAACATCGCCCACCTTCATGCCCCAGCGCGCGGCCTTGTCAGCGTAGGTAGGTCCGATGCCGCGCTTGGTCGTTCCGATGACGTCCTTGCCCTGCCGTGCGGCTTCTTGGAGGGAGTCGAGCCGTGGATGGTAGGGCATGACCAAGCTGGCCCGCTCGGACAGGTAGAGGTTGTCCGTGCTGACGCCCGCGCCCTCTACCTCCGCGATCTCCGCATCGATATTGACGAGGTTCACCGCGGTACCGGTTCCTACAATGTTGGCGGTCTCGGAATTGAAGATTCCTGAGGGCACCATGTGAAGCGCAAACCGACCCTTGTCGTTGACCACGGTGTGGCCAGCGTTGTCGCCACCCTGAAATCGGATGACCATATCAGCCCGTTGCGCGAGGTAATCGACGATTCGGCCTTTGCCTTCGTCTCCCCACTGGGCACCAACAACTGCGGTTACGGGCATAGGATCACCCTCGCGATTCGGCGGCGTAGCGCACGCCGTTTTCAAAGAGCACGAGTCCGAGGTTGCCCCGAACGCCGCGATGGAACTGTGGATGTTGCCGAGGCACAATGTGGTCCTCGGGATGAGGCATAAGCCCCAACACGTTGCCGGCAGGGTTGGTCAACCCAGCGATTGCACCCTCGGAGCCGTTCGGGTTTCCGGGGTAGGCCACGTCGTGTCCCGCAGCGTCTACGTAGCGAAGCGCAGCCAACCCATGGTCGGCGATAGCCTGCCTGACCTCGTCGTCACGACTCATGAGCTTGCCTTCGCCATGCGCAACAGGGCAGTAAATGAGGGTCTCGCCCATGCCTTGGGTGAACACACACGGAGAGGCCGCGTTGGCCTTGAGGTGAACCCATCGGCACTCAAACACGGCCGAATCGTTGCGTGTCAACGTGACACGCTGCTCGGAACCCGAGGTCATCGGCTGGTCACCCGGGAGCAAACCCGTCTTCACGAGTGCCTGGAAGCCATTGCAGATGCCGAGGACGGGGCGACCGTCCTCGACGTACCGCAGCAGCTGGTCACCGAGCCCCGCACGAAGCGCCGACGACCAGACACGACCAGCCCCGAGGTCATCGCCGTAGCTAAACCCACCCGGCAAGACCAGCATCGCAAAGTCATCGAGCGCCAGGTCGCCGTCGAGCAGTTCGTCAACCCGTGCGATCCGTGGGTCGCCCCCCGCAGCCGTGCACGCCCATGCCGCTTCGCGGTCGCGGTTTGTGCCTGGTGCATGAAGGATGAGAACAGGTGGCTTCATCCGGTACTCCGTGGTGAGACCCATCTGGAGACCACACACCCACAAGGGCCAGCGAGCATCCATTCCGGGCGGGTAACGTCAGCATTGACTGACACAGGCTCCGCGTACCGGCACGTTGACCGGCCAGAAAACTAGCCCAGTACAATCGGGGTGGCAACACCTCCCGGACACCCACAGGTCGATTTCCAAAAAACCCCTATCGAATGCCTCTGCGCATGCGGTCGAAGAGCGCCTGTCCCAGCGTCACATGGGCCCATCTGAAACCACAGTGTGACAACGGTACACCACCGGCCCTGTTATCACCCCGCTCCGCTTGGAGTCCTCGTGAAATCGGTCACCCTCATGCCTTCAACGTTCTTCACCTCCGCCGCGTTGGCCGTCATGCTTGGCCTCTCTGGGTGCGGTCCGGACGGGTCTCCTGTAGCCGTCGATGACACGGACACTGACCAGACGACGGATACGACCGACACCACGGACACCGATGACGTCATGGACACGGACGACACCGACCCCGTGACCGCGCCCGATGATTCGATTGCTCTTGTCACCTGCGACCCGCCCGTGGCCACGGCCGGTGCCCTCTGCGAGGTCGACACGGGCACTGGCACTGGTCTCGCGATTCAGGGCGTCGTGCTCACACCTGACGCCGTCTATGACGGTGGCTTCGTGGAGCTCGATGCGAACGGCGACATCACGTGTGTTGGCTGCGACTGTGCCCCCACGGTCGATGTCGTGCGCTGCCCAGATGGTGTGGTCTCCCCGGGGCTCATCAATCCCCACGACCACCTCACCTTCTCCGAGAACCATCCAAAGCCCTCCAACCAACGCTACGAGCATCGGCACGACTGGCGCGGAAGCCTCTCCACGCCGTCCAATCCGAGCGGGACCGGCGCCGACAGCAACGGCAACCGATGGGTAGAGATCCGACAGCTGATGCATGGCACCACCACCATTGTGGGCTCTGGTGCCGCCAATGGGTTTCTCCGCAACCCCGATCGCGGCTCGTCCTACATGGAGGGCGCGCCTCTCGCGGACGTTGAAAACGAGACCTTCCCCCTCGACGATGCGAATGAGAGCTACGACCCGAACTGCACGTGGGACTACAAAGACGACGCGTGGACTGTTGCAGGCTTCGAGAGCTACGTCCCCCACATCGCGGAGGGCATCAACGACCTCGCCGCAGAAGAGTTCTTCTGCTTGTCCCGAAGCACCGACAACGGCGAGGATGTGACCGAGCCGAACGCAGCCCACGTCCATGCGATGGGTCTCCAAGGCACGGACTACTACCGTATGGCCCTCGACGAGACGTCGATCATCTGGTCGCCGCGATCCAACATCAGCCTCTACGGCGACACAGCGCGCGTCACGACGCTTGATGCACTTGGTGGCAACATCGCGCTCGGGACGGACTGGACCTACTCGGGCTCCCTCGCCATGACACGCGAGCTGGCGTGTGCCGATCAACTCAACCGCGACCACTTCGACCAGTGGTTTACCGACGCCGAGCTCTGGGCCATGGCCACACACAACGCAGCCACATCGATCGGCTCCCGTGATGTGATCGGCGCCATCGAGGTCGGCATGGTGGGTGACATCGCCATCTTTGACGGAACAATGCACCGCAATCACCGGGCCGTGATCGAAGCCCAGTCGACCGATATTGCCCTCGTGGTCCGTGGGGGACGCGCGCTCTATGGCGACGCGGACGTCATGAACGGCATTGGGCGCTCCTGCGACGCCGTCGATGTCTGCGGACAGAGCCGCGCGATCTGCGCCACCGAAGAGGTCGGCACATCGATGGCCGCCATTACGGCGGATGTCGGCAACGCCTACCCCGCCTTCTTCTGCGGCCTGCCCGATGACGAGCCTTCGTGCACGCCCATGCGGCCCGGTGCCTACGACGGTCCGACCACCAACGACGTTGATGGCGACGGCATCCCGAACGATGAAGACGGCTGTCCGACCGTGTTCGACCCCATCCGGCCCCTCGATGGCGGGTTCACCCAAGACGCAGATGCGGATGGCATCCCAGACGCCTGCGACCCCTCACCCGTTGGAGACGACCTCGATGGTGACACCATCCCCAACGCCGAGGACAACTGCCCCATCGAGCCCAACGAAGACCAGAGCGACAGCGACACCGACGACCGGGGAGACGTCTGTGATGTGTGTCCCGACACGCCGAACCCCGACAGCGTCTGCCCACCAGCGCCAGGCCAGACCGCCACCATTCCAGAGGTCCGCACAAGCCTCGCGCTCGGCACTCGGGTCACGATCTTCGATGTCGTGGTGACCGGCGTAGGGAGCAGCGGGTACAGCATTCAAGACCCTACAGTGGCAACCGGTGAGGATGCCGGTATCTACGTGTTCTCCGGTGGAACACCCAACCTCGCTGTGGGCGATGTCGTGACCGTGGGCGGCGAGCTAGACGAGTACTTTGACGAGCTTCAGCTCTCCGAGGAGACCGTCACCGTAACCGCCACCGATGGCTCGATCACGGCCGTTGCATTGACCGTGAACGAGGCCATGACCGAGACCTACGAGAGTGTGCTCGTGACGCTCACCGATGCCAAGGTCACCGATGACGCCTACGACTGTTCCACCTTCCCGGGGTCGAGCGGATGTGGCGATGCGGGGCTCTGGGAACTCAATGGTTCCACTGGCGTCGTGGTCTACGACCGCATGTATGAGGATAGCGACTGGACGGCGCAGATCGGCATGCTCCCCGTCACAGGCGTCATGGGGTACCGCTGGGGTCGCCGCCGCATCATGCCACGCACCGGGGATGACCTCGGAAACTGACCTACAGCCTCATGCGAATGGCGTGCACCAGACCGCGGATGTAAAGGTGCTCACCCACCACAAATGGTGTGCTGCGCGCGGGCTCCACCGTCTTGTGGCCCACGATGGCTGGGTTCGGCCCCAGCGAGACCTGTACGAGATCTCCGAGATCTGACATCACCCATAGGTCCGTGCCCACAAGGATGGGACTGGCCATGACCTTCGCGCCATTGCCAAGCCGTGAGGACACATCGACCTCGCTTACGACCTGGCCGGTGCTCGCCTCAAGGATGGTGATCTTGCCTGAAGTCGTCACCACAATGGCCCACGCCTCGGTCAACAATGGTGTCGCGTAGACGCCCTCGCCGATGGCGATCTTGCGCTCCCATAGGCGTCTTGCAGTCAGGCCAACGGGGGTGCGTTCCAGAGCGACCCGAGCGGCCGTGAATCCGCCGTTCTTGGCGTTGACGCCTTCAGCCTGCCCACCGGCGATCAACACGGTGGACCCATGCGCCGCAGGCCCCACGAACCACGTCGAGGGCAGGTCTCTCGCCAGTTCCGCGCCCGACGCCACGTCGATGACACGACCGTCTGGCAGCACCAGAACGCTCCCACCGTCCACATGAGCGACCGCCGGTGTGCCAAAGTCTTGGTATTGACCTGCAGACCACAGCGTCTCGCCGGTTGCCGGATGTAGACCGCGCAGCTCCCCGAAGGAGACCACAAGCGTCTCGCCCACCAGCACGGGGCTCGCCGAGGTCCCCCAGTCCCACCCACGCATGGTGCGAGGAGCCGCGCCGAGATGCCTGGTCCACCGTGGACGTCCATCGCGTCCGGTCAGCCCGACCACACCATTACCAAACACGGCGTAGATGCCCAACGGCCCAATGACGGGTGTCGCCGAGCTGTAGCCGATCATCCCCTTATCAGCGGGCGTGGTTGCCCACGCCCATTCGTTTACCGTGGCCTCGTGAACCCCCATCTCCCCACCGAGTCGCTCGAGCTCCTCGGCAAGCGCAGACACATCGGCCCCCGTTCGTCGCATCTCACGCCGTATCGAGGCGTACCGAGAGGTTGCCTTGTCGAGCGAGCGCTGAGCCTTGCGGGCAGCCTCCGTGCCTGCCGCGATGCGCGCAGCATCTTCCCCTGTCGACGCATCCGCCGCGTCGTGGGTCCGTGTCCAGAGCACTGCGCCCGAGCTGGGCTCCAGCGCGACAAGTGTGGTCGGCTCCTGCATGACCAGCACCAGTCCCTCGGTGGTCACGATACTCCCATTCGACCAGCCCGGAAGAGGCGTGCGCCACTCCTCTGCTAGGGTGGCCACCGATCCCGCCGCGTCCTCATAGACCGCCGTGCCATCGCCACGGAAGCCCGGCCCCGGGTCAGCAGCCCAGCCGGTGAGCCCCAACAGCAGTATCAGCGGCCCCATCGGCATCGCACCCCCACATCCGGCAGCCTCACGTCACCTGGCATCCCTGTTCGAACCGCAGATCTGTGCTGCATCGGGTCGGGCTGCGTCCAGCCTCCCCCCTTCTGCACCCACATCTCGGCCTGCGCGGACCCTCCGCGCACCGGGGACCATGCATCGGCGGTCCACTCCCACATGTTGCCCGCGAGTGCGCGCAGCCCATGCGGCGACGGGTGGGCCACCCGTGTCGACACCTCTGGCCCGCTCGTGGTGCAGTTCGAGGTCGCAAGCAGATCACCACGTGGTGTAGCGATGGTCGTGTCGGCAATCGTGCAGCGAGGGTCCTCGCCCCACGGAAAGCGACGCCCGGACGGTCCCCGCGCAGCCCACTCCCACTCGGCCTCGGTCGGGAGGCGCCCCTTTACATAGCGACACACCTCTCGCGCGCCTTGGTGCGTCAACCCGCCAATCGGCAGATCCAACCCTGGCGCCGATCGCGAGCGACCATGGGGACCGGCCATAAAGGACAGCCAGTCACCCAGCTCGGCATGATCCGCCGAGCATGCGCCATCGAGCACACACAACGCGTAGGTCCGCACCGACACCTCGGCACGCTGCATCCAGAACCCTTCGACCGGCACACGCTGAACCGGGCCCTCACCCTCCACCGCCATGGCATCGAAGCCAGGGGCCTCTTCATCTGTGGACTGCGCACCGAGAAGTGCATCTCCCCCCGGCACCCACTGCCAGCACTGGTTGGGACCCGTGGAGGGTGTACATTGCTGCTCGAGCGGCGGGTCCGCGGCGTCCCAACGGCAGGCCATCAGGCCCGCGACCATCAGGGTGCCGTGGATGCGTGGCATCAATCCGCCTCCAGCTCGATGCGCTTGAGACTCGGGTCGGCCTTTCGGAGCATGTCTTCGAGGCGATCGACCTCATCACCCGCGAGTTCCACCACGTCATCGGCGAACTCGCGCAGGTAGTCTCGGAGCGCCTCGGGTGGATGTTCGGCCTCTTGAAACCCGCTCAGCAGCGCCTCGAGATCGGTGTCCTTCAACATCGTGTCGGCCATTACCCGACCATCCAGCTCCAGCTCTGCCCGTAGCCGAACCTGGTCGGCACCCACCACAATCGCTGCGATGTCGGTGACGTTTTCTACGGCAGGGTCTGCCTCAAGCACAGCCTCGACGGCTTCGAGATGCTCGGGTGTTGCTGCACGCCCCACCAAGAACACCCGATTGCGCTCAATCAACGAGATCGCCACGACGCCGAGCAGCAGACCGATAATGATGGTGCCAATGCTGTCCCACGTATGGACACCCGTGACCTCGGTCAGCACAACGGCCACGAGCGCAATGATCACGCCGAGCACGGCTGCTGAGTCCTCAAGGAGCACCGCCAACTCAAAGGGGTCGTCACTGGTCTTCACGTGCTCCCAGAATCCTAGGTCGCGATCCCGGGCGTGCTTGGCAGCGATCCGCACCGCAATGGCCAGGCTTGCACCTTCAACCACGAGGGCAAAGATCAAGATTCCAATCGCGATGCCACCGCCCTCGGGCCCGTGGTCGCTTGGATGCAGGAGCGACTCAATGCCATGGGCGAGGCTGACGCCACATCCAAGAAAGAAGATGCCCACGGCGCTGATGATCGACCAGACGAAGGCCTCCATCGCATAGCCATCGGGGTGGACGTCATCCGGCGGACGCTCTGCCCGGTTCATCCCCACTGCCAACAAGGCCTGATTGCCCACATCTGCGAGGGAATGCACCCCTTCGGCCAACATGGCGCCACTGCCCGTCAACGCGAAGCCTACGAGCTTCGCCACCGTCACGAGGCTGTTCGCGCCAATGGCCGTCATGACGGCTGTCTTGCTTCCACTGGCCATTCCATCACTCCAGTACAGACTTAGAACAGGGCGTAGATGAAGGGTGCCACGACCGGAACCGCTTGCAGCCCGACCAGTACCACGCCCAAGGCCACTAGCACCACCACCATCGGGGTCAGCCAGAACCGGTTGGTCTGTCGCAGTAAGGCGAGCAGCTCACCTACGGTCCCGAGACGCATCTGCAGGGTCTCCGCGCGGGAGGGCCCTTCTTGCTTCTCGGCTTGCGTGTTTTCAGACCCGGCCACCGCACCACCTCCGCCAAGGCTATGCTACGCCTCTCCACGTCCCTTGTCGATCCCGTGAACACCATGGCCGCTCCACGACAACCCAGTGCTGCACTGAAGGCAGGCATCGCCCTGTTCAGCACGACGGTGAGCCTCCTCTCCGCCGAGCTCGTGGTGCGGGTCGTCGACGGGGGTGCGCACGACGCGCTTCACCTGTTTCAGGTCACCGACGAGCCCCCCTTCATGGGACTCTCCGGGGGGTCCCAGAGACTTCGCGCGCCGGACGGCCACGTCACGACCGTTCAGCTGGATGCCAAGGGTCAGCGCGTCCCCAACGCCACAGGTGCCACAACGCTGGTCGTAGGAGACAGTCAAGTGCTCGGTCTCGGTGTCGAAGGCGCGCAGACCTTCTGTCACTTGGCCCGCACGCCTGAACGGCCCATCGCCTGCCTCGGCACGCCGGGGTGGTCTCTCAAAGATGCTCTGGATGCTGCCGCATCATGGGAGACCACGCACGCCGCACCACTCCGCAAGGTCGTGGTGGTCCTCAACGAGAGCAATGACCTCCACGAAGCGGGGCAGCCGATCCCGCGCCGCCACGTCATCCGTGGTGGATGGCTCCTGAACCGAACCGAGGCCCCCTCGTTGTGGCACAGCATCCTCGACTCTCCCGTCGGCAGGTCACACCTCTTGGTGCGCGGCCTCTCCCAAGGAATGCGCACCACGCCACGCCCGTCTGGCCCCGATGAGGTCGACTACAACGATGCGCTGCACCTCCTCGGACACACCCTTGTGAACACGGCACAGCTGCATCCTGCGTGGACCCTCACCGTGCTCGTGCTCCCCACCAAAGAAGCGCTCATCAGCGACCATCACGCGCTCGCAGAAGACCTCGCAGCGGTCATGGGCGGAGAGGCCCCGACGGTCGTCTCGCTTCACGCCGCGCTCAGAACAGTTGACGCGCCGCACCTCAACAACGATCCTCACCTCTCCGTGGATGGGCATGCCGCCGCATCGCGTGTGCTTCGGGACGTCCTGAAGGGAGACGCTCTTGTTTCACCATGAACAGCCGGCACGCCACGCATGGACGAAACGCTCGAGGCTCGCCCACCAACTGGAGAGCTTCCATCACACCGAGCATGGTTCGGCGCTCGACATGCTGGATGCCGTAGAGCGGAGTGACAACCCCACGCACCGACGGCTTCACTTTATGCATGCCATCGATGAGTTTGAGCATGCCGCGTTCTTCGGAGAGGTCGCCCGCGAGCTCGCCCCCGACGAAGACCTCACCGTCGGCGACAGCCAGCAGTTGCTCTTGAGAGGCATTCGCCGCGAGGTCACCCTCGTGGATGAGATGTCGACACCCGCATTCTTCGCCTTTCTCTGGCACCATGAAGCGCGCGCGCTGGACATCTTTCACGGGGTCATCGACCGCGCTGGGGACCCCGACTTCGCCGCGCGCTTCGCGCAGGTCCTTAAAGATGAGGCGTTCCACGTGTCCTACACACGCGCACAGCTCGATACGCTCGACCCTGATGGCATTCATGCGTCCTCACACCGAACCCATCTCCTTCAAGAAATGGGTCAGCGGGTTCTTCATGCCACAGACCGCCTCGGACGTGTGATGGCGGGCGTGTGGCTCACGCTGCTCTACATTGTTGTGGTCGGGCCCTTCGGCATCTGGGCTACGGTGTTCCCCGAGAAGACCAAGGGCTTTCAGACGCCTACCACCCCGCGGGCTGCCGAGAACCCGGGGGGCCAGGCGTGAGCGCAGTGCTCGGACTCTCTGGCCTTTACCATGATGCTGCCGCCGCACTCATTGTCGACGGACAGGTAGTGGCCGCAGCTGCAGAAGAGCGCTTCTCACGCATCAAGCATGACGCCTCCCTCCCCCACAAGGCGGCGGCCTTCTGCCTTGAGGCCGCCGGGCTGACGATGAAAGACCTCGACCATGTGGTCTGGTACGAGCGTCCATTGCGAAAGTACGAACGAATCCTCGTGACACAGCTCCAGAACTTCCCACGCAGCCTTGCAGCGTTCCGCAGGGCGCAGTTCCCCTGGCTGACCGACAAGCTCTGGATGCGCTCCCGCCTCTGCCGTGCATTCGGCATCACCCGCCAACAGCTGCTCTTTGGTGAGCATCACCTGTCCCATGCCGCATCGACCTTCTACACGTCGGGGCTGGACCACGCCGCAGTGCTTGTCGCGGATGGCGTGGGCGAATGGTCGTCCACCACCCTCTACCGAGGCCACGGCAGCACCCTTACACCGCTTGCAGAAGTGCACTTCCCGCACAGCATCGGCATGGTGTACAGCACCATCACTGCCTTCCTTGGGTTCCGCGTCAACAACGGCGAGTACAAGGTGATGGGCCTCGCCGCATATGGCGAACCTCGGTTTGTGTCCGAGCTCGAGACGCTTCTCCAACTCCAACCCGATGGGTCCTTTACCGTCAACACTGCGCTCGTCTCCTACCAGTACAGCGCTGATCGCTCGTTCGGTCCTGCCCTCGAACAGCTGCTCGGACGGGCACGACGTCCGGGAGAGCCCCTCGACCTCAATACCTCGGATGGGGCTCGGTGGGCGGACATCGCAGCCAGCCTGCAGGTACTCACAGAGCGCGCACTCCTCGGACTGGCGAACCACCTCCACGACCTTGTGCCGGTACCCGACCTCTGCTTCGCGGGTGGGGTTGCCTTGAACAGTGTCGCCAACCGGGTCCTTCTGCAAGACGGTCCCTTCGACACCCTTCAAGTTCACCCTGCGGCGGGTGATGCAGGCGGAGCCCTCGGTGCAGCGCTCTGGGCGTGGCATGACGTCATGGGCCATCCACGGCTCACGAACCTCCCACCCGCGGGTCTTGGCCAAGATGTCGATGTCGACGCGACACGTCAGCTGCTCACAGATCTCAATCTGCCGTTTATGGAAGTCGGTGACCACCTTATCGAACGTGCCGCGTCTGACATCGCCGAAGGGCGGGTCGTCGGCTGGGTCCAAGGGCGATTCGAGTGGGGGCCACGAGCGCTCGGGCACCGGTCGATCTTGGCAGACCCGACCCGTAATGAGATGAAAGACCACCTCAACCAGCGCATCAAGTTCCGTGAGACCTTTCGACCTTTTGCGCCCGCCATCCTTGAAGAACGTCTTCACGAGTATGTGGCGCTACCCACAGGCGCGGAACAGCTCACCCGACACATGTTGATGGTGGGGCTGGCCACCGACGCCGGACGAGCCCAGCTGCCCGCAGCCATACATGTGGACGGCAGCACACGGGTACAGGCCGTGAATGACACCGCCCAGCCCCTCTTTGCGGGGTTGCTTCGTGAGCTCGGGCGACAGTCTGGCGTCCCAGCAAGCCTGAACACGTCCTTCAACCTCAAAGGCGAGCCCATGGTGGCGACCCCGCTCCATGCGTTGGCGACGCTCCACCGGTGTGAGATGGACGCCGCCTATATCGGCCCCTTTCGGGTCACCCGAGGACATGTATGAGCCACGATGCCACGCTCAGGGTCATCCTTCGGGCGTACTGGTACGTCTGGGTACCTCCCCTGCTCATCGTGCTTCTTCTGACGCTGCCCTTGATTCTCGCGACCATCGGTGTCACTGAATACGAATGGTCCTACGCGATCTTCTGAGGACACCATGAGCACTCCACCCCTCACATGGCGCACGCGGCTGATGCTCGGCTTCCCGCTCGTCTGCCTGTTGGTGGTGTTGGCATCACTCGGCCTCGACCTGCAACAGGTGAAGCGACTTGAAGATCCCGCATGGATCCGCAAGCATGCGAACGCCGTCGACCTCCGACGTGTGCAGCGGCATGAGCCCATCACGTTCGTGACGCCGCATCCCGATGCCGAGGCGCGCGTGTGGTTCCTCGGGAGCAGTTCCATCGCCGTCCCCCACTGGGACAACTTCAATGAGCCCATGGCCCGCGCCCTGTCCCTTCGAGACCGGCGCGTGCAGTTCGACAACCTCGGCTGGGAGGGGATGCCCTCCTGGAATGTGTACGAACGGGCCCTTCAGGCCTTTTCACGCGGTGCGCAGGAGGGCGTACGGCCCGACATCTTGGTGCTCTATTACGGGCATAATGACGTCACCTACACCTACACCTACGGCCTCGACCTTCCACAGTTCGATGCGGTCCACCTGCCCCTCTGGTACGCCAGCGGTCGCGCATTTCTCAACAATGACCCGGGTCACACGTACTGGATGTTCTGTCATCGGCGGGCACCGCGTATCCTCGATGTGCTTCAAAACGTGGGGCTTTTGCACCTCAACCCTGACCACTTCGCACCGCTCGCGGAACGGACCCTTCGAGAGTACGAGAAGTACACCGACAAGTTCGTACAGCTGGCCCAGCAAGAAGGCGTTCGGCTCCTGCTGGTCACGCCCACGGGCAACCTTTCGACCAAGCCCTTTGGCGTGATGCAGCAGACCGATGTGCTGTGGCGCAACGCTACGGCGACTCAGCAGCTTGACGAGCGCATCGACGGCTTCATCCGGGCCAAAGATACCGAGTTGTTTACCCCTGACATGCGCGCCAAGTCGACCATGCTCGACAGCCTCCGGCGTCGAGGTCCGTCGGCGCTTGACGGTCCTGCACAGGTGTCGGTCTGCGATGTGGAGTCCTTACTCCGCGAACGTGGCGCGACCTTCGATCAGACCATGTTTCTCGACCCCCTGCACTTCTCTGACGAGGGATACCGACAGCTCACCGATGTTCTTGCAGACTGCCTTCATCAGGGCCCCCTCCAGGCACTGCGCTAATGCGGTGGGTCCTCTGGGCACTCGTCCTGCTGGGCTGTCAGGAGCCCGCCTCCATCGCAGAGCTCTATGAGGCCTGTGACCCGTCCGTGCTGCCCGTTCAGGCCGGACGTCTCACGCAACAGCAAATGGCGCGTACGGTCTCCGATGTCCTTGGGCTCGATGTCGACACGCTCGGTGGCCCGACACTCTGGGCGGAGGACTACACCGTTGGCCGGTTCACCAATCACCGCATGGGCAAGGGCTTTCCCGTGACGGTGGTCCAGCCGGCCATATCGGCTGCCGAGGTGATTGCAGACGCCGCGCTCGACCCACGTTCGGTGACCTCACGGGCGATGCTGATGCCCTGCCCATCCTCGCAGAGACCGGTGTCCCGCGCATGTGTTCTCGAAGGTCTCTGGCCGGTCGCACGGAGGCTACTGGGCCACACGCCAACCCCCGAGCAGACGCGGTGGCTCCATGCCGTGATCGACACCGCGCCCTCACCCGAGGAGGGACTGCGGCGTGCGCTTCACATTCTGCTGGCCTCGCCAGACCTGCTGATGATCGAAGAACTGCCCGGGCCAGATCGCGCGCTCACCCCCCTCGAGCTCGCACACAGGCTCTCGCTGACGGTGTGGGGCATGTCGCCCGATGCAACGCTGCTGGATTGCGCAGAGTCTGGTGAGCTGACGCCGCAGGGCACGGGCTCATGCGGACTCCCCCAGCAGACCCAGCGCCTCTTGGCCGATGAGCGGAGCCGCTTCCTCACAGAGGACTTCGTGATGCAGTGGCTCCGATTGACCGAGGTTGCAGCACAAGACACAGGCACCGAGTCCCCTGACCCGTGGACGACGATCCTCGACGCCATGCGTGAAGAACTGCACTGGACCATCCAGCAGAGTCTCCACCAGCACGCCCCCGTCCACGACGTGTTGTACCGCGACACCACGTGGGTCAATGAGGTCCTCGCTGCACACTATGGCCTCCCCCAACCGACCGACCCCCACGGTGGTGAGGTGTCTTCTAGCGAACATCCCGGAGGCGTCATCCTGAGCGGCCTCGCCATGGTGGCGACCGCAGACCCTCACCGGACACATCCGATTCGTCGTGGATCGTGGGTTCTCGACACCCTCATCTGTCTCGAACAAGGCCAGCCTCCCCCTGGCATCACACCTCTCCAGAGCACCACACCCGAGGAGGCGGCGGTCGAGCTGGCCAGCATCCGAGCCGACGATGGGTGTGCCGTGTGCCATGACCGCATCGATCCGCTGGGCCTTGCCCTCGAAGACCGCGGACCACTTGGTCGCTCCCGCGCCGTCGTGCTTCCCCCGCAGACGCTGATGGATGGGGAGGACGTCCAGGGTAGCGTCGAACTTGCCCAACACCTCGCGGACCAACGGTCGACCACACGGTGTCTCACCGAACACATGATGGCATGGGCCATCCAGCGCGAGCACGCCATCTCCGATGAATGCCTCGTGGCCACTGCGACAGACACCCTGCGCGCCCGCGAGGGCACACTGGCCGACTTGGTCGCTTCCATGACGCAGCTTCCGCCTTTTCTCAGACGCTCTGGCGGTGGTGCACCTCCCGGTGAACCTACGACGCCCCCTAGGCCAGATGCACTCACGCCGGACATCTCTGCCCACGACAGTGTCATCCTCACCCTCGAAGCCTTGGCCGTGCTCCTTCAACAAGCGGTCGGCACGGAAGACGCCGAGCTCCTTGACCAGTACATGGATGCACTACCACCGCGGTCGACCACCGGTCCATGAAGCCATTGCGCGCGCACACAACTTCTGCCACCTTCTCCATGATGCCCATCGGTACAACCCTGGTGACCCATGCGTTCGGTTTTGTTCAGCCTACTCCTTCTCGCCTGTGATGTTCCACAGACCGCGCCCCGCGCCACCGAGGCAGTGGAAGAGGAGGCGCTGATGCCGACGCCTGACGACCGGGATGCCGATGGTCTGACGGACGCCGAAGAGCGCGTGCTCGGTACCAACCCCGCACATCCCGACTCTGATGGCGATGGCCTGTTTGATGGCCGAGAAGCGGCGGTCTCAACCAACCCCCTAGAGCCCGACAGTGATGGGGATGGACTCCGGGATGGTGGAGAGATCCTCGCCGGCACAGACCCCCGCAAGATGGACACCGACGAGGATGGACTCCCAGATGGCGAAGAGCTTTCGCTCGGATGCGACCCCCTGCGGGCCGACTCCGACGGCGATGGCCTCACAGATGGCGAGGAGACGATTCTCGGTACCGAACCCCTAAAAGTCGACTCGGATGGTGACCTCCTTCGCGATGGCGATGAAGCCGCGGGCGCAACCTCCCCGACACGTCGGGACACGGACAACGATGGGCTCGACGACGGTCTCGAGGGCCTCGTGGGGACCGATCCCGTCAACCCAGACACAGATGGAGACGGTCTACAAGACTTCGCCGAGCTGCAATCTGGTACGCATCCCAGGGTTCCCGACTCGGACGGGGACGGGCTCACGGACGGTAGCGAGGTCTTGTCGAAGACCAATCCCGCCAACCCCGACACTGACGGAGACGGCCTTTCCGACGGACAAGAAGCGAAGGTCAAGACCCATCCGTTGAAGCGCGACACCGACGGAGATGGACTCGGGGACGCTGACGAGATCGCCGGAGGTCTGAATCCCACAAACCCCGATTCTGATGGAGATAGCCTCGGCGATGGCGATGAAGTCAAGGCGGGGACGAACCCCGCCGCGAGCGACAGCGACGATGATGGTCTGTCCGACGGTTCCGAAGTGCGCTCAGGCACGCACCCCCTAAAACCCGATACCGATGGCGATGGCCTCACGGACGGGCAAGAAGCACGCCTCAAGACCAACCCACTCACGCCAGACAGTGATGGGGATGGACTTAACGATGGTTCGGAGGTTCGCGCCGGCCTCAACCCCCTTGCGACGGATAGCGATGGCGATGGAACACCGGATCAGCTGGGCCCGGGGGTCCCGCCAACGGCCAAACGCGCAGATTAACCCCACCACCATTTGGCAAGCATGCGGGTATTTCGCCGGACACCCAAATTCGTGTCAGCGAACCCCATCTGTCAAAGCACGGTTAAGGACCCCTCAATAGCTCTGTGTGTGTTCATCCGCTCCGGCCCAAGCGGATCTATTCGACAAGATCTGCATGCGAATCACGTAAACTCCGCCTGATTTTCATATTTCTTGTCGGGGTCCTGTCATGCCACGCCGTCTTCTCTGGCTCGCTCTTCTCGTTCCGTTCACTGCGCAGGCCGTGCCCGAGCAGCTCACCCATCAGGGGCAGCTCCTCGATGCCAATGGACTTCCCATCGAAGACACAGTCGACATGACCTTCCGGGTGATGACCTCTGACACGGGCGGAACAGCCCTATGGTCAGAAGTGCTGACCGTTGACGTCGAGCAGGGCTTCTATACGGTGACCCTCGGCGCCGACGTTGCTGGAAACCCGCTCGATGACGCCACCCTCGAGCAATGGCCGCTCTTCCTTGAGGTACAGCTCGCCGGTCAAGCACCGATGACGCCACGCCTAGAGCTATCTTCGGTTCCTTTCGCAAGAAGCGCAGGAACGGCAGACGTGGCAACCAGTATCGATGGTGGCGACATCAATGCTGCCTCTGTCTCCATCGGTGGGGCGCCGGTGATCGATACGGCTGGCAACTGGGTGGGCAATCCCATTGATGTCAGCTGGAACGACCTCAACGACGTCCCCTCCGAGCTGCTGTCTACCGTCGACAACGACACCCTCGCCGCACTGACGTGTAACGACGGTGACTTTGCGATGTATGACACCGACAACGCCGCATGGATGTGCGGGCAGAGTGTCGACACGACACGAACCGATGCAGAGATCGTCAGCGCGGTGGAAGCCTCCCCCGTCGACCTCGCGTTCGGCGCGTCCGCCGGGGGCTACACCCTCCTCGTCGAAGGCGACGTCATCGACTGGAGTTGGCTCACCAACGTCCCGGCCGACCTCGTGGATGGCGATGATGACACGCTAGCTACCCTCGCCTGCACCACGGGCCAGACCGTTCTCTGGAACGGCACCGCGTGGACCTGTTCCACACCAAGTGACACCGGAACGGTGACGGATACAACCCTGACCGAAACCGAGGTCGACGCCTTCGTCGCGAACAATGGCTACGCCCTTCAGTCCGAGGTGTTCTCGGGCAGCTACACCGACCTCACCAATGTCCCTGCAGACCAAAACACCCAGCTCACCGAAGCAGAGGTCGACGCCTTTGTCGCAAACAATGGCTTTGCGACAACGAGCCAACTGTTCTCGGGCAGCTACACTGATCTCACCAATGTTCCAGTCGATCAGAATACCCAGCTCTCTGAAGCCGAAGTCGACGCCTTTGTCGCAAACAATGGCTTTGCGACCACAAGCCAGCTCTTCTCCGGAAGCTATACGGATCTTACCAACGTCCCTGCCGACCAGAATACGCAGCTCTCCGAGGCAGAGGTCGACGCCTTTGTCGCAAACAATGGCTACGCCCTGCAGTCTGATCTGTTCTCTGGCAACTACGCCGACCTTGTCGGTGCTCCCGAGGCCACGGACACCCTCGCCGACCTCAACTGCGTCTCGGGACAGGTCGCGACCTGGAACGGCACGGCGTGGGCATGTGCCACACCATCCACAACCGGTACGGGTACCGACACCACGCTGAGCGAGGCCGAGGTTGACGCCTTTGTCGCAAACAATGGCTATGCCCTCCAGTCTGATCTGTTCTCTGGCAACTACGCTGACTTGACCGGTGTCCCCACGGATCAAAACACGCAGCTCTCCGAGGCCGAAGTCGACGCCTTTGT
>JBMHDG010000051.1:0-52372 GCA_049889515.1 Myxococcota bacterium
ACCCAGCAGCAGACCGCTGCCGACCGTGAAGACGACACCCCGGCCAAGGCGCCCAAGGGCGACGTCTCCCTCATCTCGTCGCTAGAGCTCGGGCTGTACACGCTTGAGACCGAGGACGGCGAGTGGGCCCTCGGTGGACTCCCCACCTACCTCGACGGCGAAGAGCTACTGCCCACCTTCACCGTGGCCGTCTATTTCGGAGAGGTCGAATCCGGATCCCCCTCCGACTGCATTGTGAGGTTCGTGCACCCTGCACATCAACCCGTCTTTGAGGCAGCGTGGGTGGCTGATGCGCCGAACGTCCTCTACGGGGTGACACTGACCGACGACTGGCGCGTGCAGCAGGACACCTGCACCCCACGGTATGGTTCAAGCCACGACTTCGATGCCGCCTATTTCCAGGACATCGGCCTCGCCGCAGGCATCACCCCCGAGATTGATGAGGCCTCGCTCGGCCCCGCACTCGACTTCGTGCCTGCCACCGAGGAGAACTTCATTGGAGGCATGGTGCAGGTCGGTGGCCAGGAGGTGCATGCCCGAGGTGCCACCCTCGCACTCAAGGTCGACGACATGGAGATCGCTGGTCCCAGCAGCGGTGACTTTGGCCTCATGACCGATGAGGAGATGATCCATGACGGCCAACTGAAGGACGGGTTCTACATGTTCGAGTCGCTCTGGACCGTTCAGCTTAACGACTAGCGCTTGCCCTTCACCTTTGTCCTCGAGACGTCGTACTGCCGCTTGGCTCTCCCCAACCACCAGCCTTGGAGCCTGACATGAAGACATCACTCCCCACCTGCACCCTGATGTTGGGCATGCTGACAGCCTGTTCCACCCAGCAAGAATACCAACCCGAGTTCTCACCGGGCCTCACCATGTACGCGCGCGCCGGCGTGACCCTAGGCCTCGAGCCCTCATCCACCACGGCGTCCAGCCGTCCGGTTCACACGCTGAATGCCTTTGCCGACAAGACATACCGTCCCGCCTTCGGCGTCGAGTTCTTCCCCAGTGAGAGCCACGCGTGGGGTACCCCCGCATGCGTCATGGGCTTTCGCTGGAACAAGGACACCCCTCTGCCCACGTCCAGCGACATGGCAGACGTGCCGAGTGCCCTGGTTAAGGTCACCCTCGATGAGGGGTGGACGCTTCAGAAGAACACCTGCCCGCTGGATGTGGCACTCCAGATGGGCCTCACCCCTGCGGCTGTCCAAGATCTGGGGATCAGCGTGATCTTGCTCGACGAAGTCTCGCCCTTTGGAACCACGCAGTCCGGAACCGTATTTCCCGTCTTACCCGATCGTCTACTCGGTGCCGCCATGCGACTCGGCGACACGATCGTCCACACCGACGGCGCGGCCATAGGCTATCCGCGCGCCCCCAAGGCAGACGACATCGAGGGCGCAGGCACACCGGTCGACCTTCTGCTGGTCAACGGTGCCCTCGAAGCCGGCTTCTACCACGTAGAAACGCTCATTCCCGCACCTCTTCCACCGCTCTAGGCGCGGCGAGGCTCCTCACCGGAGGTTTACCCTACTCTTTGGTGTTCGTATCACTGTCCTTTCCGAGAAGTGCCCGCACATAAACCTCCGGGTCACAGTACGGCACCCGAGCGTCATCGAAGTCGTCGGCAGAGAAGGCGACATCCATCGACCCCGACTTCCCGTTCCACGTACCCTTGACGCGGACCTCGTGGCTGCCTTGCCGGCTCGGACTGCAATACACCAACGCATAGTAGCTGTTTGAACGGTCTGCGACGGTACTCGCGACCTCACTAAAGGCCTCGACGATCGTGGTCGTGTCGGCTGCAAACACCGCACCATCCTTTCCGACGCGCTTGAGGAACCGACGGTCGACCTCACCCCCAAGCCCGATAGAGTAGACCGCATGAGAGGTGCTCTTGATGTCGTTCAGAACCAGATCCTCGGAGATCCGTCCTGCGCGATCGGTCCCATCGGAAAACACCACAAGCGACCCCGCCGATGTACTACCCACCTCGCCGTTCCAGGATCCCGAGCCGAACTTCTCATCGCTACTGCCTTGCCCACCTGTATCGAGGAAGGACCCAAGGCCCCCACCGAGTAGGTAGAGCCCTTCGAGGATGGCACCATGAAGGTTGGTGCTTGGGTCGCACGGCGCCTGGGGATCGTCACAGACCGTATCGAGCTGGTCGATAGCCCGCAGCGCGAGCTCACGGTTGCTCATCTTCCACGCATCCTTCCCGAACTGCCACCACATGTCGGTCGACTCTGCATCGAGGGGCAACAAGGGCTGAATGTTCGCACGCCCATCAAAGTAATAAATCCCGAGTTCCATGGTGTCTGGCATCTGCTGCACATAGGTCGCTGCCGCATCTTTCAGCGCGGCCACATCACCAGACCCCGTGATCGAACCGGACATGTCGAGCAGTAAGAGAGACTGCAGCTCGAAGGTTGCAGGCTGCGGAACCAACTTTTGCTTGGATTCAAACGTCGAGATCAGCTCGCCGTCTTCGTAGATCTCAAAGTCCGCCTCACTCATGCCCACCGCCGGACTGCCCGAGCGGCTCTCTGCCCAGAAGCTCACAATGATGGCCCCATCATCGGCCGTACTCGAGCCCACGCGGTTGAGCTGCAGCCCCGAAAAACATGCCGCCAAAACACCGGCTGCACAAGCAATCCCCACGCCTCGAACCCATGATCGCATCTGGTTCTCCCGTCATACGACCCATGTAACCAAACCAGCCAACACGTCTCAAGCCTTATGGGGCGGCACCATGCGCCTCACCCACGCCCCCAGCTTGGCCTCACACACGACCGAGGCCAATCGGTGGTCGTCATCGAGGACCATGAGGTCAGCCATGTCACTCGTGGTAGCAAGCATCTCGCTGTCGGCAAGCGGCACCACCGTGTCGTGGCGGCCGTGCACCAACAGTGCCGGAACCCCCGCGGGCAGCGTTCGGTATGGCGTGAGCTTCGGGCCCGCGCCAGCCAGAAGCACAGTCGGCCGCGACAGCTCCGGTGACTCATGCATCAACCGAAGTGCGACAGCACCGCCAAAGCTCGACGCGACGACCACATCAGGCTCCGTGAGCATAGCCTCACGCGCCTTTGCTACCGGCGTCTCGAACGCCTGTTCGTAGCCGTCATAGGGCCAGACCATGGCATTCAGCCCCAGCGTGTCTTTGACCGATACCGCCCGACGGGTGTCGAGCGGAACGAGCACGGTGTCGAAGGCCTCAGCCAAGAATCGTGCCTTACGTCCCGTGGGTACAAGACTCACAGGGTCGACCGACGACTCCAGTCCATGAAGAAACACCACACGCATTCAGGTCTCCGCGGGGTCACGAGCGTCGACGACGCACCACCCTACCCAGCTCCCGCGCCATCCACATCAAGGGCCACAACGTGGCCAGAAAGGTGAGTAAGGGGCTCACCGTGAGCAGAACCAGGTCGTTCGAGATGGGCCCCAGGGCCTCTGGACCGAGGGTGACCTGGGTTGTGAAGGGTTCGATAAGCCCGACCGTGAGTACGGCCGCCGCGAAGCCCACATAAATGCTCGGCCATGCGGTGAGGACCATGCACCACGCCGATAGCCACGTGCCCGCACTGCCTGCCTCTAGCACCGTATTCCAACGGTTCATGGCCTCGCCCGGCGCACGCACCCACTCGGTACGAAACTGCGCCAGCCCTCTGCCCATCCCGAGGGTCGTGAGGACCGTGAGTAGCATAAAGCCGATGAGACCACCCACCGCAGCCGCTCGTGAGCCCACGCTCACGTCGCCGACATTGGCCATGGTCTCCACGAGTGCGCTCAACGAGAGCACGATCGCGAGGGTCGCGAGCACCCCGCTGCACACCCCTAGCAGCGCAGCGAATCCCCACTCCTCTGCCTCCAGCATCTCTGGCACACCCTCCACCGTCGGCCGCTTCACCATGCTCGCGCCGAGGGTTCCCAAGCGAGGTCCCACAACCCATGCGACGAGCAGCGTGAGGTTACCCATCCAGAAGATACTCGTGGTTGTCTCCACCAACATCGGCACCAACGCATCTGGCACTTCGGTCTGTTCCGCCATGTCGACCCAAGACCGGCACGTCCACGCACATAGGCCGAGCATCCAGCTCGACACCGTGGACCCCGTCATGGCCAACATGCCTGCAACCGCACCTTGTTGTCGTCGGGCCTCGGCCGTGCCGACGGTGTCGACGGCCGCAATCATGCCGGTCAGCATGGGGATCACAACCCAGAGGATTAGCCCCACAACCTGCGTCACCTCGAGCGACGGGATCACCATGGCCTCGGGAATCAACCGTGGGTGCCACCACGCCCATGACATCAGGCCGAGTACCACCGACCCGATGCAGCCGGCCAGCATCGCCGTCCGCAACACCGGTCGCTGAATGTGCTGGATGTGATGCCACGGATTCAACAACATGTGCAGGACCTCCACGCCTTACGGGCGGATGGGTGGGGTTCGACAGCGCCTATCGCATCGTAATCTGATGCTTGGAGAGGCTGCTGTAGTCGTCCTCGGCATCCCCAACGAAGCCCTTGGACCCTGGGTACTTGTACAGGTAGACCGCTTCACACTCTGCCAGCAGGGTACTCACCTCGCCCGTGCAGACCATGTGACCGTTTTCATCAAACGTAATGCCGAGCGCTTCGTCATAGGCCCGCTGAATGGCGTCATGGTTGCTGCCAGTCCAGTCCACGCCATCGGTTAGCTCGTGCATCTGGGTCGTCAGTGTGTCGATGCGCTCCTCGCGACCGTGGTCGTAGCGTCGCAAGACTTCGGCTACATCACCCCAGTTAGAGAGCTCGGCCAGCGTCTTGAGCGACGTGCTGGCCTTTGCCCCCACAAGCTTGTAAGCCCGGTGGCTCGCCTCAAATGACATCGACGCTTGAACAAGTGGAGCAATCTCGGCGAGGGCGGCTCGGCAGTCGATGTCGCGCCGGATGCCCAGTTCAGCCTCGAACGATGCCTCCACGGCGGACAACCAGTCTTCATAGGGGCCATGGGCCTCCGCGCAGAGTAGGCCGTCGCTCTTGCCAAACAGGGCATACCATCGACGATGTTCTGGAGTTCCTGGTTCGGGCTCGATCATGTTCTGCTGGATCTGACGTAGCGAACCATCGTGCTTGCTGAGAAAGGCCTGCCAAGAATCAGAGCGGTGCCGTTCGCCTTGTTCGTCGACATAGCTGCCGCCCTCAGCACCCCGCATGTAGGTCTGCTTGACATAGGCCAAAGTCTCTGTGCCGATCGTCTCTTTTGTCGTCACCTGACCTTCAATCCCGACCTCAAAGTCAGCGACCTTCATGTCACCTACGCGATCTGATGAAACAGTCATAGATGTGCCGGGTATCGGTGAGAGATTTTCGGGATCTTTGTTGCTGCCATGATGCGCGTGATTGCCACTGCCCCCAACGTCAAACGAGCCCGAGCCTCGGGACTGTCCTTTGCGCTTCTTCTTGCCATCCTTGCCACGTCCCACACCAGCATCACGGCTACTCATGGTCCGATTGTAGAGGGGTATCCATTCTTGCAGGTCCTCGTTCCAGGTCGAGCTCGTGCCATGCACAGCTCTCTCGCCCGCGGTGGCGCTCATCGATGCTACCCCACCACTGGCCGTCGTCGAGACCGCAACGTACTCATGTCGATACCGGCCGTTGTTATCGAGCAAAAGGTCACCGGCGACTTCTTCCTCAACGATGGTCTTCTCAAAATCACGCTCGTTGTAGGCATGCGCCATTTCGCTGAGGTCGAAACCCGGGCCGACCTTTTCACTGTATACGGAAGACTCCGTACTTGCGGAATACCGCTTTCTCTGGTGAATCTCCTTACCCTTCGGATGACGCGCATCTGTCATCGTCATGGTCTGGTCGGAGTAGCCCGAGGTGGTATCTTCAGCCATTGACTCGCCGCGCCCACCTGTAATCCAGTTCAGCCCACGGTGATTTCCAAAGGAATAGCCATAGTCATAGGCCTTCTCCGTCAATGGACTTTCTTGATAGCCCCCCTCGCCGAGACCAAAGCCCACACCGCCTTCCCCCAGCCAACCGGCAGGAGCGTTGAACGCATCTTCGATCATGTTGCCGGTCCACCCCGCAAGGTCCCCCACGAGCGGCATCGGCCTCATCGTCTCCAATATCCCGGCAGGTACCTTGCCGATGGCTGAAACTGCGGCACCCAGTGGCGAGCGATGCGTGGCCGCAAACTCGTTACCGAGGCGTCCTGACATCGACTTACCGGCATCCATGGGGTTCACAGGCGACCAATTGCCAGAAAAGGCGGACAGGTCACCGGTCGCGTTTCCTTGAACGCCACCGCTTATCTCCACGCGCCAGAGGTTGCTGTCGACACGAACAAGACTGATCGACGCATCGAGACCGACGTGCAAGCCGAACTTGGCTTCTACAACCGCCGCGAAGGATACTTCGTAACCCCATTCCAAGCTGCCATCGATGTCGAACTGCGTACCGGGTGAAGCGTTGCGGTTGTCGCTGGCAACCTTGGCGATCGCTTCCCAAAATGTTGGCGTGGGTGTCGAGTTGACCTTGAACTCTGGCTTCGGTGCATCTTTACCGGCCGCGCGGTTCTCCGCTTCGTGGGCCCAGCCTGGCTTTTCGATCCAGAAGGGATTGGATGCTTCCTTCTCCTCCGAGGGAGCTGCATACATTTGCGGCTGCGGGTTTCGGATGTTCTCCCGCACTTCCTCGGGCGTCTTCATTCGGGGCATTCCAGGAACGCCGCCAGTGATGCCCGGGAATGCAAGTTCAAGCGTCAGTTGAGCCCGCTGGGGGTCGCTCGGCGCCCAATAAGGCATCTCTACACCTAGGGATTTCCAGACGGCGGGGTTTGTAGCGTCGAGGCACTTGGATCCACCCGTGACAGTCTCACCGCCCGCTACCGCCGCTCCCTGCGCTGCTGCTGCAATGCCGGGCGTCACAGCACCCGTGCCCGTTCCGCCCCCTCCAGCGCTGCCGGGCGAGGGCGGCGTGGCGAGCGACGCCGCTGCGTTGCTCGATGAGCTGCTCGCCGGTGCCTGACCGATCGCCGGGGTGACACGCTCGGAGGTACCCGCTCCCGCTTGCGACGCGCTCCGCTGTTCGGTAGCCGAGCTCGACGTGGTCTGAGGTTCAACTTTCTCCGCCATGCATGATCCCCCAGCGGGGCTAGGATGCCCACGCGAACCCGACCCGTCAACCCGCTTCCGCCCACAATCGTCCGCGGAGACTACGCCCATGAAGTCTGCTGTATTTCTTGCGATCTTGGCCTCGACTGCCGTGGCTTGCCAAACCCCACCAAAGCCCACGGCACCGAGCGTCTTGTCCCCCACCGCACCCGGTGCAGCGGATACGCTCCTCGAACACGCGGCTCGGGTCGCACCTGATGTCTGTGGCGACGACATGAGCGACCCCATTGATGTGGTGACTGCGAACATCGACCGCACCACGCTAGCCGTGACCGATCCCGAGGTCGTTGAGCAACTCGGCACCGGCCTGAGCCTCGTGACCGTGCGGTGCTCCTCGGGCGCGTACAACAGCAATGTCGTGGTGTTTCTGAACCACCCCACCCATGGCCTTCAGCCACTTGAATTTGCGCTACCTACGTACGACACGAGCGATGCATCCGAACCACTCGGTCCCCCGACAGGGTGGACGACAACCCCTCACCTCACCAATCCGCAGATCGACACCGCATCCGCAATGGTGCATGCCTTCCTCAAGTGGCGTGGGGTCGGAGATGCCGGGCGACAAAGCAGCTGGAGCCTGGCGACCGGTCAGCCGCGCTTGATCCGCGACGCGCTCGACCACACTTACGACGGCACCTGGAACCCCACGGGCGTGTTCACCGCGCCCTAGCTCACGGCAGCACGGCGTGGACGCCTTCAAGGAGGGCGTCCAGATCCGAGCTGCTGCCCCACTGGGAGTTCAAGAGCACAAACACACAGGTGTCCGTTGTTCGGTCGATGAGGAACTTGCCGAATGCACTCTGTTGCCTGCCACTGTGCGAGACCAGGTTCCCGCCATCCGTCATCACAAAGCCCAACGCAACCGTGGCGTTGGGGGATTGGACGTCCCAGATCGACTGCTCTTTCTCCGCCGTCGTTAGGAGCACTTCGCCCATGACCCCACCGCAGTAGCGCGCAAAGTCGACACCGGTCCCATGAAACCCACCGCCGGCGAGCTTCCAGCTGACGTCGATCTCGGTCTCTTGCTGAATGGCGCCACTGTCGAGCTTTCGGTAGCCCATGGTGCGGTCTGCGACGGGTGCGTAGGCTCGGTCTGCTCTCAGCGACTCGGTGCCTACCACCTCGCCGATCCGCTCCAGCACCAGAGACTCATAGTCTTGGCCCGTCGCGTTCTCCAACGCGACACCTGCGAGATTGTAACCAAAGGAACTGTAGTTATAGGCTGTTCCCGGAATGCACCTCAGCGGTGCATCGGTCCAGTAGTCGAGCGCCCATGCCATGCCCGTATTGATGGTGGGGTCCTCAAGCGCCGCACCTGGTGGCTCGGGATCGACCTTTCCGAACGAATCGTCGTCATAGTGCTGAATGCATGAGTTGTGGGCCAAGAGCTGACGGAGTGTGATGTCGCGCTGACCAGCCGGGATGTCTTCGTAGATCCATCCCTCGGTCAAGTTAAACGTCACATACTGCTCCGGTACCTCGTAGGCCGGCACATGGGTGGTCACGCTGTCCGTGAGGCTCAGCTGTCCTTCGAGCTCAAGCTGGGAGGCCACAATGCCACCGAATCCCTTGGCCATCGAAGCCCAACGAAAGCGGTGCAGGTAGGGATCTACGGGAGTCAGGTTCGCGAGGTCCGCGTAGCCCCTGCCCTCAAGGTAGGTCACATCTTGCCCGTGGACCACACCCACGACGCCGCCCACCCACTGCTCCTCATTCCAGACCGTCTCGACCGCAGCATCGATTGTGGCGTTGGGCGTGGGCACAACCTCGATGTAGGGCGTCATCACGCCTTCACACAGAAAGACCTCATGGTGCACCCCATCCAACACCACATCGAGCGAACCCGTCAGCTCGCCCTCCATCGCAGTATTGTCCACGGTCAGTGTGATCGCCACGGAGGCGTCGCTCTCAACGACACCTTTGGGTGCAGACACGACCATCCAACCCGGCTGCTCGGCGACATCAAATGCAAGTGTTCGGCCGGAGCGGTTGGTGAGCACCACGTCGAGACTGGTGTCACCGAGAAAGCGACGCGTGGGCTCAAAGATAAGATCGTAGGTCGATAAGGCGAGGCCATCGATCGACCACTCGACCTCGACCTCATTCGCCGTGTCCATCGGCGGCGTGTCGTCAGTGGGCGGCGTGTCCTCCGTGGGCGGCGTGGGCTCAATGGGGTCTGGCGTGTCTGTACCGGGCGTCGGCGCTTCACTATTCCCCGTGCCCGATGTCCCCGCGCAACCCACGACCAACGCAATCCAAGCCCACCTTCGCATGCTCACCTCCTGCCATCGGCTATCCTACTACCGTTGCTGTGCGCACCCATGCGAATGGAGACGAGATGATTCCACAAACGCAGCTGGCCCAACGGTTGCATGCCGCAGGTGAATGGGTCTGGTGGCTCTTTCGATGGTCGAGCGCGCTCCTCGGCGTGGGCGTCGTGGTCTTTCTCGCCGTGGGCGTCCTCGTGGGCGGGGCATTCGCAGGGGCGGGTGCACTGGCATGGCTATTGATGTGGGCAGCGCTCTTCATGGTTCCTGTCAGTCTCCTCGTCGGATTTGGCGTACTTCGCGCACTCGAAGCGTGGTTGGCACGACGCTCGGGTTGACCAGGCAACCCCACAGCGTTTCCACCTCGACATGGCCTCAACGATGTCAGGACATCGGTTAGGCTCAGTCCGTCTTGGAGGCCTCATGCGTTTCGTGACCCTAGCTCTCGTCTTGTCGCTCTCTGCGTGCACCAACGAGGACGACAAGTCGTCCGATGTGCCCGTTGAGACCGACGACGACTCGGACACTGATGCGCCCGACACTGTCGACACCACCGACACGGTCGAACCCGTGGACACGGACACCGACCTGCCCGTCGATACCAGCACAGACACGGCGCTAGATACGGGCGCCGACACCGGCCAGCTGCCCCAAGGCAAGGTCTACAAAGGCAACTACCTCATCTCGGGTGGCAAAGACGCCGCCTTCCTCGCCAATGGCTACATCGGTGTCGACGGCAATCTCGCCATCTTGGCGCCCACCCTCTCGTCGCTGGCCGGCCTCGAAGACCTCTTGTTTGTCACGGGCGACCTGTTTGTGGCTGGCAGCGATGGCTTGACGGATCTCACCGGCCTGACCAACCTGACCGACATCGGTGGCAACCTGGTCGTGTCCGAGAACGACAACCTGCAGTCGCTCACGGGACTGGCAGGCGTAGAGACCGTGGGGGGAACCATTAGCTTCACCAGCAATCCCTCATTGACGGCCATCGACCAGCTCAAGTCCCTCACCAACGTGCAGAGTCTCAACATCGCCTTCAACACAGCGCTGACCGAGATCACCGGATTCCTTGACTTGACCGTGGTGCAAGACGACCTCGCCATTAGCGACAGCCCGCTGCTGACCGACCTCTCCGGATTTGGTGGCCTCACCACCATCAACGGCCGTCTTCTTCTCGACGACCTCGATGCACTGACCAGCTTGGAGGACTTCAGCAACCTGACCACCCTCGGCGGGCTCAACCTCGCCAACCTCGACGCACTCACGACACTTGACCCACTGTCGGGCGTCACCAGCTTTACCCAACAGGTGGGTACGGGCTCCAATGAGCCAAGCGTCTACATCATCTCGTGTGATGGCCTGCAGAACCTAAGCGGGCTCCCCGCGCTCCCGGGCGGAACGCTCTCGCTCCAAGAGAACAGTACACTCACCACGCTCGATGCCGTGGCTGGACTCAGCAACCTGTGGCAGCTCTACCTGCACGACAACGATGCGCTGACGACGGTCGATGGGCTCTCTACCCTGACCGACGTCAGCTATACCCTCACGGTCGATGAGAACGATGCGCTCTGGAGTGTCGCCGGTCTTCTCGGGCTGAACACCGTCGGTGATGACTTCACTATTGAAAACAACCCGAGCCTCTGCCAGACCGCTGCCCAGTCCGTGGCCGATGGAGCCACCATCTCGGGCACGATCACGCTCCAAGGCAACAACGACGGGTGTTGAACGCAAAGGGGCTGCACGGTGCCCCCACACCGTGCAGCCCGACCATCACGCCGCGTCATATGCCCGTTCCATGCAGACGGGACGCAGCCGCTGGTCATCGCGTGAGGGGTCCCTGGCCTGACATGGCCAGCCATGAACCCACACCAAACTCGCCACGCACGAGCGTCACGTGGAGGTCGCCTAGCCGCTCCACGAGAGCGCCTTCTCCCAGCGTCTCTCCGTGAGGAAACGCGACCGATGTGGTCCATGCATCCGTGCCATCGCCAAGGCCCACCTGGGACGTGGCTGTAAACGCCTCCACCAGCATCACCCGCGCGCACCACGTGTCATTCGCAGCCGTCAGCACGCGCACGGTATCGGTCACATCTACGCTCACACCGCCAATGGTGGAGGTGTCTGCGAGCACCACGGTGCGTTCCTCCTGCACGAGGTAGCCGCTATGGCACACATCGAGATCATCGTTGAAACAGGGGTCTGCCGAGAGTCGGCGCGTCACGAAGGCACCCTCGGCACCCTTCTCCACCAGGCGAAGACAGTCGGAGATCCCAGCGCCCTCGTCGTTCAGGCACATCTCCCACTCGACCAGCTCACCCTCAGCAAGCTTCGCTGCGAGACTGCCGTCGACCACGTGACCATCGAAGGTCACCAGACCGGTGGACGCATGTGAGGCCACAACCAGACCAAGAAGAAGCGAGAGATTCATGGGGTCCTCCAGAGGACGTTGGGGGGTTCGCCATAGAGGTTGGGGATGCGCCCAGATGCTCTGACAGACTGGTTGCAAAAAATCTCAGAATCACGTTGTCGACGGCGTTACTCGCGCTCCCATTGAAAGAGGCAAGATGTACGCCGTTCGACGATGTGATCCCGAGCTTCTGAAGAGAGATCTTCACGGGAAGACCTACGTCATCACGGGTGCAAACTCCGGAATTGGTCTAGAGACCGCGCGGCAGCTCGTCGCGATGGGCGCCCACGTGGTCCTTGCCTGCAGGAGCGTTGAGCGTGCCTCCGAGGTCGCCAGTGCGTTGGCCGGCCTACCGGGCACGACCGATGTGGTCCATCTCGACCTTGCAAACCTCAACTCCGTTCGATCCGCCGCACATGAGATCCTCGAGCAGTGCCCCCGCATCGATGGCCTGGTCAACAACGCGGGGGTCATGTTGCCACCGCTCACCCGAACCGCGCAGGGCTTCGAGCTTCAGTTCGGCACCAACCACCTTGGCCACTACCTGCTCACCGAGCTCTTGTTGGAGCGGCTTCAGGCCAGTGCCCCCGCCCGCATCGTGATCTTGTCGTCGGTGGCGCACGCCGGCATGTGGTCAGCTACGCCCACCTTGCACTTCGACGATCTTCAGTGGGAATCTCGCCCGTACGACCGGACCATGGCCTACGGCGAGTCCAAGCTCGCCAACGTGCTGCATGCACGCATCTTGGCCGAACGCCTCGAAGGCTCAGGCGTCACGCCGGTCTCGGTACATCCCGGCTGGGCGCGGTCCAATCTCGTGCGCCATGCAGCGCCACCCTTTGTTCAAAACGTCCTCCTGGCACCACTCGGATGGTTCTTGACGATGATGAGCAACAGCGATGGTGCCCAGACGACGCTGCACTGCCTGCTCGACGATGACGTGGCTGCGCATCCTGGCGCCTACTACAGCCAGAACAGCCTCCTCTACACCAACAAACACGACCGAAGCGGCGGGTGGCCCATGGCATCGCCAAACCCCGCGGCCTACGACCCCGCCGTGGCTGCGCAACTCGACAAGGTGAGTCGGGAGCTCGTTGGGCTATAACGGGCCATGCGAACACACCTCTCCCTCTTGCCGCTGTGGATGTCCTGCACGGGCACCCCATCCTCCCCACCTGTCGAGACTGGCCCAGAGCTCCGGCCGCCCGACCTGGCCTCCTGGTGTCCCGCGGATGCACAGGCCGTCGAGGCACGTATTGATGCCCTGCTGCCCCAGCTGACCGTCGAGCAGAAGGCTCGGTTGATGGCCGGTGCAGCCATCCTTCCCATCGGAGGCACGTGGAATGCCACACGAGACGATGATCTCGGCATTCCAGGGTTTCGCATGCTGGATGGACCGCGCGGCCTGAGCACCTTCTCCAACACCGATGCCACAGCCTTTCCTGTCGGGATGGCCCGAGGCGCCACATGGGACCCCCTGCTCGAACATGACGTCGGGGCGGCCATTGGTCGGGAGCTGTTGAGTGCCGGCGCTAACGTGCTGCTCGCACCCACCATAAATGTGCTTCGCCATCCGCTCTGGGGTCGTGCCCAAGAGACCTATGGCGAAGACCCGCACCACATTGGCGATATGGCCGTAGGCTTTGTGAAGGGTGCACAGTCTCAGGGCATCATGGCGAGCGCGAAGCACTATGCGGTCAATAGCATCGAAGACACGCGTTTCGAGGTCGACGTTCAGCTGTCGGAGACCGCCCTACGCGAGATCTACCTCCCACACTTCAAGCGCATGGTCACCGAGGCCAGAGTGGCGTCCGTCATGACGGCCTACAACTCTGTGAATGGTGCGTTCTGCAGCGAGAATGTTGAGCTGCTCGATATTCTCAAGCGGGAGTGGGGCTTTGAGGGCTTTGTCGAGAGCGACTGGGTCTGGGGCACCCACAACACGGTGCCTGCGCTCGAAGCCGGGCTCGACCTCGAGATGCCGCTGCCCAGCATCTATGGCGATGACCTCGCAGATGCCGTCCAGCGTGGTGAGGCTGACGAAGCCTTGCTCGACGGCGCCATGCGACGCCTGCTCCGTGCCCAGTTCTGCTACGAGAATCCGCCCACGCCCACCCAAGGCTTGCTCGACCCCGCGCATGTGGCGCTCGCCCGTGAGGTCGCCCGTCGGAGTGTCGTGCTCCTCGAGAATCGTGATGCCGCGCTCCCTCTCGACCCCGCCGCTGACCTCGTGGTGCTCGGACGCCTGGCCGACGTAGAGAACATCGGTGACACCGGCAGCAGCAACGTCCAGACCCCCGATGTCGTCACTGCGCTCGAGGGGTTGACCGAGCGGTTCTCGGGAGAGATCACGCACATTCCCCACGCGGTCCTGACCCCAGACGACGAGCTTCGTATCGCCAAGGCCTCCGCCGTCGTCGTGGTGACGGGCTTCAACAAAGACGATGAGGGCGAAGACACCGTCAGCGCGGGTGACCGTGACCAGCTCGGTCTCTTCGCGGACCAGGTGGCGCTCATCGAAGCCGTCACAGCGCTGCATGACCGCGTGATTGTCATCCTCGAGGGTGGTGCCGCCATCGACACGCAGCCCTGGGCCACCGGGGTCGAGGCCCTGATGATGGCCTGGTACCCTGGTATGGAGGGCGGCCACGCACTCGCGGAGCTCCTCGCAGGTGATCACAACTTCAGCGGACGCCTGCCCATTGTCTTCCCCGCGTCCCTCGACCACCTTCCGCCCTTCGACAACGTCTCCACCGCGGTCACCTACGAAGATCTCCACGGGTACCGGTGGCTTGAAGATAAGGGACACGCCCCACAGTACGCGTTCGGCTACGGTCGCGCCTATGGCAACGTCACCCTCGATGATGCGACGGGCTCTGTCACACGCCTCTTGGCAGACGAAACCCTGACCGTGACCACCACGCTGACCAATACGGGCTCATGGGACCGCCGGGAGACCGTGCAGATCTACGCCGCAGATCCGCTCCGACGTCTGGTGGCTGCTGCCCAGATCGATCTTGCCGCGGGGGCGAGCGAGACCCTCGCCATCGAAGTGCCCGCCGACCGGCTCGCGCGCTGGGACGACACCACGCGACGCTGGGCGGTCGCGTCCGGCACGCACACACTCCTCATCGGCACGAGCAGCCTCGACCTTCCTCACACCATCGAGGTCACGGTGCCTTAAGACCTACTCCAGACAGGCGCGCATGCGCTCGATGGCACCTGTCGACTGCAACACCCAAAACCCCTGAAGGCCGGCATCTTCGCGCACGGTCTGTACCGAGACATTGCCGGCGGGGTCGAGCTGGGGCTGCACCGAGCTCCACTCCAGCGTGACCTCCTGATAGGGCTCTTGGGGTTCGCAGGGGTTCTCGCCCCCCTTGTGCCACTCGGTCTTGATCGACACTTCACCGAGAAGCGCGACGAGCACGTTCGGGTCGACATCGAGTCCCGGAAGCGTAAACGCCTCGCCGGCATGCTTCAGCTTGACGCCCTTGTCGGCCTTCTTCATGCGCTTGGTCAGTGCCTGTGCGGGCGCTTTGTCTGCAAACGGCCCGTGAACCACATGGAACTCTCCGCTCTTGAGCCCGTGGTAGAGCCCCCCGTTCAACACCCACCCCCCGTGTTCGGCGGCGGTGTCCTGCGCTTCGCGGTGTTCGGTATGGGTGCTGCTCACCACAAACCAGTTGGCGTGGGCAGTCATCGGCATCATCATCAAGCCAGCAGCCAAGGCAGCAGTGCGCATCCAGTCCTCCACAAGGTGACCAAAGCAGTCTATCAGCTACAACGAACCCGTTGGAGCGGATAGTTGTCCCCATGCATGTGCTACTGACAGGTGGTTCTGGCCACATCGGGGCAAACGTCGCCCGAATCCTCCTCGAGAAGGGTCACACCGTGCGGGCGCTGGTCCGGCGAGACACGGCAGCCCTCGACGGGCTTCCCCTCACCACCACCCCCGGAGACCTCAACGATGCCGAGGCGCTCGCACGGGCCGTCGACGGCGTGGAGGGCGTCATTCACTGCGCCGCATGGATCGCCCTCGGCGCCTCCACCTATGCGCGCATGCATCGCATCAACGTCGAGGGCACGCAGACCCTGTTGAATGCGGCCAAGAACGCCGGCGTGTGTCGTTTTGTGCACATGAGCTCCGTCCATGCGCTTCAACAACGGCCCTTCGACGAGCCTCTTGATGAGCGTCGCGCCCTCGCTATCGAGCCACACTTTCATCCGTACGACCAGACCAAGGCCGCAAGTGAGCGGGCCGTCCTCAACGCACACGGTGACAGCTTTCAGACCGTCATTCTCAACCCCACCTCGGTGATCGGTCCGTTCGACACCAAGCCCTCACGTCTGGGCCGCGTGCTGCTCACCCTGCGAGACGGTCGCATGCCCGCCCTCATCCACGCCGGCTTCGACTGGGTCGATGCCCGCGATGTCGCGCTCGCCGCGGAGGCCGCGCTGCACACCGACGCGACGGGGCAGCGCTACCTGTTGCCCGGACACTGGCACCCCATGCGTGATCTCGCCACGTGGGTGCACGACGCAGGGGGCGCACGGCCACCGCGCATGACCGCGCCACTCTGGTTGGCCAAGACCACCGCCCCACTTGGAGAGCTTGCGGGATGGGCCACGGGCCAAGAGCCCTTGTTCAGTCGCGGCGCCATGCACATGCTCATCGAGCAGAACCCCACCGTCGACGGTTCGCGCGCAGCCGCCGTTCTTGGTCACGCCCCGCGCCCGATCTCGGAGACCGTGAGCGACACGTTGGCGTGGTTTACCGCCCAAGGACGCTAGCCGAGCGCCTCGCGAACAGCAGCCATCGCTTCATCCATCACGGCATCGACCGCAGCAGCATCGGGGCCCTCTACCAAGAGCCTCAGCACATCTTGGGTGCCCGAGTACCGTGGAAACAGGCGCCCTCCGCCCAGACGAGCTGGTGCAGCCTCGACCAGCGCGTGCAGGGATGCAATGGACTCCAGCGGTGGACGCTCTCGCACCTCTAGGGCCTCCAGACGACTTGGAAACGGTGTAAATGGAGTCAGAGCCTCGGAGAGTGACGCATGGTGTGCCCATGCTGCCGAGAGCGCGCGAAGGCCCGTGAAGAGGCCATCTCCACCCACGAGCCCATCCTTGAAGAGGGCATGACCGCTGGCCTCGACGCCCAAGGACGCACCTTGAGACCGCATGGCTTCGGCCAGGTACTTGTCGCCCACCTTCGTTCGGATGACTTCAACACCTGGCAAGCTCGCCTCAACGGCTTGGTTGGACATCACCGTGACCGCAAGACACTCGGCACGGCACGCGCGGGCTAGCCACCACGCGAGAGCGTCCCCATGAACGATGGCACCCGTGTCATCGACCAACACGCACCGGTCGGCATCCCCATCGACGGCGAGACCGGCGTCCGCACGCAGCGCGCGCACCTCCTGCGCGAGGCGCTCTGGATATTCACTCCCCACACCATCATTGATGGTGCCCTCACCTGCCCCTAGGACGGTCAGCGTGGTGTGGGGAAGCAAGGCCTCCCGAATCCAGTCCAGCGATGTCGTGCCTGCGCCGTGTGCCAGATCCAGAATCAGATGCCGACCCGCCATGGCGGCCAGATCTCCCACACGGTCGGCGAACACCGACGCATAGGCTTCACGGATGTCGCGCGAGACCTCACGGTGAATCCCGCCCTCGCCCGCCTGCGGACCCTCTCCCATATAGCGCTCGAGCATCTTCGCGGTCGGCGCGTCGATCTTTTGTCCACCCGGCCCCATGACCTTAAAGCCATTGTCGGTCGCGGGGTTGTGGCTGGCCGTGATCATAAGCCCCACATCGGCAAAGCCCAGCTCCAGCGCATTCATCAATGCTGCCGTAGGCGCCACACCACCGTCCATCGCGATGCCACCGCTAAAGGTCACGGCCCCCAGCGCGCACGCTCCGAGTGTGGGGCCGCTCCGCCGCGTGTCCCGCAAGACCAGCACCCGACCCGTCCCTACCTCTTTGGCCCACCGTGCACAGGCCCCGCCAATGCGGCGGGCCCCCTCCATATCGATCGGCGTACGCCCGGAGCGTCCTCGAATGCCGTCGGTTCCAAAGCCCTTCATCGCTTGACCACCACGACGTCCTTCGGTGGCGTGGCCACCCGAATCACATCCTTTCGAGGGAAGATGACCTCGAGCCGCGCGCCACTCGACGCTTGATAGCTGGCCTCATACCGGCCCTCGTCTGCGCCTTCCGGCAGGTAGACAAAGGCCACCACCTCGTCGAGGCTGATGTTTCTGAGCACCTCGCTGGGGCCCTCGAGCTCCAGCTGCACCCGCGTATCGGTCGCCGCCGGGGTGTACTCCATGTGCCGCTCCCAGACCAAGACCGGGACGCCCGACACGTTGAGCGTCGAGTCGACGGACTCCACCATAAGGTTGGCCATGCCCTCCCAGCGTTCGGCGGGCATGACATTGCTCGGGAGCACGAGGTCGATGGGAAGCGCCGTGCTCTCCGACACCGCGCTCACATCGAGCGGCGCCGTCGAGACCGCGTCGAGCCCCATGAGCACCGAGCGTGGGCCCGAGACCACCACCATGGCTGGGTCGGGCCGCGCGTCCACAAGGCGATGGCCCTTGGCGAGATCACCGAGTGGTGCCATCTCGACCGCCACCGACTTCTCGCCCCGCTCATCGAGCTGAACACGCAGCGCGTTGGGCGTCGTCTCGACCACCGTGAGGCTGGATGGAAGACCTCGAACGACGAAGTCACTCAACGCCACCTCTTGCAGTCCGATGTCGGCTTCGGAGAGGTCGATCCGCATCATGAGACTGTCGTCGAACTGAGTCCGCCTCACCATCGACCGGGGTCCCTCGACCAAGAGCGACGCGCGCGTGGGCATGGGATCGACCGTAAGCAGGCCCTCCGGCAACACCACATCAAGGCCGACCTTCACCCGGCCACTGTTCACCTGCGCCTGTTGCACGAACGCCCATGTCGCCACGGCAATGGCGAGCGACAGGGCTTTGTTGGCAGGATTAGCCGTCAGCCAGGAACGGAGATCTCGGAGGCGCTCAGGCATCTTCGTCCTCCGACTCTTCGCGCTCGAGGAGCTCATTGAGGCGTTGGCGGAGGTCGTTGGCATCTGCGACGGGCCGTACCTGGCCCCGCTGGACCAGCGCGACGGTGCCGCGCTCTTCACTCACCAGCAGGCAGATCGCATCGGTTTGCTCGGTCAAGCCGATCGCCGCGCGATGCCGGGTGCCGTACACCTTGGGCAGCCCCTTCGACAGACTGATCGGAAGGAAGACACCGGCAGACTCAATCCGTCCAGCGCGCAGGACCACTGCCCCATCGTGCACCGGACTCGTGGGATGGAACAGGGACTGCAAGAGTTCGGCCGTCAGGACACCGTCGATGGGATGCCCACCCTGCAAGTAAGAGTCGAGGCGCGCAGACTGCTCGATGGCCACGAGCGCACCAATGCGCTTGCTCGCCAAGCGGAAAGCGGCCTTGACCACCTCTTCGAGCAGGGCCGCACCAGAGGCCTGCCCGCTGCTGCGAAAGACGGTGCCGCCCGCCGACGCGAGCACGCGTCGAACGTCCTCTTGAAACACGATGAGTACGCCGAGCACCGCATAGACAAAGACCGAGTCGAGCACCCACGTCACGGCCGTAAGGTCGGTCGCGCGGGCGGCCACATAGACTGCAAAGAGCAGCCCAATTCCGATCAATGACTGAAAGGCTCTGGTTCCCCGAATCACGGTCAGCAGTCCATCAATGGCTGCTGCGAGCACGAAAATATCGATCACGTCGGCCCAGGTGGCCGTCGAGAAGGGGCTGTCGAGATACCAATCGACCAGCGGCTCCATCATCGACACGCTCGAAACACGGCAAGAGCCTCCACGGTGGCACGAACATCGTGCACCCTCAACACCCTAGCACCCGCAAGGTCAGCTGCCAGCGCCGCGCCCAAAGAACCGTAGATTCGCTGCGATGCATCGGTCTGGCCCGTCAACGCGCCGATGAACCGCTTGCGCGATGCACCGATGAGCACCGGAAATCCGAGCGCCGACACCCGCGCAAGTTCACGGATCAGCGTCGGGTTGTCTTCGAGCGCTTTGCCAAAGCCCACACCGGGGTCGACCACAATGCGCTCGTCCGGAATGCCCACATCGCGGGCACGGGCCACCGACGCCGCAAGTCCGAGACAGACCTCTTCGACAAGGTCGTCGTAGTGGGTATCGTGCTGCATGGTCTGGGGTGTACCACGCATGTGCATCAGCACCACCGTCACCCCTGACGCAGCACAGACGCGGGGCATCTCAGGGTCTGCAAAGCCGCTCACATCGTTGACGATGCATGCGCCTGCCGCAATCGCCGCCGCAGCGACTGTGGCATGACGGGTATCGATGCTGATGATCGCGTTGGGCCGCTGCTGAAGAATGCCCTCGATCACAGGAACCACGCGTGTGATCTCTTCGTCATGGGAGACGGGCGCCGCCCCGGGGCGGGTCGACTCACCACCCACGTCGACCCAATCCGCTCCCTCATCGAGAAGCCGGAGCGCGTGGGAAATGGCAGCCTCTGCATGAAGAAACCGGCCTCCATCCGAGAAGGAGTCCGGCGTCACATTCACAATACCCAAGATCACAGGCGGTTGACCGGGCGCCGGAAGGCTGGGCGCCGGCCGCCGAATCATCAGACACCCATCCAAGCGAGCCCCTCGGGGAGCTCGGCATCGCTGGCATCGACGAGCGCTGCAAACTCTGCTTGGTCGAGGCTCTCATGCTCGATGAGCGACTGCGCGATCTTGTGCAGCACATGAATGTTGTGCGTCAGAATGCGGCGGGCGGCATCGTAGGAGCGCTCGAGGAGCTGCTTGACCTCGTCGTCGATGTGCTTGGACGTCTGGTCGGAGTGACTCGCCGTCTGGCCCCAACTACGACCCAGGAATGGCTCATTGTCGCGTCCGCCCCAGCTCACAGGCCCGAGCGCATCGGACATGCCGAGCTCGCAGATCATCTGGCGCGCCATGCGGGTCGCCTGGGCAATGTCGTTGCTGGCGCCGCCAGTCACGCTCTGCAGCGCCACCTCTTCGGCCGCCCGACCGCCCATCATCATCGACATCCGCTTGTACATGCCCTCGCGGGTCATGGACAGCCGGTCTTCGCTCGGCAAGGTCATGGTGACACCGAGCGCACGGCCGCGCGGAATGATCGTGACCTTGAGCACGGGGTCATGCCCCGGGAGGAGGTGTGCCACAAGGGCATGGCCTGCCTCGTGATAGGCGGTGCAGCGCTTCTCTTGCTCGGGAAGTACGAGAGAGCGGCGCTCTGGACCCATCAGGATCTTCTCACGCGCCTCGAGCATGTCGCTCATGTCGACCTGCTTCTTGTTGCGACGAGCCGCGAGCAGGGCCGCCTCGTTGCAGAGGTTCTCAAGGTCTGCACCGCTGAAACCCGGTGTGCCCTTTGCGATGATGTCGAGCTCGACGTTCTCGCCCAAGGGAATGCGGCGGGTGTGGATCTGGAGGATGCGGTTGCGGCCCTTGATGTCGGGGTTGGGCACGCTGATGCGTCGGTCAAAGCGACCTGGGCGAAGCAGCGCGGGGTCGAGTACGTCGGGGCGGTTCGTGGCCGCGATCATGATCACGCCCTCTGTCCCTTCAAAGCCGTCCATCTCTACGAGCAGCTGGTTCAGGGTCTGCTCGCGCTCATCATGACCACCGCCAAGGCCTGCGCCACGCTGACGGCCCACAGCATCAATCTCATCGATGAAGATGATGCAAGGCGCCTGCTTCTTACCCTGCTCGAACAAGTCACGGACGCGGCTGGCACCGACGCCCACAAACATCTCGACAAAGTCAGAGCCGGAGATGCTGAAGAAGGGCACGCCCGCTTCGCCGGCCACAGCCCGTGCGATCAGCGTCTTACCGGTACCCGGAGGGCCCATCAGCAGCACGCCCTTGGGAATGCGTCCACCGAGCCGGGTGAACTTGCGCGGATCCTTCAAGAAGTCGATGATCTCCTCGCACTCCTCCTTGACCTCGTCGATGCCTGCGACATCTTCAAAGGTGACGCGGCGCGACGGATCGGCATTGAGCTTGGCGCGAGACTTGCCAAACTGCATGGCGCGGCCGTTGTTGCCCTGCACATTGCGCATCACGAAGTAGAAGAGCCCGACCATCACAATGAGCGGTACCAAGGTGGAGACGGTCAACCAGAGCAAGCTCTGATCGTCCATTTCTTCGTGCGACACCATGATCTCGTTCTCACCATCGAGCTGCGACAGCAAGAGCCGCTGATCCATGGGTCCCGTCGCGACAAATTGCTTGTCGTCATTGGTGACGAAGTGAATCTCTTGCCCCCGAATCGTGACCTCGGCCACATCTCCGGACCGCATCTGGGTCACGAAGTCGGAGTAAGGGACGGAACGCCCGACGTTGCCCTGGGTCGAATACATGATCGAACCGAGCACGAGAGCAAAGAGAAGAATCAACCAGAACACGCCAGCGCGATGCATCGTTGTCATTCCGTAGTTTCGGGGAGAACCGACGAGGAAAAGCTTAAGACCCCCACCCTATCCAACCTCATCCGTGCGAGCCTCATCGGAAGCCCACACCGGTTGAACAGACGCGTCGAGTCGTCAGCCGTCCATCACCATAGCCACAGTGGCATGGCTGACCACCACCCGACGGTCATTTGTCAGTTGGATGACCCCGCTGCCACGCTGTGCTGCAGCTAAAATGGCGTCGACTGCACCAGATTGCCCATCACCCGTCCATGCGACCAGGGTACGACGCACCACTGCCCGCGGCCCCTCCGCCACCCAGTCCCGTGCGAGCCCACCCGAGGCCTCGTGTTCCATGAGTGCGCGTTGAACCATGGGTTCGAAAACCTGCTCGTCTTCTGCGGCCCGCAACGCCGCACGCGCCACTGCCCCTGTCGCCCCCGGACGAAGCCGTTCCAGGAGTGGAACCAGCTGATGACGCACACGATTGCGCAAGAACGCGGGGTCATCGTTCGCAGGATCATCGTGAACGGGCAGCGCCTGTGCTTCGGCGTACGCGCGAAGCACTCTGGATTCGAGATGCAGCACGGGACGCACAAACCGTCCCCGACGCACCGGCATACCCGCAGCGCCCCGCGTCCCATGCCCGCGAAGCCAGGACATCAAGGCCGTCTCCACCTGATCGTCTTGGTGGTGCCCCAGCGCGATCCGATCGACCGACAGCGCCTCAAGCGCTGCATACCGCGCAGACCTGAGCGCACCTTCACTCTGACCCGTCCGAAGCTCAAGCGTCAGGCACTGCGCCTCAAGGCCACATGACCGTGCCCATGCGAGGACGCGCTGGCACACCGCTGCGCTCTCTGGATGCTGCTGGTGATCGACCGTCACCACGGACAGCACACCACCATGTACACCGGCCGACGCCATCAAGAGCGCAGCCATCGCCAGACTGTCCGCACCGCCGCTCACGGCCATGGCGACCGTCTCACCGGGCATCCAGAGCTGCTGTTCACGCACCCATTGGGCCACTGCCAGCGCCTGTCGGCTCATGCCAACAGCCCAGCCGAGAGCTTGACGAGGACCTCCCAGTCATCGGGCGGCTCGCCGTCGAGCACGGCGCGAACGTCATGCTCGTGGTCGCAGCGCGTGCAGGCATACCGAATGATGACGTCATGCCCACTCATCTGAACCTCAAAGGGGTCAAGTCGCCCGCCGCAGGTAGACGCCCGGTCGCCAGGCACCACGTCCACATGCCGCGACCGCAAACACCACGGGCAGTGGTCGCGCGCCGTCCGGCCATGTGGTGGGACCTCTTTCTTGCAGAACATGCATACAAAGGCCTCATCACGTGCGATGGGGTTTGTCCGCACGCGGCTGGTCTGCTCACGATCCTGCGCGCGTCGAAGCAGCTTCTTGGCGGGCCACGTGCGGGCCTCGTCGAGGTCTGCGATGCCGCGATTCGCGACGATCTGCCAGAGCGCCGCCCACAGCGGCTTGTCGGCATGAAGCTCCATCCAATGCGACAACCGCTTGAGTTCTCGCCGCCCCTGAACCGCCGCGACGAGTGCCGCTGCACGCTCTTCTGCGGGATGGTCCATCGATTCCCAGATCACGGACGCCTCCGCTCAATCACGACATCTTGAACCACATCGCCTGTACCCAAGCGTGTCGCCACCTCAAGGCCCGACACAACCCTGCCAATGCGTGTGGCATACGTCTGCAGCAATGGCTGGTCCGAGAGCGTCACGAACCACTGCGCACTCCCCGTATCCGGAGCGGTCCGAGCCATGGCGACGACGCCCGCATCAAACGGTCCAAAGTCGATCTCATCCGGCAACAACCAGGGCTGGGACCCCAGCCCATCTCCCCGCGTATCGCCTGTTTGCGCCACAAATCCAGGCACGACGCGGTGCCACGCGAGGCCATCGTAGGTGTCCGCCTCCGCGAGGTGCACGAAAGCGGACACCGCTAGCGGTGCGGTGTCCGGCCACAGCTCCAACACGACCTCACCCTGTGACGTCATGACCCGTGCGCCTAGCACATCGGGCTGCATCGGAAGCGGCCAGTCCATATCGGGGGTGGCAGGCGGCTGGCCACCATGGTGTACGGTCGCACGCACGGCAGGTACACGCACCCCGGGCCACAGGGCGACGGACCATCGGGCGAGCGGTGCAATCCAGACGGGTTCAGAGGGAAAGCCCGCGACAAGGTTCACCAACGCGACCGCTGCCGGTAACGACGTCTCGGCCTCAAGAGCCGCGACCAGCGCGCGCATCAACGACGGAGTGGGCCGTGAACTGTGGTTGGCCAGCCAGGTGGCCGTGAGTTCTCGCACACCGGGGTCTTCATGGGTCAGGAGTACACCTGCAGCGTCAGCGCCGTCGTGGTTGAGCTGCTCGAGCGCGCGTTCGAGCTCGGTGATTGCGGGCGCATCCACGGTTCGAGTCTCGAGCATGCCGAGGCGTTGAAGGACCTTGCGGGCTTCGGACGCGACCCATGCATCCTCGGAGGTGGCGCGGTCCTGAAGCTGAGTCTCCGACAGCTCTCCCGCGCGTACATGCCGCATGGCACGAATGACGAGCAGACGGTCGGTGCTCCGGAGGGCTTCGTTCATCAGGGTGGACCTCACCGTGCCGGTACTGCCATAGAGCGCCACGTCGAACCAATGGGCCTTCGCCTCTGACGTGAACTGCCGCGTCCATCGCCTGCGGATGCGCTCGCGAAGCGTCTCCGGCAGAGGTGTGGCCAACGACTCGCTCAGGGCCAGACCCGCGGCCTCCGACAGTCGCCCCGGTCGCTCGACACACCGCGCGAGCGCCGCGACCGCAGACTCGTCGAGCTGGCCATGTCGACGGGCGAGATGCGCCAACCCCAGCGCTGCCTGCTCGGCCGCGCGTGGCGCCTCCGCCAGCGCGAAAACCAACCGTGGCGCATCCTCCGGCGCTCCAATCTGCCCCAACGCCCGCAGCGCTAGCGCACGCTCCGGGGCTCGGGTGAGCTCTTGATCGAGCAGGCGCCGAAGCACGTCAGCCGCGCCCGGTGTCACCCCCAGCGCGCGGAGCGCAGCCTCGCGAACCTCGGTGTCTTGCTGTTCGGCCAAGAGCGTCAGCCGCTCGAGCGCCCCACGGCTCCGAAACTGACCCAGTGCTCTGGCTAGATCCGGCAAGGCCTCGGAGGACAGCCGCAACGCGAGAAGTCCATCAAGGTCTCGCGACGCCACCCGCTGGTCGAGGGGGCTGGGCGCAGCAAGCGCAAGCGACAGGAGCAGGGTCAGTACCATGCCGCCAGCCTACAGGGTTCGCGCCAGTTCGCCCACCCAAGAGGGTCCGTTGTAGATGACACCGGTGTAGACCTGCACCAACGCAGCACCCATGTCGAGACGACGCTTGGCTTCGTCTGTCGTCATGATGCCACCCACGGAGACCACCTCGAGGCCTTGCGCTGCATCGAGGACGTGACCGAGCATGGTTCGACTGCGTTCGGTCAGGGCATCACCGCTACACCCACCCGTCTCAACCTTTTGGGTATCGACGAGCCCCTCACGCGACAGTGTGGTGTTGCTGGTGATGATGCCATCGACACCCGCAGCGCCGATCGCCTCCACCGCATCGAGCAGATCTGCGGCCTCAAGGTCGGGGGAGAGCTTGACCAACACCGGTAGATGCTTGCCGTTCGCCTCGACGTTGCGCGCTGCGATGACCTCCTCGAGCAGCGTTCTCAGGGCCGAACCCGTCTGAAGCCTCCGGAGACCAGGCGTGTTGGGCGAGCTGATGTTGACCGTGAGGTAGTCCGCGACGGACGCAAAGTCCTTCACCAGTGAAACGTAGTCAGCACCCGACTCTTCGAGCGGCGTGGCCTTGTTCTTTCCGAGGTTGACACCGAGGATCATACCGCCAGGCCGATCGGCCGACAGGCGAGCACGCACCGCGGCGGACCCTTCACTCGGGAAGCCAAGCCGGTTGATGACCGACCGGTCGCGCTCAAGACGAAAGACCCGCGGCTTCGGATTGCCAGCCTGCGGCAGTGGGGTCACCGTGCCCACCTCGACGTGACCAAAGCCCAGCGCCGCCAGACCGCGCCATGCCACGGCGTTCTTGTCATAGCCCGCAGCCAGTCCGACACGATTGGGAAAGGTCAGGCCAAACACCTCTGCGGGGCGCGTCAAGCTCTCAGCCGAGCCGTACAATCCGCGCAGCGCTGCCAAGCCACCCGGCGCCTGCTCAGCAGTGCTGAGCATCCGTAGTGCGGCATCGTGGGAGGCCTCCGATGGCAGCATAAACAACCCACGGATCATTAGACGGTCGAGCAGTCCTGTCACTTGCGCGTCTCCTCAAGGAAGGCTTGAACCGCGGCCACCTGATCTGGGGTCACCGCACCACTCTCGGACCAGCGGCCCAACAGGGTCTCCAGCGTGAACACGGCATGAAGGGTCACCCCCTCGGCCGCAAGATTCTCCGGACCACCGCTCTGGCGGTCGATCAACACCACGGCATCTCGAACAATCAGACCGGCACCACGGAGCTTGGTCAGCGCCTCGAGGCTCGACAGCCCCGTGGTCGCAAGGTCATCGATCAAGACCACCGCATCTCCGGCCACATAGACACCCTCGATGTTGACCTTGGTGCCATACGCCTTGGTCTCCTTGCGGGGGTAGATCATCGAACGTCGCGTGCAGAGCGAGACTGCGGACCCGATCGGCAAGCCGGCGTAGGGCAGCGCCCCCAAGTGGTCGTATCGAAGGTCGGCGAGAATGCGCGCATAGAGCCTCGCCACTTGCGCGAGCAGCCGTGGGGAGGACGCGAGACGGCGAAGGTCGATGTAGAGCGGAGACACCAAGCCGCTCTTGAGGGTAAAGGCACCAAACTTGACGCAGCCAACGTCAAGTAGCCCCTGTGCCACCTCTGCTTCGAGGGCGTCGATCGGTGAGGTTTCGCGGTGTGGCCGGTCCTTCATCTGCGCGACGAGCGCGCGTGCGGCAGCGCCCGGGTCGTCTGCCCGGCTGATGCCGCGTCCGACGGACACCAGCAGACCCAGTCCATCTTCTCGACATCCCGCAGCCATCGCCTTGGCCATGTCCGCACCCTGTGCGCCCACGCCGGGCGACAAGATCCAGGCGTCTGGTGCCCGCTGCCGTACTGCTGCGAGCGCGCCGGGCGCCGTAGCGCCCACGACAAAGCCCAGGTTGTTGTGTTCGGACCAGTGCTGCGCCTCATCGACCAGCGCCTCATAGACCCGTCGAGATCCATCGGCGAGGGTCAGTTCCTGGAGCGCGGCCGCTCCGGGATTCGAGGTGCGGGCCAAGACAAACACACCCTGATTGGGGTTGCGTGCGAACGGTGCGATGGCATCAACACCCATCCAGCCATTGAGCGTCACAGCATCTGCCCCCGCCTGTTGAAAGGCAGCGTGAGCGTAGGCCGTGGCCGTCGACGCGATGTCGCCGCGCTTGACGTCGAGGATCACCGGGATGTCATCGGGGATCTCTGCGATGAGCGTGTGGAGCGCCTCTACGCCCTGCGGTCCGAGCGCCTCAAAGAACGCGGCGTTGGGCTTGTAGGCCAGCGCGACGTCTGAGGTCGCCTGAACCAGGCGCCGGCAGAAGGCCAAGGCCGCAGCACCGGTGGGCTCGGGGAGGTCTGCCGTGTGGGGGTCCAGTCCGACGCACAGCAAGCTGCCCGTCTCTCGAGCACGCGCATCCAGTCGGTCACAGAAACTCATCGGGTCCTCCTTGCCTACGCCCGTCCCATCACCATGGCCAGCAAGGCCATGCGTACGTAGAGGCCATTCGCAATCTGTCGGAAGTAAGCTGCTCTCGGGTCTGCATCGCACGCGCGGTCGATCTCATCGACACGAGGAAACGGATGCATAAGGATCGCATGTTCGGGTAGCCGCGCCATGGTCTCGGGTGTGATCACGTACGACCCTGCAACCTTGGCATAGGCCTCTGGGTCGCTGAAGCGCTCTTTCTGAACACGCGTCATGTAGAGCACGTCGACCTCGCCGATCACCTCGTCGAGCGCAGTATGGACGGTCATCTTGGTCTGACTCGCCTTCAGGTCGTCGACGACCGACGCCGGCATCTGCAGCGATGCAGGACTGACGAGCCGTAACGTGACCCCGAAGCGAGCCAACAAACGGGACAAGGAGTGCACCGTTCGGCCATAGTTCAGGTCACCCACCAACGCGACCGTGAGGCCCTCGAGACGCCCGAGCTCCTCACGAATGGTGAACAGGTCGAGCATGGCTTGGGTCGGATGCTCCCCCGCCCCGTCACCGGCATTGATGATCGGCTTGCGCGCCGCTTCTGCGGCACGGCGTGACGCGCCGATCTCTGGGTGCCGCAACACGACCGCATCGGTGTAGCTCTCGAGCGTGCGCACGGTGTCTTCGAGGGTCTCGCCCTTGGCCACGGAGGAGTACTTCACCTCATTGATGGCCACCACGCTGCCGCCGAGACGCTGCATGGCTGCGACAAAGCTCGAGCTGGTACGTGTCGAGGGTTCGTAGAACAGGTTGGCGAGCACTTTGCCCTTGAGCAGGTCGATGGAGCCCACGAGGTCAACGGCTGTCCGCATCTCGCGCGCGACGCGTAGAATTTCCTGCAGATCGTCGAGGCTGAACTGCTGGACCGAGAGAATCGACTGCCCTGCCAGGCGTGAACCAGAGCCGAGAGCCGGCGTAAGAGGCGTATGACTCACCATGACCTCCAGGTCGGGCAAGCGGCCCTGACCGGCCATTCGACCTAACGCCCGGCCCCCCTCGGATCCAGAACGCAGAACGCCCCGCAGCGGCGAGATGCCGTGCGGGGCGCAGGTGAGAACGCGGGCGGGCCGTCACTGCGCGGCGCTAGCCCCCGTTCCCTCGACCACCATGGTGCTCTCGTCGAGGCTCGAGCCCCATGGCAGCGAGATGGCATTGAGCACATCTTCAGGTCGTGCGTTCGCAAAGTCACCCTCGAAGGCTGCGACAATGAAGCTCGTCTTCACGACCGTGTCACCTGCCTGGTAGGTGTAGTCACCTGGCTGGATGACATCGTAGGTGTCGCCACCGCCGAGGACCATGTGCGCGGCGCTGTTGTAGTTGACGCCGTAGGACCCTGGCTGCAGGCCATCGATGTAGCCGAAGCCGAAGCCGTAGTCGCTACCACCAGCGGCCTGTGCCAGCCAGTTGTCCATGCCGTCGAGTGCATCTTCGTTGTAGAGCACACCAGCGACCTGCGACTCGAAGTAGGAGGACCGGACCTGGAAGGCACGGACACCCTGCAGCTGGCTGGCAAACTGGCTGATGGTCACTGGCGCGGTCGCCACCATCTCTGCGTCAACGATGAGCTCATTGCTGTCGGCGACCATGGTGTAGGTGTAAGTGTAGTCGATGTTGGCACCTGGGATAGCACCACTGCTCTGCATGACACCCACGTAGGGGCCGTCCGACAGAATCGAGATCGTCGGGTTCGTCTCGGCATTCGCCATCTTCCAGCCACTGCTGAAGACACCGTTACCGCCGACCGCGTCAGCCTGACTGAAGAGCTCCACACCGTTGAAGGTGAAGGCCTCGATGAGACCACCCTTCGCAGGGTTCAGGTCGATGGCGATGCTGCCATTGTCCATGCCGTTCGCGGTGACCGTCATTGGGACACCATCGATAGCTGCCGAGGCGGTGTCGTTGCCGAAGTACACGCCCACCTGCACGCTGTTCTCGGTGAAGGCGCTCGCCTGGCTCTCCATGTCGTTGTCGAGCATCATGACGAGGGTGTGTGTCGCGCCGGGCGAGAAGGTGTCGGACCCACTCGGTGCAATCCAGCCCTCGATGACCTGCGCGGGGACTTCAGCCGTGCCCAGGCCATCGCAGTCCATGTAGGCGACGAAGATGTCCGCAGTAGGGTCGAAGTTGGCGATGTCGAGGCCAGCATTCGCGTAGACCTGTGCCAAGTTGATGGGCTGCCGCACAACCCACGTGCCCTCTGCAGCCTGGTCACGAGGCACATCGAGAATGAACCGGTGGGTCCACGATGCGTCCACCCAGGAGAACTCGGAGTCTGCAATGCCGTCGCAGTCGGTGTCGATGCCGTCGCAGTACTCGATGGCGCCTGGGAAGGCGATGTCGAGGCCGTCGTTGCAGTCATCGCCGCCCACGAGGCTGTAGCTCTGGTCCACGGTGCTGGGGTCCTCGCACTGAATGAAGGAGGCCGAGGCTTCGACCACGCCATCACCATCGGCATCGGCGTACCATGCGGAGTCAGGGTTGATGTCGGCATTGCCGTCATCGCAGTCTCCAGCCTGAAGCGCCGCACTCACGGAAGGCTCGCAGGCCTCGAAGACCACGGTTTCCCGACCGAAGCCGTCGCCGTCTACATCCGCGTACCAAGTCTGACCTGGGAACTTCTGGTCGTCTGCGTCGTTGCAGTCGAGATCGTTGCTCACCCAACCCATCGGAGGCTCACAGGCGATGACCGACTCGTCTGCCGAGCCAAATCCATCGGCATCGACGTCGATAAACCATGCTTGGTCTGGGTAGAGGGTGTTGTCGGTGTCGTCGCAGTCCCCGCCCACGGTCACATGTGCAGCCGAGGGAGCGCTGCAGCTCTCGCTCTCCGTGCTGGAGTCGCCATAGCCATCGGCATCGGCATCGAGGTACCACATCGCGCCGGGAACCGCGCCAGCATCGGCGTCATCACAGTCATCGCTGTTGGTCACGGTGACGATGCCTGGCGTCTCTGGGCGCTCGCAGGAAGTCGCCACGACCTTACCTGCACCAAAGCCATCGCCATCGCCATCGGCGTACCAATCCGTACGTGGGCTCCGAGAAGCGTCAGCGTCGTCACAGTCACCAAGCTCGACCGTGCTGCCGGCAGGTGCCTCACACTGGTTGGCCACCACCACGGATCCATCGGCGAAGCCATCGCCATCGGCATCGGCGTACCATGTGGTGGCAGGACTCACGTCGACATTGGTGTCGTCGCAGTCGGTGGCATCAAGCACGTAGCCTGCCGCAGGCTGGTCACACGACCCGACCACGTCGCCACGGAAGGTGTACGGTGCGGTCTCGCTGCCGTAGCCATCCCCATCCGCGTCTGCATACCAGAGCGTCTCCGGGGAGCGATCGGCATCTGCATCCTCGCAGTCCCCCGCAATGGCCACAAAGCCGTCAGGCTGTTCACAGGCCTCGGTGACCAACACGTCGCTGCCGTAGCCATCGTCATCGCCATCCTCAAACCACGTGAGCGCACCGGCCACAGTGGCATCGGCGTCATCGCAGTCACCCGCGACCTTCACGTAGCTCGCACCGAACACACCGCTTGGGTCGCTACAGCTTGGCACGCTGACATCTGGTGCACCGAGACCATCACCATCGAAGTCGACAAACCAGAGTGTCGCAGGACTGACGTTCGCGTCGCTGTCATCACAGTCGTCGCCATTGTCCACAAGGCCACCGACGAACTCGCAGCTGAGGACAGGCGCAAGGCTGCCGTCACCGTAGCTGTCGCCGTCGAGGTCGAGGTACCAGCCAATCGCGTCGCTTGAGGTGTTAGGGTCGACGCTGCCGTCACAGTCATCGTCCGCACCATTGCAGACTTCTTCTGCACTTGGCGAGATGGCGGCCGTGCTGTCGTCGCAGTCGTCACCGAACGCGGCGTAGCCCTCTGGGGCCTCGCACTGCTCAACCGTCAAGCCGTCCATGCCGTGACCATCGCCATCCGCGTCGAGGTACCACACGGGTGCGTCGACCAGCGCCGGCGATTCATCGTCCGCCAAGGCATCACAGTCGTCGTCAATCCCGTTGCAGATCTCTGCCGCGCCTGGGTTGATGGAACCCTCGGCATCGTCACAGTCACCGCTGTTGTCGACATAGCCCTCGGGCGCATCGCAGCGCTTCACCACATCCTCGATGTTGCCGTAGCCATCGGCATCCGCGTCTGCGAACCAATCGATGGAGGCACCATTGTCGATGTCGCCATCGCAGTCCTCATCTTCGCCGTCGCAGGTCTCCACTGCGCCGGGGAACCGGCCCTCATCACCGTCGTCGCAATCATCCGCACGAGCCACGTACCCTTCGGGCTGCTCACATGCGGTGACGCTGTCGGCGTCCTGCCCAAATCCGTCGCCATCCCCGTCGGCAAACCATGTACTTGCACCGAGCGCGTTGGGACCATCGACGACATCGTCGCAGTCATTGTCCACGCCGTCACACGTCTCGATCGCACCAGGAAAAACGCTTGCATCCGCGTCATCGCAGTCGAGCGCCGCCGTCACGCCATCGCCGTCTTCGTCGAGCAGCGATGGGTCAACCACCCCGTCATCCGGGTCCACAGTCGTATCCCCAACCACGTCGGTGGGGTCACCGTCTACATTCGCTGTCCCGCACGCTGCGAGCGCGAACATCATCGTAAGGGTCCAGTTCCGCATCCAACCTCCAAGCACCCGCAGGTACATCGTCATCGTTGGATTCGAACGAACATCCCACCGCTATAGAAGATTACGTACGGTTTCCTATAAGACCCCGTAACTCCTTCACTATCATGGATGCGTTTTAGTGCGGTACCTGGGCTAGGGTGCGTTCCGCCAACGCTTCCCTTTTTCAGGAATCAGCCAGGGTACACCGGCCACCACCGGCCAGCGGACCACACACGCCGCACACGCCAGCGCCTCATCCAACTCGGTCAGCTCCCCACGGCACCTCGGACACACCAGCATCTTCAAGATGTCGGGTGGCACGCCCGACCGTCCCACGTCATGTTCGGCTCTTCGGTCGTCTACCATGCGGCCTCCAGGACTCTCCTGCCCCATGCCACCACGCTCCGCCACTCCCCATACCGACCTTGGCCCACATCTCGACGCGGTCGTCGCACGCCTCGACGGGCGTCAAGTTCGACAGAACGATCCGATCCACTTCGTCCATCGCTACACCGATCGCCTCGATCAGGAGATCGCTGGCATCTTCGCCGTCGGGCTCGCCTATGGACGTGTGCAGCTGTTCTGGCCGGTGCTCGAAGCGCTGTTCGACCATCTCGATGCCCATGGCGGACCCCTTGCGTTCTGCCGCGACCACACGCGCGCACGCGGTGCCCTGCTCCACCCGCTCACCTACCGCTGGAACCGGGGCATCGACCTCGACGTGCTCGCTGCAGCGATCGGACGGGCGCTGCGGCATCACGAGACCATCGAAGACCTATTTCTCATGGGTGACACCACACGAGCCCGCCTTGTCGCCGGCGTCGGTGAGCTGCGCGCACATGCCCTATCGGAGCTCGCCGAGAGGGACGTGAAGGTCACCCAGTGGTCCGAGGTCTCGCGGGGGCTCAAGTACCTGCTCTGCAGCCCAGAGAGTGGCTCGGCCTGTAAGCGCTGGAACCTCTACCTACGGTGGATGGTGCGGCCCCCTACCGAGGCCGTCGACCTCGGACTCTGGACACGCTGGCATACCCGCGACCTCATCATGCCCGTCGACGTCCACGTGGGCCGCATTGCAACCCTCCTCGGACTGCTGCCCAAGGCCGACAACCGCTGGAAGACCGCAGAGACCTTGACCGAAGCGCTTCGCCCGTTCGCGCCAGAAGACCCCGTGCGATTCGACTTTGCCATCGCCCATCTCGGAATCTCGTCGTCCTGCCGGGGCCAACGCGTGGCCGAGATCTGTCCCTCGTGTCCGCTGACCACTGTCTGCCGGGCAACCTAGCGCACGGCCATCGCGAGAATCTCAGCAGAAGCCACCTGTTGCCCCTCGACCGAGGCATGTGCGCCGAACCGGTAGAGCCCACGCCGCTCGGACAGGCAGGATGCCTCGAGGGTCACCTGCGTACCCGGACGAATGACATCGCGAATCCGGGCCTTGTCGATCCCCACCAATACGGGCAGGCCGACGGTCGACGGGTCGTCGTGCCCAGACAATCCCACAAGGGCGCAGACTTGGGCCATCGACTCCACGATCAAGACCCCGGGCAGCATCGGTCGCCCTGGAAAATGGTCCGAAGTCCAGAAGGCCTGTTCGGGCACGTCCCACTGCGCCACCACGCGCAGACCAGGCTCCACCGACACGATGCGGCTCACGAACCTCATGGATGGGCCATGAGGCAGATGGGTCAGCAATGCACCGTGCTCCACGCGGGTCTCACTTGGCGTCGTAGGCCGTGATGAGCGAAGAGGTCAGGTCGGTCACTGCGCTGCTGTTGTGGTAGATGACCGCCGCCTTCTGGAACAACACCGAGCAGCCCTTCTCTGCAGCCAGCACGGACGCGACCGACATCAGCTTGCTCTCCATGGTGGCCACCATCTGGGTGTAGGTCTCCTGCATCTCTTGCTCGGCCTGCATCATCAGGGTCTGCAGCTCTTGCTGCTGCATGCCCAGCGCCTGCCCTTCTTGCGCACGGGCTTCTTCGGAGAGAATCACGGAGCGAGACTCAAAGTCCTTCACCGCGGCCTCAAAGGCCTTGCCCTTCTTCTCAAGCTCTTGTTGCTTGGCGGCGTACATCGCCTCGAGCTTGCCTTGGGCAGCCTTGCCCTCTTTGGTCTCGTTGATCGCCTTCTCGGCGTCGACCACGCACATCTTCTCGGCAGCGACCGCAGTCGATGAGAGGGCTAGCGAAAGGACGATTGCGACAGCTGCGCGCATAAGATCTCCAGAGATGCCAGCGCTCAACACTGGCGGGTAAGCAACGTGGTCGGAGCCAATACCCCGCAAGGCAGGGGGCCTGCAAAGACCGACCGCCCGAACGGCATCGAGAACGCGTGGGGTCAGAAGAAGCTTCCGATAGAGAAGTCGAACACCACACGCTGTTCGTTACCCTGCGGCTTCAGCGGGAACCCCCACTCAAAGCGGAGCGGCCCGATGGGCGACCGCCAGCGAATTCCCGCACCGAGACTGGTCCGTAGCCCGAGCGGATTGATGACCCCCTCACCCCAAGGATCTCCGAAGGCATTTCCTGCATCGAAGAACACGACGCCCTTGATCTGCGCCGCACGAATGAGGTCTGCCTCGATCTCAATGTTGTTGATCCAGGTCTGGGTACCACCCACGATGAGCGTATCATCGGGTCGCGAGGGGTCATCTGCCGTAGCACTGCGAATGGTGGGCCCGAGGCTGAACCACTGGAAGCCGCGGACTGAGTTGATACCGCCAGCGCGGTAGCGATGGATAAACGGAATGATCTGACCGTCTGTCGACCAGACCGACCCCAACGTGGAGTTGACCCGCAGCACGAGAAACTCACTCTTGGGGATCAGCGGCTGGTAGAAGCGCAGGTTGGCCTTACCTTCGACAAAGTTGAAGTCCCCACCGAGCACCGAGGTCACCTGGTTCTCGCCCGTTCGGAAGCCACCCGACATCGCCATCGACGCCGTGGCATAGAAACCCTTGGTCGCAAAGATGCGGTTGTTGCGCTTGTCGACCAGCAACGAGAGCCCCACCGTTGAGGTCAGACCATTGCGGAACAACGCCCCACCGAGCACACGCTGCCGGTATTCATCGAGCGACGTCAGTCCCACGTCCTCGATGGTGTACTCCAGGCGAAGCTGCACATCGTCGCGCCTGTCGAGGTAGCGACCCACCCCCAGCGTGGCACCCCGCTGGTACTCGGACAGCTGGAACTGTCGCTCAATCCAGTAGCCATCCAACTTGAAGGTCCAGCGTGAATCCAAGAAGTACGGATCGAGGAAGCTCACGTTGGCCTGGCGCCGCAGACGAGACCAGTTCACCGCAGCACTCAAGACGTAGCCGAGGCCCATGAAGTTGTTCTTCGAGATGCTGGCATTGACCGCGAAACGCTCGAGCGTCGAGTAGCCCATGCCGAGGGAGAAGCTCCCGGTAGGCTGCTCACTGACCTTCACGTTGAGGTCGAGCACGTCCGGCCCGTCACCGCGTGGTGTGGCGATCTTGACCTCTTCAAAGAACCCGAGCCGGTTGAGGCGTGCACGAGACGCATCGATGAGCGTTCCCCTATAGGTGTCGCCCTCGTTGATCAGAAGCTCTCGACGAATGACCTTGTCGAAGGTCGGGTCGTTCCCCGTGATGTTGATGCGGCCAATCTTGACCTTTTCACCCTTCTGAATCACAAACTCGACGTCGACGATGCGCTCGGCCGTGTTGTACTTGGGCTGTGGAATGACATTGACGAAGGCATAGCCCTGGTCTTTGTACAGCCGGGCGATCTCGTTCGCGACCTGCGCCATGGTGCTGTACTTGAACGTCTCGCCTTCTTCGATCTCTGGGCCGCGGAGCGTGGTGAGCCGCTTCTTGGGTGCCCGTCCGCCCGATACACGCCACAGATCTTCTTGAATGTCGGCCACGGGTGTGCCGGCAGCGATCTTCATCGCATGGTCACGAGAGAGCCCCTCTTCGTCAACAAAGTCACCCCGAACGCTGACGCCACCGAACTCGAACTGGGGTCCTTCATCGATGTGGAAACTGATGAAGATGAAGCGCTTGTCGGGAGAGAGGTACACCTTGGGAGGATCGACCTTCGCGTCGGCGTAGCCCTCTTCGAGCATCACGTACTGGATGTTCTGGGCATCTTGGTCGAGCGTCTCTTGCTTGAACGAACCCGTTGAGGTCAGCCAAGGCGCAAAGCCGCCTTCCTTGGTCTGCATGTACTTCTTGATCTTGCTGTCAGCGACGTTGTCGTTGCCGGAGAACTCGATGCGCTGGATGATCACCTTGCGGTTCTCCACCACATCGATCACGACCTCGACTTGGTCTTCGCCGACAGGCTCGAGCCGGGTATTGACCTCAGCCAAGTAGAAGCCTTTCTCAACGTAGAGGTCGCGAACCTGCGAGAGCGTCTGGTTGAGCTTCGACTCATTGAGCACACCATACGCATCGACGTCGACCACCTCGCGAATGTCCTCTTCGTCGATCTTCTTGTTGCCTTCGATTCGCACATCGATGACCGCAGGTTTCTCGACCACATCCACAATCAGCTGCACACCACCGTTATCGGGTGCAGTCGACATCACGACGTCGTTGAAGAAGCCGCTGTCGTAGATCGCCACCAAGTCACGCCGGACCTTTGAGGCCGTCAGCATCTCACCGGGACGCACGCCAATGCGGGACAGTACGGCGGCATCTTCGATCCATCGGGTACCGCGGACCACAATACGGGTCAGCTGCCCATCGACCACGGCCGGGGGCTCCGCGAAGGCGACACGTGGCTGAAGGACCGTCAGGCACAAGGCACACCACATCATGACGACGGACAGGAGGCGAGACTGGATCATCGTCACACCTCCTCAATGCGGCCGTCGACCAACGTGAGACGACGAGGAAATTGTTGGGCTAGCGCCATCGAATGGGTCACCACGGCAAGCGTGGACCCCAGCTGTCCATTCAATTGCATGAGCAGGTCGAAGACGCCACCCGCCGTACGCGGATCGAGATTGCCCGTCGGCTCATCGGCCAACACCAAGCCGGGTGCCATGACGAGGGCGCGGGCAATGGCCACGCGTTGCTGCTCGCCACCCGAGAGCTCGCCCGGCTTGTGATGTAGCCGGTGTCCGAGACCCACCACCCGCAGCAGCGCATCTGCGCGCTCGGTGGCCACCGCAACCGGTGCACCCGCAAGACGCGCCGGAATCATGACGTTCGCGAGCGCCGTATGCTCGGCCAGCAAGTTGTGGCTCTGGAAGACAAAGCCGATGCGTCGGTTCCGGAAGGCCGCTCGCCGCGTGGCATTGAAGTGCGTCACGTCGACGCCATCGAGCAGCAGCTGCCCCCCCGTCGGCTCATCAAGCAAGCCCATGAGGTGCATGAGCGTCGACTTCCCAGAGCCAGAGGGTCCCACGATGGCGACAGCCTCACCCGCTTCGATGGTCACCGAGGCATGCTTCAGGACCTCGACCGTCGACTCACCCATGACAAAGGTCTTGGAGAGCGCGTTCGCCTCGATGCGGCATCCGGGGGACGGGGTGGTCATTCGTACCTCAACCCCTCAACCGGATGAAGGGTGGAGGCGCGCCACGCGGGGTAACACGCGGCCAAGAGACACACAGCAAAGGCCAGTCCTGCCACCAACATCACGTCTTGGGGCTGAACGACGACCGGCAAGCTCGACAGGTAGTACACATCGGTGTCGAGTGGCCAGCCATAGGCCTTGAGGCCCCAGCACACCACCAAACCCAACAGGGTTCCGGCCACTGTTCCCACGAGCCCAATGATCCCGCCGGTCATGACGAAGGTCCGAAGGATGGAGCCCGGGGAGGCCCCTGTCGCCATCAAGATCGCAATCTCGCGACGCTTGGTCAGCACCAGCATGAACAGGTTGGAGACAATGAGCATGCCTGCGACCAAGGTCACCAAAGACATGATCAAGGCCATGACGACCTTCTCTAGGGTGAGGGCATCGAAGAGCGCGGAGTTGAGCTCAATCCAGTGCCGTGCGTAGTACGGGTAGCCAACCGCCTCTTCGAGATCGGTCTTGATGCGCTCCACCGCGTCAATGTCGTCGACCTTGAGCTCAAAGCCCGTCACAGTCCCATCGAGCTTCAGGAACTTCTGGGCCTGCGCATTGTCGACGTAGACCCACTTCGTGTCGTACTCGTACATGCCAGAGTCGAACACGCCCACGAGACGAAAGGTCTGCGCCGTCGTCGTGAGCTTGCCAAAGATGCCGCGGCCACCGCCGAAGGGATTGATCAGCTGAATCCGGTTGCCTGGAATGACCTGAAGGTGCTGCTGCATCTCCACGCCGATCAGGATTCCCGGGTAGGCCTCTTCATCGTCGACACGCTGACCGGGGTTGTCTTCGAACAGGCGTGCAAAGGTCGCGGCCTTCTGCTCTGGCGTGACGAGCTCTCCCTCCATGCCGAGCACCAGCTGGTCCCGAATGCGCGTCACCGTCGGTGTCCGCTCTGGGTGAGCCCCCTTCACAATGGCGCCACCGCCGCCGAGACGGCTGTTGACCACGGCCTCGGCGTAGACAAAGGGAGCGACCGCCGCCACGCCATCGACCGACTCGATGGCGTCGAGCACCTCTTCGGACGGCTCCGCGCGCTGCAGCATGTGCATGACCACCACATGGGCATTGGCGCCCAAGATCTTGTCGCGTAGGTCCTGCTCAAAGCCCGTCATGACGGACATGACAGCGATCAATGCGGCGACGCCCAACGTGACGCCCGCCATCGAGATCATGGTGACCAACGAGACAAAGGCCTCGCCGCCACCACCGCGGAGATGTCCTAGCGCCAACCACCACTCCGCCGACCACGCCGATCGCTCTGGAACGGGAGGGAGGGAGGAAAAGTCGAACGTGATGGGTGCGGGACGCTCCTCACGCGCTGTCTCTGGCGGGTGTTCAGTCAAGCAGACGGTTCCTCATGCTTCGGAGGAGGAGGCCTTGGCCTCGGGTCGGAGTGTGGGGAAGAGGATGACATCACGAATCGAGGTCCGTCCCGTGAGCAACATCACCAGGCGGTCGATGCCGATGCCCTCACCCGCTGCCGGTGGCATGCCGTACGAGAGCGCGCGAATGTAGTCTTCGTCGAAGAACATGGCCTCATCATCCCCGGCTTCTCGGGCATCGACCTGCGCTTGGAATCGGGCAGCCTGGTCGACCGGGTCGTTGAGTTCGCTGAACCCGTTGGCAATCTCCCACGTGGCACAGATGAGCTCGAACCGGTCCACCCGGTCCGGCTCCGCATCCCTACGACGAGACAGGGGCGAGATCTCTACGGGGAAACCCGTCACAAACGTCGGGTTGATCAGGGTGTGCTCCACATACTCGTCGAAGAGCAACTCCCACCACTTGCCGCGGTTGGCGGGAAGTCGCGCGTCCTCGCCCACCTTGTGCTGGGTACGCCACCACGCTTCGATCCGCGATGCGTCCGCGAGATCCTCGAGCGTCAGCCCCGTCTGCTCTGAAATGAGCACGTCCATGTCCGCGCGGCGGAACGGTGGGCTGAAGTCGAGCTCCATCCCGTTGAACGGGACCTTGTGTGAGCCGGCGACCTCAAGGGCAAGGCCGCTAATCAGCGCCTCATTGAGGTCCATCAGGTCGTCGACCGTCGCCCATGCCCAGTAGAACTCGAGCATGGTGAACTCGGGATTGTGCTTGGTCGAGAGCCCCTCATTCCGGAAGTTGCGGTTGATTTCGTAGACACGCTCGAGGCCACCCACCAACAGGCGCTTCAAGAACAGCTCCGGCGCAATGCGGAGGTAGAGCTCCATGTCGAGCGCATTGTGGTGGGTCACGAATGGGCGCGCAGCGGCACCACCCGGGATCGTGTGCATCATCGGCGTCTCGACTTCGAGAAAGTCACGCTCCTCAAAGAACTCCCGAATGCGCCGCACGATCAACGACCGCTTGCGGAAGGTCGTTCGGGTCTCTGGATTGATGAACAGGTCCACATACCGCTGGCGGACCCGCGTCTCGACGTCGGTCAGCGCCTTCCGACGATCGGGGAATGGACGAAGGATCTTGCTCGCGAGGCGGGCCGAGGTCGCCGAGAGCGTAAGCTCGCCCGTCCGGGTGCGAATCATGGTGCCTTCGGCCCACACAAAGTCACCGATATCGAGCTTCTTGAGGGCAGCGAAAGCCTCTTCGCCCACATCATCACGACGGACCCAGACCTGAATGACACCGCCACGCTGGACGGGGCTGCCTTCTTTGTCGACATCTGCGACCGTCGCCTCCCCGCGATCGGCAATCCGCAGAAACATGGCCTTACCCATCTTGTTGCGGAACATCAGACGACCGGCCACGGCGAAGGTCTCGGTGCTCTCTGTACTCGGGTCCTCAACACCCACGAAGCGCGCATGCAGCTCGGTCGACGTGTGCGTAGGGCGCATGCCGTTCGGGTAGGGCTCAATGCCCTGTGCGCGCAGTTCCTCGAGTTTCTCCAGCCACGCAGGATCAAAGCGAGACATCAGGTCCTCCGGGTGACGGTCGGTGTACCGCCGAGTGGGCATCTCCGCCCTCTTTCACCGTGTTCTAGGATTCAAGACGGTCCTCGGCCCGCGCTGCGAGCCAGGACTCCATGAAGTTGTTCAGTGCGCCATCAAAGACACGCGACACGTCGCCGACGGTCTCGCCTGTTCGCAGGTCTTTGACCTGCTGGTACGGCGCCATGACGTAGCTCCGGATCTGGCTACCGAAGTCGATGCGCTTCTTCGCGGCGTTGGCCTCCGCGGCCGCCTCCTGGCGCTTCTCGAGCTCGATCTGGTAGAGCCGCGCGCGCAGCATCTTCATGGCCTTGTCGCGGTTCTTGTGCTGGGACCGCTCGGCGCTACACTTCACCATGACGCCGCTCGGCTTGTGAGTGAGACGCACGGCCGAGTCCGTGGTGTTGACGTGCTGACCGCCGGCGCCCGACGCCCGCATGGTCTGCATCTCAATGTCTGCGGGATTGATGTCGATCTCGATGTCGTCATCGATCTCCGGGTACGCATTGACTGCCGCAAACGCCGTCTGCCGACGGGCATTTTGGTCGAACGGCGAGATACGAACCAGTCGGTGCACGCCAATCTCAGACTGCATGTAGCCAAACGCGTACGACCCACGAATGGCGATGGTCGCATTGCGAATACCCGCCTCTTCGCCGTCAGCACGGTCGAGAAGCTCGACCGCGAAGCCCGCCTGCTCTGCCCAACGAGAGTACATGCGCAGCAGCATCTCTGCCCAGTCCGCCGCATCGGTGCCGCCAGCGCCCGGGTGGATCTCGACGATGGCATCCATCGCGTCTTGCTCGCCCGACAACAGGCGACGGGTCTCGAGTGCCCGAACCTTGCTCTCGAGCGCCGCGAGCCCCTCTCTGGCCTCATCGGCAGCCTCATCATCTTCGAGCTCTTCGGCAAGCTCGAGCATCGCCATCACATCATCGCGTTCGCTCGACAGCGTGTACCAGTCCTTCACGACCCGCTCAAGCCCACCTTTTTCCTTCAAGACCTTCTGGGCGAGCGCTTGGTCGGTCCAGAACTCGGGCAGCGCGGACTGTGCCTCGAGGTCTTTCAGGCGCCCCTCTTTCATCTCGAGGTCAAAGATGCCCCCAGAGCGCATCAATACGCTCGCTAATCGGAGTCAGGCCAGTTCGGATGTCGTCGTACATTTCAGCGTCCCAGGTGGCAGTTCGCGTGCGCCCGCCCGTAACGCCATGCGACGCCTACGGCATGCTCAACGCGAAACCCGCTCGATGAGCCCCACACCCGAGGAACCGATGGCGTTGAGCAACTGCACCTCGGCCGCCTGCATCACCTCGCGGTCCTCGTCGCCGTTGTGGGTGTGTCCCATCAGGTGAGACAGCCCGTGGGCGCACAAGACACGCACCTCAACCTCGAGGTCATGTCCGAGTTCTTCCGCCTGACGCGCTGCCGTATCGAGACTGACCACAAGATCGCCGAGGATCCCTCCCGTGACGGGATACTCCTGCTGCGGAAACGAGAGGACATCGGTGGGTCCGTCTTTCTGGCGCCATGAGGCATTCAGCTCGCTGATGCGGGCGTCGTCGCACAACACCACACTGAGCAGCGGCTGGTCGAGGTCGAGCGACGCCAGCATGCGCTCGAGGTCCCGCACAAGGCGTGCATCGTCGAGCCGCTCCGTGACCGATGCATCGACATCGAGCTCTACCATGCCCGCCCCTCAGTCCAGCACGCCTGCCGGGAGGTTGCCCACCGCTTCGTAGTCGGTGTCCTCATCCGGAAGGTCGATCTCTTCGTTGAAGATGCCCGCAGTATCGAGAATCGCCGCCTTTTCCTCCGGCCCCTCGATGTCGAGCGTGATGCTCCCAGCGTTGCGTGTGGCGCGCTGCTCGGAGGAGCCAGAGCCCTCGGACACATCTTTGGTGTCGGCATAGACGATACGCTGGTGATGAATGCCCGTGAGGACACGCACGAAGGTCTCTGCCACCACATAGATCTCGCGAACCGTGAGCGGGCAGTTGCTGAACTGACCGTCAGCCATCACGGAGTTGATGATGCGGAGAATCATCGACCGGATGCTGTCCTCGGTGGGCTGCTTGATCGTACGCGTGGCCGCCTCGACCTTGTCGGCCAGCATCACGATGCCTGCCTCTCGGGTGCTCGGCTTGGGCCCTGGATAGCGGAACTTGGACGCATCCACGTCAGCAGGGTCATCGGCCGCCATCTGCGCACGGGAGTAGAAAAACTGAAGCAACCCCGTACCGTGATGCATCTTGATATTGTCGATAATCGGCCCCGGAAGACGATGTTCTTCTGCTAGCCGCACCCCCTCGGTCACATGCTCGATAATGACCGCGGCGGACTGCTCGGGCGTCAGGTGATCGTGGCGGTTGGCCCCGGGTTGCTGATTCTCGACGAAGTACTGTGGGCGCTTGCTCTTGCCAATATCATGGAAGTAGGCGGCAATCTTGGCCTGTAGACCATCGGCACCAATCGCTTCGCAGGCTGCCTCCGCCAACGTGCCCACCATCATCGAGTGGTGATGGGTACCCGGCGCACGCAGGAACAGCTGCCGCATCAACGGGTGGTTCAGGTTGGCAAGCTCTTGCATGCGGTAGTTGGTGACAAACCCCATGACCTCGAACACGGGCACCACGGCGAGCGCGAGAAAGCTGGAGAAGAACCCGCCTACGATGGCAAACACAATCCACCAGAGCGGCCGGATCTGCAGCGAGCGCTCGACTTCCGTGCCCAGCGCGAAGAGGTCAACCACATGCAGCAAGGACACCGCCGCAGCGCCAGCGATACCCGCGTACAGGCCCGCCCGAAGCACTGCCACACGCTCGCGGTTCTGCCCCACACTCCCCACTGCGACCATGCTGGTGATGAGGAAGTAGATGACGAGGTACACGTCGCCGCGCATCACCACGACAGCCACCGATGAGACTGCGCCGAGGAATGGCCCCAGCCACCGCTCACCGAGCAGCACGCGCAGAAGAACCGCCACACCCGCGATCGGCGTCGCATAGTAGAGCGCCGTGGGTCCGACGTCGTACCCGATCAGTATCGCAACGCCGGGTCCAGACTCCACCACCAGCCTGGAGAGGATGGCTGCGAGGACCAGCAACGAGGCTGCGGCGCCCGTTTCACGCAAGTCCGGTGCGCGCACCCGGCCACGGAATCCGTAGAGCGTGCCGAGCCAGAGGAACATCAACCCGCCCGTGCTCAATACGGCCGCAAGCAGGCCCCCCTCGTCTCGTGCGGACCGTTGGAGCGCTTCATACTTACTCAGCTGCGCATCGGTGACGATGATGCCCTCTTGGAAGATGGCCTCACCGCGCTGCACCTCATACGGCACCGCCTCGACAGCGCGCTCTGCTGCATCTTGCGCAGCCAATGTCTTCTCAGCCGAGTAGTAGAGGTTTGGACCGAGCAATGCCTCTGCGATCTCGCCTACGGCACCCGCCCACTCGCGGGTGCGTGCAGCCTCGAGCGCCGCGAGCTTGATGGAGCGCCGTGCGTATTCGAGCGTCACCAACATACTTAGATCGTCGACGGCCGTGGATGTCACACCGCCATTGAGGCCCACCACTTCTACGCCCCGTCCATCCATCGGCAGGCCATCACGGGACCCCACGACCATCTGTCCGATGAGCGCCACCTGAACCCAAGTCGCGCCAAGCTCGGCGGCCTCCGCGGGAAACGCTGCGCCTACGAGGGCGTCGAGGGACGGTCGCGAGAGCTGAATACCGAGCTCTCGGGTGATCAACTCGCCGACAGCCGCTCGCGTCATCTCCGGCGAAGGACTGGAATCCCCGTCGCCCGCTGACCGTGCAGCCGCATCCTCCTCAAGGCGCGCCCGTGCCAGGTCAAAGGTCGTGGACAGACGAGAGGCAAGCTGGTCGGCAAGACCTTCATCGCGGACAAACACAGGCGCTACCCTTCGGCGTGCACGCTCACGTTGTGCCTCGAGCTCTTCGAAGTCGGTCCACGTGATCGCGTACGGGGCCTTGAGGGTTCGCGGTGCGACATCGCCCACTTGGAGTGACAGTGCGGGTGGTCTCGCCGTATCCGTAGCCACGAACGCCACCAGCAGCGACGTCACCAGCAGCATCAGCCAGCGCGCCCATGGACGCTGACCAGATGGAGATTTCGACGTGGATGCGGTGCTCATGCAACTCCAGCCCGACCCCGGGCAGGGGGTAGCTTAACCCGCCTCCTCGTTAGACTCCCGTGAACGCTCTGCCCGGCGGTGGGCACGGTACGCTTCGCGCGCGGCATCATCACGCCCATATGCATCGATGATCCTACCCACAAGCGGATGCCTCACCACATCAACCGCCGTGAGCTTCACGATCGACAGCCCGTCCACGCCGTCAAGAATCTTCAGCGCATGACGCAATCCGCTGCGCTTTTGGGGCCCAAGATCCACCTGGGTGGGGTCTCCCGTGATGACCATGCGGCCCCCATCTCCCAAGCGGGTCAAGAACATCCGCATCTGCTCGACAGTCGTATTTTGCGCTTCGTCCAAGATCACAAAGCTCTTCGCAAGGGTGCGTCCACGCATGAACGCAAGGGGTGCGATCTCCAAGATGTTCTTCTCGAGCATGCGAGGCAGATCGCCGGGCTCAATCATGTCACCGAGCGCGTCGTACAGCGGCCGCAAGTACGGGTCGACTTTCTCAGTGAGATCGCCGGGGAGAAACCCAAGTTTCTCGCCCGCCTCTACGGCGGGTCTGGTCAGCACAATCCGCTCGCATTCCCCGCGTTGGAGGGTTGCAAGGGCCATCGCCATCGCCAGGTAGGTCTTGCCGGTCCCGGCAGGCCCCACACCAAACACCACATCGTGCTCGCGCATGGCATCCACATAGGCCGCTTGGTTCAGACTACGCGGGGTGATGGGGCGACGTCGACGGTCGGTGACCACGGCATCTGTCAGAAACCGGGTCACATCTGCCGCAGGATCTGCCTTGAGAATACGAAGACCGTCACGTACATCGCGCGGTGTCAGACGATGCCCCCGCCGGACAAGACCCTCAAGCTGCACGAAGAGGGCCAACGCAATCTCATGGTCGCCCGATGTAGAACGAAAGGTCAATCCATCGTGTCGCTGCGAGACTGTCGCGTCGATCTCCTGAGAGATCACGGCGAGGTTCGACGCCAGCTCCCCAGCCAGCTCCCGCAACACTTGGGCATTTTCAATGGTCAGCACGTCAGTCTTGGTGGTCATGCACCATCCTTGTTTCGTGGGGCCTGCACCTACAACCCATCATGACGCAAGAAAACGCCGATCCCCAACACCAAACCGCCCGCGACCCGATGTGACCTGGGCAAGGCGGGCCTCGAGTCTCGACAGATCCGCTTCGGGTAGTGCGGTAAGAATGCGCGCCCGGGTCGTTCCCGCTTCGACGGACTGCACGCGGCCTCCCCATCCGGGTAGCGCAGCCAAGACATGGCCCAAGTGCAGAAGCGGAACGGTGAGCTTCACATCGACCCACGCCACCAACGGCCGCTCGCCCCCTTGCTTGAGGGCCCGCTCCACAGCGTCGTGAACAGCATGCTCGTAGTGCGCTGGCGCACTGGCCAGCATGTCATAGGCACCATCAACCAGGGTAATGACGAGCCCATCGCACGCCACCGGTGAGGTCGGGAGCGCCAGACACGCCCGCTCCACTGCCTCCACATAGGTGGTCGGAAGGTCCTCCTCATCGACCACCGAAGAGAAGGAGATGCCCTCGCCTACACCTGGTGTGACGGAGAGTACGACGTGGGCATACGCATCGCGTTCCCATCCTTCACCGACTTGGTAGGTGCCTTCCACGTGCGCCACCGGGTGGTAGAGCGTCCTACGTCGGGGCACGGGGGGCACCCCGGCGTCAAACACGAGTGCAAACCGCGTACGAAGGAGCTGAAGCGCTGCATCGAGGTCGACCGAAGACCGGCCAGAGACCTGCAGGCATTCTGCGTTGGGCGTCACACGAATGGACGGGTCGAGGGCTGCAATCAGCCGCATCGGCTCATCAAGAGGTCGCGTGGCACGCACTTCTCTCCACGCCATGGGGTCCGGCGGCCGTGGCGTAGACCAAGAGACCGAAGGGCCATCCGTGTAGACCGCGCCGGGTTCACCCGGCAGGTCCTCCCAGGTCGCCAACAGGGTACCGGCTCCCCGCTGCTTGGCCTGGGCACGCCGCTTTCCGCGCAGGCGGTAGAGTTTCTGAAGCTTGAACGTTCGCCCGCTCTCCGGGTGAACCCACGCACCACGCACCGGCGCTTCGCCCTTCCACACCCGCAGTACACGGTAGAGCTTGCCCTGGGGATCGAGCCCCGTACTCACCCACTGAGCCACAAAGCTTGGCGAACGGTCGGCGTCATCTGTCGGGAGCTGACGGCGAGAAGGCTCTGGCGCCAACCGAATGGCGGCATGCAGCAGACCGTCGACTCCGATGCGACGACTCGCCTCGGTGAACAGCACCGGCAACACATCCCCGGTGTCCATCCCACGCCGTAGGCCATCCCAGACTTGGGCATCACCGAGCTCGAGGTACTCGAGGTAGTGCTCCAACAGATCCTCATGGCACATGGCAGCGCCCTCTTGGAGGGCCTCTCGTGCGCGTGCGACGCGGTGTGCATCCGCATGATTGAGAGGCTCGACGGCCACCCGTCCGTCGTCGCCTACCCGTCGAGCCCGTGCCGTCATGAGATCGAGCTCACCCGCAAGCCCTCCGTCGTCATCGAGAAACGGGAGGTTGAGCGGCAGTGCAGTGGCGCCACTCGCCGCGCCGATTTGCTCGAGCAGTGTGTCGGTCGCCACATTGGCCCGCATTCGGGTGACCACAACGAACGTTCGGCGCGGGTCATGCTGTGCATCTTGAAGCAGCTGGGCCACATCGTCCTGGAGTCGCGGACCCGCTTCGATGCAGATCAACAACAGGTCCGTGCCATGAAGTGCCAAGCGTCGGGCGTAGGGCGTGACGTCGAGGCCGGGCGTGTCAATGAGGTGAACCTCGGTGTCTTCCCAGTTGAGCCACGCGAACGCACTCCAGAGGCTCCGCTGCAGGCGATGCTCTTCTGGCGCGTAGTCGAGGAGCGTGGTGCCCTCGCTGATGCGACCCGCCTGCCGCACCGCCCCTGCGGCCGCCAACATGGCCTCTGCGAGCGTGGTTTTTCCAGCGGAGCGATGGCCGACGAGGCCGAAGGTTCTGACCTGTGCCATCGCACTATGGTTCATTCACCCCTCCGCCTCTCTTCACCGTAGCGCAAGTGATGCGGACACCCAACCATCATGGGAGAGTTTTTCAGGACAGGACGAAGAGCACCACCACACCGATGATGAGGCCCATCACCATGGCGACTGCGGCCAATCCGACCCAGATCATCGCCGTGCTGCCCCCGGGCTCGGACGCCGCTGGCTCCTGCGCTGGCGGCGCGGGCGATGGGCGAAGCGGGAGGTCCGCCTCCGGAGCAGACGGTTGTGCCGGCGCGTGTCCATGCCCCGCTGCGTCGCGGGAGAACATTGCTGTCTGGTCATCATAAGGAGTGCTCGACGCCGCATCACCACCCATGTCGGCCGGAGCCTGCATCACCGGCGTGGCGAGCGCGTCCGCATCAAATGCCGAGGCGCGCTCCCCTGCGACCACGACAGCCACGGTGACGTTGTCGTGTCCACCACGCTTCAGCGCGAGCGCGACCAAGGCATCGGCGGACGCACGTGCCGTCTTGCCTGCGACCAACTCGGCGATCTCATGATCGTCGACGAGATCGTGCAAGCCATCCGAGGACAGCACAAGCGTATCGCCGGTCGCGAGACGCACCGGATCCGCGGCCACCTCGGCCGCGAGCGGCTTCCCGTTGGCCATTTTTCGGTGACCAAGGGCACGCGTCAGCATGCCCGACTCGGGGTGAGAGCGCGCCGCAGATGCATCAAGCCGTCCAGCGTCAATCAAGGACTGAACCCGCGTATGGTCCCGCGTCCGCCAGAGCAGCATGCCATCCCGAATGTGGTAGACGCGGCTATCGCCCACAAAGCCATAGTAGAATTCGTCCCCGTGTATTTGAACAACAGTGGCCGTTGTACCCATGCCCTTGAGGTCGCTCACCTCGCCTTCGGTGACGACCGCCTCATTGGCTTCGATCAGACCTGCAGCGATGCGCTCGGGTACCGGACGTCGATCTGTCGACATGAACTCCCGAAGCACGTCCACGGCCAGACCGCTGGCGACCTCGCCCGCCTGGTGCCCCCCCATGCCATCGCAGACAATGGCGAGCAGCGACCCATCGTCCTGCCAAAACCGACCGCACGTGTCCTCGTTGTTCGCACGGAGCAGCCCCACGTCGGTGCGCGTCGCGACCGACAACGGAAATCCTTGGCTGAGCTTCACGTCCGACATTTGACTCACCTACGCGTGCCATGTGTAGCACAGGTGCAGGCCATCTCCAGCATCCTAGAACGGGCTCACCCAGCTCGGGAAGCGGGTCACGATTCCGCCCTCCGGGACATAGAGCGGGTAGGTGTCGATCTGAAGGCCATCATCAGACACGGGGAACGTGAGGTCCAGCAGGTAGAATCCAGACATCTCAAACATGCCAAAATAGCCACTGGCGCCCACATTCTCTGCATACGGGTCGTACGCCACACCCTTCCGCTCGAGGTAGCAGGCGGACAACTCTGAACCGTCAGGGCCAAAGGCCTCCACATAGGTGGTCGGCCACACCGGTGCATTTTCGGTGCCCCCCAACCAGCCCAATGCTTGCCCCACCATAAAGCCACCCGTGCCGTCTGCGCCTGGACACCCGTTGAACCGTTGACGCCATGTGTCACGGGTCTCCATGGAGACCGCCCACAGCAACTGATCGGGCACCTCGACGAGGTCAGCATCTCCAATCTCTGCAAGGAAGGCGGCAGGCACCAGGTCGGCCCCACCGACCTCCACAAAGATGCGCTTGCCTCTTGGTACCTCGACTTCGAAGGCTCCCAGCTCGTCCGCCGTCGCTGCGCCGACCTCGGTGAGTTCTTCGGTCAAGATGGTCACCGTTGCGCCAACCGCTGGTTCGGAGGTTCCCTGGTCGATGGTCAGCTGTCCTCGCATCACTGCAGGCTCTTCGGCACATGCGCCAAGGAGGAGGACGACGCCAATCAGGCTCTGTGTTGCAGCATTCATCGTTGATTCTCCGGGGACTGCTCTGCGGTGGACAAGAGCTCACGTGACTGAAGCTGGCGCCCTAGGTGGTGACGCAAGAGGTCGGAGATTCCCCACCACGCGAAGGCGTCCCCACGCTCGACCGTATCCTGAAGCGGGCGGCGTCGCAGGACCTCCGCCCGGTGAAGCACCTCGGTGTCCGTCTCGATCCCCGTGCCACACCATGGATGAACCCCACCCCCTGCATCGAGGGACCAGTGGACCCGACCTTCGAGGCGATCCCCACACTCTGGACACGTCACGAGCGCAGGCGCGAGGCCTGCAAAGGTCAGTGCCTTCGACTCCAAGGCCACACGTGCCGATGGGGCCAAGACGGCATCAGACTCGAGCATGTCAATCCACACTCGAAGGAGCCGTGCAAGCCGTGGGGCCTCGAGATCGGCAGCGCAGAGGCCATCGATGATCTCGCACGCATAGGCGAGCTGGCAGATCTTGGTGAAGTCCTCCCGTGACCGACGAATGCGCTCCACCACCGTGGCGGACGTCAGCGTGGGGAGTGCCCCACGACCCGACCGGACCTCACACTGAAGCGTGTGCCCGAGCTCCAGGACGCCCGCAAACCGCCGACGCGACTTTCGCGCGCCGCGGGCCACGGCTTCCAGTCGGCCAGTCTCGCCCGTGACCAGTCGAACCACCACATCGGCCTCACCCAGCGGGCGTAACCCCGTGACCACACCTTCGATCGTGCGCGTTGCGGGCAAGACTCAAATACCGAGCATGTATTGAACGATATTGAAGTACATAATGACCGCGATCACATCGATCAGCGTCGTCACCAGCGGTCCGGTCGCAACTGCGGGGTCGACCTTGAACCGCGACAACAACACGGGGATTCCGCCACCGAGCAGCGATGCACCACTCGTTGCAGCAAGCACACTGAGCCCCACCGAGACACCAAGAAGCATGGCCTCACTGGGGTCCCCACCCGGACGCAACACACCGTACAGGCCAAGTACGGCACCGTACGCAATACCGAGCAACACACCGACCTGTGCTTCACGGGCCACAAACGAGAATGCTCCCCCTAGCTGCACATGTCCCATCGCGAGGCCTCGAACCGCGACCGTCGCTGACTGAATGCCCACGTTACCGCCCATGCCCATAATGACGGGGATGAAGCCCGCAATGGTGGCCCGCGCCTCGAGGCTATCCTCGTACCCACTGATGATCTCTCGAGCGAAGATCCCGCCGAGTACGGTGGCCAGCAGCCAGCCAAACCGGCGCCGGACGTGGGTGCCGACCGAGACCGCTCCCGCATCACCGGCGTCATCGGACACACCGGCCATGCGCATCATGTCCTCATTGGCCTCCTCACGGATGACGTCGACCACATCATCGACCGTGACAATGCCGAGAATACAGCCCTGGTCGTCGATCACGGGGATAGCCAGCAGATCGTACCGAGCGACGTACCTCGCCACCTCCTCCTGATCGACCATCGGCCCCACAGTGATGGGGTCGCGCGTCATGAACCTCACGATCGGCGTATGCGGTGGCCGAACGACAAGATTTCGCAGCGAGACCACGCCGATGAGGACGCCACGAGCGTCGACGACGTAGACATAGTTGACGTTCTCGATCGACTCTCCGTCCCGCTGCAGCTGCTGAACGGCGACCCCAGCCGTCGCGGTGTCCGGGAGCGCGAAGAACGCCGTCGACATGATGCCGCCCGCCGAGTCCGGTGGCCAGGCCAGCAATCCACGCACGTCATCTTCTTCGTCGTCGAGACCAGCAAGGACCCGAGCACGGAGTTCATCAGGCAACACACCGACAATATCGGTCGCATCATCGGGCTCCATGCGGTCGAGGATGTCGACCATGACCTCCTCGGTGATCTCCCGTGCGACCTCCCGCACCGAGCTCTCGGGCAGAAAGGCGAGCAGATCGGCTGCGGAATCCCTGTCTTCGACCGCCCGATAGAGCGCGCGCTGCTCGGACCACGTCAGGTGGTGCATCGACGCTGCGATGTCCTCCGCACGCTCACGCTTGAGAAGCTTCTGGAGCCCTGTC
>JBMHDG010000052.1:0-52394 GCA_049889515.1 Myxococcota bacterium
TCCAAGGCGACGCCCATCAGGCGTAACGACTGCCGCACGAGGTACATCTGGCCATCGAGGGTCAGTGAGCCTAACCTCTGCCCGGGCCACAACAGGTCACGCACGGCGCGCCGCACATCGCCTCGGTAAAGCGCGACCGTGACAGCCAGCGACAACAACAGAAACGGCAGATACACGCGCTCCGTCGGGTCCCCTAGCGGTGACCAGAACTGATGGAGTGCTTCCCAGGCGTCGTCAGTCATTGTCTCCAGCTGCTTCGGCTGGAACGTCCAGCATCAGGACGTCAGCGACGTCGCCCTTGAGGAGATCTGCAACGACCTTGAGGGCGCCGTATAGCGCTTCGGCCTCGCCACGATGATCAGCGAGGCTGCTGTCCTCGAGCGATACCGCAAGGTTCCGCGCATCCTCGAGTGCCTGCATGAGTTGGTCATGAAGGTCTCGCTGTCCGGCAGCGGTGAGACGCCCCGCAAATCCTGCGGAACCACCAGCCAACCACATCTCAAAAAACCCATCGATGTTCGCCACAATCGCATTGGCGCCGAAGGTCGAATACCGGTGCTCAAAGAGGTCATCGTCAGGCGTTGGTGATGCCTCAATGAGCCCTAGAGGGGCGCCCAATTTTCGATCTTTCGTGGTGGTCTCAAGGAACATGAGTGCGTGGAATACGCGCTCGCCGAGCGCGCTGCCGTGGATGGCCTCGAGGCTAGCGACGGCGTCTTCACTTACCCAGCTGTCTTGCAGCACGCGCAATGCGTTCAACGCTTCGTCGATAAGCACGCGACCCATCTCGGCACGCATCACCTCTCGCTCGTCAGGGGTCAACGCATCCCACTCCCCGTCGCGGTTGATGGCATTCTGCGGCGCACAGTCGTTGCCTAGATCGTCATCGACAAAGAGCAACACTTCGAGGGCGTCGAGTCCATACGCACTGACGAGGTTTGCGGTGGTAAACCCGTCATCGCGAAACGCTTCGGAGGTGAGGTTTTGTTCTACCGTGCAGCGATTTACCGACGGAAAACTGTAGATCTCGGTGCGCAGACCGAGCCCGGCATCGTCGGATGACGGGTCTGCAGCGGGTCCAACCTGCATGACCTCCAGACGCTGTACCGCACGCATCGCCACACGCCATGCGGCCTGAACCTCGGCTTTCGACGACGCGGATGCGGCATCCGCGGCCCAGGCGTCCATCGCCCCTTTGAGGGCACCGAGATCCCAAGCGGCTTGTTCGATGGATGGCAAAAGAACGTCGTTCTGCAGCGACAACAATAGTGCAGAGTCTTCTGGCCGTGCCGATCCATCCGCGGTGTCATCGATGGGGCCCGGTCCACACGCCACAGCCCAGCACAACCCGCTGCACATGAGGCCTGTTGTGACCATCCAATTCCCAAGCCGTGTCGTCATGGTTACCAAACCTCGAGGTTCTGTGGGTCGAATCCGAAGGCCTCACCGATGAGCGTACGCGCAGCCAAGAGGTCAGCCTCGTAGGCGGCCACGTCACCACCTTCCAGCACGGGCGCATCACCCAAGCGTGCATGGAGGTCAGCGTGCTGTGTGCGGGTCATCGGTGACCTGCGGTTAAACTGGAGTGACAGCGCGAGGCCCTTCATCTCTGACCAATGGGTGGCATGATCGCCAAAGTTGTATCCCTTGGTCCCGATGGCATCCATGTCAGCCAGGGTGTTGTTGATGTGGTGGACCACACTCGCAGCAATGGTGTCTTCCCATGCACCCAAGGCGAGGTCGCGGTAACCCTTGAGCTCGTCCATTTGATCCATCGTCAGCTCGCCCTCAATGCCAGCGAGGAACGTACGACCCTCGAGGAATGCGTTGGTCGCGGTGTTGCGGAAGTTGCTGGCAACGACAGCGTCAGCATCACGCTCAGCGGTGTTGCGAGAGTGACCCCACGACATTTCGGTGGCGAGATCGACCATTCCGTCAGCCACCAAGCTGTCTCGAGAGTCCTCGCCGGTCACATCAGACTCGGTCCACAGCGGAAAGTCACGTGCGCCCCCGAAGTACCCGTACCCCTCATCCCACGCGTGCTCGAGGTCCGTGTACTCGGCCCCCTTGGCCGCAACATGGCTACCAAGAAGTCCCTTACCATCCGTGTCGTCATCAAGGTAATCGTCTGCGCCTTGGCTAAAGCCGATGGCACCCAACAAGAAGGTGTGCATCAGCTGTCCGTAGTCGAGACCAGACGCCGTGACGAGAACGCTCTCGACGGGTGCTCCGCTCGGGTCGAGGGCGTAGGTTCCGTCTGCCCAAGCGACCGATGCGGCATCGATCGCGTCTGCCCACTCCTCCACCAACACAGTAGGAGAGGGACCGCCCGGCCAGCCGACGATGCCGTCGGTATTCCAGTCGATGTGCTGTCCCACAGCATCATTGCCTGCGATCTTCGCCAGAAGGCTGGTGCCGCTCCCGACGTCGCCAAACGTCACCTGGAGTGCTGGCGCTGCGCTCGGCTCGAAGAGCAAGCTGTCCCTGAGGGATGTCTTCGGATCGAAGTCGACGTAGTAAACGATGGCGGCATCGACATCGCCAGCATTTGGCGTGAAGCCTTCGACAAGGTCAGCGGTCAGACCATCAAGGTAGGTGTCGAGCTCCGCAATGAGCAGATGACGGAACGTCTGGCCGCCATAGCTCACCGAGGACGCCGCCCCGTTTCGACCCGCGAACTCATAGACGTTGGGAACGTCGATGGGCGCTAGGGGCACATCCTCATCAAGCTCACCGCGCGTGCATGCAGCGATGATGATGCAGAGAGGAATGGCGGCGGCAAACTTCACGTGGCGCTCCGTCCGGCATCGTAATGGATCCCGTCGCAGTTGAAAATCATTATCGGCGCAGTTGAAAATCATTATCAACTCAGAGACACACCGCAAGCCATTTGGAACATTTGGCGGCTGGCGTGGGTCAACGGATAGAATGAAGCCGTTCAAACGGTCGGTCTTCACTTGTTGATCCGCGTTCATCCAATGGAACGCCGAGCCATACCTTGGCCAACGCTCTCCACCGCATCATGCCCCGAGAAAGGATTCCCGACCGTGAGACCCCATCGCCGAGCGCGAGATGCGTGGGCACTGCACCGATCTGATGCGCATTGGGATCCACCAACATCGTGGATTCCGGACCGCACTGAACCCACGCGGTCGGCTGTTCGTCTCGCCAGCCCGCATAGAGGGTGACGGGTGCGCCTCGGCGCGTACAAAGTGCGGCAAGCAGGAGCGCTTCGATCATCGGATCGTGCGGCCGTGCCGCGGACATGGCCGAAAGTTCCACCACCTCATCGTGTTCAACAGTCGGCGGCGTGCCACCACGTCGTGTCGCGAGCCACCTCGCCACCCCAGCCACAAACCCCACTTCGTCTGACGCGGGACGCGGGCATGTTCCACGACGGATCACGTCATCCAGACGGCGCTGCAAGTCCCGCAACAGCCGGTGATCACACTTCACCCGATGATAGCGACTGATGCCCATGCCTGGAACGATGCAAGTATCAGCGACGCCAGTCTGATCTGGGGTGACGCGCCATACGTTGCCCTCATGAAACCACACCTGTGGAGCGCAACGCCGCAGGGGGTGAGGCACGAGACAGATCCCTGCAGCATCATCTATGGTGGAAGTCTCCTCCAAATAACGATGCAGGCCTTGCATGAGCCGTTCGGGGTCCGAACGTCGCAGGCGTCGCACCACAACAGGGGAGGGGTCGCCTAGTGATGCCCGAAGCCCATCGGTCCCAAGGATCACGCGTCGTCCGGTCTGGGGTTGGATCCTTTGCCGAAAGACCCCGGCGGACATCTCATCAAAGACAGCACGGTGAAACGTGGGGCGCTGCGCGCTGACGGCGTCGGCGAGCTGCTTCAGGCGTCGTGTTTGACTCTCTCGCGACGTTAGCGGCGTCCCCACAGCGGCACGGATGGCGTGGCGTCTGTGGCTTACAAAATCCCCAGCCATATCATCGACATTGGTCAGGCTGAAGGCACGCCACGTGATGCCACCCCCGACATGGGTGAGCGCGAACCGTAGGGCATCGGCAGGGTTGAGACCGGACGCGTGGGCAGCCCAGACAATTCCCTCAAAGGTTCCCCATGCCACACAAGGATGAGGCACGCCGTCGCGCCCAACAAGCCAAGCACCGGTAGCGCCACAGTTGTAGACCTCGCCCCAGCCGTCCTCATGCTGCAGGTAGATGACCGCGCTGCACCAGCCATGGCTCTCCTCGGCGGCATCGATGACAGAACGCATGGCGTTGAAGGCTGAGTCAAAGGCATGGTTGAGCGTTGGAGCGCGGTGTACCGCCGATGCGATGGCGCGCTCGAGGGACTGAAGAAGCGTTGCGACGCGTGGCCCCGTCGCGGGTGTGACCGAGGGATCACCGCCCCCCACCAGCGCGAGAGAGAACCGCCCTAAGTAGGTAGCGACGACCGCATCTGTGTAGCGGACGCGGTCCTCTGCGGCGGGATAGGTCCCCGGCGATGGGTCGCCGAGCTGCATCATGACGCCAAGACGTGGAAGGTTCTCTTCCCGGATGCGGATCGCGACGCCGTGACTCTGCAGGTCCCTAATGTTGTCTCCGACACGACGCGATCCAGCTTGCAAGCGTGAGCGGGCGCCTGGTTCTTCATGGAGGCCAAGACGCATGCCGTGGCGCTCCAGCAAGGCCCGCCGGTCCTCAAGCTGCCCGAGAAGCTCGTTAAGCCTGGCCTGCTCACGCGCACAACGGTCCAAGCAACGCCCATCCGCGTCTATGGCAAACGCTCGCATTTGCACTGAACGTAGCCATCTCGTCAGGTCTGGAGCCTTTAGCGCGAGCTGATGACGCGTCACCACACGCCAGGGTCCCGGCAGACATACGGGACCATCCCAGACGCCGTGGTCGTGGCATGGGAGGCGCGTGCCTTGCGCGTCCGTGACGTCTCGCCATGCGATGAAGTGCTCGTCATCCGACACCGAAAAGACCCGTGACGCCTCGCGGCCGCCAAGACGAACGGCGGGACGCAGGGTGTCGTGTTCGGCCAGCGCATCCCGCACGACACTCCGGGCGTATGACGTGGTTAATACCGGAGGTTGTTCTTCGAGTAGCCCCACATACGGCTCAAGGCAGTTGTCTGTGCCTGGAAAGAGCTCGCGCAGTGCGTCCACAAGCCCAGGATCCTCGCATTCTAGGACGAGCTCTGGCCAGAGCGCGAGGATGGCGGGGAGTCGGGTAGGGTTCCGCAAGAGAAAGGTACCGATGCGCTGCTGAACCGTGACGGGGCCTCCCCGAACGGAGCTACCGAAGACCTCACGTGAATCCCACTCGACCACAAAGGCTGGGACCGTCTCGCCCTCTGACACAGGCCAGCGGGTCAGATCGTCCATCAATGCCGACGACGCGTCGAGGTTTCCCGGTACCCACCATTCGTGGACCTCGGCGAGCGTGCATGACCGAGGCCGCGCCTCGGTGTGGGTGAGTTCCACCCGTGCCCCAGGCTTGAGGCTATGGGGGTTGACCGACCAGCCCACCCGCGGACAGGTGTCTTGTGTCGTCTCCGGAAGCTGGATGAACCCGACCTGCTCAAGTCGCGTAATGACATCGTCATACAGCTGACGTGTTTGACGCTCGATGACGTCACGCACGAGGGTCTCGGCTGCGGGCTCATGAACCACAAGCTCTTCGATGGAGAGGGTGTCGGCCGCCCCGCGGCCACCCGCGAGCAAGAGGCGCAGTGGGTCGAGTGAGAGCCCCGTGACACCCACCGACTCACCCGTAAGCGGGTGGGGGACATTGATGCTTCGAAGCCTCCGAAGTGGATTGTGGTGGGGCATGCAGGATGGCAAGGCAAACCGAGGCACGCGAACCACGTCCCACGTCCATGGATGAATCAGCCGTACACACAGCCCGCCGTCCGACGCTCGCTGTTCTCCGAATGCGTGGTCAAACCGCCACCCTAGGGCATGAGACCCGGAAGGACGACGCTCGGGTGCGAGGTCGAACGAACCGCCGCTACGCGCCCACGCTACGGCGTTCTCAAACGGGTCCCATGTGCGACGGTGACGGTCGGCGAATGGGCAGGAGAGGCCCGCCGCGACAGCAAGACCAGGGTTCGCATCCAGAAAGTCCTGAATCGTCAGCTCACCCCGCCCTGCGGAGAGCGCTACATGCCCCCCGGGCAGAGCGGTCAGCGTCGCGCGCCGATCAAGACGAACGGCCTGCGCGGATCCCCGTCGAGTTCGAAGCGGCAGGTTGAACCCAGTCCACCAACGCAGCGCATCCACGAGGCGCGTGATGTCGGCCGAGTCCCCTGACCATGTCTTCACAACTGCCCCAAGGTGGGGCGCGGCAGACAGTTGCCACGGGCATCGACGACGCAACGCGATGTCGAGGCCACACGCAGCAAGGATCGAGGGATGCGGCGCCTGGCTGCGCATGAACGAACTCCGAGAGTGCGGCCGAAGCATAGTCGAAGGGCCCCGCGCTTCCTACGCGCGATTCCAGACTAGCGGACAGATGGTGCCCGTCGGGATGTCACGGAGTTTCGCCGTCGGGGCGCAGATGGATTACACACCGACTCCGGAAGACCGCGTGACGCGGTGTCGGCATGTGAGGAGCACGTGAACCTCTCCAGTCTGTTCATCGGTGAGAATGCGACCTACCTCGATGACCGGTACCGTGCGTGGCTGGCGGATCCGTCATCGGTGGACCAGGACCTCCGTGCGATGTTCGAACAGCTCGACGATAGTGACGGTGGTTCGAACAGTCAGCCGCCGCCAGGACCCGACATGCGGAGCAACTTTCGCGGGGGCGGCAGCTCGACGACGGTAGACCCCGACAAGCAGGCTGGAGTCGCCGCGTTGATCAATGCCTATCGGGTGCGGGGACACATCGAAGCCGACATCGATCCGCTGGGGCGCCGCGAGCATGTTCCTCATCCCGAGCTCTCGCTGCAGTTTTTTGGATTGAGCGACGCAGACCTTGAGACCACTTTCTCTACGGGCACGCTCCGTGGACTCGGGGAAAAGGCGACGCTGCGCGATATTTACGCCCATCTTCGAGCGGTGTACTGCGGGACCGTCGGTGCTGAGTTCATGAACATCGACGACATTGATCAGAAGCGCTGGGTTGCAGAGCGCCTCGAGACGCTCCCGGGGCGCGAGGTCTTGAACCGCGACGAAGAACTTCATGTCTTGCGGAAGCTTGCAGATGCCGAGAACTTTGAGCGGCTCCTGCACGTCAAGTTTCCAGGTACGAAGCGCTTCAGCCTCGAGGGTGGCGAAACCCTCGTGCCGCTCATCGACATTCTGTTGTCTGAGGCCGGACGCCGCGGTGTTCGTGAGGTGGTCTTCGGGATGGCCCACCGTGGGCGTCTGAATGTGCTTGTGAACATTCTCGAGAAGCCTGCACGCCAGATTGTCGCAGAATTTGAGGATACGACGGGGCCCACGCAGGGGTCCGGCGATGTGAAGTACCACCTCGGGTACAGCAGCGACACGACGACTGTGCATGGCGACACCATCCACCTCTCGTTGACGCCCAACCCCAGTCACCTTGAGGCCGTCGACGCGGTCGTTCAGGGTCGGGTTCGAGCCAAGCAGGATCGTGTCGGAGACAGTGAGGGCAACACCACCATGCCACTGTTGGTGCATGGTGATGCGGCGTTCATTGGCCAAGGCATGGTAGCCGAGGTCTTTCAGCTGTCGGAGCTGATGGGATACAAGACCGGCGGAACGATTCACGTGGTCGTCAACAACCAGATCGGCTTCACCACGGCCCCACGGGACTCCCGTTCGACGCCCTATGCAACCGACATGGCGCGCATGATGGCCATTCCGATCCTTCATGTGAATGGTGAGGACCCTCGCGCGGTCGCCGCTGCAGTGAAGCTCGCGGTTGAATGGCGACAGACCTTCCATCGCGACGTCGTGGTCGACATGTATTGCTACCGGAAGCATGGCCACAACGAGGGTGACGAGCCGAGCTTCACCCAACCGCTGATGTATAGCGACATCCGCAAGCGTCCAACGCCGCGCGCCAACTATGCCAGCCGGCTCATGGACATTGGCTACATGACCGAGGCCGACGTGGCCGCCATTAACGAAGCATCTCGGGCTGATCTCGAAGCGCAGAGCCAACCTGTGACTGGCGACGAGCCAGTCGCCGAGGGCGCAATGAACTCCGCAAGCCGAGGTCGTTGGGCGCAGTACATCACGGGGAGCATCCACGACGATGGAGAGACCCGTGTCGCCGCCGACCGCGTGGCGCAGTTGCTCCGGCACTGTTCCACCGTGCCCGACGGCTTCACTCCACACAACAAGGTCAAGCGGCTACTCAAGCAGCGCCTCACGGCCGCTGAGGGAGAGCGCCCCCTAGACTGGGCCCTCGCAGAACAGGCGGCCATGGCCAGCTTGGTCGATGACGGGTTTACGGTGCGCATGTCAGGCCAAGACAGCGGTCGCGGCACCTTCAGCCAGCGCCACGCCGTACTGACCGACATCACGGACGGGTCAGAGTTCTGCTCTCTCAGCACCATCTCGGACACGAACAAGCGTACGTGGGTCATCGACAGCAACCTCAGCGAGGCCGGCGTCCTCGGCTTCGAATTTGGCTACAGTCTCGACACGCCAGACGGCCTGATTCTCTGGGAAGCCCAGTTTGGTGACTTCTCCAACGGTGCGCAGGTCATCATCGACCAGTTCATCACCAGCTCCGAGCAGAAGTGGGGTCGCCTCTCGGGCCTTGTGATGCTGCTGCCGCACGGGTTCGAGGGCCAGGGGCCAGAGCACAGTTCCGCGCGCCTTGAGCGGTTTTTAATGACGTGCGCCCAAGACAACATCCAAGTGGCCAACCTCACCACACCAGCCAACTACTTCCATGCGCTCCGACGACAGGTTGTGCGCAACATCCGGAAACCCCTCGTGTTGATGACCCCCAAGTCGCTGCTCCGGCATGCGGCCTGCACATCAACGATCGACGATCTCGCCAACGGATCTTTCGAGCACGTCATCGCTGACCCCGCACGAGCTGACCGGTCCAACCTCAAGCGCGTCATCTTCTGTAGCGGCAAGGTGTACTACGATCTTGTGAATGCGCGAGACGCGCGCGAAGATGCCGCAGAGACTGCGATTCACCGCGTCGAGATGCTCTATCCGTTCCCAGAACGGCAGATTCGTGACCTTGTAGCCGAGAGCCCCGATGCACGCCTTGTGTGGTGCCAAGAGGAGCCGCGAAACATGGGTGCGTGGCCGGTGCTCGCCCATTGGTTCATGGATGCACTGAAAGACCGTTTTCTTATCTATGCAGGCAGGACAGCCGCGGCCTCACCGGCGACCGGTTCACACTCCCAGCATGTCCGTGAACACGCAGCGCTCCTCGCAGATGCGCTGACCCTTTGATTCCACCTTACCCCGGAAGTCACATGTCCCTCGACGTCGTCATTCCTCAGATCGGTGAATCCATCACCCATGTCTTCATCTCGCAGTGGCTCGCCAAGGCCGGCGACTACATCGAAGAGGGGTCTCCGATCCTCGAGATCGACTCCGATAAAGCGTCGCTCGAAGTGCCAAGCCCGGCCTCGGGCGTCCTGGTGGAGACCTTGGTCGGTGAAGAGGACGAGGTCGAGATTGGAGCCGTGGTGGCACGGCTCGACACGAGCGCTGAGCGGCCCGCAGGCGACACCAAAGCAGCCCCTGCGCCAGCTGCCGAAGAGGCTCCTGCTGCCGGGAACGTGAAGGCAGGTCCTGCGGCACGCAACGCTGCCAACGAGAAGGGCGTAGACCTCGGCGCGGTATCTGGAACAGGCCCCAAGGGTCGTGTCACGACTGGCGATGTGACGCGTGCAGCAACGGGTTCCGCTCCTGCCACAACAGCGGCGGCCGCGAATACGCCTACGGGACGGGTGACGCGTCGTAAGATGACGCCATTGCGGCGTACAATCGCCCGGCGCCTTGTCGAAGCGCAGCAGACGGCTGCCATGCTGACCACCTTCAACGAGGTGGACATGGGGCCTATCATGGCGCTCCGGAAGAAGTACCAGCCACAGTTCGTGGACAAGTACGGCATTAAGCTCGGCTTTATGAGCTTCTTCGTCAAGGCTGTCATCGAAGGCCTCAAGGCGTTCCCTGCGGTCAACTCCGAGATCGATGGCAACGAGATTATCTACAAGCACTTCTACAACATCGGTGTGGCGGTCTCGGGTCCCAAAGGACTCGTCGTTCCCGTGATCCGAGATGCAGATGCGCTTGGCTTTGCCGAGACCGAGCAGGCCATTTCGAACGTCGCGAAGCGCGCTCGGGACAACAAGCTCACCATCAAGGACTTCAGCGACGGTACCTTTACGATCTCGAATGGCGGTATCTTCGGTTCGATGATGAGTACACCGATCTTGAATCCACCCCAGGTGGGTATTCTCGGGATGCACAACATCATTCAGCGCCCGATGGCCGTCGACGGCAAGGTCGAGATCCGACCCATGATGTACCTCGCCTTGTCCTACGACCACCGCATCATTGATGGCCGTGAGGCCGTCAGCTTCTTGGTGCGCGTCAAAGAGTGCCTCGAGTCCCCCGAGCGGGTGATGCTCGAGGTGTGAGTCACGCCGGGACCACCATTCTTCGATGGGGTCCCACGAGCGGCACATCAAATGGGACGCCGATGATCTCCCATGTATGGCGCTCATAAAAGCCAAGCGCTGTCACACGCGCATTGCACCAGAGGCCCGAAGGGATCTCTGACATCACATGTCTCAGGAGTAGGCCTCCCACGCCCGTACCGCGATGGGATGCAGCGACAGCCATGCCGCGTAGCTGCCAACCATAGGAACGGTGGTGAGGCCAGTCAGGCTCGGGAAGTTCGGCGGCCATCACGCTCACCGAGCCCACCACATGGTCGGATACGACCGCACACCAATGACGGGTCTCGGGCGCGTCGTCGAAGGTGAGGTGAGCGGTCTCGCGAGGTCGAGGGGCCCGCAGGGCTTCCCAGCGAACATCAAGGATCTCGGGGACCGTACAGCGGCGAATCGTGACGTGTGGATCTGTGCTCATGATGGGACCATACATCACGCTGACCAGATGGTGGAGACAAGCGTGCTCCCGCACGCTACCGGAACGGTCATGTGGTGGAGGCAAGATGTCACGCATTCAACCCATGCTGCGCGTCCTAATGACGGCGGTCATGGCATCCAACCTCGCTTGGGCAGAATCCCCCGAGCTAGAGGAGACCTTTGACGAGGTCATGGCGCGATCCGTTCGCGCCGTCGAGTCCGCGCCAGAACGCCCCACTGTTCATCACCTGCTTACGGGAGGCACCGTGATGACGGCCACTGGGGACGTATGGGCTCCCGGTGCGGTCCTCATCGCAGACGGGCGCATCACTTGGGTAGGGCCCGCCAGCGGTGCCCCCCAGACCGACGCGGTTGTGGTGGACACCACCGGTCAATGGGTCACCCCCGGCATCATCGATACGCACTCTCACCTTGGGGTCTACCCCTCACCAAGTGTTCGCGCGCACTCTGACGGCAATGAAGCCACGAGGCCGGTGACGGCCGAGGTGTTCGCAGAGCACGGCATCTGGGTTCAAGACCCGGGATTCCAGCGTGCGGTTCAAGGTGGTATCACCGCGCTTCAGATTCTTCCGGGCTCGGCAAACCTGATCGGTGGACGTGGGGTCGTGATTCGCCCCACTCCGGCGATGGGCGGCCGCGCCATGCGTTTTCCCGGCGCTCCAGAGACGGTGAAGATGGCGTGTGGAGAGAACCCTAAGCGGGTGTACGGGAACGGGGGAGGGCCCTCGACGCGCATGGGCAACGTGGCCGGGCAGCGTGGCGCATTCGTGAGAGCCGCGCGGTATCACCAGAAGTGGCAGGCGCACGATGAGGCACTGGCCCACAACCGTGCCCAGTCCAATCCAAAGAAGCATCGAGACGTTCCGGAGGCCCCGGACCGGGACCTCTCACTGGAGACGCTGGCTGGCGTAATCGATGGGTCCGTTTTGCCACAGATCCACTGTTACCGGTCCGACGATATGCTCGCGATGATGCAGATCGCCGATGAGTTCGGATTCCGCATTCGCTCCTTTCACCATGCGATTGAAGCGTACAAGATCCGAGACCTCCTCGCAGAGGCGGACATCTCCGTGAGCACCTGGTCCGACTGGTGGGGCTTCAAGATGGAGGCCTATGATGCGGTCCTCGAGAATGCGGCCTTGGTGCATGAGGGTGGAGCTCGAACCATCATTCATTCGGACAGTGCCATTGGCATCCAACGCCTCAATCAAGAGGCAGGAAAGGCCTACTACGATGGTCTGGCCGTAGGAATTGAGATCACGGAGGATGAGGCCCTAGGATGGATCACGGCGAATGCCGCATGGGCCCTCGGGATCCATGAACAAACCGGCACTGTAGAGGCGGGCAAGCGCGCCGACCTCGTGATCTGGAGCGAGCACCCGTTCTCCGTCTATGCCATGGCAGACCGCGTCTACATCGACGGAGCCATCTGGCACGACGCTGAGGTCAGCGAACGGTGGTCAGACCACGAAGTGGGCATGGAGGTGCAACGATGATGCTCTTTACACTCCTTGTGGGACTGGCAAGTGCAGGCGGTGACGCGTGCGGGCGCATGACCAACATCGTCGCTCACACCCCGGATGGTCCACGTCCCGGCTGGGAAATCAGCTGGGAGGACGGCATCATCACCGACCTCGGGCCCAGCGTCTCTCTGCCGGTAGGCTGCCCGGACATCGATGGTGACGGCCGTGAGCTCACGCCCGGATTGATCGCGACCACCACTCACCTTGGCCTCGTCGAAGTCGAGCTCGAGTCGGCGACGATCGACCATTCCGCGGCAGATGGAGATGTCCACGCAGACTTTTATCCCGTGAGTGGCTACGATCCCCGCTCCAGCGTAGTCGGAATCACACGTGCCGGTGGGATCACGTCCGCGGCAGTTCACCCCTCGGGTGGGGTGGTCTCAGGTCATGTGGGTCTCGTGCAGCTCACCACTGGCCATCAGCGAGACAGCATCCTCCAGTCGAATGCAGGAGTGGTGGTTCGGCCGCGTGCAGCAGGCTCCATGGGCGCTGCGCTCGCGCTCATGGACGCGCTGCTCGCAGAGTCGGAACGGTGGCGCCGACAGAAGGCGTCCATACTCGCGGGTCGGGCGATGGCGTCTCCATTTGCGCCGTCACATCTCGACGGAATGCAGGCTGTTCTTCGTGGCGATGAGCCCCTCTTTGTCGAACTCGACCGCGCGAGTGACATCGAAGCGTTCGCGTCCTTCGCACGGGACCATCGCCTGCGATGGGTGCTCCTCGGTGGCGCCGAGGCGTGGATGATGGGGAAGGAACTTGCGGCAGATGATGTACCGGTCGTGCTCGACCCACTCGTCTACGGTTCTGGGTCTTTCCAGCAACGTCATGGGCGTGCCGACAATGCCGCGCTGTTGCATGAGCTTGGCGTCACGGTGGTCTTGACCACGCGTGAGACGCACAATGCGCGTTCGCTCCGCTTTGTTGCCGGTAATGCCGTGCGCGCCGGGCTCCCGCATGGGGAAGCGGTGCGCGCGGTCACGGTCAATGCAGCGCGCACCCTGGGCCTAGAGGAGCGCGGTCGCATTGCGACCGGTGCAGTCGCGGATCTCGCACTCTGGTCCGGAGACCCACTCCAGATCTCAACGAGACTTGTGAGTCTTCACATCGAGGGCCGCGCGCAAGCTCTAGAGGACCGTCAGTCGCTTCTTGGCAAGCGGTACCGAGCGGTTGAACGCTCGGTCGACCGACGTCAAGCGGACTAGAACTTCAGCCGGAAGCTCACCCGAGCTGCTGGGCCAGTGGAGAGGAGTGTTCCTCCGACGGTGAGCATGCCACCACCCGTGGCCATGAGGGACGCACCTGCAGCCCACATGGTCTGGGACCGCTTGGCTGCTGCCACCCACTCATCTGTAGCTGCCAGCTGCGCATCGAAGCCTGGCACGAAGGTTGTCTCACCCATGCGTGGGTCATCGAGGGCTGCGACCACGAGCATCGCAGCCCCAGCCGCGAGGGTGGCACCACCAGCGCCAGCGAGTGCTATGCCCGCCACGTTGCCGTTCCGCGGGGCTTTCTCTGCCTTGATGGGACGCTTCTCTTCTTTTTCTTTTGGTGGTTTGGGACCTTCGGCGACGGCGAGGTCACCCTTTTCCTCGCCCGGAGCGTCATCGGGTGGCGTGTAGGTGCTGGTATCCGTCGATGCGGTCGCGGCATCGTTGTCCGTGGGGTCGGCAGTGTCGGTCACCGGGATCTCGGGAAGGTCCGGCAAATCGGGCACAGTGGGAAGGTCGGGCAGGCCTTCGATCTCCGTGGGTGGTGCGATATCGACAGGTTCGTAAGGCTCCCACTCCTCGTAGGGATCTTTTGATGCCTCAAGCCACCCGTCAGCCATGAAGCGGGACACCACCTCGTCAGGGTCTTCGGGCGTGTACCATCGCGGCGTGGCCTGCCGGCCTGGGGGACCGAGGAGTGCTGCGTCGAACTGGCCACCATCTTGGGTGAAGCTGTCGACACGCTCACCGGTACGTGCGTCGAGAAGCTGGATGAACTGCGGGGTCTCGGACTCGGCACTCGGAACGCCCGGCAACATACCGTCGACCAACAGGACTGTACGCTTGGGCGGTAACCAGCCACGCGCCGTCATGACGAGCGGTTCACCCGGCCCATAGTCGCGCAACCATCGCTCTACTCGCTTTCGCGGCATGAAGCGTGGCTCGAAGGCCTTGGGCCACGGAAGCCAAGGAGCGGTGCGCATCCAGATTCGCGCCCACTTGATGCCGAGGACATCGTCTTGCGTGAATGCGGCCTCATACAGGGCACGGTCACGCGCGTAGCGAGCCACCAAGGACGGCGTCAGTGCGCGATTGACACAGCGGAAGTTGCGCGCTTCGAGCTCCACCGCAGCGAACTCCGCATCGTAGAGCTTGTCAGCAACGATGGCCGCCTCGAGGTCTTCGAGGAGCTCTTCGACCTGTTCAGTGGTGACGCTTCGACACCGCTCTTCTTGGGCAAACGCATCGCTGGACCGGACAGAACCGACCAAGAAGGTGAGACCGAGCAGTACGGGGAAGAGTCGCTGTGTCATCATGCCTCGCAAGCGTAGCAAATGTATCGCAGAGATCCCAGTCGTGTCATTGACAGTCCTGCACAGCTCTGTCAGGCTTCCGCTCTGACCACCGAGGTGTCCGTGCAGAACGGGGACGATCTCCCACAGGCCTACCGCGAAGCCCGGGCTGCCGACGAGCCCTTCTGGCAGACCCAAGAGAAGCGCATCCAGGGTGCGACGGGGCAACCGTGCTGTTCGTTGTCGGGGATTTCGTCCGGCCTCATCGCCATGGACGGTAACTTTGCCGTCATCATCCATGGTGAAGATGAGTGCGCGGCGTGCTTTCTACACTATGGCCCCAGTTCTTGGCGATTCTTCTGTACCGGGTTGACCGAGCGGCACTTCGTCACCGGGGAGACCGCCGCACCGCTCCGCGCGTGTCTCGAGCGCGTGTGTGAGGAGGTTCAGCCCGACGCGGTCTTTGTGCTCGGTGCCTGTCCTGTTGAGGTCATTGGTGACCGCTTCGAGACCGTGGTCGCAGATGTGGGGCGTCAGTTTCCCGATATCCCCATGAAGGCCATGCACACGAGCGGGCTCAAGGTCGGCTCGCAGGCCGCCATGGCGGACTGGATGTACGCCACACTCGTAGATCTCCCCATGCTGCCGCCGGTAGACCGTGGCTGGCGCGAGCGGGTCCAAGCTCGGGGCATGGCCTTGGTGGATGCCGCCGTGCACGCCGACCCGGCCGAGATCCTACGCCTTGCGCAGCAGGCCCAAGATGAGCGCTCACCGCCAGCCTTGGTTCGCGAAGACTGCGTCGCCTTTCTTGGGCTTCCATCACCGGATGATCTTGGGGGATACCGGGCAGAGTGGGAGGATGTTCTACCAGAAGTAGGGCTGACCATCACCGGGCGGTATCCCTACGGTGCCTCCCTCGACGACTGGCGCGCAGCGACCTTTCCGGCCGTGGTCTTCGTGGTGGACCGCTCGCTCTACCCCAAGACCGTCAAGGCACTCGAGCGCGGGGGGACCTCGGTGGTCAATGTTCCATTACCCGTAGGCACGCGCGCCACCGAGACGTTCTACCGCGTGATCGGCGAGGCGACCGGCCGCACCGAACAGCTTCAGACGACGCTCCAGACACGGCGCAATGCGGCTCAAGAGGCCCTTCGTGCCGCAAGCGATCGGTTTGCGGGCCTACGGATGGCGATGGGCCTCCGAATGCTCAACAACTATCGTGCCGATCAGCTCGCCCAGCAGGGCCTCGGCGACTTCGATGCGCTCGATGAAATGGGGTTTCGGCTTACCGTGATGGTGCAGGGCCCGCCGGAGAAGAAAGACAAGTTCGCCCGCATCTTCGAACTGCACGGTGTCGACGTTCCATTTGAAGTGTTCCCGGAGCCGTGGAACCTCTCGGAACACCTCGGTGGCGATAGGTTCGATATCGCGTACCTCGCCGACCACTGTCGTGGTGAAGCGCGAAAAGCGGGCGTTCCCATGATCGTGAGCCGTCTGCTGTACCCTGGCTACGAGGGCGTCGCGAAGAACTGTGCCGCGATCGGTGCCACCCTTGACCGACTGCTCTAGAGGAGACGACCGATGCCGATGGCGGACAAGACATCGCTCGAGGACTTCTCGCTCAAGGGTCTTCATCTGGCGAAAATGACCGGGGTATCGACCGGTGTGCATGCGGTGAAGGATGCGTTCTTGCTCATGCATACGGGCGTGGGCTGCAAGTACAAGGCCGCGGCCCAGATCGCTCAGCATGACTGGGGCGCACATCCAAACCGACGAGAGAGCTGGACCCAGGTAGGGGAGGTCTCGCTCATTCGCGGGTCTGGCGCGCGGATCGGCCCCTTCGCTCGAAGCTGGTACGAGCGGCGAAGACCGGGGTTTATGGTGGTTGTCAGCGCGTACTTCATCGAGCTGACCGGCGAGGACATCTCTGATCTCGTCACGGATACAGAGCGGTCGCTGCCCTGTCCCATGGCTGTCATTCGAACCGCAGCCCCCAATGGCGGCTTCTTCGAAGGGTACATGGAAGTGATGTACCGTATGGCTGAGACGCTCGACTGGAAGACACCCGCCACAAACCCGAAGACGGTCACCGTGATGGGAAACTTCTTTCACCGGTATGAGCCTGACCAAGCCGCAGATGTCGCCCAGGTCAACGCCCTGGTCGAAGTCGCGGGCCTCACCCCTGGCCCCGTATGGTTCAGCGGGTGTAGCTGGGAGGAGCTGTCCACCTCGAACACCAATGGCATCCTAGCCACGTTGCCCTATACGCGCGTCCTTCGACGCAAGTTCAAGAAGCTGGCGCGCAAGCGGGAACACGTAGAGCTCAACCTGCCGATGGGATTTGGCGGCACCCGTAGGTTTGTCACCCAGCTGACGGAGCAGACCGGCGGTGATGTCACAGCAGTGCAGCGCTGGTGCGATGCGCAGGTGGAGGCGGTCGCCCCGCACCTCGGCCCATTGACGCAAGGGTTTGGTGGTGTGCGTGTCGCGGTCTTTGCCGACACCCCCTACGCCATTGGGCTGGTCACCGTGCTGCGCGAGCTCGGCCTGCAAGTGCCGCTTGTGGGCCTTCGAGATGATGTTCTTGGTGGGAAAGCCGTGTTTTACGACGAGGTTGGGAAAAACGGCGCCAGCCTCGCCGAGGACTGTACAGTGCTCCTGCGCCCAAGTCTCCGGCAGATGCGGAGCCTGTTGTTGGAGCGTGTGGCGTCACGCGATATTCATGCGGTCATCGGCTCGAGTATTGAGCTTGATGTCCTCTCCCGTGCGAGGACTGTCAAGGGGTCCATGCAGGGTGTGGCGCTGCTCGAAGCCGGCTTTCCCACGAAACATCATCATGCCACACTGCCGCTGCCGACCTTTGGGTATACCGGCGTTCTCGTGTGGGCACAGCGCATCGTCCGCGCGGTTCTGGAACCCCGAGTGGGCGCACAGCCAGGAGCTTGAGCCGTGACCCACACGACACCACCGGGACACCTCAAGCAACAGATTCGGGACGGGCTGACGCATCCGGTCTTTGAGATGGTTCTGCTCACCATGATCCTCATGTCCGTGGGCTTGTTGGTGGCAGAGCTCTGGCTCGATGAAGGCAATCCTTGGTTTCGTGTGATCGAAGCCCTAGGTGACGGGCTCACGCTCGCGTTCGCCGTGGAGCTCTGTATCCGTGGGCTGGTGGCCCGCAGCCGACGCCGGTTCCTTCGCCGATTCTGGATTGACATCTTGGCGATTCTCCCTGCGATGCGGGTGTTTCGGCTGTTTCGAATCCTCCGTGTGCTCCGGGTCTTTCGCGCAGGCGTCATCCTCGGGAGGCGCCTCGGGCCTAGATCATTGTTCGGGGCATCGGCTGGCCAGCTCACAAGTCTCGTCGCCATCAGCTTTGCGCTCACCGTGGCATGCGCACGGGTGATTCAATGGGCGGAGCCAGGGGCCTTGTCCACCTTTGAGAATGCCCTCTGGTACGCGATGTTTAGCTTGGTGGCAGGGGAGCCGGTGGGCGATCCTCCCGTCACCGAGGCGGGACGTGCCGCGGCGCTGGCCCTCATGCTGGGGGGCTTGACCGTCTTCGGTGTGTTTGTGGGCCTCGTGAGTGCGGATGTAGGACAGCGACTGTCTGACGGATGGGGAGTGAGCGAGATGGAATTGGAAGACCTCGTGGACCATGTCATGGTGCTTGGCTGGAACGGATCGGCATCCACCTTGCTGCGCGAGCTCCTGCTGCATGATGCGCAGCGTCCGCAGTCCGTCGTGCTGATCACCGAACATGAGTGTCCAGATGATGTGCCCGCAGAGCTGACGGCGTCGCCACGTTTTTTTCACCTGCAGGGGGACTACACCCGAGTCGAGGTCCTCGAGCATGCAGGGGTGCTCACAGCCAGAAAGGCCATCGTGCTGACCGATCAACAATCCTCCAGAAGCGACCAAGACAAGGACGCGCGCGTCGTCTTGGCTGCGCTCACGATGGAACGCATGGCGCCGTCCATCTATACGGTGGTCGAAGTCACCTCCCGCGACACGGTCCCGCTGCTGCGTATGGCCAATGTCGAAGAGATCGTGGTCGGTGATTGGTACGCTGGCGTCATCATGGGGTCCGCCGCGAGAAATCGAGGCCTCGTCACGATGTTGGAGGAAGTGCTGACGAATGCGCGAGGCAACTCCTTTCATTCTGTCGAGCTCCCGGCGTCGTGGGATGGCATCAGCGCCGCTGCGCTGCATGAGCGCTTGTTTCGCGAGCACCATGCCACCCTGATCAGCGTAGAGACAGGAGGGGCGCGGGGTCTCGTGGTCAACCCGTCTCACGAGTTGACGCTCGCGACGGGGGACCGAATTGTCGTGCTCGCGGCTGGCGCACCACACCTGTAGGACAAGCTGTTGCTTCCACCTGCCTCGGAAGCACAGACACATTAAGCGTTCCGACCAGCCCGATGGGGGACCCATGCCACAGCGTACCGAAGACCAGCTTGCTCTCGCCGAAGCCGTTCGCGCGTTCTGTGAAGAGACGATTGCACCTCTCGTGGAAGAGGACGACGAGCATGAGGTCTTTCGACCCGAGCTCATCCAGGCCATGGGGGAGCAGGGATTTTGTGGTGTGCCTACGCCCGAAGAATACGGTGGGCTTGGCCTCGGCTACGCCGACTATTGTGTCGTCCTTGAAGAGATCGCACGCGTCAGCGCAAGCTATGCAGTAAGTGTCGCCGTGACCGGGCTCCCGCAGGTCATCCTCGCGCAGTTCGGCACGGAGGCCCAGAAGCAGGCCTGGTTGCCCGGGCTTGCTGCAGGTGAGCTTCTCGGCGCGTTCGCACTCTCCGAACCCGACAGCGGTTCTGATGCCGCGTCGCTCAAGACGACGGCCGTGCGTGACGGCGACGAGTGGGTGCTCAATGGAACAAAGTTCTGGATCACACACGGTGGCGTGGCCGACATCTACATCGTCATGGCACGCACGGGCGGGGAGGGCGCGCGTGGCGTGTCCGCATTCATCGTTCCGGGTACTGCGGCTGGCCTCAGCTTCGGTAAGAAAGAGAAGAAGATGGGTCTGCGCGGCTCACCGACCGTAGAGATCATCCTCGACAATGTCCGCGTGCCTCACACCGACATGGTTGCGGCAGAAGGTGAGGGGTTTATCGTGGCGATGACGGCGCTGGACAGCGGCCGCATCACCATCGCCGCATCAGCGGTGGGGTTGGCACAGGCGGCACTCGACTGCGCAGGCCCGTACGCGCTGGAGCGCAAGCAATTCGGCAAGCCCATCATTCGGTTCCAAGGTGTGGGCTTCATGCTCGCGGACATGGCCTGCCAGATCACCACCGCACGACTGCTCGTGATGGAGGCTGCAACGCTGAAAGATGCGGGTGAGTCGTTCAGCGAGACGGCGGCGATGGCCAAGGTTGTGGCGACGGACGCTGCCATGGCTGTCACCACAGATGCCGTTCAAGTGCTCGGGGGCTACGGCTACTGCAAGGAATACCCAGTGGAGCGCTACATGCGCGACGCGAAGGTGATGCAGATTGTCGAGGGCACGAACCAGATTCAACGGTTGGTCATTTCACGGCACATCGGTCGGCGATACGGCTCATGACAATCGCGTGGTGATGGAATACGCTACCCGCACACCCATCATCAGTGACGTCATTCGATGAAGACCTGTCCCAGTTGCGGCGAGACCTATAGCGAGCGGATTGATTTCTGCTTCGCTGACGGATCCGTTCTGGTCTTGATCCCATCGGCGATGGATGCCCCACTCCCACGTCAGGTGCCTTCTTTCGAGCGTGTGCCCGTGGGGGACCGTTCGCTCATGGCCTCGGCCAAGACGTTGGTATACGCAGATGCGGATGAGGCTCCGGCCGAAGCCGCTGCTCCCGTGGGGGCTCTTGAGGCACCGAGCCTTACCGAAAGTGCAGAGCAGCCGGCTGACACCAAGAGCGACGCACCGCCTCCGGCAGTGATTCCACAAGCGGAACCCGCACCACCAGCCACACCGGCCAACGAGGTCACCTCCAGTGCACCCGCGGGCGTGACCAGCACACCAGATGCGCCGCCCCCGGAGGCTGCGCCGGCGGCCGCACCGGACAGAGCATTGATGGGCGTCGCCGTGACGTGTGTCGCTGTGATTCTGCTGTTCTCGGGATGGGCCTACACGCGAATCATGTCTGCACCCGCGACCGTCGTCGAGGCACCCACGGCCGTACAGGCGGCACCCAAAGATGCCGTTGACGCCCCATCTGACGCCGGCGATGCGGAAGTGCCGAGCGAAGACGCACCACCTGCTGAGCCCCAAGCACCCCCTGATGACCTTGATGGTGAAGACGGCGGCTCCGATCTCGACGCGGCAGAGGATGCGCCGCGTGAAGCGGCCGATGACGTTCGCGTAGAGGAGCCTGCGCCGTCACCGGAGCCCGAGATGGCAGAGGATTCTCCAGCACCGCCATCAGAGCCTCCAAAGCGTAACGTAGAGACGCGTACCGAGTCCCGCCCCCGTCGCGCGCCTGCAACACCGCCACCAGAGGCGCGTGACGCGAAGGCAGACGAAGCCACGCCTCGTCGCCGAAGGGCACGAGACGCCGCCTCTCTCTGGAACACGAGTGATGCGGCATCGAAGGGCACCATCATGGTCACCAGCTCACCCTCTGGTGCCACCGTCTACGTGGATGGCATCAAGCGTGGCACCGCACCCGTCTCGGTGAAGCTAGACTTCGGTGAACATCGCGTCGAGCTTACCCTTGAGGGCTACCGTGATGTGAGTCGAACGGTCGAAATTCGAAGCGACAAGGTGCGGTTGCCGTTGTCGCTGACTCCAGAAACCCCGAGCAACTAGGCGTAGCGAGCAGTTGAGGCTCGCATCGTCCCGGGGGATGGGTTACCGCGGGCGGGTCGCAGCGAGGAGATGGCGTGGCAGACGAGCAGAATGGCGTAGACGCAGAACTTGGATTCCGCGCAGAGATGGCCGTCACAGACTTTGTGATGCGCTACGCGGTGCAACTTGGCGCAGTCGTGGGTGTCGCGCTGTTGGGTACGCTCATGTGGGGCGTGTGGGACAGCTACAACCTGACCGCCCAGCAAAACGCATCCTCGGAGATCTCACAGATCCTCCGCGAGCTCGACACCCCTGCACAGCAGCTGTCGATGCAGCGCGCCATGGGCCAAGAGGTGGAAACAGACGGTATTTCCAGCACGGCCCAGAGCCTTGAAGCTGCTGCAGATGGCATGGGCTACCCCGCCAATGCCGAAGCGCTTCTCCAGGCCGCCGAGCTTCACCGCTTGGCCGGTAGCGCTGATGCACAGCGTGCCGCACTGACCAAGGCATCCGCGCTCTCAAGCGGGATGTTGGCCTTCGCTGCAGAGGGCGGACTCGCGAGCCTCGACATGCAAGCGGGCGATGCAGATGCCGCCATCGGACGTTGGCAGGCCTTCACCTCAAGCAGCGACACCTTCTTGGCGCGTGAGGCCACCCGAGAGCTCGCGAGAACGCTCGTTTTGGCCGGAAAGGCAGATCAGGCGGTCAACGCGTTCGACAATTACCTCAACACATGGCCAGATGCGGCAGATGCAGAGACCGTGCGCGAGGAACGCGAGCGGGCCGCAGCGGAGCAGAGTGGGTGAGGGGAGCTCCTCACGTGGCATGGAGCGGGGTTTTTGCGCTGGTCCTGCCAGCAGCGCTCGCCATCGCCCAGGAAGACGCTGAAACCCCTACGTGGGAGCAGACGCAAGGTCGCGCATACCGCAGCTTCCTTGCCGGTACCGAGCGCCCTGCTCCATCGACATTTCCGGGTGTCTTCCGACAGCCCCCCGTGCCTCACTGGCGCGCACGACTCCCTGGTGGTCGGCTCAATGCTGCAACCCATACGGAACGCGCGCGACCGATCGTAGACGGTAGCTCCATCTTCGTCGGTTCAGCCTCTGGGGACGCCCTGTATGAGGTGAGCCGAACCAATGGCACTGTGATTCGTGAGTTTCCTGCCGCCAGTAGTGTAGAGTCCGAGCCCATCCTAGCCGGTGACCTCATCCTCTTTGCGGACACCGGTGGCGTCACATGGGCCTACGAAAGAGACGGAAGCCTCCGCTGGCGTCATGACAGTGCTGCACCGGTGCTGGTTCGCCCCACACTCGACGAGGGACGTGGCACGCTCTACATCACCAACGTCGATGACCTTGTGGTCGCCCTCGATGCGGCCACTGGCGAGCTCCAGTGGCAGCACCAACAACGACCCGACCTCTCGCGACGCACGGCGCTGTCACTCTATGGTGCGCCACCGGCGGTAATTCTCGGCGACGAAGTCCTTGTGGGCTTCTCCGACGGTTCCATCGTCGGCCTTGAGGCCGAGACTGGCGAAGTCGCATGGCAGCAACGGGTTGGCGAAGGCGCGTATCCCGACGTGATCGCCGAGCCAGCGGTCCTCAAGGACGTCATTCTGTCCAGTGGGTACTTTGAGCCACTGGTCGCACTCGAGCGTGAAGATCGAACGGTTCGTTGGCGCATGCCTTATGGCGCGGCTGCGGGGAGCACATTGGTGACGGCGCCATCTGGCGACACCTGGCTCTTGCATCCTGGGACAGACGGTGTCTTACGGGCCATCGAGACCGCGAATGGTCTTGTCGTGTGGTCGTGGGGTGAGGACCGAGAGCAAGGCGCCTTGAGCCGCCCGACGATCGCTGGTGACCGTGTCCTCATTGGAGATGCAGAAGGCACGGTAACCATGCTGCAGCTGGCCGATGGCCGAGAGGTGTGGAGCCACGAACCACGGTACCATCTCTCGGGGGTAACTGTGGCTCCGACGGTGGATGGGCGACAGCTCGTGTTTGTCACGAACGCCGGGTTCTTGGTGTCGATGTTGTCACCACAGTGACCTCCGCGCATTCATGGTAAATGTCCGATAATCTATATTATGTTAAGTTATAGAATACGGTAGAACCGTGAAAAACCCCAGATGTCGTCTACCTGGGGTCTTGGAAAATGAGGACGGGCGCACCCCTCCTCTAGTCGCGGCCTCGCATGCGGATGAGCAGCGAGAGCACGTTCCAGAACAACACAATCACACCGAGTGCGATCTCATATGCGGCCTCCACCACCTGCGTGGTCGACGCGACATGAAGTACCTGGTTGAGGTTGTACACGAGCCCGCCTGCAGAGAGCGCCACGAAGACCATGCTCACCATGATGCCCAGGGGCCCACCGATCGGAAACACGAAGCTGATGCCCATGAGAATCAACGCGGGCAGCCCCAGCACGGACATGGCAGAGCCGATCATCGATAAGTTCTTGGGCCCACTCCAAAGGTACGCGCACATGCCGAAAACCGTCAGCGCGGTAAGCCCACCCGCTTGCATCACAATCTCGAGCGTACCGCCGGCGACCATCACGGCTATAAGGATGAGTGGGCCCATCGCCACACCCATGGCTGATGTGCCGAGCACGAACCCCATGGTCTTGTTGTTGCTGCGTACCATGCCGCGTCCCACGTTCTGTGCGACAAACATGGCTCCAAACACCAACACCAAGTTGGCCATCCAGCCGTTTTCGCCCATACCGAAGATCATTGGCGCCACAGTCATCGCAGACAGCGCTGCAGACACGGCCGCAATGGTCAGACCACCCGCCAGCCACGTGCCCACCTTGCGGAGGAACGCACTTCGGGCCGATTCATCGGCGTAGATGACAGGCTGGGCATAGGCTTCAAAGGACATGGCTTCTCCTCTCGTAGCAATGAAGGTCAGTAACGCGATTTCTTGGTGCGATTGAACTTGTCTCGCGCACGTCGGGCCCGTTCAAACTCACGCCGCGAAAAGCTGCGGATGTACTGATCGGAAACCCCCATGCGCTTCAGGCGGTCCATCTCAAGACTGTAGTGGTCTACGGTCTCATCCAATTTCTCTTTCACCTCTTGCACACTTGTGATGGAGACAGGCATCTTTTGGTACGTCGGCAATGCATTGACGTCACCCACGGAGAGCTCGAGTCGGAGCTCCACCATCGCGGTCTCTCCTACCTTGGGCACGCCCCACGCACTGGCAAGCGCATTGAGCCGATCGGCCCGTCGTGCAAGGGCCAGCGACACAGGGACCGGACGGCTGCTCATCACCTGAATACGGTCCCCCGGCAGTCGGATAAAACGGACGTCGACGTCAACGGGCTGCTGTCGCGTGCCGATCTGGACCGTGCCAAGAACCAATCCAGTGGCTTCATCACCCTGTTTGAGAAGCTCTCCGGACAGCTCTCCGATGGTCTGAAGTTCAAACACGATCTGTGCGGGAACATCCGCATCCCCCAAGACGCCATCCACCCATGGACCGAGCTCAATCTCGGGCCCAGCGGTCCACCCATCGGCGTCGCCGAGCAAGAACCCCTGGGCATAGGTCATCGTCGGAATGTCTTGCGTCGTCAGCAGGCCGGATGCCGGAGCGTGAGTAAGCACCACTTCCGTCCCACCGACCTCAAGTGTCACTTGAAGGGTGCCACCCGACACTACGAGGTGCGCCGGCTCCGACGTCCTGCCCTTAACTGTGGGCTCCTCCACGACTTCTGGCTCTGGGTCGGCGGGTGCCCACTGAAGCGGAGGTGCTTCTTCGATCTCCGGTGGCGAAGGCAAGCACCCCGACAGCCAGAGTCCGCCCACGCAAAGCATCAGAACTACACCACGCATAAACATCTCCCGCGACACACTGATGAGAACATGGTACCCGCGTTGACACGTCGAGACGAGGAGGGTTCATGAAGAAAGCAGACGAACAGCTTCTGACGCTTCAGACCGAGGCACCCGCGCTCGCTCGCTGCCTCTCTCCGCTGGGTCGACACATCGTCTTTCCCCAGGGGATCCCATTCCAGGCACGTCAGGCTGCGAATGTTCCGTTGAAGGCGACCATTGGGCAGGTCACGGACGGAGAGGGGGCTCCCCTGCCCCTCGCCTCCATGGCGCGTGACCTCGGCGAGCTCGATGCACGCCGCAGCCTCTTGTACTCCCCACAGCCGGGTCACCCAGACATCCGTGCGCTCTGGCTGAAACGCCAGCGCGATCTCGCCGGAAACCCCGATGTCGTGACGAGCACGCCCTTCATGACCCACGGACTCACCCATGGGATCAGTCTCCTCGCCGATTTGTTCTGTGACCCCTACACCACGGTGGTGCTCCCCTCCCCGCACTGGGAAAACTACGACCTGCTCTTCACGCTCCGTGCACGCGCGCGCGTAGAGACCTTCACCTTTTTCGCACCCGATGGGTCCTTCAACCTCGATGGGCTCGCAGACGCACTGGCGGCCGTGGATGGCAAGGCACTCCTCGTCTTGAACTTCCCCGCCAACCCGACCGGCTGGTCCCCGACCCCACAGCAGGCTGACGCCATCGTCGCCCGGGTGGCCGCGCATGCAGGTCCACTCATGGTCGTGTGCGACGATGCCTATCAGGGCGTGGTCCATGAGCCCGACCTCCTTGACCACAGCATATTTTGGCGTCTGGCGTCGCACCTCGACCCAGAGCGCGCAAGCGTCGTCAAGGTGGATGGGGCCACCAAAGAGATGCTGTTCTTTGCCGCGCGGATCGGTTTCCTGACCTTTGCCGTCCCACCCGGGGCCGAAGAGGTCCTTACAGACAAGCTGAATGCCCTCGTGCGGGGCTCGATTGGCAGCCCACCCGGACCAAGCCAAGAGCTGCTTCGCCGAGCGCTACAGCGTGATGCGACCCGGCAAGAGTTCAGCGATGTCTTGTCCACGATCACCGGACGCTACCAGACGCTCAAGCGTGCACTCGCGAACACAAGTGATGCGCTTCGACCCTTACCCTTCAACAGCGCCTACTTCGCGCTCATCGGCCTCCGTGAAGGCCTTGATGCGGACGCGCTCCGGCGACGGCTCATTGCCGAGCGGGGCGTGGGAACCATCGCCGTGCCCGAGATGAACGCACTTCGCGTCGCGTACTGCAGCACCACGCCAGAAGCCCTCGAGCACATCATTCAGGCGATGGATGAGCTTGCGCAAGAGGGCTGACGCGCGCTGACATCAGGGCGACAGGCCTTCAAGCGGAGGCAACTCCTTTGGTCGAAGATGCCGCACGAGCGCATGCGTCCCAAGACGCGCCAACCCTACCTCGCTCCACCCGCTCTCAATCGTCACTTCGATGACGTTGGCCGTCGTCATACGTACAAGCGTTCCCGTGAGCGCGTGCGTGAGTCCTTCGCACCCGGGATTGTGCGACAGGATCATGCCGGTCCCTGCGGTGCTCGGAAACGTACGAATAACCTTGAGCATGCTCTCAACGGTGGGAAGGTAGAGTGCGCGATGCTGATGTGATGGAAGTGGCTGCGCTAACCCATCGTTCATGAACCACAATGTCTCTTGCGTCCGTCGGCTGTCGGACAGCGCCACGTGGTCCGGGAGCAGGCCAAGGGACGCCAACTCACGTGCCATGCGACGTGCCGAGCGCTCACCCCGTCGGTTGAGCGGGCGATCATGGTCATCCACTCCCGCGGGATACGCGGACTTGGCGTGGCGCATAATCAACAAGCGCCGGCGCTGTGCCGTCATACGAGTCTCCCTCTGAACGGCCCGCCATTTCGGACCAAGAGCACGTCGGGCAGCCCCTCTGTCATCACCAATGTACGTGACGCAACTGCTGCCTCCTCTCCGGGAGTCGCGAGCGGAAGCCCGAGCATGACAAGGCTTGCATCCATGGAGTGCTTGCGGATGACCGATGAGACGCCCTCACCGGCTTCGGGAACATAAGCCCGGGTCTCCACCTTCATCCGAATTTGGGTCGCCAGCGCTTCGGCCGAGGCCATCCATTCTTGCGCTGCAGCCGAATTTTCAACCACTGTAGCCACGCGAATCACCGAACCCGACCACTCTGGACTCTGCTGCATGAGGTAGGCAAGCAGCAGCATCAGGTCGCCGTTACTCTCTAGCCCCTTCCACCAGACCAAGATTACCGGTGTCTGATGGTACGGGCGTACGGCCAGCTCCGGCGGGCCCGGCCGATAGACGAGCGTGCACTTATGAAGCTCTTCCATGTAGCGGGTGCGACGCAGGACATTCTCCCACAGAACGGGCTCCTCCTGTGGGCAGCAGAACATCACCGTGTTCGCATCGAGCCCGCCCACGCCATGACTCTGCGCCACCACAACCACGGCACGGTCATCGATCACGGGTACGGCAGTGACTTCCATGAAGGCCTGCAGGTGCTGTTCTGCGAGTAGCGCGCGCGCTTCCTGCGTAATCTCCGCCACCTCAGGGAGATTCTCCAACGGACATTCGATGAGCTGACTGACCGTAAGGATGCCTCGCTGCTGCCCCAAGCGCTCCGCGAGGTAGACCATGCCGAGGTCCCGCCGCACGTCTGTGGTGAACACCAGGATGTGTGGGCGCCAGTTGCGTGGCTCCAGCTGGGCTTTGGTCACATGTGCCACGACCGCATGTGCTGCCGAGAGGACGAGCCCCATACGCGCATCGCCCCAGCCGGAATCGAGTGCCCGTTGCTGAATGACCATGAAGAGCAGTGCTTCGACGGCCACGGCCGCAAGCCCAACAGTGGGATTGATCGCAAAGATGGCCACGAGGCAGCCCACCCCGCCACCAAAGCTGACCCACCACGGGACAACGAGGCGAGGACGGAAGCTGGGGTCTGCCACCAACGCCTCGATGACGCTGGCAAAGTTGAGGGCTCCATACGTCGTCAGGAAGAAGACAGTCACCCACTCCGCGACCGTGTTCAGGTCGCCTAGCCCAACAGCAATCAGCGCGAGCAAGCCAGAAATCCAGAGCCCAAAGACAGGCTCTCCTGTCTCCTTGTCGACCTCACCGAGTGCCCGTGGCAGCAGACCATCTTGTGCCAAGGCCTGGAGGGTTCGCGGTGCTCCAAGCGCCGAACCAAAGGCGCTCGAAAGCACGGCCCCCCACAGGCCTGGCATGACCAACCACGGCACCCACGCCACATCCAGCCACACCAGACTGTTGGTGCGAAGGGCCTCAACGCCGACAGACATGGCCAAGAGCACCGGGACCGTCATGTACACGACAAACCCCACAACCACGGCGGCGAGCGTTCCTCGAGGAATTGACTCACCTGGGTCTGCCAAGTCCCCCGACAACGAAACGCCAGCAAGAATGCCCGTGACTGCAGGGAAGAACACGGCGAACGCGCCCCAGAACCCAATGCTCTCTCCATCCGCTTCCCACGGCCCGAGCGCCGCCACCTTGTCGGCGGGTACCTCCGCACCGACGGTGACACCCATCACAAGGCTTCCTATGGCTGCCGCGATCATCAGCATGACAGGGAGCTGGAGCTTCAGGGTCAGTTCGGTCGACCGAGCGGCAACGGCCGTCACGCCAATGACAATGATGGCTGCGACAGGGGCAAGAGGGAGTCCCGGCCACACAATACGCAGCGACTCCGCCAAGCCAAAGCTGTACAGCGTCAAAGAGAGGACTTGCGACAGCCATAGGGGGATCCCGACCGCGCCACCGACCTCCAGCCCGAGGCTTCGGCTGATGATGAAGTATGCCCCACCTACACCTACCCGCATGTTGGTCGCGAGTGCGCTGACGGAGAGCGCTGTCATGAGCGTGATGATGTTGGACAACATCACGATCGCGAGCGCACCCCAGATCCCGCCAACCGCAGTCAACCATCCGACACGAAGGAACAGGATGACGCCGAGGATGGTGAGGACGGTGGGGGTAAACACACCCAAAAACGTTCCCAGCTTGGCGTTCCTTGGCGTAGCTTCGGTCATACCTCTCCTGCGTTACCGGAGCATGACCTGCCCGCGGGACCGAGAGTCTAGTGGTATTCCCGACCCTGCGTCCACCCTGCACCAAACAACGACATCTCGGCACCCACAGAGCGCGGTTTGTAATCCTGCTTGATTTCCTTTGTTGGCCGAGTGGCCAATTACCCCTTTGTTGAGGTAGGGAGGGTGGCGCGGTGCGTTGATGCACCACACTGTTCAACCGCGGCACCAGCAACGGAGCCGCCACCACGGGGAAATCTGCATGAGTCGACCGATTCGTCGCGTGGCCGTCCTCGGCGCAGGTGTCATGGGGTCTGGTATTGCCGCCCATCTCGCCAACGCCGGTATCGATAGCGTTCTGTTTGACATTGTTCCGAAGGACGCTGGCAGCGATGCTGCAAGCCGCAACGCCTACGCGCTGCGCGGCATCCAGACCGCCATCAAGCTCAAGCCGGCGCCGCTCTACAAGAAGGACCTGGCCAGCCACATCACGCCTGCGAACTATGACGATCACGCCCACCTCTTGGCGGACTGCGACTGGATCATCGAGGTGGTGGTCGAGCGCCTCGATATCAAGAAGCACGTCTACGGCTGGGTAGCAGAGCATCGCTCCGAGGGCTCGATCGTCACCTCGAACACCTCGGGCATTCCCCTCGCCTCGATGTGCGAAGACATGCCCGAGGAGATGCGCCGGCACTTCATGGTCACGCACTTCTTCAACCCCGTGCGCTACATGCGCCTTCTCGAGCTGGTCACGGGTCCAGAGACCGACCCAGCGGTGGCCGACGCGCTGGCCACCTTCGGGCGAAATGTGCTCGGCAAGGGCATCGTCTTCGGGAAGGACACGGTCAACTTCATTGCGAACCGCATTGGCACCTTCGGCATGGGGGCCACCTTCGCGGCGATGACCGATCTTGGCATGACGGTCGAGCAAGTCGACAAGACGTTTGGCGAGAACATGGGATTTGCGAAGTCCGCCGTGTATCGAACGGCAGATGTCGTCGGCCTCGATACGCTCGCGCACGTGATGACCAACGTCTATGAGAACGTCCCTGACGATGAGCGACGCGACGCCTTCCTCCTCCCCACGTACCTGACGAGCCTCGTCGAGAAGGGCGCGCTCGGTCAGAAGAGCGGCGCGGGCTTCTACAAGAAGACCAAGGTCGACGGGCGAAAGACCATCCTTGTGCTCGACGTCGAGACCGGCGAGTACCGCGCGCAGGAGAAGGTACGGTTCCCGTGCATCGGTGAAGCGCGAAAGCAAGACACGCTCAAGGGCCGGGTCAACGCCATGGTCTGGGGTGCACAGGATGACCTCGCTAGCCGACTCGCTTGGCGCGTCACCGCAGAGACGCTCATCTACAGCGCCAACCGAATCCCAGAGATCGCCGACGACATCATCAACATTGACCGCGCGATGCGCTGGGGCTTTGGCCGGGCGCAAGGGCCATTCGAGACCTGGGACACCATTGGTGTCGCACGCGCTGTCGAGCGCATGAAGGCAGAGGGCATGACAGTCCCCGCGTGGGTCGACACCATGCTCGCCTCCGGTCGCGAGACCTTCTACGCACGAGACGCTTCGGGCCACCTGACCCAGTACAATGCCGACGGCACCATCACCCCCGTGGACCAACCCGCGGAACATGTCTTCTTGGCCGACATCACCTCGCAAGGAAACACCCTCGTGGAGCGCAATGTGAGCGCATCGATCCATGATATGGGTGATGGCATCGCGCTCTTGGAGTTCCACTCCAAGATGAATGCGATTGATGAGGGCATCATCGCCGCCTACACCAGCGCACTCGACCGCATGGATGCTGGTGAGTTCGAAGGTCTCGTGGTGGGCAATGAGGCGCCAAAGGCCTTTTGTGCCGGTGCGAACCTCTTGATGATCGTTCAAGCGGCCATGGCGCAAGAATGGGACCAGATCGACCAGATGATCTCAACGCTGCAGGCCTTGATGCATCGCGCCAAGTACAGCCGCCATCCCGTCGTCACCGCGCCGCACGCCCTCGCCCTCGGTGGAGGGTGTGAGATCGCGATGCAGGCCACACACACGGTCGCCAATGGCGAGCTTTACATGGGCTTGGTCGAGGTGGGCGTCGGCCTGATTCCTGGCGCCGGTGGGTGCAAGGAGCTGGCCGTCCGATACCTCGGAGACGTGCCGGCAGGCGTTGACGCTGACCCGCAGCCACACATCAAGAAGGTGTTTGAGCGCATCGCGATGGCCAACGTGTCGACAAGCGCCATGGAAGCCCAGAGCTGGGGCTATCTCCGCCCCACCGACACCATCTGCCTGGATAGCGATGCCCGGCTGCAGACAGCCAAGCGCATCGCGCGGGGGCTCGCGACAGCGGCCGTACCACCGGCCAAACCCCGAGAGATCATGGCGGCAGGCCCTGGCTGTAAAGCAGCCATTGAAGCCTTCCTACAGCAGATGGTCTGGGGTGGCTATGCTACCGAGCACGACGCACTGATCGGCGGAAAGCTCGCACATGTGCTCACCGGAGGTGACGTTCCGGCCGGAACAATGGTCTCCGAGGAGCGCCTGCTCGAGCTGGAGCGTGAGGCCTTCCTCAGCCTCTGCGGCGAGCAGAAGTCCCTCGAGCGAATCGGTCACATGCTGACCAAGAACAAGCCCCTGCGCAACTGACCCCACGAATCTGGAGATACACAATGAACTCAGCATCCCGTGAAGTCGCGGTGGTCTCAGCGGTTCGTACCGCAGTCGGAAAGGCCAAGCGCGGCAGCTTGAAAGACACACGGCCCGATGACCTCCTCGGCGTCGCCCTTCGCGGCGCGGTTGACCGGTCCGGCCTCGACCCGGCACGCATCGACGACCTCATCGTCGGCACCGCCATGCCAGAAGCCGAACAAGGCACCAATGTGGCCAGAATCGGAGGGTTCCTCGCAGGACTCCCCGACACCGTGCCCGCCATGACCATCAACCGATTCTGCAGCTCCGGACTCCAGTCCATCAGCCAGGGTGCAGCTGGCATCCTCGCTGGTTGGCAGAACGCGGTCCTTGCTGGCGGCGTCGAGTCCATGTCGCAGGTACCGATGACGGGCCAAAAACCTATGCCCAACCCCAGCCTTGTGACCTCGAGGCCCGACACCTACACGCCCATGGGCCTGACAGCCGAGAACGTGGCACAGCGGTTTGGCATCTCTCGAGCCGACCAAGATGCCTTCGCCTATGAATCGCACCAGCGTGCCATTGCGGCCATCTCCGCCGGACGCTTTGAAGAAGAGATCGTTCCAGTTCCCACCCGTGTATTCAAGGGCGGTACGTGGCACGACATCACGTTTGCCGTCGACGAAGGGCCACGCGGCGACACCTCGGTCGAGGTGCTCGGTAAGCTCCGGCCTGCGTTCTCCTTGCGTGGCTCTGTCACGGCCGGAAACAGCAGCCAGATGAGTGACGGTGCAGCTGCGGCCTTGATCGCAGAGCGAAGCTGGGCGCAAGGACACGGGTTGCCGGTCCTAGGCCTGCTGCGTGGCTACCAGGTTGCCGGTGTCGCGCCCGACATCATGGGCATTGGACCCGCCGCCGCGATTCCGAAGGTGTTGGAGGCTACGGGCCTTTCTCTCAGCGACATCGGGCTGATTGAGCTCAATGAGGCCTTTGCCAGCCAGGCCGTCTACTGCGTTCGTGAGCTCGGCATCGACCCTGCCCTGGTCAATGTCAATGGCGGCGCGATCGCACTCGGCCACCCACTCGGATGCACGGGCGCGAAGCTCACGGCTACGCTGCTTCACGAGATGCGGCGTCGCGGCGTGAAGTACGGCATTGTGTCCATGTGTATCGGCGGTGGCATGGGCGCTGCCGCAGTGTTCGAAAATCCGGACGCCTGATCCACTGGAGGCCACATGCCGAGCTCACGGGAACGGGTGCTTCGTTTCAAGCCGGCCGTGGCCTCCATCTTCTCCGACGTGGTTCCCCGCCCCACCATGCTGAAATGGCTGGTCGCGGGCGGAGCCGTCCTTGAGCTGACCGATGACACCGGGTGCGTTCATCGTACAGTGTTCTCGGTCAATGCCAGTGGGCAGCCGGAGATGGTGCTCGCCCCAACGCTGGGCCACGATGCCCTTTCACCGTGGCGTGAGGCCATGACGCGTGTCGAAGAACTGCTCTGCGCGGACCCCGAGTGGGTACGGACGGCGACACGCCTGAAGCGTCGCCAACGCACCACCTAGAACACCGCATAAAAGAACGGAATCAGTACGGGCATCTCGGCGGCCGTCATAAAGACCAAGAGGCCGACAATAGCCACCAGCATGGGCGCGAGCACCCAGGTGCGTCGGTCCCGCACCATGCGGTACATCTCCACAGCAGGCGCGAGACGATCGCCCCATGTGGGCGCACTCATCGGCTCGTTCCCATCTCTCATGCCAGATCCTTCTTGGAGATGACGTAGTTTCCGAGGACGAGGTAGTCCATCTCGGTACGCATGAAGCAATCATACGCATGCTGCGGCGTGCACACAATGGGCTCACCACGGACATTGAACGAGGTGTTGATGAGGATCGGCACCCCGGTTTGCTGCTCAAACGCATAAATGAGGCGGTAATATCGGGCATTCTGGGCTTCCGTTACCGTCTGAACACGCGCAGTTCCATCCACATGCGTGATGCCCGGGACTTGGTCCTGTTTGCCCTCGTGAACATCTGCGGCGAGCAACATGAACGGGCTGTCATGGTTGGCTGGTAGCTTAAACCACGCATGCGCCGCCTCGGCCTTCACGGACGGGGCAAAGGGCCTGAACCCTTCGCGGTGCTTCACGCGTGCATTGAGGATGTCTTTCATGTCGTGGCGCCGGGGATCCGCAAGGATGCTTCGGTTGCCCAATGCCCGAGGACCAAACTCCATTCGCCCTTGAAACCACCCGATGATCTTCCCGTCTGCAATGTGTCGTGCCACCTGTTCGACCAAGCTGGGCTCGTCAAGATGCACATGGGGAATGGCCCGCTCGGCCAAGAACGCCGCCACCTCTTCGTTGGCATATCCAGGCCCCAAATAGGCGTTGTGCATGCGCCACCGGTGCGCTCCACCATACAGCTGCGTCCACGCGTACAAGGCCGCACCGAGGGCCCCCCCGTCATCGCCTGACCCCGGCTGCACGAAGATCCGCTCAATGGGGGTACGCTCCAACAAGATCCCATTCGCTACACAGTTCAGGCCGACACCGCCAGCGACGCAGAGGTCCTTCAGCCCCCATGTATCGTGGGCATGACGGACCAATTTCACCATGACGTCCTCAACGGTAGCTTGGAGCGCTGCTGCGAGATCTTGATGGTCTTGGGTGAGCTCGGACTCCGGCACGCGCGGTGGACCAAACAAGCCCGAGAACAGCGGGTTGGTCATCACCAGGTCCCAGTGAAAGCTGAAGTAGTTCATGTCCAGCTTAAAGCTTCCATCCGGCTTCACGTCGATCAGCTTCTTGAAGGCCTCCGCATACCGGGTGGGATCACCGTAGCTGGCAAGCCCCATGACCTTGCCCTCGCCCCCGTTGACCTTAAACCCGAGGTGTGCGGTGACCGCGCTGTAGAGCAACCCCAAGGAATGAGGAAATCGAATGTCGCGCTCGAGCGACAGCTTGGTTCCCCTGGCGTGGCCCATCGCCACGGTAGACCACTCCCCGGTTCCATCTGTCGTGAGCAACAGGGCCTCATCGAAGGGCGACGGAAGGTAAGCGCTCGCTGCGTGGGCGTAGTGATGGTCCGTAAACAGGACCTTTCCGCGGTAGCCGGTTTGCTGCCGGATGATCTGCGGCACCCGAAGCTTGTAGTTCAACCACATCGGCAGGAAATGAGCGAAGCTCTTCCATGACCGCGGAAACATCGCCAGATGGGTCTGGAGGATGCGCTCAAACTTCAGGTACGGCTTCTCGTAAAACACGATGGCATCAAGGTCATTGACATCGAGCTCGCCCGAATCGAGCACATACTGAATGGCACGCAGCGGAAAGTCGACGGTGTGTTTGATGCGGAGAAACCGCTCTTCAGCGGCTGCCGCAACCAGCTCGCCATCACGCAACAGCGCTGCCGCCGAGTCATGGTACATGTACGAGAGGCCCATCAAGTTCATAGGGTCCTCAATACTGCCGTGAGAAGCGCTCTTCCGAGGCATCTGCGGGTTCTTTTGTCGTGAAGTAGGTGTCCCCTGACCGTCGCAACCCGAGGGGGTCAGCACCAAACAAGCGAGCGAGAAGTGCCGTCGGCCCGAGCACCAGGAAGTAGCTCGCAAAGATCATGACCCGCGTCAGGTGAATGCCCAGCCAGCCAAAGGCCATACGGACACTTGCGCCGAGGCTGTTGTACAGGAAGTTCATGGTGTAGATGAACCGCACCCGTACGCGTAGCGGCAGCAGGAAAGCCACCGCAGACACCACGCGTGCCGCCCACAGGGGCAGCGGCTGTTTGGCCTCTCCCCCCTCGTAGGGCACCTGCTCTGGCTGAGACGCGCGGATACGCTCCGTCTCCTGTCGTGCCTGTTCTAGGGCGCGACGGTTCGCCTCGGCATCGTGGCGTTCTTCGGTTCCCATGCTCGCTACTCCAAGAGCCGGGACAGCCGTGACCCCGACCCATCTGCTGTCATGTGCTCGGTCATCAGATCACGGACATGATCCAGCTTGCCTTCAAGGTAACGGCGCGACATCTCCTCGTACTCTTCAAACGTGTGGGTCTCGAGGTACTTCCGCATGTACATCGCGAGCATGATCTGCTGGGAGCAGACCACCTGCTTGTCCTCCCGCGTTCGCTTCACCTTGGGCGTATCCACGATTCCAAGCTCGTAGAGCCCATGCTCCGTGGACAAGCCTTCGTAGAACACAGGGTGCAACAGGCTCACGCCAAACTCACCGTAGAGCTCGCGAAGGTTGTCCACGAGAATCCGTGGGTTCTGCTCGGCAAACCACTCGTTGCCTGCCGCAGCCCCATCCGCGGCCCATCCTACGTCATTTTCCTTGCAGAACACGAGGTTCCGCCAGTGCATCGCGACCTTGCAAGGACCACACGGCACCCCGGTCAGCTGTCCGTAGTGCCACATGTTCCGGAATCGCTGGTAGCCTTCCACATCTTCATAGATGCGCTCGTAGTTGATGCGATGCTGAAGGAAGGTTGTTCTCGGATACACCGCACGCATCCTGTCTACCCGCGGCGTGCTGATCTTCTCGATGAACCCTTTTCGCTGGTAGGTAATGAGGTGAACCACGGGAAAGACTTCGGCCAGCCGACAGGCTGCCAGTGTCGAGTCTGCACCCCCAGAGAACAGAATGGCCGCCCCGTTCTTAAACCGTGGGTCATCCGTGTCGACCTGCAGCGGTGGCAGGTCTTTGAGTGCAGTCATCAGTCCCCCGCAAGACCCCACCTCATCAAAGCCCGCGCGGCTTGTCAACACCTGCGTCGCTCACCTCGGTCTCGCCATCACCTGAACCGACGTCGCGTCAGTCAGCATTCCGGAAGAACGTCGGGAGATCATAGGAATCTTCCGTATTCTTCTTATGCTTTCGTGGCTCTGGCGGGGCTCGCCGGGGGCGCGTAGGCGGTCGGCTACCTGGGGCATCCTCAAAGCCCGTCGCAAGCAACGTCACACGCACTGCATCGCCGAGGCTGGGCTCAATGCGCCAACCCCAGATCATGTCGACCTCTTCATTGGCCTCTTCGTGGACCAATGTCGCGGCCTCATGCACTTCGAAGAGGGTGAGGTCTTCTGGCCCCTCCACATTCATGAGCATGTACCGGGCTCCCCCCAGCGTTGCATCATGAATAAGCGGCGAGCCGATGGCGGCTTGGACGGCCTCGAGCATCCGGTGTTCTCCCGTGCTCTGGCCCACACTCAATAGCGCCGGTCCGCGGCCCTCAAGGATGGTGCGAACATCCGCGAAGTCGACGTTCACCCTTCCCTCACCCCGGATTAGATCCGCCACTCCGCGCACGCCACGCATGACCACTTCGTCGACCATGGCGAAGGCATCGGCCATGCGGGTCTTGGCGTTGACCATCGAGAGCAATCGCTCGTTGGGGATGGTCACCAGTGTATCTACAGCTGCACGCAGGTGCTCAAGCCCGTCCTGCGCCAAGCGTGCTCTGCGGCGTCCCTCGAATCGGAACGGCAAGGTCGCAACACCTACCGTGAGCGCCCCCGCATGCCGCGCCATCTCGGCCACGACGGGCGCTGCGCCAGTGCCCGTGCCTCCGCCCAGCCCGGCACACACAAAGACCATGTCGGCACCGGAGAGAAGTTCCGCAATGCGGTCGCGATCGGACAGCGCAGCTTCGCGCCCCACCTCGGGGTTCGCTCCAGCGCCGAGCCCACGTGTCAAGGTGGATCCCAACTGGAAGCGCGCGCGCGCCGACGAACGATGAAGGGCTTGAATGTCGGTGTTGAGCGCGACGGTCTCCACGCCCTCAAGACCCGCCCGAATCATGGCGTCGACAGCATTGCCGCCACCGCCCCCTACGCCGACCACGCAGATGCGGGCACCCTGAAATGTCGATGCACTGTCCATCCGTGCCTCATGCAACCATACTGGGTGGGGGTGGTACCCTGTGCCTTGGGTGATGTCGACCCTCCTGCGCCACGGAGGCCTCGGTGGGGCACCTACGAATCTCGACCAATATCGAAACACCCCGCATGCTACATCCGCTACGATGGATGCGAGGGGCACGCCGAGGTGTTCCCCGTTCTTCTCATCGGGAGACACCATGTCGACGTGGATGCTCATGGCCCTCATCGCAGGCAACACCCCTGCGATGGCATCAGACGATGTACCGACATCGTGGACGCTGACGCCCTCGCCCACTGCCCTCCAGGTGCTTGTGACGTACGACCGTAAGGCCCTCATGAAGGGCCACGACCACGTCCTTGCGCCCGAGCGCTTCACGGGTACCGTCACGTGGGATGTTTCCGATGTGTCGACCTGCGCCGTGAACCTTTCCTTCCCGGTAACGGCCTTAAGGGTCGATCCCGCCGGCACCCGTAAGCAGCATGGCTTCGAAGGAGCCACACCCGACGGCGACAAGGCGAAGATTCGCGCGAATGCCATCGGAAAGCAGCAGCTCGACGCCTCGTCGTATCCGTCGATTGGATTTACGAGCACGTCATGTACCCCCCAGGGCGGCGGCACCCTCGTGCGCGGGCACCTGACCGCCCATGGCGTCAAGGTCCCGGTCGAGGCCGCCATGAAGGTCACAGTGACCCAAGACACGTTTCGCGCCACGGGTCGCTTTCAGTTGTCTCATGCGGACCTAGGGATGAAGCCGTACACCGCGGTCATGGGAGCGCTCCGAAATGCGCCGCAGCTCACCTTTCATATCGATGTGTCGGGCACACCAACGACACGCTAGTTCACACCGGCCCACACAAAAAAGGCCGCCACAACCAACGTTGGGCGGCCTCCCTCACAACACGCCAGCCTACGGCGTCAGCACCACGCACGAGCCGTCGTCGACCAGTGCGTCGGGGTCATAGTTTGGCGCCTCTTCGACCGTACAGCCGGAGCAGGGCGTCATAAAGAACTCGACCATCGTCTCTTCGTAGGCACTTGGCTGAACGTCGAAGCTCTGGTCCCAAGACCCAATCTCTTGCCCACAGACAGAGATGCTACCCGGTGCTCGGAACCCGCCATTGTCGTTTCCGATGATCATCTGGCAGTCAAAGCCGGCATCGAGCGTGAAGTCTTTGGTGATCTCTGCATAGTTGTTGGTGTAGTTCGCCTTCTCCCACACCCGCTGCCCGTTGCAGTCCACAGCTGCGCGGATATCTGTCGGAATCGCACCGGTGCGGACGGTCACTTCGACAATGCCGAACCCGCCGTAGTCGCAGGACCCATTGTCGCGCGTCGCGGCCGGGTTGTAGTTGAGTGCACGTGGGTCGGTGCAGCCGTCAATGTAGTCGCAAGAGCCATCGTCGAGGTTCGCACCCTCGGTAAAATTGAGTGCGATGGGGTCAGGACAGCCACGAACGCACTCCACGACCTCGAACGAGGCGATCTCTTCGACGTTTGCGCGCTCTTCGTCCCAAGACGCCAGTTCGATGGAGCAGTTGAAGACCTTACCAGCGCCAATCAGGCCGCCGCGGTCATCACCACGACGCACGATGCACTGGGCACCCACATCGAGGTCGGTCTCGTACTCAAAGGCATTGCCGCCGCTGAATCCGGTGCCGCTGTAGAGTACGATTCCATCGCACTCGAGCTCGATTCGGTTGTCATTCGGGTCGACCACGGTCTCCCACTCGATGCGCACGAGGTTCTCGTCGTTCACGAACACCACTTCTTCGGTGTCGGTCTCAACGTCGGTGTCTTCGTCCGTGTCGATGATGGTGATCGGTGCGCAGGTGCCGCCGATATTCTCTTCACCAGCGGGACAGATCAACTCACAACCGCTGGCCCATAGGCACAACGCTCCGGCGGCGACAGTCCAAATTCTGTGCATCAAGATCCTCCGACACGCACTTGTAGCGCGTATACCCTCATGTGCCATCATGCCACTTGCGAGTACGGACCCACAAGTCAGAGAATCACAAAGGCCTGACCATTGAGGTGGGGCTGGCCCACGGTATCGCGCTGGCGTAGAACGGGAGAGGAGGCCCCCACCATGCAGCCAAACATTCACGTGAACGTCCTCGCGCACGAGACCTGCACGGACATCCCTGGTCGTTTTCCCGACAGCGGTCTCCGAGAGCTCGCCACATCGCTCGGCGGCCATGTGGATTCCGACGATGCCCTGTGGCCCACGCTGCGGCAGTGTCTCGATGCGCTACCCATGCAGGAGCGGGGCGAGCAACTGATGGACCTCGTGCTTCTCGAGCCGCCCATCCCGGCAGGGTGTGAGGCCATGCTCCGTAGCATGGAGGGCGATGACCCAGCGTGGAAGCGCCACGACATCTTGGCGGACAGGCTCTGGCTCTGGTACGCGCACTGGATCGTGTCGCGCACCCATCCGGAGACCTTTCCTGCGCCCACCGTGTCGCGTGTACGTGTCGCCGTCACGGCGCTGTCGACAGACGTGCGGCTTCCCGGCAAGCGCACCACCCCCCGCGACCGCGCCGCACTCATGGGAAGTCTACTGCTGGCGCGTCCAGAGGTTTCACCGCTCTCGGGCCGGTTCGGCGAAGACACGACCCTCGACTGGGCATTTGATGTGTTGTGGTCTGTCGAGATGGTCGACCGGGAGAAGCCGGCCGCAGCGACACTCATCGAGAGGGGTGCAACAGACGAGGCCGCCAACTCGGGGCGTCTGTTGACCATTGTGCTCGACGTCTACTGCGACAGCGCATGGCTAGGCGACCTCACCGCCGGTGCACAATGGCACATGGCCCCGTGACGTCGCGTCGACCGCACCTCTTGGCCGGTATTCTTACGGCTATCGCGTCCTGTGAACCCCCCGAACTCGAAATTCGACGCGCGGAACGGAGTGACCTGTTTGTGCAGTCCCCTGCCGCGGCTGTCGATGTGGTGGTGGTGGTCGACAACAGTCGGTCGATGACCCCGTTTCAGTCACGCGTTGCCCCTCACTTGGCGTCGCTCACCTCCAGCCTCGACGCCGTGGGTACCGACTGGCGCGTTGGCGTCATCACCACCACGGTGACCCGACCTGCCACCTCGGAGTCCTCGGGGTGCTCACCGAAAGAGATCGCCGCCATCCCGGATGCAGGCGGCCTCGTGGGCGGCACATTTATCGATCGCAACACACCGGACCCCACCGCCGCGTTTGCAGCCCTCGTAGAGGTGGGTGTCTGCGGGAGTGGCCTTGAGATGGGCCTCGAAGCCGCAGCCCGCGCGCTCACGGCGACCGGACCCAACGCAGGCTTCCGGCGGCAAGATGCCGAGCTCACCTTCGTGTTTGTCTCCGATGGAGAAGACAGCTCTCCCCAGTCTGTCGATGCCTATCTTGCCGCGTACCAAGCGGCGGCCGGGAGCCGCAAAGGGCGCCTCCATCTCGCGGCACTTCTCGCCCTAGACCCCGCTACCTGCACGCCCGAAGAGGCGGCCCTCGCCGCGCCCGGTCACCGGTACCTCGCCGCGGTGGAGCGAACAGGCGGTGTGATTGCTGACCTTTGTGCGGACGATGTCGCAGCGTCCCTCGCAGATGTGTCGGAGTCGCTCGCCGGTCTGGAGCGGGTCTTTCTGCTGTCCGACCTCCCGCTCATGTCGACCCTTGAGGTCGAGGTCAATGGCGTGCTTGTCGACCCATGCGCAGGCGCCTGGGCTCCCCAGACCGTTCAGACCCCCCAGGGGGCCGCCCTCGCGATCGTGTTTCCCGAGGACCAGACACCCCCTCCACAGGCCACGGTCCTTGCCCGCTACGACAAGGGCGACGGCATCGGTGCCCCAAGCTGCACGACGCCCAGCGAGGGCACACCATGAAAACGCTGGTCATCCTGTTCATCCTCAACCTTATGGCTTGTTCGACGCAGCGCCCTGGAGACATGACGGGCGCCACAACGGCGGGCTGCCTCGACAATGGGGAGTGCCCGGAAGGACAAGCCTGCCTAGAGGGCACATGCACCCCCGTGTCCTGCCTCAATGATGACCAATGCGACCTCGCTACGGTCTGTGATCCCGAGCTGTGGTCTTGCGTGTCCGGGTGCCGAAGCGATCGGGATTGCAGCGCGCACCAGTCGTGTGCGAATGGGACGTGTGCAGACCGAAGCTGTGAGACCTCATCGATCGACTGTTCGGTGGGACAGGTCTGCGATGAAGCCACGCAGACCTGTCGTGCCGTGCCTGGGGTGTGCGACGACTGCGGTGCATGCGGCAGCAGCGCAAGGTGTGCCTCGTTTCGAGACAACCTCACGACCGACACCCACTGTTACGCCTACTGCAGCGCCGACGCCGATTGCCCTGCCGGGTTCACCTGCGAGACCTTCACGTTTCCAGGTCCATTCGGACTGGGCACGGTCGACGAGAGCCTCTGCTATGCCGACTGCCCTTGGCTGCGCGCCGAGGGCTGGCTTTAAGGAGAAGGTGCATGCTGACAGAGCATCAGTTCAGCCAGCGAGAGCAGGCCCTCAACCTCCTTTTAGCCCACGGCCTAGACCGATGCGCTCCCGAGCCAGCAGACCTTGCGCCGATCGAGACGATGTGGCGAGAAGCAGGTCTGGATTGGGCACCACAGCAAAGCTGGACGCAACGCTACCAGTCCACACGCTTCGGCCACACCTTGGCCCCCGTGGGCCTTGCAAGCCCGGCAGAGCGAACCCACTTCGACGCAGAGGTCCGTCGTTGCGGCTCGGCGCAGCGTGCCGCCCGCCGTTGGCTACTGCCCGGGCTCCGACATGAGTTGTGTCACGGCCCCGGGCGACCGTCCCATGACGACCAACTTCCTCGCATGCTTCTCGAGGCTGCGGCCGCGTGGATACACAGCCGCGTCTGGCCCCACGATGTGATCGCCCATCGTTGGGGCGAGGCCGTGGTGGGACTGCATGGATTTGCGCAGCTGGGACTCTGCATGGCGGCGCACTGGGGCGAAGAAGCGGTCACTTCCGTCGCACTCCATGGACGCACGCCTCGCGTCACCTCTCCCGAGAGTGCGCTCTTGCGGCGCTTCGGCGACCTTCTCTCGGAAACGCCCACGTCGCCTTCACCGTGGGATTGGCAGATGTGGCGTCCTGTGGTTGCGGCCTTGGGCAACGTGACACACGCAACCGTCACGGAGATGTCCCACCTTGCAGCAGCCGAGGTTCGCGCCCTTCTTCACGATGCCATCCCCACGCTTCCTCCAGCGCCGTGGCATCCGCGGGACCTCGAGCTCGGTCTTCGCGCAGCCCTTCAGATCGTCACCACGCACCCTCACGGCCACGAGACGGGCCCCATTGCTCGCGAAGAAGCCACGTTGGTGCTTGATCTCACGCGCGCCACCGTTGCCCTCGATGCGGTCTCCAATGACAGTTACCGGTCCATGCTCGGACGGCTCCCGCCGGACCTCTGTCGTCATCTCCGTCAGCGTGGGGCCAAGACGGTGCTCGTGCATCGCTTAAGCCCGCTGTCGGTCACCGATGCTGTATCCGCTCTCGTGGCGCTCTCATCGACAACCCACGCGTTGCCTGCGACATGGCGAATCGATGCACGCCCCAGCCCAGCTGGAGATGGCCCCCGAGCGGTTTGGTTTGCACCGGGTACGTCGCCCATTGACGCCACCGCGTACACCACCGTACTGGGCAGCTGCTTCGCGCGCGAGCTTGGCACGTTCATGCAGCACAACAACCTGCCGGTCAGCATCCCCATTCCGAGCCCCATCTACGACCCCAGAAGTCTCGCATGGTGGCTTCAGCAAGCACAGACACCAGAACCGTCGCTGGGGCCAGTCGTCCGTCATCGCGACATGTGGCGCCCCCTTCGCCTCCATGCATGTGAGGCTGCCACCAGCGAGGATGACGCAAACGGACTGTATCATCAGGCCTGGTCTGACCTACGCAACGCACTAGGCCAAAGCAGTCACCTGATCCTGACACTTGGCACCGCATGGTCTTGGCGGCTCAAAGATGGTGATCGTTTCGTCGCAAACTGCCATCAACTCCCATCTGGGATGTTTGATCGTGAACTGCTGTCCCCCGACGACATTGTCGCGCAGCTCACCCCAGTGCTCTCGTCATGGACCAACGAACATCCTGCACGAACCGTGATCTTGACCGTGAGTCCGGTCCGCCACTTGGGCCTCACAGCACAAGAAGATCAGTGGTCAAAGGCCCATCTCCAGGTTGCCGCCCATCGACTGGCCCGAGAACTTCCCCACATTCACCATGTCGCAGTGGATGTCCTGTTCTCCGATGAACTCACGGGCCCAAGGTGGCGAAAAGAGGATGCAAACCACCCGAGCTCAACCGCGATCCGCCTCGTCATGAATCGATTTGGTCGGGCATGGTTCTCGACGCGGGTGCAGCAATGGGTGGGACAGATCGAGCGGCTCGACGAACTCCTTCCCGATGTGATGCGAAACCGAGAGGAGGCCCTCCATCGGTACGACGCCTATCGCGCCGCGCTGGAGCATTGGTTTACACCACCGTCGCGCTTCGATGTCCGACGCCCTGCGCTCGCCAAGACTGTCACTACGGAGGCGCCTCTGGCCACACCCGCCGAAACGCACGCCCCCCTAAAGATCGAGGGGATACTCGGCGCTGCCGCATGGCGAGATCATGAGGCCTGTGTAGCGCTTGCCGCATCCATCAGAGGCCTCGAGCCAGCAGAACACGCGACGGCGACGCAGTTGGCGTGCCTCGCGAGACTTCTCGAACAACGCATCGACTACCTTGAGGTCCCCGACGTGGTGCTCTCCGCTGTACTGTTCCACCTCCGGCACGCCAAAGACAAGGATGAACTACAAGCGTGGTGCGAAGACCGAGGCGCGGCCACTCGGCCTGTGGATAACTCTGGGGATAGATGTTGAATCCCTGACACCCCACCAACGAACCATCGGGTCCGTCTTGGAAACATTGCTTTCGTGGTGAGAAGCCACGGCCTACAGCAGGTGCGCGTCTCTGGCCATCCGAAACGGTCAATCGGGATGCATCGTTCGTCCTTTTGGGCTACGTCGCGCCGCAGTGGAGGGGTCATGGGACGAATTCTCGTGCGCGCAGCAGATCTGAACGAAGCAGGAACCCATCTCGACCAAATGCGGATTCAAGTCGGCGCTCTGCCCCATCGCGTGGTGGGTCGAGACGAGGTCATCCGCCTGCTCAAAGAACAGCACAGCTTCATCCCGTTCCGCCGCGGTAGCGAGCTGCCCGCACTCCAGCTCGTCGAGCTCGACACCGACCCCGTCAGCTACAGCATCCGTTCAGACAACCAGCCCGTTGCCGAAGATGCCCTACCCGAGCTGCCCTCGACGAACGCCTAGGGCCTACCTGACCCGCCGTTTGCCGAAGTAGAATCGCCCGCCTCCCGTCAGGTGAAGGCCAACGGGTAGAAACTGTGTCGAGAGAACCAGATCGCGTGGGTAGACCACCGGTGCAGCTTCCGCGAACAACACCACAGGCGCAGGAACCAGCTGGAACTCTACGCCCACGCCGGCAAAGATACCCGGCCGCACGCTGCTCGCTTGCCCGAAGATGAGGTTGGCTTCCACGCCGACGTGCCACAAGAACGCGAGTCGACCGATATCCCACGCGCGAAGCTCGGCAGCTTCCTGCTCATACTGGGCCCGAATGTGCAGCCCAGATGTGGTCATCGTGGGGCCCACATGAAAGACGACCGTGTTTCGTTGGTCGGCGTGAATCTTCAACGACGCGGATGGAGGAAACCCTGCAGCAATACCGAGTCCGAACGGTTTGGTCCGGCCAGCCTCAATTTCCTCGGCGTTCGCCATCCGAGAGAACGCGAGGAGCATCGCCACGAGGGCCATCGACATTGACGTGCGTCGGTTCAGGCGTTCCTCCCTGACAGGGAAGCCCTAACGGGCCGGTCACCCTTCTGCCCGGGCTACCGATTATGTGTTCACCCATGGTCCCGATGAACGCGTGCCCCACCGGAGCCCCTCATGACCTTCGCCAGCCGTCAGACACCTGCTGTATTCGCCGCGCTCATGGTCCTCGGATGTCAAGGCAGCTCGAGGGAGCCAGCGTCCGTCCCGCCGGAGGCCATGGCGCCTTCGCGCGCGTCGGTATCAGCGGCCTACTCGCCACGCACGGAAGCACTCGACGCCGGATCAGGCCTTGAAACCCTTCCACCGCCTCAAGACCCCAGCGCCATTACCGCCGCGTTGACCCCACTCCATTGCGGTTCGGGGGATGCCATCGGCAAGCAGGCCACCTGTGAGGCAACGTGGGGTAGCCCCCTCACACCTGGCGTCGCCAGCACGTGGTTTGTGTACGACAATGCCGAATGTGAAGCGAATCCCACCGAGTCCTGGGTGCAGCTGCGTCACTGTGGCACCGATGGCAAGGGCTGCGAACTCCACTGGTTTGGTGACAACCGTTCGCTGCAACAATCGGGCGTGGCCGGCATTGCTACCGGTGTGTCACGGGAGCTGTTGGGCACGGCGAAAGAGATTCTTTTGGAGGTTCGGGGTGACGGACAGTCCTATCGAGTACAACTGCCGATGCGTGAACAAGCGCGCAGGCTCGAAGGCTCAGACGGCTGCAACAGTCCGCACCACGACAACTACGGCAGCACCTTCACGTGCGGAGACGGCACCACCACGTGGTACCCCCTTCGCATTACGCTCGAAGCGCTTCGCCAAGAGGGTTGGGGTAAGAGACTCCCCCTCGACCTATCCGACACGGCCCTGTTTCAGATTCAGACCGTCACCCCTACGCACACCATGTTTCAGTGCGACATCCGCGTGGTGGCGGTCCACTAAACGTCAAATTGCGTTCAAAGTGCTCCATGTGAACGAATGAGGGGAAGAAGCCACTGCGTTCGTGCGTACACCTTGGGTTCACCCGCACGGAGGTCACGATGCGACACCCCACCCCCTTCCGCCGCACTTGGTTCATCCCAGCACTCTGCGCCCTGTCCCTGACCGGCTGCGCACCGAATGGCGCGAGCGAGGTCGTCTCACCGTCGCTCATCCCGACGGCCACGGCCAGTCCCCTCACGGAGAGCCCAGACCGCATCGCCGACGTCGCAGAGCACGTCGTGACCGGAGTGGTTCACATTCGTTCCACACGTCGACTGACACGACGCCAGCTCGACACGCCGTTCGGGCTGCCGTTCGGGCCAGGTCAGCCAGAGGTGCAGCGGGGTGAGGGTTCCGGTGTCCTCGTGGGCGCGGATGGCCTCATCTTGACCAACAACCACGTCGTTGCAGAGGCCGACGCGCTCGAGGTTACCCTTCAGGACGGCCGGGTGTTTGAGGCCACACCCGTGGGCACTGATCCTGGAACCGACCTCGCATTGGTTCGTCTCAAAGGGGTCATCCCCAAAGACCTTCCAACGTTGGCACTGGGCGACAGCGACGCCGTTCGGCTCGGAGAAGTTGTCCTCGCGATCGGCAACCCGTTCGGGTTGTCCTCCTCGGTCTCCATGGGCATTGTGAGTGCGATGGGCCGCGCAGGTGTGGGCATCGTGGACTACGAGAACTTCATCCAGACCGATGCAGCGATCAATCCCGGCAATTCGGGTGGCGCACTTGTCGATCTCGATGGGCATGTCATCGGTATCAACACCGCTATCGCAAGCCGGAGCGGCGGGTACCAGGGCATTGGATTCGCCATTCCAAGCAATCTCGCCCGCGACATCATGGATAGGCTTCTCAAAGATGGCGTGGTGACCCGAGGCTGGCTCGGTGTCGGCATACAGTCCGTAGATGCACGGATGTCTAGGGCCAATCCCGACCTCCCAGAAAAGGGCGTGATCCTCACGATGGTGGGGCCAGACTCCCCCGCCGAACAAGGTGGCCTGCGGGTGGGCGACGTCATTACGGAGGTCAACGGCGAGGCCACCGATGACGTGCATATGCTGCGCCAGCGCATCGCCATGGCAGGTGCCGACGAGAAGGTAAGGCTCGAGGTTCACCGCTCTGGCCGAACGAGCGTCATGAACGTCCGCCTCGGTGCAAAGCCTGACGACCCTCGGGCACTCACCGCAACGACCGCGCGTCCAGCTGAAGCACCCCGAGGCGTCACCACCGAGGCCCTCACCCCCCAACTGAAGCAGCAACTCGGGTCTTATGCCAACACCAAGGGTGCGATCATTGTCTCTGCTGTGGAGCCCGGCTCGCGCGCGGCCGAGGCGGGCCTCATGGCCGGTGATGTCGTTCTGAAGGTCAATGAAACCCCGGTCACGTCGCCGGGTCAGTTCGCTGAACTGCTCGCGTCCGATGAGCCTGTCATGGTGTTGGTCCGACGTCAGATCGGCGCGATCTTTGTTCTTCTCGAATAATTTCGCGTTTGGCCTCATGTCCTGCCCGAAATGATCCGACACCCTCCTCATGAGGATGAGGCAGGAGTTCAAAATGTTTCGGTCATGGGCATGGGTAGGTGCAGGATTGGCATGTTCGGTCACCGCGTGGGCGGACACGGATCACGTTCCTTCGACGCCCACATCACCCGTGGCCGAAGCCCATCAGATCAGCATTCTCCCAGGGTTTGAACCCGCGGAGATGTCCGACAGCATCGAGGCCACCGTCGATGCTGCGCTCGAGTGCATCAGCGCCAAGACTCCGCTGGTCTCACCGCGAAGCCTCGCGACGCCCAATCACTACTTCGCCCAGAGCAGCGTCGATGGCGTCCCGACCGACACCTGGTCACGGACAGCCGTATATGAGTGTGATGCCCGCCCCATTCGACGGTGCAGCTTCACCTATGTCTGGGATGAAAACCACGAAGAGATGGCGTACGCGACCTTGGAGTGCTCCGGGTCGGAGCGCGGGCGAACGGTCAACTACTCGGCTGTCGCAAGCGTTGAGCTCGATGCACCGAAGCACGCCACCAAGAAGGTGAAGGGCTCGGTACAGACCTCTCTGAATTTCTACACCAACGCCTTTCCGGGCACCAACACGTGGGCATCGATGAGCGAGGCCCGAAGTGACGGGACCGTCATTGCAGCCCCGTCTGTCAGCCAGTTCGATGACTTTTCAAGCCCCTCCACGGACGCCACGGCCGCCATGTCTGTTCAGCAGATGAACGAGACAGCGGGCTTGATTCGACGGGCTGCATGCTCGGCTGTGGGCCTTCAGCACTGCGACCCTACGGTGTCCTCTGCGACAGGTCTGGCCACGGCGGCCCTTCCCTAGGTTGACCCGAGGGGAGAAAGGAGTGATGTCGATCCGTGAAGGAGCCGACGTCCATGCCTTTTCGTGCTGCTGTCTTGATCGCTGCGTGGGTCTTTGGATGTGCGCCACCGGATGAGGACGTCTTGGTGGTCGACACGGTCGACACGCTCGAGGATGACACCGACGCCAGCGTTGCGCCCACGGAGACCGGTCGCACGTCGGACAGCCCACCCACCACGGACACGGTGGACACGGGTCCGGAGCGTCCAGCCGACGTCCCTCTCCCCGGATTGGGTACACTCACCGGTTCATGTGGAGACCTCACCACGGCGTTGAGCGACATCACCACGGCCTCCCTGTTCGAAAACAGCGTGGACCTCGGTTCGGCGGGCTTTGACGCGAAAGCACTCGGCGGCGCTGCGTCGGCGGTCCTTGCGACCCCCAATCGAGGAGGCAGCTCGGTACAGAGTGAGGCGCTCGCGATGGACATCTTGGCCCGCTGCGAGGGTGCTGTCCTACTGGAAACCGAGGGCTCCATCACCTACGACGGGCCGGGTCCACGAACGGACCTCTTGCTTAGCATTGGTGGGCAGAAGGTCGCGGTGAGTGTCGCACGGGCGTTTCAGTACCCCCCAGACAGCGTCTACAGTGCCGAGGCCGCCGAGGAGCTCTTGACCGACAAGCTCGGCGACATGACGACGAGCGGAACGTTGGTCTCCACAGAAGATGCGTGGGAGCGCCACGTGCTGGCCGTCATCGCATGGAACGCGCAGCATGCCGAGGCCATCGTGACGGCATGGGGCACGCTCGGCCAACCCCTCACCGCAGACCACGTGGTGCTCGTCACAACGACCGATGGCAGTGATGGATCGGTCTACAACCAACCCACGCCATGAGGTCCCCCATGCGTCCCCATCTATTGAGCATGTTGACCCTCCTGACCGCTTGCGCCCCGTCCTACGAGACCGTCAACGAGGCGTGCCCCCCTTCACCGCCTGCGGGTACCGATGACCTCGAGCCGGGGCCTGCAGCATTTGTGGAGCGCGTGGCATGCTACCGCCGGTATGTCGGACTCGACAAAGGACGTGTGAGCGTGCCCGTTCAGACAGTTGCGCAATCCCATGCCGACTACATTGCATTAAACCAGTCGCTCGATGGCAGCACGCCCTACCCCCTCGAGCTGACCAACGCAGAGGGCTTTCTCGGCGAGACGCTCCTCGACCGCCTAGAGACGGAAGCCGACTTGCTTGGGGAGACCGACCGACTGGGGTCCTATGAGTACGTCATGTTCGACGAACTCGACACCAGCGATCGTGTGGAGCGCTACATTCATGACCCGTATCTTCGCACGGCGATGCTCTCCCCCGACCTGTTGGGCTTTGGCGTCGGCTCTACCGCCTACAACAGCTCGACGGAGCTCACCGTGTTCACCACCGTCTTCAACTGGCCGCCGGGCCAGCGCGCCGGCCGGGTCTTGACCTATCCCATCGACGGCCAATCTGGGGTGCCAACCACCTTTCGTACCGCCCAGCCCCGCGTCGATCCTCTCATCGCATTGGAGGCCGCGGGGTACCCGATTACGGTGACGGTGGGCGAGGCCACCACCTCACGCGTGCGGACCAACAACCCACTTGGTGCCAGCATGGAGCGTTCCAGCATCACACGGCTCTCCGATGGCGCAGAGGTCGCCCACCAGGTCATCGAGCCGCGTAAATCCACCGTATCGCCATGGGAGCTCTACCTCCCCCACACCTTCATCATCGTCCCAGAGGCGCCCCTGATTGGAGACGAGACGTACGAAATCAGCGTCGACATTTCGCTAAAGGGCGGTTCGAGCTATGCCAAGACCTGGCAGTTCTCGACATCGTTTGGTGCCGAAGTCCCTGGCGCGCAGCTTCCCTGACGAAGGGGTGACGCACTACCGCTGGTAGGCACCCCTGTTGGTGTGCTACATCGTCGCTACAGACCCCTCGGAGTCCCTTATGGTTTCACGTTTCCTTGCCAGCCTCGGCGCCCTGACCCTGCTCGCTGCATGCCCCACGCCAGAAGCACCAGCGCCTGTAGATACGGCGCCCGAGGATACCGACCCGGGCGTGAAGAACGTTGAGATTCAGTTTGAAGCCGTCTTTGGGAACGAGACCTTCGATTGTGGTAGCGAGTACCGCTACATCGGGCTCACCTCCGATGCGAACGTGCGGCCGTCGGACTTCCGCATGTTCATCCAAGACATGCGCTTCAAAGAGAACGGCATCGACAACTACGTCGAGGTCATGCTCGACGAGGGCTCTGACTTCCAAGACGGCTCCGTCGCCCTCCTCGACTTCGAGAGCGGTGACCGTCAGTGCGAAGGCGGATCGGTGGCTCTGAATACAACCGTCACAGGAACCGTGCTCGACCTTGACTACGAGTCCGTGGCCTTCACCATCGGTGTGCCGTTCAACCGCAACCATGTGCCAGATCCCAGCACCGCGCCACCCCCTCTCAACACCACATCAATGTGGCGAGATCAGCTTCAAGGCTACTATTTTATGAAGCTTGAGATGGCGACCAATGGCGATCCTGACACCTTCCCGGTCTACATCAACAGCAAGGGTTGCCAGGTCAGTCAGGGACAGGTCTCCGAGTGCTACATGGAGAACCGCAACGTGATCGAGCTCGCGGGCTTCGACCCCGAGGCCCAGGTCATCAAGCTCGACCTCTACGAGCTGTTGAGCAAGAGCCGCGTCTCCACAAATGCCGAGACAGAGTCTGGCATTCAGACGCCCTCGGGCTGCCAGTCTGACCCCATTGACCCCGACTGCCAAGACCTCTTCGTGTCGTATGGTCTGTCCGCTATTCCTCAAGAGTGGGTCACGGCGCGCGACAAGTTTGACACCGAGAAGTAGGCATGCAACTCGCGGATCTCGCAAAGACCGTCGTCTTCGGTGAGACCCTCGAGAGCAAGCTCACCCGACCTGGGCC
>JBMHDG010000053.1:0-36067 GCA_049889515.1 Myxococcota bacterium
CGCCGCCGCTCGGCGTCCCGCCCGTGGAACCTGTGGAGACGTCCTCGATGGCGGTGGCGGACGGAAGCGTGCCACCGCCTGCCATCACCGGAAACTCCACGAGCGTACCGCCAGACGCAGGCGCCACGTTAGGTTCCACCGGAATCGCGGATGCGGCCTCCACCGCCAACCCAGACACCGACTCGACTCGCAGCAACAAGCCGGATTGACTCGTCGCGGATGGTCCGGCGCCCGCCCATCCCGCTTCGACGGCCAACGCGGCGCCTCCTCCGTCCGACGCCACCGCGTCCAGCGCCTGTCCATCCACCGGTCCACATATGATGAGCGCCGACGATACGACGATCGCCGCCGCGGACTCGAAAGACGTCGTCCCACCTCCGCCGCCGTACACGCACACGGCTGACGTTCCCGTCTTCTCGGCGGGTAGATCGACGCCTCTCAGACGCAGAGGTCTGTTCGCCGCTGATCCGGAAGCCACCGAGTGAGGCGCCGCGGAGCTCACCTCCGTCTCTCTCCTGGCGTCGATGGCGACTTGAGAGGAATGCATCGCGGTCCCGGTGCCGTGTCCACCCCACGCGTGTCTGTCGCCGAGACCCTCCGCCCAGACCAACGCGACGGGAACGAACCCGGCGCCTCTCGCGTCGCCGCCTCCTGGCGCCGGCGGCCAACACTCCACCTCGTTTGGTCTTCCGGCGACGCGCCTAGCCTCAGCCACGCGACCACCCGCTCCGGCGTAACACTCGAGAGGAGGAGGGGGCATACGACCTCCGAAACTCTCCGTCGAGGCGCGCAGGAGCTTCAACAGCGCCTGTGGTGGTGGTGAAGGCGCGCCGAGCGCCAAAGGTCTGGCGCGACCGGCGCCTATGAAAACAGTCGGCGCCTCAAACGTTGACGTCGACCACGCGCGTGACCCCGCGCTGGCGTAATGCACAACCGCGGCGTTACCAACCGTCGCCTCCGCTCGTGGCGCGCCGACCGCGACTCGAACGAGAAGTCCAGCTCCGGGTTTGTGCGCGGGCGCGAGACACTCGACGCCGTTCCCACCCCCTTGCGAACGAGTCGCCGCGACGCGAACCGTGCCGATGAGACATCCGATAACACGAGCAGTCGGCGACCTCGGATCTTCGGCGGCGGCGCGAGCCGATTCCTTCGCAGCCGCGCCGTTGCCCGAAGAGCCGCCGCCGCCGCCGCCGCCATCACCACCGCCCGAGCCATCCTTGTTCTCGGTGTTCTGTTCTTCTTCGGCGTTGGTGCCCGTCTGAGCCTGCTCTTCTTCTTCGACTTGAGCGCCGTCGGCGCGTTGGTTGGTGTTCTCCCAAAGCCCCTGATTGACCCAAGCACTCTCTTCCTCGGAGAGCTCTTGGTCGACCAGACTGGCATAGGCCATGTCGGACGGCTGGGGCCCCATGCCGTCCATGGCCGCCCCCCCCATCATGGGCGATGAAAAGCCGCCGCCACCCGAACCGCCCGAGAGCGCGTGGAGGGTCGCAGGCGCACGCCCTGCCTGCTCGCCGGGTGCACCAGCCATCAGCGCCGCGGCTTCTTCGTCGGTGAGCGCTGCGCGCCCTGGCATCAGCGTCTGGGCCATCTCATCGACCGGCCCGCCGATGTCGGTAGAGGGAGCGGAGCTGGCAGCGTTGACCGGTTCGCGCTGATTGCCCATCTCACCCTCCCGCGCCCACATGTACACGAGATGGTAGGTTGTCTACCCCCCACCTGCCAACAGCTAATCCGCCGTTGTTCCGGCACGAGCTACGATCGCGACCTGGCGCAGATCATTCAGTCGCGTCGTCGACGCACAAGCATCACGCCACCGAGAAGCCCGACCCACGCCATGGCGCCGGTTGGACTCGTCGCCGACGAACACCCACACGCTTGGTACAGCGTCGAGCGACCGGGAGGCGTGTAGAGGCCATCATCGGGGCTTCCCGAGCCGTCGGGTCCGTCCTCGACCGGCGCAGCGGCCGATCCGGATACGGGGATCTCGACGTACGGCAAGGTAGGGTCGTTGGTCTCGAGGAAGATCGTGCCCACATGTTGGCCCGGCGTGGTCGGCGAGAAGGTGACCAGCAAGGTCGTGGACTCGCTGTTGCCCTCCTCATCGAGACCATCGATAAAGATCTCTGTAGGCGACACGCTAAACGCCTCGGAACCCTCGAAGACGGTGAGCGCTTGCAGCTCGAGCTCGCCGAGGTTGTCGAGCACGATCTCCATGACATCGGAGCTACCCTCTGCCAGCTCGCCAAAGTCGACCATGTCGGCGGCAAGCTCAGCCCACGGCAGCGCGTGGCGGTACGCTTCGGAGAGGTAGTTCACGTTGCGTGTGTCGGCGAAGAGTGGAAGCTCCAGCGTCCAGATGGAGAAGTCGAGGTCGATGATGCCCAGCACATCGAGGTAGGCCTCAAGGCCCACCACGTAGCCCACATCGGCGACGGTCTGCATCTCGTAGTTGGACTGCCCGTCGATGCCCGCCATGGGGTCATCGAGAAAGACCGGCACGAAGGACTGCGTGTTCTCGAGGCGGTAGAGATCGCCATTGATCTGGCTGTCGATAAACCGCCCCGAGGCCACCACATTGGAGGTGGGGTTGCCGTAGACGCGAATACCGGCATCAGCCACCGCAGCGATCGCTACGCCGAGACCCGGAGAGATCAGGTCGGCGATGAACGCCACGCCAAAGTTCTCATCGAAGGCCAGCTGGTTGCTGGCCAGACCGAGCTGCAACGGCGCATTGCCATCGTCTGCGAGCACAAAGCTTCCAAAGCCATCGGTCGCCGACTGAAACGGAAGGTCGAGACTGAAGAGATCGAACTGAAGACCGAGAATATCGAGGTCGACAAAGAGCTCCACGTTGCCATCGAAGCCCACGCTTCCGCCGTTGGGCAGCGGCTGAATCCGATGCGCCAAGACATCTTCGGTATCCGCGTCCCAGTCGAGGCTGCTCACCCCCTCGACGAGAATGGCGAGGTTGCCCGCAGGCGCCGCACCGATCGTGATGTTGAGGTCGGGAATACCCAGCTCAAACTCGACGCCATTGGTGGCATCGAGCACAGGCTCTACGCCTCGAAACTCCAGAATGGCGTCATTCGACACCCGGTCGAGCTCGCTGAGCGTCGGGTCGCCTGCGAGGGCTGTACCGCTCAAGACAAGGTGTGAAACGACAGACAGTCCGAGAAAACGACCGCTCATGGTCCCTCCAGCCGCCCCGTCATACCCGCGTTCTGCACCGAGGCGCAACAGTTTACGACAGGTGCGCAGACCATAGAGGGCTACAGCGTGCGAGAACGCAGGCTAGGGTTAGAACTCGCTCTGACCACCGCGACCGGCCTTCTTGGAGTTGTCGTGACGACCGACCGCTGGACCCCAGCCTCCTGGCGCGACCGCCATGCCGAGCAGTTGCCCCGTTATCCCGATGCCGCGGCACTCGACGAGGCCACCCGGCAGCTCTCGGCCTGCCCACCCCTCGTGTTTGCGGGCGAGGCCAGAGGCCTGAAGGCCGACCTGGGTCGGGTCTCCCGCGGGGAGGCGTTTTTGCTTCAAGGTGGCGACTGTGCCGAGTCGTTCAGTGAGTTCCGCGCAGACACCATCCGCGACAACCTCCGCGTGTTGTTGCAGATGGCCATCGTGCTCACATGGGGTGGTGGGCTTCCCGTGGTCAAGGTGGGCCGAATGGCCGGGCAGTTTGCCAAGCCACGATCCCGCGCGATGGAGACCCGAGACGGACAGCAGCTGCCGTCCTACCGCGGTGACATCATCAACGACTTCGCCTTTGAGGCCGACGCGCGCCAAGCGGACCCCCAGCGCATGCTGCAGGCCTACCACCAGTCCGCCTCGACCCTGAACCTGCTCCGTGCGTTTGCCCAAGGTGGCTATGCCGACCTGCACAAGGTGCATGGGTGGACGCTCGACTTCGTCAAAGGAAGTGCACAAGAAGCACGCTACCGCATGCTCGCCGACGAGATCAGCCGCGCCCTTCGCTTCATGCAGGCCTGTGGCCTTGAGTCGGCGCGTACCCCCCAGCTGTCCGAGGTCGACCTCTACACCAGCCACGAGGCCCTGCTCCTCCCATACGAAGAGGCCCTCACCCGCGTCGACTCCCTCACGGGCGACTGGTACGACTGCAGCGCGCACATGCTCTGGATTGGCGACCGCACCCGCCAGCTCGACGGCGCCCATGTCCACTTCTTGTCGGGGGTGGGCAACCCCATTGGCCTCAAGTGTGGACCCACGATCACGGCCGATGAGCTGCTGCACCTGATCGATAGGCTCAACCCCACGAACGAGGCGGGTCGCCTGACATTGATCTCGCGCATGGGTGACGATCGCGTCCGTGCCCTGCTCCCCCCCTTGGTCCGCGCCGTCCAGCGTGAAGGGCGTCACGTCGTCTGGAGCTGCGACCCCATGCACGGCAACACCCACACCAGCTCTACCGGATACAAGACCCGCGATGTGCAGCGAATCTTGGCCGAGGTCACCGGCTTTCTCGATGTCTGCCGCGCCGAGGGAGCGCACCCTGGTGGCATTCATCTCGAGCTGACCGGACACGACGTGACCGAGTGCATTGGGGGGTCTCAAGCCATCGACGACAAGGCGCTCGCCGACCGCTACGAGACGCTGTGCGACCCGCGCCTCAATGCGACGCAGGCGCTTGAGCTGGCGTTTCTTCTCTCGGAACGCCTCTCCGCCATGCACGGGTGAGACGCGCCCCGAGCGCGCGCCACTCTCGTGGGTGCACCACCACGGCGTAGTAGGCCAGGCTGGCCATTGAGAAGGGACCGACGTTCATCGTAACGAGCACAAGCAGGTGGAAGCTCACGCCGACGAGCGCATACACCGTGCGTACGTGCGCCCGCGCGAGCCAGCCCGCCGCACCGACGCGGGGCGTCTCCAAGCGACTCGACCACCACGCCCAGAGCCATACCGGACAGGTGACCTCCCACCACCAGCTCACGGCCGTGCCCACCTGGGTCAAGGCAGCGTAGGGGGCCACCCAGGCCATGTCGATCCACTGCCACGTCGGTTGCTGGAGGATGTAGTAGAGCGCCATCAGATCACCGCCGGGCACCCAGTGCGTCGAGACCTTCTGAAGTCCCGTGGCCCAGTACATCAGCACCAGCTGCCACATCACGAGCAACCGTGGCCACCACGGCACGGTCTCGTCACTCGTCCAGGCGCCCGTACGCCACCACGTGCGCAGCGACAGCGTCGGCGAGGGTCCGGCGAGAGTGAGCAACCAGAGGCCATTGCTGATCAACTCATCGTAGGCACCACCGCAGTGGCTGTTGATGTCGACCACAGCCATGGTGGCGTGAAGGCAGAAGAAGCTGATGAGACGTGCAAGGACGGGGCCACCGACCCCTAGGCCCATGAGCGCAGCGCTGCAGATGGACCCCGCGATAAGCCCCCGCACCACACCCGGTGTGGGCCCACCGAGCGCCTGGACCAACCATGGGCCCTTGAGCGTGCGGTACCCCCCGTGCGCTTCGTCCAGCCACATGAGCCCCACCACATCATCGAGCATGGGGGGTACCCACGACAGCAAGATGGTCACCGCCATCGCAATGCGAAACAGCGCCACGGCCTCACCCGTCTCGCGCGTCTGGAGTCCGGTCACCAAGCGGCGCCATCGCTGCGTCATGGCGCCTCCCGCTGAAGCAGGCTGCGCGGGAAGCGCTGATCGAGAATGACGGTCTCCTCTGGCCAGATCCCATCACGCGTCTCTTCGGGCGAGGGGGTTCGCGACTTGATGTAGCGCACGCGCACCATGGCGAGGTCGGGATGGTCTATCCACGCCATGAACGCGACGCGACGCGCGAAGCGCTTCCACGTATTCTTGTACGGCGACCAGCTGTATCGGAAGACGGCAGACCGCATGCGGTCGTTTTCCCACTGATGTCGCCGCCATACCGCGTCGGGGTCTCTCGGTCGGTAGAGCGTCGTCCAGTTGGACTTGCCCTTCATGCGCACCTGGATCACCAGACGGGCCGGATACCGATGGGGCGCCACAAACATCTGCCATGACTGCCAAGACCCTGACCACGTGTAGTACGGGCGCAAGGGGTCAAGGACAGAGGACCGCGCTTCTGTGTAGCTGGTCGCCACCGTCCAGAGGTGGTCTTCGAACTGTTGCTGATCGCCCGACCAGCCCAGCGCTTGCAGACGCTCGGTCCAAGCCGCGAACTCGGCCTGCACCGTGGGGTCCGCCCACGCCGACCGACGCAGCCCACTGCCTGGGGATGGCAACGCCATCAAGGTGGTGGCCGTCAGGTGAAACACCACAAGCGCGGCACCTGCTTGGGCACGCCACCCCGACCCCATCGGCGATCTACTCGTAGACCGGCTGGAGTGTCAGCCCAGGAGCCTCCACACCCTCGAGCTCTTCGACCTCGATGACCAGACACGTGGGGTTTCCGTCTGCGCACGGAATGCACTCGGCATTGAGCGTCGAGGCCAGCACACAGAAGGCATTTTCGTTGCCCGGCTGGCCCACGGCCGCACCGGCATCGCGCGTGTCGGCCGTACCGCTGAGGGTCACACCGCCCAGGGACGCACCATCGGAGGAGAAGGTGCCCGAGAGGAAGAAGTCGGTCACGGGAAAGGCCACACCCGCCAGAATGAAGTCGAGCTGCGCGCTCGATGACTCGAAGTATGGAGCCTCGTCAAAGGGCGCCGGAGGCAAGCTCCAGGTGGGGATCGACCGGTTCTGCTCCAGCTCACCCAACACGATGTCACCCTCTGCTCCCATAAACGCGATGGTGCTGTCGGTGGCGATCGTCGCGCCCACAAGCACTTCGCGCTCGAGTTGAACCGAGAGCAAGACGCCGAGGTTCTCGGGCTGCACCCACGTCGCGCCCACGATGTCGAGCACCCACGTTCGCCCGACCAGACTCTGGGGACCGTCTTCGATCGGAAGCCCAAGGTCGCTGGTCGCAAAGTTCAGCGTACGCGGACCCGTGCAGTCTGTCCAAGAGAGGATGTGTTCGGTATCGGCGCGAAGTGGCCGCTCGGGGACCACCTCGACAAAGGTCTTGTCCTCGGACCATACGACCGAGGACGGCACATCCACACCATCGGCTTCAAGCAGCCGGACCTCGTAGGTCGCCTCGGGGTCACCCACATAGAGCCGAGGCGCATCGCGCCAGCTCCAGTCGGACGCGCCCGCTTCGGGGCGACTGCTCTGGACCTGTGCGAGGCAGTCAGATCCCACATCGAACGCGTCGTCGAACCAGCCGGTGTCGATGAGGTCAAGCGGCTCATCGTCGGCGCAGGCGCAGAGCATCAGGAGGGGCAGCACGCGTCTCATCGGGGCTCCAGATCGATCGCGAGGGCATACCAATAGGCCGGCCCGTCCTTGTTCTCATCTTCGAGGATCTCGACTTCGACGATCTCGGAGCCCTCACTCTCCCATGAGAACCACGGATCGGGCTCCCATCCGATCTCGCCCGAGTACACGGTGTCGGTGAGCTGCCCCAACCCGTTGTAGAGCTTCATGGTCAAGCGTGCCGAGCTGCCGAGCTCATGCCCGATGGCCCGCAAGGTCACCCCATGGCGGCCTGCAGGCACCGTAAAGCGAACACGGTCGACATCACCCGCCGCATCGAACCCACCCAGCATGACCAGCTCGGCTCCCGATTGGGGCGACAACAGGGTCAGCTCCGTGGCTTCATCATGCAGCAGGTCGTACTCCAGAGGCTCCTTGTCCTCGAGTGCTATCAGCTCGTAGAAGAAGTCTTCGCCCTTGCCTGCACCACCCTGCGCGGACTGGGACACGCGCACGACATAGCCGCCGGGCTCCACCGGAAAGCGCAGGAGCGCATCGGGGGTACCCTGATGATCACCCATGGTGGCGCTCATGCTGCCGTCGTCCGCCACCACCACCAGGTCAACATCGGCCAAGCTCCCGATGCGGTAGGCCCGAAGGTCGACTTTGGCCCAGGTGGACTCATCGGTCTCGAAGCGAAAGTGGTCCACGTCGAGCGGCCCAGAGAAGCTGCCGCAGGCGAGACTCGCGAGCGCGAGCGCATTGGCCTCGGTGTAGTTGTCGTTCGACTCGACCTCTGGCTGAGCGCAGGGTGGCTCGGGTGCCGTATCGAGCACCACGGCATCGGTGTCAGAATCGTTGGAGTCGGTGGCGTCATCGGTATCGACCGGGTCGGGGTCAATGGCCGGCTGGCACCCCTGACATCCCGAAAGCAGCAGGCCCAAGGCCGCAGTCCAACGCATCACACACCCTCTCGTCCGACTTAGGGGACGTACCACGCCACGACCAGAGCCCGCTACCCGGGCGTTGGGGATGCACACGCGGCCGTTCTCAGGCTACGTCGTGTCACGCGATGCACAGGAGAGGCTTCATGCGCCCCACAATGGTTCACCTTGCAGCCCTGTTGCCCCTCTGGCTGATGGCCTGTCCCGACCCAGATGGGTTCAATGTTCAGGAGCAGCGCGCAGAGATCGCCATTCCCGAAGCGCTCGACTTTGGCGACCAACCCGTCACGCTGGCAGCGCCGGGCGTCCTCACGCTCCAGAATGCGGGCACGGCACCGCTCGAAGCCACCCTGTCGGTCGAGGGGCTGGGCGCGGACGCCTACGTGCTCGACACCACAACCCTGACCGTGGACCGCAAGAGCAGCGCAGAGGTGACGCTCACCTTCACGCCGAGCGACTTTGTCGACTATGACGCCGAGGTGGTGATTCAGAGCAACGACGAAGACGACCCCGAAGTTCGGGTGCCCCTCGTGGGTCGGGGCATTCCTGCCCCCCTACCCGACATCTCTGTGTCTTCGCTCACCCTCGACTTTGGTGTGGTCGACCCCGGACCGGGCATCGCCCAGTTCGAGATCCGCAACGACGGCCTGGAAGACCTCGTCCTCGGTACCCTCGCACGCACAGGCTCGGGTCGCTTTGACCTCGCGCTCGATCCCAGCGGCACCACCATCGCGCCCGGTGATGCGTGGCCCGTGGTGGTGACCTATACGCCCCAAATCGACCCCACGGCTGGGCCGCTCGGCGATGACGGCACACTCACCATCACGAGCAACGACCCCGATGAGCCCGAAGTCGAGGTGCTGCTCCTCGGCAATGGCGGTGCGGACTACGACTACCCCGTCGCCACCTTCAACTGCCCGACCGCCACCGTCGACCCGCCCACCTTTGTCGACTTTGATGCCATTGGCTCGACCGACCCTGAAGGTCATGAGCCGCTGACTTACGCGTGGTCGATCGCCGATCAACCCGCCGGTTCGCAGGCCTACCTCACCAGCGTCTCCGGTGAACAGACCTCACTTTGGGTCGACAGCGCCGGCGATTACGCCATAGAGCTGGCCGTCACCAACGCCATCGACACGGTGAGCGCACCGGTGCGATGTGACCTCGCTGCCGTACCCGGTGAAGACCTGCACGTGGAGCTGGCCTGGGACACCTCGCGCGCCGACCTCGACCTCCACTTGGCCCGCGGCGACGCCGAGATCTTCGACGCGCCCGACGACACCACTTGGTGCAATGAGACCCCAGACTGGGGCAATGCCGGCACGTCCGATGACCCCCGCCTCGACCTCGATGACCGAAGCGGATTTGGCCCCGAGAACATCGTGATTCCTAGTCCCGTCAACGATGACTACACCGTGCGTGTGCACTACTTCGATGACAACGGAGATGCCGATGTCACGGCCACGGTTCGGGTGTGGGTCCAGGGCAGCCTCGCGTTCACGGCGAGCCGCCTGATGTCGCTCGACGAGGTCTGGGATGTGGCCTTGATCGACTGGGGCAACTTGTCCGTCGGCGGCATCCCTGCCGACACCTACCCCTCACCTCGACGCTCCTGCTTCTGACGTCCTCTTGGCGTACACTCGCCAAACACGCAGGTAGCATCTGAAGCTCTGGAGGCCTGATGCGCGCAACCATTCTCTTGTCTGCACTCTTGCTCGCTTGCGGTGGCGACACCGATGACACCAGCGAGAACATCGACACCGATGCCTTTGAGCCTGCCATCGACGAGGCACCGAGCCCCGATCGCGTCGGCACCTACGCGCATACGCTGCCCGAAAACCCCAGCACCGTCATCTTTCTGGGTGACAGCATCACCGCAGGTGTGGGGGCCCCGAACGCAGCCGAGGGCTACACGAACCTCCTCGTGAACAACACCAATGCCTGGCCCGAGTGGGACGGCATCGACCTCGCGACCCGCTACCCGGGTATTGAGATGATCGATGTGAGCAAGAGCGCTGCATGGACGGGTGATGTCGCCAACGAGCAGATCGACGACTTTGAGAGCCAGGTCACCCTGCCCTTCGAGGGCGAGGCCTTGGTCATCATTACGGTGGGCGGCAACGACCTGCAGAGCGTCTTGACCAACCCCTCCGGCATCGACGAACGCATTGCCACGACCGTCGAGAACTGGCGAAAGATCGCACGGTACTTCCTCAACGATCAGCGGTTCCCCGACGGTTCCACCGTGCTCATGGCCAACGTCTACGAGCCCACCGATGCGGTCGGCCAGGTCGGCACCTGCTTCTTTGGCATCAACCTGTCCTCGCTGCTGCCCAACCTGAACGATGCCAACACCCAGCTACGCGGCCTCGCAGAAGAGATGGGCTTTACCGCGATGGATATGCGCGGCACCTTCCTCGGTCACGGCTTCTACTACAGCGACTACACCACGCCGTACTACAACGACAACGACCCGTCCCTCTGGATGGCCAACGACTGCATCCATCCGAACCAGCGGGGTCACCACGAAGTGCGGGCGATGTTCTGGCGTGGCATCGCAGGGGACTAGGTCAACCTACTCGGGACAGGTGCCTTTCTGTGCGTAACGCTGACCGGGGCATGAACCGCTGGTGCGGAACTCTTGCCCGTCGCAGCCGCAGTAGGTGACGAGGTCGCGGGTGCAGCCGCGCTCGGCCGGCGCGCACACACCGGGCGTGTCGTCACCGCAGCCCTGCCCTTCGCAGATGCCACTCGCACACTCGGACGCACTCAGGCAGGCCTCGCCGACCGCACGTGCCGTGCCCGGCAGCGTGCTGGGGCACGTCCCTGCCGCCGCGTACCGGCGTCCAGGGCAGCTGGAGCTGGCCGAGAAGTTTGCACCGTCGCAGTCGCAGAATGGTGCAAGGTCTGCCGTGCACGCACGAAACTCGCTGACGCAGACGCCGAGGTTGGCCTCATCACAGCCCTGGCCCTCACAGATGCCGCTCGCGCAGTCTGCAGCTGCGGCACAGGCCTCGCCGTTCGCCCGGGCAGGCGGTGGCGCGTTCTCTTCGGCCACCTCACCCGCAGGGGTTGGCGCCACTGGGGTCGAGGACACGGGGTCTTTCTTGCAGCCCATGATCAACAACAGAGCGAACATCCATCCACGCATCGCACACCCCTCTCACACAACCCGTCAGGCCTTGGTTTGCTCCATCGCTGCCTTAACCACCGGCGAGGGTTCATCGACAGATGTGACCCAGAGCTGGTGAATGGCGCGCGTCGCCGCCACGTGAAGCAAGCGTCTCGCGCTCGGCGAGTTGCCATAGTAGCGGTAGCTCGCCTCGACGATGACCACGTAGTCGAACTCGAGACCCTTCACGTCGCGGACCTCCACAATCTCGACACCCGGCGAGAAGCTAAACTCCTCGTCGACCACGCGACGCAGGCGCGGCACTTCGGAGCGCTTCAGTCCCTGCTCGTAGAGCAACGCCATGCCGCGGTCGGGCACAATGACGGCCACACTGGCCAGCGGCTCATCGCGCGCGAGATCTTTCAGCACATCGCCCAAGAAGGCCACCGTCTGGCCATGGTCCGTAAACCGAAACAGCTCTACGGGTGGGCCATCGCGCACCGTGCGGGGCGCTTCGTCTTCGGCGTTGTCACCCAGCAGCGCGACTGCGAACTCGACGATGGGACGCGCCGACCGGTAGGCCACACTCAGGGTCTCCAGTGCAGCACCCTCGAGGCCAAGCCACCCAAAGAACGCTGACCAAGACGTGAACCCAGAGCTGCTCGTCACATGCTGCTGCGTGTCGCCTGCGAGCGTGATGCTCTTGTGGCGATCGAGCGTGCCCAACAACACCCGCACCTCAATCGGCGAGAAGTCTTGAACCTCGTCGATGCAGATGTGTCGATAGGTGAGCGGGCGCTGGCCCTTGAACCGCAGCGGCCCCACACGCACCTGAAACGCGCGGAGCAGGAGCGCATCGTCTTCGGGGTCGAGCTGAGCCACGACATCGCGATCTCCATCCAGCCGCTCCACCAGCTCGTTGTAGCGGTCACGGTTCCAGGTGAACGCCTTGGAGAGCTCGGCTTCGCTGAAGGCATCGGGCGCCACCTCGGCCAGCACCTCGCGCAGGTTGCGCTCCTCGGTGAGCACACTGGCCCAGTCGTCGATGGCCTGCGCCATGGTCGATGGACCGCTCACCAGCTCGACCTGACGCTCGAGTGCGATCATGGTCGCCGGATGGGTCTTGAGGCGGAGCACCACCGCCGGGGTGTCGTCGCGCGTCTTTCGCGGAAGCTTTGGAAAGTGCCGCTTGCGCTGCTCATGAGCCCACTCAGGAAAGGTCATCGGATGGACCCGGTTGAGGCCCAGCGCCGGAAGGACCCGCCCGACGTAGTCGCGCAGCGCGCGGGAGAAGACCAAGAAGAGCGTTCGCGGTGAATCGATGCCCCGGTCGCCGAAGGCCAGGTAGGCAATGCGATGGAGCGCAACCGTGGTCTTGCCCGAGCCCGCAGGCCCGCGCACCACGAGAAACCCTTGGCCGGGGCGCGTGATGAGGTCGAACTGCTCGGGATCGATAAGCCCGGCGATGTCGGGCAGCCGCTTGTCAGAACGCAGGTCACGGGCACGACCATCGCGGCCAAACCGCCGGCCCATGCCATCGCCCACCTCGTGCAGCTGGGTCTCACTGGCCCCCATGCCGCCCGAGAGCTTGGGCGTGAGCGAGGACCGGAGCACCAACGCCCCGTCCGGCCCTTGCACAAAGGTACCTTCGGGCGCGTCGATGCGATGGAGCTCGCCGCCTCGGATGGTGACCGTGCGACGGGCCACCACCTCTCCCTCCATCAGGCGCTCCCCGAAGGTCTCCTCAAAGATCTCGCCCTGCCGGTAGCTATAGAAGATGCGGCTGATGGGCGCGTTCCGCCAGTCGACGATTCGGAGCCCACGCTCCACACGGGTCGCCTTGCCGAGACAGAGATCGCGCTCCTTGCCGTCTTCGGAGAGGCGGAGGTGTGCAAAGTACGGTGAGGCTGGGTCGACCTGCGGGCGCTCACGGGTCTCGCGCAGCTGCCGGAGCAGCGCGAAATGGTGGTCGTACTGCGTCATGATCGCGGCTTTGTCTTCTTCTTTGGCGGATGCGAGCTCATCTCGAAGACGCATCAGCTCCGCGACCGTGTCCGCCTCGCTCGGCGGCACATCGTAGGGGTTCTCCTCAAGATGCAGGGCCACCCGCTGGAGCAGCTCTAGCTCCTCATGGGCGATGGTGTGAGTCATCTCGAGCGCTCCTCAGCTTGTGCCCCGCACGTCCACGCGGCCTAACGCCGCCGGGCAGGGTAGGACAACCCGGAACCTACAATCGTCCGTCTTCTTGGAGATCGCCCATGAACCACGTCATCTCTGCGCCGCCAGCGCCGCGCACCGTGTGCGATGGGCGCGCAAGGCTGCACACAGTGCCCGCTGCACGAGACAACCTGATCTGGCTGCTCGAGTGCCTCGAGACAGGTGCCGTGGCCGCCGTCGATGGACCGGGCGTCCAAGAGCTCGACGCCTACCTTGACGCGCACGCCCTCACCTTGACGCACATCTTGACCACCCACACCCACGGTGACCACGTCGGTCTACATCATGCGCTGCAGCGCGAGGAGCGTCTCGATGCGCTTGTGGTCGTCGGGTGCGAACGTCGTGCCGACGAGATTCCGGGCCTGAACCATGGGGTCGATGAAGGCGACTGCATCACCGTGGGGGCGCTTGAGGCCAGGGTCTGGCGAACGGACGGTCACCTCAACGACCACCTCTGCTTCGTCTTCGATGGCGTCGTGTTCTGCGGCGACACCCTATTTACCGGCGGATGTGGCTACCTCTTCGATGGGCCGCCAGAGGCCATGGCGCGAAGCTTGTGGCGCCTCGCAACCCTGCCTGGCGAGACGCTCGTGTGCTGCGCGCACGAGTATACCGAAGACAACCTCCGGTTTGCGTGGCTCCTCGAGCCGGACAATCCCGCGCTCGCCGCACGCATCGCCCGAGACTGGGCCATCCGGGAGCAAGGCGGCTGCACCGTCCCGAGCACCATGGCCGAAGAGCAGGCCACCAACCCGTTTCTTCGACCCGGTAGCGCTACCCTGCAGCGCCGCCTCACAGAGCTGGCGGGCGTCGAGCCCCCTGACCTCATGGACGTGTTCGCTGCCACGCGGGCCTTCAAGAACACCGGTCCCCAGAAGCAGCTGCCCGAGGCGGAGCTACCCGTCTAGTGCTTGCGATCGAAGCGGTAAGGCCCCTCGACCGCGCCCCACACCTGTTTGCCCTCTGCGTCCCACCCGCGGTCCCAGCTCCAGAGCGTGTCGCCGGTGAGGCGTACCTCTGAGGTCGCCGAGCTCGCTCCTCGTAGGCTCGACCCACACGCCCCAGGGGTTGTGGCGCCTACCAGGCCTGCGTCTTCCAGCCGGAGTGTGACCCCGCAGCCTTCGCGGAGCTCGAGGTCTGCCATCGAGAGGACAGGGCTGACGCGGCCCTCACACCACCCCACCAGCGCCTCGGGGGCACTCGGCGCATAGATCGTGGTCAGCACCTCGCTCTCGCTTGCGCCCGGCGCCACCACGTAGATGCGCTGCCGGTACGGCGCCTGCCCCACCAACGCTTGCTCCACGTAGAGCGTGCGCCGCTCGGGCAAGCCCTCCACCGTCACGCGGCACGACCGTAGCGACACGGCAAAATACGCCTCATTCTCGTTGGCTTGGGCTGACGAATCGAAGTGACCACTCAACCAGTCGAGTGTGGTGTCGGTCAACTCCACCACCGGCGCCGCGGGTCGCGGCTGGGGCACCTCGGGGGGTGCCATTGGCGCGGGCGTCCGCGGGCAGCCCGCAAGCCCCCAGCACATCACCAGTTGCCAACACCTATGCATGATCCCTCCTCGACGCGTGAACCCCGTTCACGCCTGCTCACTGTAGCGCTTCGACACGGGTGATGAGGGTCTGGACCACCTCGTCGTCCAAGCCCTGCCCCCGACGTGCCGCCAGCACGGGCACGTCCACAAAGCGCCGAATCGTCTCCATGGACTCCTGCAGCGGAACCGGCTCTTCGAGCGACTGGCTCACCACCACGGCCGCCACCTCGAGGCCCGCCGTGGTGACGCTCTTGACCGCCGTCAGCGTGTGGGACAGCGCGCCGAGGTAGCTGCCCGTGACCACCACCACGGGCCAGCCTAGCGCCACCATCCAGTCGAGCACGAGCTCACGAGCGTTGAGCGGTACCATCACGCCCCCCACTCCTTCGACCACCACATGGTCATCGTCGACGCCCGCGCAGAACGCCGCGAGTGCCTCGAGCGCCAACGGCGTACCCGCGCGTGCAGCCGCCATGTCGGGGGAGATGGGTGGCCCAAAGCGCCAAGGACAGATGGCCTCTACACCAGAGGGTGAGACCTCGCGCCCCATCGCCTGCAACAGGCGCCCCACGTCGGTCTCTTCGAGCGGTACGCCCTCAAGCCCACTCATCACAGGCTTGAGCGCCGTGACGGAGGCTCCCTGCTGCCGGAGCGCCTCGACCCACCGACACGTCACCCATGTCTTTCCGATGTCGGTGCCCGAACCCGTCACAAAGACCTTCATGCCACCTCCTGACAGGCCCGCACCAGGGCGTCGACCTGAGCCTCGGTGTGTGCCGCCTGAAAGGTCAGCCGGAGTCGAGAGGTGCCCTCGGGCACGGTCGGTGGCCGAATCGCCGTGACCACAAACCCGCGCGAGAGCAGCGCCTCACTGACCTGCAGCGCACGCGCCGGCGTACCGACCACCCAAGGCACAATGCCCGCCGCGGGTTCAGCAAGCCCCATGGCTGACGCAAAGCGACGGGCCAGCATGCGCGGGCGGGCGCACCACTCGGGGTCGTGCTCGATCTTGTGCAGGGCCGCTGTGGCCGCGGCCACCACGCCCGGCGGGAGCCCCGTGCTGTAGATCAGCGTGCGCGCTCGGGTCCGCAGGAGGTCCATGACCACCTGCGAGCCACAGATGTAGCCCCCATACGAGGCGAGCGCCTTGCTCAAGGTCCCGCCCTTGAGGGGCGCAGGATTGTCGCAGGACATCAGCCCCAGCCCATGGGCATCATCGGTCATCAGCCACGCATCGTGCGCCACGCAGACGCCGTGCATCCTCTCGAGGGGTGCGACGTCGCCATCCATCGAGAACACGGTGTCGGTCAGCACCATACAGCGTCGATGGTCCGAACGATGCTCCGCGAGCACGCGCGCGAGCACCTCCACATCGTTGTGTGGACAGCGCATGAGCGTAGCCCCCGAGAGCTGCGCACCTGCGTAGAGACAGGCGTGCGCAAGTTCATCGAGCACCACGAGGTCTGGGGGCCCGACCAGAGTCGGCACCACCCCTGCATTCATCAGGTAGCCACTCCCAAATACCACGGCGTCTTCGGCTTGGTGGTGTCGTGCCAGCGCCACCTCAAGCGCGCGAAGGAGGCCATGGTTCCCCGTGACGAGGCGGCTCGCGCCCGCACCCGTGCCGTACTGTCGGGTCGCCGTGACCGCAGCCGACACAATGTCGGGATCGTGCGCGAGTGACAACAGATCGTTGCTGCAAAAATCTAGCAGCTCTCGCCCCTCTCGAAGCAACTTTCCTCCCCCAATACGGTCGGACGTCACCAACACTCGACGGATCTGTCGTTCACTCAGATCGTCGAGTTTCTGTTGCGCCATGCTGTCGAGGGATCGCATCTTCACCGCCACGCGATAACGGACACAGCCGCCCCATGTGGAGGTCACATGAATCGTGCACCGAAAACACGCGAATCCGTCGCTGCGCTCTTTGAGCTTCCCTTCAACGAATTGCTGTTTCAAGCTGCCACAGTGCACCGTCAGCACTTTGATCCGAACGCGGTCCAGCTGTCCCAGCTGCTGTCGATCAAGACCGGTGCCTGCCCAGAAGACTGCGCCTACTGCCCACAGTCTGCGCGCTACAAGACCGGCCTCAAGCGAGAGCGCCTCATGGCTGTCGAGACGGTGCTTGATGCGGCACGCGCCGCCAAGGCGTCGGGGGCGACACGGTACTGCATGGGTGCTGCGTGGCGCAGTCCTCGCGACCAAGATGTCGACCAGCTTGTCGACATGGTGAAGGGCGTTCGCGCCCTCGGCCTCGAGACCTGCGTGACCGCCGGCATGCTCCGCGATGACCAAGCGAAGCGTCTGTCCGAGGCAGGCCTCGACTACTACAACCACAACCTCGACACTGCGCCCGAGCACTACGGCGAGATCATCACCACGCGCACGTGGGAAGATCGCATCGACACGCTTCGCGCCGTCCGCCAAGCCGGCATGAAGGTCTGCTGCGGCGGTATCGTGGGCATGGGTGAAGAGCGCGCCCACCGTGTAGGACTGCTCGTCGAGCTCGCGAACCTGCCCGAGCCTCCCGAGAGTGTGCCCATCAACCTCCTGGTCAAGGTACCTGGCACACCGCTCGCCGATGTGGCTGCACTCGACCCCATCGAGTTCGTGCGCACCATCGCCGTGGCCCGAATCCTCATGCCCACCAGCCACGTGCGTCTGTCCGCGGGTCGGGAGAGCATGACCGATGAGATGCAAGCCTTGTGCTTCTTCGCGGGCGCCAACTCGATCTTCTGTGGGGAGAAGCTGCTCACCACGTCGAACCCAGGAACCAAAGACGAGAGGCTCTTCGCCAAGCTCGGCCTCCACGCGGAGCCCGCTCGGTCATGAAGCAGCTGGTCGATGGGCCGCTGCCCGCATGGCTCCACGCAGGGCTCCCTCATGTATGGCAGCCCTACACCCAGCACAGCACGGCTCCCCTCCCCGCACCGGTGGTGGCCTCGGAGGGCACGCGCCTGCAGCTTGCGGACGGCAGGTGGGTCATCGATGGGGTGGCCAGCTGGTGGACTGCCGTGCATGGCCACCGGCATCCGCATCTGACTGCGGCCGTCGCACGTCAGCTGGAGACCCTACCGCACGTCATGTTCGGCAGCGTGGCCCATGAGCCCGCGAGTACGCTCGCACGACGGCTCGCAGGACTGCTCCCCGATGATCTCAATCATGTGTTCTTCGCCGAGTCCGGCAGCGTCTCGGTCGAGGTCGCCCTCAAGATGGCCGTGCAGTACCACCTCAACCGAGGCGAGCGACGCACACGCTTCTTGGCCTTTCACAATGGCTACCATGGGGACACGCTGGCCACGATGAGCCTCTGTGACCCCCAGCGTTCGATGCATGCGCACTTCTCGGGCTACCTGTCCGAGCAGCTCCACTGTGCCCTCCCCACCGACGCGGACAGCACCGCGGCCTTCGATGCCCTGTTGTCGACCCATCATCAGGATCTCGCTGGCGTGGTCGTTGAACCGCTCGTGCAGGGCGCAGGTGGATTTCGCATGCACAACGGTGCCACGCTCCAACGGCTGCGCGAACGGTGCGACCAGTATGGCCTGCTGCTGATCTTCGATGAGATCGCAACAGGCTTTGGCAGGACCGGTTCGCTCTTTGCCTGCCAACAGGCTGGGGTCACGCCTGACATCATCACGCTCTCCAAGGCGCTCACCGGCGGCGTGCTCCCGCTCTCGGCGGCCGTGGCCACCACCCGCGTCTTCGATGCGTTTCGCGCGCCAGCCCATGCCCTCATGCACGGCCCCACCTTCATGGCACACCCCCTCGCATGCGCGGCGGCGAATGCCTCACTCGACCTGTTCGAGCAGGAGCCACGCCTTGAGCAAGCCCGCGACATCGAGACCTGGTTCGGCGCTGCGCTTCAAGAGGCACAGAGCATTCCCGGCGTGATCGATGTGCGCGTCAAGGGGGCTGTCGCCGTGCTGGAGGTCGCTCGGCTCGGTCACCAGGCCGCTCTGATGCGTATCGGCATCGACGCCGGCGTCTGGCTACGGCCCTTCGGCGGCTGCATCTATGCGACCCCACCGCTGGTCACCCCGCGCGAAGAGATCGTGCGCATCAGCGAGGTCATGATCGCCATGGCCCATCACTCGGCGACGGGTGCTTGATCCTCGGGCACATCCCGCTTCAGCAGCCGCTGAAGCTTCTCGAGGCTCTCTTCGTGCCGCGCCACGTGGGAGCCGCCGAATGACCAGGCGCGTTCCTCATCGATGCCGAGGTCCATGGCGAAGGCCTCGACGTGAAACTGGTCAATCGCCTCACGGACCGTAGGCGCAGCTCCGCAGGCGTGGGTACGCCCCCCTGTCCGACGCAGGCAGATCTCCACCCCATCCTCGGTGTACCGCGACACCAGTCGCAGGCCGCTCGTACCGACATCGAGGCGTGGGGAGTGGCGTAGCCGCGCGGTGATCGCCTCGGGCCCCTCCAAGGTCACGGGAATGCGCATCCCCATCCGACGGACCTCGCTCGCATCGAGCCCCAAGACCGCATCAAACGCCATCACGGCGCGTGCACGCGCACCGCGTGCCAGCTGCGCCGACCCGACGAGGGCCCGTGCATGGTTCCCCAACATGCTCCAGCGCTCATCGAGTGTCGCGAGTTCGGGCTCCAGCAGGCCAAGGACCGCCTCCATGTCTCCGCGACGCCAGGCGAGCTCTGCCTGCCAGACCGCATAGTGTCCTTGCAGCAGGCCCGAAGGCTGCTCACGCGCCTCGCGATCGAGCGCAGCATTCAGCGAGGCCTCCGTGGCCCCTGCGCCGATCTGATCGGCGATGCGAACCCTCATCCAGCCCGGAATGTCGGAGAGCGCCTCAAAGCGGTTGGGCACGAAGGCCATGTCGAACAGGTACGTGTCGGCCATCGCTCGACGCACCGAGAGCCGATCTTCCAGCGCTTCGAGGCTCGGCAATTGCTCCCATGCCCACGCCCACCAGCGCTCCACGATCGTGCCGCTGCTCGCCTGCTCAAGACGCCGCTCACGCTGCACATCACGGACCACACGCCGAAGGACCGCCGTCCCAGCCGCGGTCGACTCGGCCCCGGCCGAGGTGTAGCCCCCAAAGTCTGGTCGTTCGATGGCGCGCTGCAAGAGGGCAGCCGCCACCTCGATCTGCTGTCCGTGCATCAACAGCACCGCCGCGCCCGTGAGCAGCTCACTGTCGGTCTGCCCCCGTAACGATGGCGCCTGCTTCAGCTGCCACCGGCGCGACTTGCCCATGTGGTTGGCCGCTGTCTCGGCATCGCCCTGCACCAACGCGAGATACGCCAGCTGAAGATGAGGGTTTGAGACCGCACGCCCACCACTGCGCAGCCCCACACGCGCCGTCTCTTCGGCCAGGACGGGCTCATCATTGCCCAGCAGCGCAAGGGTCGCGTTGTGCGCGTCCACCACCGGGTCGAGGTCGGACATCAACACGAAGTTGAGCGCCTGCTCGCAGGCCTGCCGGTAGGCTTCCCGGGTTCCAAAGCGCCCCTCAATGGCACACAAGGAGGTCTCCACGTAGGCACGCAGAAACTTGTCGTCTTTGTCTGTGGCCACGCGCATCGCCTCATCGGCCCATCGGCGTGCCTCCGCCTCCCGGTTCAGACGAAGCAACGGCCAGATCCGCTCCTCCGGCATGTGGGGTGTGTAGCGCACATCATGCTTGGCGATGGCGTCGAGCTTGGCCTCGTCGAGGGCCATGGCTCCGAGCACCTCCGCGAGCTGCACCAGGCCGTACGCTTCGATCTCCCAGTTCTCCCGAACGTACGGTGTCTGTCGCTTGTTGAGGTCGAGGGCCTTCTCAATGTGAAAGCGCGCCTTGGGCAGCTCCCCCTCACTCCAATGCAGCGCTGCCCCGAGCACGAGGTGTGCCTCCACAGCATCTGGGTCCTCCGCCAACAACGCCTCGGAGACACGTCGTGCTGTCACGTACTGCTGCGAACGAAAGGCCTGCCACGCCTCCTCGGCGAGTGCGGCCGGACCCGTGGTCGGGGTCGGTGTAGGCGCAGGCTGTGCCCACACCAGTGAAATGAGCAGGGCGAGCACCATTCATCGGCTCCAGAGCGTCGACTTGACCAGGGTCTCCAGTGGACGCTTGGCACACCGCTCGATGATCTGGTCGGCCGATGGCGCGCCTGCCGTCCGTCGAATTCGGTGACCGAACACCAGTGGCGCCAATACCTTGACGTCTTCGGCCGTCACGTGGTCACGCTCCATCAGCAGCGCACGCGCTTGGAGTGCGGGCAGCATCATGACCAACGAGCGTGTCGACACCCCCTGCAGACAGTGCTCATCGCGCCGCGTGGCATCCGCAATGTCGACGAGCGCTTCCTTGATCTCAGGCGCGACACGAACCTGCGACATCAGCACCTCACGGGCATCGGTCACCTCGGTGCGGGTCACCCGCGCCATCGTCTCGGGCGCACCCTTCTTGATGGCGTCCAACCGGTGAAGCAGCTCAAGCTCCGCATCTCGGCTGATGTGGGTCATGCGGATCTTGAACAAGAAGCGGTCGAGCTGGGCTGCAGGAAGCGGGAACGTTCCCGCGAGATCGAGCGGGTTTTGGGTCGCGATCACAAAGAACAACTCGTCGAGCGGGTAGGTCGTGTTGTCGACCGTCGCCTGCTTCTCGGCCATGGCCTCGAGTAGCGCCGACTGCACCTTTGGACTGGTACGGTTGATCTCATCCGCGAGCACAATGTGGGCAAAGATGGGCCCCGGCCGAAAGAAGAAGCTGTTGGTATTGGGGTCGAAGATCGTCGTCCCAGTCACATCGCCCGGCAACAAGTCCGGCGTGAACTGCACGCGCCGAATGGCTTCAATGTTGTCCTCGAGGTTGTCATCAATCAGGGATGCACCCAGCGCTTTGGCGAGCGTTGTCTTTCCGGAGCCTGGATAGTCCTCGAGCAGCACATGACCGTCAGCGAGCAGCGCGATGATCACGAGATCGATGGTCTCATCTCTCCCGATCACCGAGCGCAGCAGTCGTTTGCGGAGCCGACGGGCAACATCCATCGCGCCAACAAGGCTGGTAATGCGGGGCGCCTTTTCGACGTCAGTGGCTTCTGGTGGGGTTGGGGTATCCATGGGTCCTCTCTCAACGCACGCGGAAGGAAGAAGTGGGGTCAAGCAGCCCCAGCGCTCGGCGCCAGAACGGCACCTCGGACTGAAGCTCGCGGGTAAAGGCATGAAGGGTGTTCAAGACGTCTGCCCGAGTGGGCGGTTCCGCGTAGGCATGGCGCGACATCTTCGCGGCGACATGCCACGCGCTCAGCTGGGCCAAGCTCGGCACCTCGGTCTCCATCCGCCGCGCGAACGACGTCGACGTCTCTCCGATGTTGCGGCGGACGCCCACCTCGGTCAGGCGCTCCAGCGCGGTATGATGCGCCGCACGTATGTAGTGCGCGCTCCACCGGGTTCGTGACATCGCCCAGGCCTTGCGGGCCCAGATGAGGCCAAGGAGCCCCGCAAGCAGTACCGTGAGCGCACGCAGCATCGTCTCTCGAGACGGCAAGGTGAGCTGTGGCAACAGGTGAAACAGATCACTCAGGCGCACGGGCTCGTACGGCTGATCCCATCCACCCCGCGCCTCTTCGACCAGCTGCCGGGCGAGCTCGAGGTCGGGCGGGGGCGCAGACACCACACTGAACGGCGGCTGGGGCGACGCCGACACTGGCACCCAGCCAACCTCGGCAACCCAGATCTCAGCCCATGCTTGCGCATCATGGTGATAGACGACCAATGAAGACCCATTTCGGGCTTCTGCCGGCGGAGCGTACCCGCGCGCCACACGCGCCGGGATTCCACGTGCGCGCGCGACCATGGCCACCGCTTCAGCCCCATGCATCACGGTGCCGGTGGGCGCATCACCCAACACAAGCTCCGCCAGCGAGGCGTCCTCTCGGGGGACTTCGAGCACCGTCCACGCCTTCTCCACCCATTCGCGGGTCACGAGCGCTGGCCCCAGAGGGTGATTGGCAATGTCCTCGTCGATTCCCACGAGAAGCTCTGCGGCTTTTTCGCTCCAGACGTCTTGGAGCTCGGGGGGCAGGGTCGCAAAATGCTCGGGGGGGCGTACCGGAAGCACCCGTGGCGGTGGGGGCTCCGCATCGGCTTCCGCGTCTTCTGCGGCGTCTGGCTCGGGCGGCAACAGGGCCTTGCCTCGCTTGGCGAGGATCTCCGAAAAGCCCAGCGTAGGCATAGCTGCCGTAAACTCCCAGCTGTCGTTGAAGCGTCCGGGCTGTGGATTGTCGCGATGCGCGAGGCGACACGGCTCGACGGGAGCGAAGGCGAACTCCGCCGATGCCAGCAGAGACACGGACCCTGTCACCTCGGCATGAAGCGGGGTGATCGGGCAGTCGGTGCGCACCTCGTCTGGGACCGGCGTGGGAACCAGCTCCGCCTCGAGGTCGATGACGAAGTGATCCCCCTCAAGCGCCTCTCGCACCTCACTCCGCAAGTACCAACGCTCTCCCGGGGGCTCGTGGTCATCACCGATCAACACCACGGCCAGAGGGATTGGAGGTGGCGGCTCAGACGATGCTGGCGGCGGAGGCGGTGGCGGCTCATCGAGGTCGGGCTCCTGCATATCTTCGGGATTGGGTGGCACGTCTGAACCGGTTCCCTCACCGTCGCTTCCCTCCGGAGGTGGAGATCCATTCTCCGCGTCCTCGGCGCCTTCGTTGGCCCCCGCATCCGCGTCGCCTTCTCCGCCCGCAGCACCCGCGTCGGAGGACTCCTCACCACCCGCAGAGCCACCTTCGGAGGACTCCTCACCACCCGCGGAGCCACCGCCCTCTGAGCCGCCGCCCTCGGCCTCCTCATCACCCGAGGCGCCACCGTCGGAGGACTCCTCACCACCCGCAGAGCCACCGTCGGAGGACTCCTCACCACCCGCAGAGCCACCTTCGGAGGACTCCTCACCACCCGCAGAGCCACCTTCGGAGGACTCCTCACCACCCGCAGAGCCACCGTCGGACGGATCGTCGCCACCCGAGGAGCCCGCGTCGGACGGGTCGTCGCCATCCGCAGAGCCACCGTCGGACGGATCGTCGCCACCCGAAGCGCCACCGTCGGAGGACTCCTCACCATCAGAGGAGCCACCGTCGGACGGATCGTCGCCACCCGCAGAGCCACCGTCGGAGGACTCATCACCATCAGAGGAGCCACCGTCGGACGGATCGTCGCCACCCGAGGAGCCCGCGTCGGACGGGTCGTCGCCATCCGAGGAGCCACCGTCGGAGGAATCCTCACCACCCGCAGCGCCACCGTCGGATGGATCGTCGCCACCCGAGGAGCCTGCGTCCGATGGATCGTCGCCACCCGAGGAGCCCGCGTCGGACGGGTCGTCGCCACCCGAGGAGCCCGCGTCGGACGGGTCGTCGCCATCCGAGGAGCCACCGTCGGACGGATCGTCGCCACCCTCGGTGCGCTCGTCTCCGCCTTCGGCAGCCTCACCGTCGCCCTCCGCGTCGCCTTCGGCATCGCGCTCACCGCCCTCTGAGCCGCCGCCCTCGGCCTCCTCATCACGTTCCTCGCCTCCAGGCCCGGCCGCGTCGCCACCTTCTGCACCCTCGTCCGAGGCTTCACCCGATCTGGCCGCAAGCTCGCCATCGGTGTCCTCACCGCCGGTCGACTCACCATCGCCGTCTTCGGCCTCGGCTAGGCTGTCCGTCTGCTCCTCCGCTTCGGGGGGCTGAAGGATCAGTCCCGCGAGCACGCTCCCCATCAGCAGCGTGAGGGGCAACGCCGCCCAGCCGAGCCGAGGTAATCGGCGATCTCGCGCATCGAGCACGAGAATCACAAACATCCAGAGCCCGAACCCACCTGCGATCAAGACGAGCATCACCTCGACACTGGTCCCCAGCCACCACGCGCTGTCCGCGAGCCAGAGCGGACGCCCCAAGGCGCCATCACGATGATCGGCGTAGGGAAGCGCCGCCAAGACCGTCACGACAGCCATCTCGGTGATGCGCCAGCTCGCATGGCGCACGCCGCCCATGCGCAGTGTCATCAAGCCGAGGAGGGGCAGTCCAAACCATGCGACACCGTTGGCCAACATCATGGCCGCTTGTGGACTCACCGCAGCAAGAAATCCAGTCTCTTCAAGAACGTACAGAATCCCCGACTGCACCAACAGCGCCATGAGCGCACCGAGACAGAGCCACGCGAGGTGCACCCGAGTCCGGCCCAACACCTCTCCGAGGCCCACGCCAAGCGGAACGGCACAGATCAACGCCAGAGAGCCCAGCCCATCGATGGCATCGGATGCGACACTGAACAACACGGTCCACCAGAGCACGACCCGCAGGGGGTGGCGCAGCCAGCGAACGGCCCGATTCCATCCGGTCGGCGCCATCAGGCCACACCCCGTGCCAGGTGGTGCTCACCGACGGGACTCATGTCGCCCGTCGACCGATCGACAAGCCAGACGCCCACCCCCATGGGCATGAGATCACCAGCCACCTGATGAACCGCTGCGGTGTCGGCCACCACACGCTCCCGCTCCGTGTCGGCCATGCTGTCGAAACAGATGAGTACGTCGACACGACAGCCCTGCGCGACCAGCGCGCCCACGCGCTGCATCCATGGGCCCACGCGAGGCGGAGCAAAGATCATGAGGTGCGTGCTGCCCTCCCGTGACTGCTCCGAGAGAAAGGCGCCAGCACCGCCAGCCCCGAGCGAATCGTCGAGCGGAACGTCTCCACTCTCAATCAAGACCTCCGCACCGGTGGCGATGTCGGTCCCCCGTTGCGCGACACCATCTGCGCCCATGGCCCCCCCCCTTCCCAGAAGGCCTTGGGTGAGCACCGCAGACATGGCCCCAGCCGCTGCCTCATCGGCTTCATCGACCACCAACCACGCGAGCGTGCGCTTGTCTTCGGACAGCGCGCGTTCGGGCTTACGAACGAGCAGCACACGATGCTTGGCGTAGGCCTTCCAGACCACATGCCGAATCGGGTCACCGGGACCATAGGCCCGAAGGTCGAGGAGGTCTCCCTCGGGTTCTCCCTCGGGATGGGGCCGGTCGGGTCCGCCTTGAAGTCCCGCAAGCACGGCAACCTGCTCCAGCGCGCCAGCGAACGGACGAACCGTCACACTGCTGTCGGCCTCCGAGACCCAGGCCAGCTGCGCCAGCCCGAAGACGTCCCGGACCTCTACCCAGCGCTGCACGGTCACACGATGCCCTCGTCGGCCAGCTCGGACACGCTCGTGCCATTGTCCGTCCTCCCAGCGTCCGTCTGTCTCGACGCTGACGTCCAACCAGCGGGTCCGTATATCGACGAGTGGGATCCAGAGGCGAGGCAACACCAACCCCGTCTCCGACCACATGCCCGAGACCAGGTTCATATGACGCCCACCCGCAGCCGCACGGAGCGTCACGTGCAGACGCCAAGCGCCGACGAAGACCATCACGAGTGCCAGCACCACCGTGACCAAGGCCGCCCCCGTCAGCAGCGCCACAAACCGATCCTGACGAAGCACCCCGATGCCCATCAGACCGGTCGTGGCCAGCAAGATGGTCCACACGCCCGCCCAGGTCAGCGGGAGAAGGTGCCAGCGTTGGGTCCAGACGCTCATGGAGACTGGTTACCACAAGTGCAACCGCTGGAGACATGCCCAGATGAAGGCCACGCTGATCCCCTATCAGGCACTGCACCGCGACGACCTCTACGCGGTCATGGCACTGCGCCAAGAAGTCTTCGTCGTGGAGCAGGACTGCCCCTACCTCGATGCTGATGGCCTCGATGCGCAGGCGCACCACTTGCTCATGCACGATGACCACGGACTCGCCGCCTACCTTCGCATCTTTGCTCCCGGCATCTGCCACGCCACCCACATCGTGGTCGGGCGCGTCGTGACCTCGCCTCGGATTCGTGGAACCGGATGGGGCCGGCCCCTCATGAAGCGTGGCATGGACGAAGCTTGGACGCTCTGGGGACCCCATCCCATCCACATCTCGGCCCAAGCGCACCTCCGGCCCTACTACGAGAGCCTTGGGTTTGTGGTGAACGGTGAGGGCTACCTCGAAGACGGCATCCCCCACCTTCCGATGGACTGCGCCCCACCGGCACCGGCAGACGGCTGACCTAGGGCGCAAATCCAAACAGCCGCTCAAAGTTTTCTTCGAGCTGGGCCAAGACGGCATCTTCGGAGCAGGACCACAGCTCGGCGGCGAGCGTCACCGTCCGCGCGACATTGGCCGGGTGATTCAGCTCGCCACGGTCAGGCGAAAGGTACGGACAGTCCGTCTCGAGCAGCACCCGGTCGCGCGGGAGCCTCTCCAGCATGGCTCGAAAGCCCGGAACCCGCGCGCAGTTGGCCGGGATCGACAGGTAGTGGCCAGGGAGCGCTGCAATGCGCATCGCCCGCTTGATCTTGCTGCCGTAGCAATGCCAGTCCACACGCGTCGCGCCCATCTCCACCAAGATGTCCATGGCCCGTTGTTCGAGCTTGCGACTATGAAAGATGATGGGCTTGTCCGCCTCCATGGCGAGGCTCACCATGGCGCGAAAGGCCCGTTCCTGCTGCGGCCAGAGCTCTTCAGGAATCCAGTAGCCATCGAGCCCAATCTCCCCGACGGCCACACATGCATCGAGATTTTCTCTGACCCAGGCGACACCCTCGTCGACTGTAGGGAGATGCTCCACCTCTCGGTGCGGGTAGTCGATGCCCGCGGCCAACATCTCGGGAAGCACGGTATCGACTGGATAAAACCCGAAGCAGGGCTTCACGAGCCCCCCCGAGCGTGCCGCGAGCTCTGCTGTGGCCTGGTTGTCGGTGGGATTGAGGCCATTGCTCAGGATTGTCGTCACACCCGCCGCACGGGCCGCAGCCAAGATCTCGTCTTCGCGCGCGGCCAGACGCTCATCGGTGAGGTGCGCATGTACATCAAACAGTCCCATGACCCACGGCTTATTGCGTCTCCACGCCTGAGTCGCGCCAGGTGGCCCCGCGCCGCGAAAAGATGGGCGAGCCCCGTCGGCTCGCGGTAGCGTGGGAGCCTGCCGCCGGAACGATCATGATGTGGACCCTCCTGCTCTCCAGTCTCGCCTTCGGACAAAACGTCTGTGAGACGCACAGCCTGACACCGATCACCTGCCAGGGTGTGGGCTTTCAGGCCACGCTCAACAAGTCCGAACCCAAGCGGCTCAATGGCTACATTGCACCCGTGACCGGTCAGGTGCTTCAGTCCCAAGCCGGCGCGGAGCACATCTACACCTTCACTTGCCCCCACACGGGACTGGCGTTTGCGCAGATCAAGGACCTCGACTGTGACCTCGACCTGTTTGTGATGGAGGCCACCTGCGACCCCTCCTCCGATGTCGCGGACTACAACACGAGCACGGTGGTCTCGGGCTCTCACTTCGTCGAGTGGTTCTGCGTCGAGAGCGAGGTCTACTATCTCGTGGTCGAGGGCTATGCGCTCGATGCCAACCCTGGAAGCTGCCCTCCCGGTGGCCTGTTCGGGTTTCTCAATGCCTACAGCGACTACCGAATCTTCGCGTATTGCGAAGAGATCTGCGACGACGGCGAGGACAACGATGGTGACCTCGACGTGGACTGTGGAGATGACGACTGCGAGTGCGTCGAGCTCGACTGCAACGATGGTGCCGATGAGGACCTCGACGGTCTGATCGACTGCGCTGACCCTGACTGCGTGTGCGTAGAGACCGACTGCGACGATGGACTCGACGATGACGGTGATGGTGCTACCGACTGCCTCGACGCAGACTGCGACGGCACAGATGCCTGTTGCGACCAAGATGACGACGGGTTCGTGGCCGCAGAATGCGGTGGCCCGGACTGCAACGATGCACTGGCGAGCATTCGACCCGATGCTGCAGAGATCCCCGTTGATGGCATCGATCAAGACTGTGACGGCGCGGATGACTGCTGGCGGGACCTCGACCTCGACGGATGGGGCAGCGATGTGCAGATCCCCGGCGACGACCTCGACTGCACCAACCTCCCCGGCGAATCACCGCTCAGCGGAGACTGCACCGACGACCTTGGTCCCCTATCGAGCTCGATCTACCCCACCGCCACCGAGATCGTTGCCGACGGCATTGATCAGGACTGCAATGGGGGAGATGCCTGTTGGCAAGACGGGGATGGCGATGGCTACGGGGTGCCGCTCGTCGCACCCAGCTCGAACCTCACCTGCGCGGGTCCAGGCCTGTCTGCCCGGCAGGACGACTGCGCCGATGGAAACGCAGCCATTCATCCGGACGCACCCGAGATCTGCAACACCATCGACGATGACTGCGACCAGCTTGTCGACGCGGACGATGACACGCTCACCGACGGCACCACATGGTACCGCGACGACGATGACGATGGCTGGGGACAAGACGGCGACACGATCGTCGCGTGCGCACAGCCCGATGGCTTTGTGAACGCCGGTGGCGACTGCAACGATGCCCTCGACACCATTCGTCCCGATGCCACCGAGATCTGCAGTGGCGTCGACGACGACTGCGATGCGCTCATCGATGATGAGGACCCTTCGCTCGAGGCCAGCCTGACGGCATGGAGCGATGTCGACAGCGATGGGTTTGGCGACCCTGCCACCGAGAGTGACCTCAGCACCTGCCAGCTCCCCGACGGGATGGTGTTGAACGGCGATGACTGTGACGACACCGACATCAACGTCTCGCCCGCCGCCACCGAGATCCCATGGGATGGCATCGATCAAGACTGTCTCGATGGTGATGAGGTTGATGTGGACGGTGATGGTGCCGAATGGTCGCCCTTCGACATCCCTTCTGCAGACTGCAACGACCTCCTCGCCAGTGTCTACCCCACCGCACCCGAGCTCGCCGATGGCCTAGACCAAGACTGCGATGGGGTGGTCGACGAGGGCACGCTCTGGTTCGATGACGATGGCGACGGATGGGCCGAAGCGGGCGGAGACTGCGACGACACCCTCGCTGCCGTTCATCCCGGCGCACCCGAGCTTCTCCCTGGCATCGACGACGACTGCGACGGCATCGTCGACGAAGGCACCGCAGCCTTTGATGACGATGGGGACACCTTCTCCGAAGACGATGGGGACTGCAACGACAACGACCCCCTCATCTTCCCCGGAGCCGCCGAGCAACCGAATGGGCGCGACGATGACTGCAATGGCGCAATCGACGATGCATCCGAGATCGCCGATGCCGACGGCGATGGCGTCTCCATTCTCGGAGGTGACTGCGACGACTCCACGTCCGAAGTGGCACCTGGCGCGCCGGAGCTGCCCAACGGCATCGATGATGACTGCGACACTCTTATCGATGAGGGAACCACCCTCGCCGACGATGATGGCGATGGCCAGTCCGAGGAGGACGGGGATTGTAACGACGCCTCCAATACGACGTTCATCGGCGCGCCCGAGCTCGTGAACGGTGTCGACGATGACTGCGACGGCGTCATCGACAACGACACCGAAGCCTCGGACGATGATGGGGATGGTGTGAGCGAGCTAGAGGGCGACTGCGACGACGCCGATGCCGACCGCTACCCCGGTGCGCCCGACCCAGAGAACGGCCAAGACGACGATTGCGACGACGAGATCGATGAAGATGCACGCGACCTCGACAACGATGGCTACTCGGTCGCCGATGGCGACTGTGACGACGACCTGGGCTTCGTCAATCCCGAGGCGTATGAGTTCTGCGACAGCATCGACAACGACTGCAACGACATCATCGATGATGGCTGTGATGCCCAAGAGCGCCCCCTCGGCCCAACGGACCCCGCAGACGACACGTCCACGGGCTGCAACAGCACGGGAACCACGCCCCCCTGGTGGGTGCTCCCACTGACACTTGTGGGCGTCAGCCGAAGAACCCGGCTCGCGCCCCGTTCGTGAGGTTCGAGCCAGCATCGACACCGCGCTGACCCGGCGGGATTGTCACCCACGGTCGCAACCTTGGGCTCCCGCTTCCCAACCTCGTATGAGTGCGCGGGGGCCTCGATGAACATCTCACATCTGCTGGTCGCGACAGTTGGAAAAGCGCCGATTACAGCGCCTGTCCCTCCCTGCCGCTCGTCGGCCCTGCCATGGGGTGCGCGACAGCCATGATCACCCTCCTCGCACTTCTCGGTTTGGCCCATGCCTCTCCCGAGGCCGAAGTGCGTGATCTTACGGGTGAGATCGTGGTCGATGGGACGCTCGATGAATCGGTCTGGCAGTTTCCAGCTGCCATCCAAGAGTTCCAGCGCTTTATGCCTTCGGCGGGTGGCGCGCCGTCTGGCAAGACCGAGGTTCGCTTTCTGCAGTCCGATGACACGCTCTACATCGGCGTCCGCATTACCGATGCCGACTACCCGATCCGCGCGCGGCTCTCGCCCCGAGAGAACATCAACGCCGATGACCAAGTAGGCATCTACCTTGACCCGTTTGGCGACGGGCAGTCGGGCTACATCTTCTACTTCAATCCTCTCGGTATTCAGCAAGACATCCAGGTCAATGCTGGCGACTTCAATGTCGCATGGAACACGGTCTACCGGTCCCGCGGCCATGTGACCGACACGGGCTACGAGCTTGAGATTGCCCTGCCCTTTCGCTCGATCAAGTACCCCGCGGGTGAGGGTGACCAGACCTGGGGCATCATGGTCACTCGAAAGGTTCCATCAGAAGGTGCAAAGTACGCCTACCCCAAGATGGAGCGCGGATTCCCGCAGCTGTTTCTGCAAGCGGCACCGCTCAAGGGCGTCCGCCCGCCGCGCGTCGGATCGGGTATCGAGCTCGTCCCTGCACTGACGGCACGCGGAGAAGGTGTCTCGGCCGGAGCCGGTGAACCCATGCAGTGGGCGCCCGATGGGCCATGGTACGAGACCGTCCGTCCGTCACTCGACATCCGTGCAGGCCTGACACCGAACCTCGCCCTCGTGGGCACACTCTTGCCCGACTTCTCGCAAGTCGAGTCCGACATCACGCCCGTTGTGCTCAACGCGCGCTTCGCGTTCAGCTTTCCAGAACGTCGGCCATTCTTTACCGAGGGCGGTGGGTTTTTCGACGACACCGCCAATACCCTCTACAGCCGAAGCATCGTCGCGCCGCTCTACGGCCTCAAGCTTGCTGGGAAAGAGGGCAAGTGGTCGATCGGCATGCTCCATGCCCTAGATACGGCACCCACATCATCCTTTCATGAGCGTTCCGCACCGGGCTTCTCAGAGACCGAAGTGGCCAACCGATGGGCCAGCTCCACCATGGTTCGCCTGCGGCACGACCTCCCGCGCGCGGGCTTCGTGGGCGTCACGCTCACCGACAAGCGCTTGGTCGCCCAGGACTTTGGCCTGAACAATCGAGGCCTCGACTCGCAGGGGGGGCCTGCAAGGCCTACCGGACACCACGACGCCGCCACCATCGATACGCGCATCAACCTGCCGAAGAACTGGCAGCTCAGCGCTGCCCATCAGCAGTCCCTCACCGGTAGCCGGCACGACAGGTTGGTGGGGCTTGGAGAGTCCCTCACGCTACAGCGGCGGAGCGGCAACGGCCTCGGCGTACGGCTCACGGGCAACTACGCCTCGGACGGCCTCCGCCAAGAACTTGGATTTCGAAACCAGAGTGGCTTTGGCGAGGGTACTGCGCGAGTCGACTGGACCTTCGCCACCACCGGTATTGTCTCCACCGTCCGCCCCCGCCTCGAAGCCTCATGGTTCGAAGAGCTCAACGGGGACACGTACCGTTTCGGTGAGGCGAGCCTAGAGCTCGTGCTCGATGGCGTACACGACCTCGATATTGGCGCTCGTGTCGACGATCGCATCGAAGGTGTGGATGGGGCGCGCGTCCGAGGATGGGAGGCGTTTCTCGAGTACGAAGGCCAGATTGGCGCAGCCGTGGAGCTCTCCCCCGAGGTCCGGGTGGCCCGTGGCATGGACTTCGCCACCTTCGAGCCTGCGACCACCAGCCTCGCCCAGCTCGAGTTGGTGCTCCGACCCATCAAGCAGCTTCGTCTCGATGTCCTCAGTCGATACACCCTGTTTCAGCCAGAGCGCGGCGACACCCTCGACGACCTGCTCATTCGTGGGCGTCTACAGGTGCAGCTCACCCGAGAGCTCGGCCTGCGCATCATCAGCGAGGCCAACCGCGTCGGTCTTCCCGAGCTTGGCGTCCCCGAGTCTGACCCGAGGCTCACCAGCAGCGTCCTACTGACCTGGCTGCTCGATCCGTTCACCGCCGTCTATGTGGGGTACGCCGAGCTCGACACCTTCGGCACCACGCCAGCAGCCCTCAACCGCAGTGTCTTTGCGAAGGCACAGGTGATGCTACGCCCCGACAACTGGCGCCGCACATCGAAACGGACGCGGGACCGATCTGTCGGGGTCCCTCGCTGACATTTGCTTGTCATGAGGACCGAAAAACCCGTGTAAGCCTTTACTGGAAAACATGGGGACCCCACATATGAACATCAGAATCGTCTTGTTGGCACTCGGTGCGACCGTGACCGCCTGTGACCAGCCCACCACGGCACCGACCTTCGACCCCGACCGCGCAAGCGTGATCTACGGCACGGACAACCGCCGTGATGTCTACGAGGTCACCGACACCGACCTGCTCGACATGGCAGATGGCACGGTAGCGATGGTGGGTACGTGGCAGCTCTCCCCCAACAACAATGGCACGTGGGACCTCTTCGGCGGCTCCTCACTCCAGTCTTCACAAAGCGTCTGCAGCAGTGAGCCCTTCGCGAACCAGCCGACCCACGGAAGCTGCACCGGGTTCTTGATCGCTCCCGACTTGGTCGCCACGGCGGGGCACTGCATCAGCAACAGCAGCTGCAACAACGAAGCGTTTGTGTTCGACTACCAGATGAACAGCGCCAACAGCGTCAACGACACACTCGACGACAACGATGTGTACTTCTGCGACAATATCGTGGCGCGCCAGCTCACGGGAACCCGTGACTATGCGGTGGTGCAGCTCGATCGTCCGGTCACCGGCCACACCATCCTTCCGGTCTCCGATACTGCCCCGCCATCCAACGCCGACCTCGTATTGCTGGGCTTCCCCAGTGGATTGCCGCTCAAGATCGCACACGGGGGTAGCGTGCAGGGTGTCTCGAGCACCGAATTTGAAGCGGACGTCGATAGCTATGGGGGCAACAGCGGTTCACCCATTGTCGATCGCAACACCGGCCTCGTGCAGGGCATTCTCGTCGAGGGTAGCCAAGACTACGTATGGGCAGGCGGCTGCTATGAGTCCAACGTTTGCTCCTCCACCTTCGGGTGTCCCGGCTTCGAGACCGCCACACGTGCCGACCTCATCTCCAGCTACGCCGTGGCCGGCCCCATCGCGCCACCTGCGCCCCCTACGCCCAGCTGCGTCGAAGACGCCTTTGAGCCCAACAGCAGCACGGCAGATGCCACGACACTCCCTGTGGGTTCGTCGCTGAGCGCTTCCGCATGCGCCAACAATGATGACATCTTCGCCATCGATGTCAGCGCTGGTGACACCCTGCGGGTTGACCTCGACTTCGTGCACGCCACGGGTGACCTCGACCTTGCGCTCTATGACCAGTCAGGCAGCCAGGTGGAGGTCTCCGAGTCCACCAGCGATGACGAGTCCATCACATGGACCTTCAACAGTGGCGGTACCGTCTACGCCCAAGTCTATGGCTACAACGGCGCAGAGGCTGACTACACCGTGACCGCAACCGTCGTGGGCAGTGCTCCGACCCTGTCCCTGTCATCGACGCCGGCCGTTGGTGGAGGGACCGTGACCTTCCTGGCGAGCAACGCCACATCATCGCCCGTCTGGCTCGTCTACGGAACCCCGGGCGGAAGCACGCCGATCCCCGGCTGCGCCAATGTCTCTGTGGACCTCGGTCCCGTCGCGGCGCTCGGCCAGTTCAACGCCACCTCCACCATTGCCGTGGGCGTCCCTGCAAGCCTGACCGGGCAGACCTTCCACTTTGCCGCGGTCGACCTCGGGGCATGTGAGGTCAGCGCGCCACTCGCCGTCACGATTCAGTAAGACGGTCCACACGCGGAGCGTCAGGACGAGAACTGACGCTCTACCAGGCGGGCATAGAGGCCCTCGCGTGCCATCAGGGCATCGTGAGGGCCTTCTTCGTGGACACGGCCGCCATGAAGCACCACCACCCGGTCAGCACCTCGGATGGTCGACAGGCGATGGGCGATGACCAACGTCGTGCGGCCCGTCATCAAGCGGTCCAGAGCCTCCTGCACCACGTGTTCACTCTCGGCATCGAGCGCCGAGGTGGCCTCATCGAGAACCAGCACGCGGGGATCGAGAAGCACGGCCCGGGCGATTGCGATGCGCTGCTTCTGACCACCCGACAACCGTACGCCACGCTCCCCCACCAAGGTCTCGAGCCCGTCAGGAAAGGCCTCGACGAACTCAAGGGCGTTCGCCACGGTAGCGGCATGCCGAACCTCATCCATCGAGGCCTCGGGGCGCCCGTAGCGAATATTCTCCGCAATGGTTCCCGCGAAGAGAATGGGCTCTTGGCTCACGATACCCACATGTCGGCGCCACGCCTTTAAGTCGACCCCGGCAAGGTCTTGATCATCGACGCAAATTCGACCTGCAAGCGGTGCATACAGACGAAGCAGCAGCGCCGCAATGGTCGACTTGCCCGAGCCACTTGGACCGACGAGGGCCACGACTTCGCCCGGCGCGATGCGCAGCTCAAGGTCCTCCAAGACCACCGCGTCAGGTCTTGTGGGGTAGGCGAAGTGCACGCCCTCAAAGGTCACCTGACCCACCACATCAGACACGGATGCACCTGCAGTTCCCTCCACGGCGGACACGAGGTCCATCAGCTCAAAGACGCGCTCGCTCGAGCCAATCGCCTTCATGAAATCCGCGTAGAGGCCGGACATGCCACCGAGACTCACCGCCACCATCAAGGTGTAGATCAGAAAGGCCGTGAGTTCTCCGGCCGACATCTGCCCGTCGAGCACCATGCGGCCACCGGCCCACACCACCACGGCCACCGAGCCGTAGCCAGCAAAGGCCACAATGCCTTGCATGCCGCCGTAC